>DATKZT010000072.1:0-68952 GCA_035527845.1 Sedimentisphaerales bacterium | reverse complement strand
CGATGGAATAGTAAGCATAATGGACTCCTTTCCGAACTTATTGTCGTAAACAATAATAAGCATCGGCAGGAGTCCGTTTGCTGGTATAATGAATCTGCTATCCATCGTTCAATAGCCTAAAAATTGGCAAAAGTCGAGCTTAGGGCCTATCCGAATAACCCCTATAGACCAGAAAGTCGTTGTCATTCTGAGCGCAGCGAAGAATCTCAAGCCCACAGACGGGCCCTTTGCCCATTCACCGGCCGGATGTTTCACTTCGCTCAACATGACAATTCCATACAGGTTATCAGGATAGGCTCTTAGTCTTCGACCGGCTCGAACTCTTCTTTGCCGGCGCCGCAGTCTGGGCAGACCCAGTCATCCGGCAGGTCCTCGAAGGCGGTTCCGGCTTCGACGCCGTTGTCGGGGTCGCCCAACTGGGGGTCATAGACATATCCGCAAAGAGTACACTCGTATTTCTTCATTCTTTAGGCTCCTTCTGTTTTTGCAGTTTCGGTTCAACGCTGATATACGTGGCAGCGGTTTTCGGCGTCCTGCCGTGCTTTATGTCACGGTAGTAGTCGTATGTCATAGGCACAGCTTCGTCGTCAAGCGTTTCGGAGGCCACGATTTTACCGATAAACAACGTGTGGGTCAGGATATCGATGCTGTCGGTGACTTCGACCTCCAAAAAGGCTGCGGTGTTGTCCAGGACTATAGGCGAGCCCGTCCGGCCTGTTTTGAAGTTGACCTGCTCAAACTTGTTGGCGTCTCTGCCGGACCTGAATCCGAACCGGCCGATGAAAGGCATAGGCGCATCAGTGCTCAGTATAGAGACGCTGAGGACTCTGCTGTTGCTGATGTATTCATGGGTCAGACACGCCCTGTTGATGCTGGCGGCCACCATGGGGGGCTCGGGTGTGATCTGAAAGACGGTGTTGACAATACAGCCGTTCAATCGGTCCTCCTTCCTTGAGCCGACTATGCACATTCCGTAACTCAGCTTGAACAGCGATTCCAGATCCAGCATCTGTGGCTCCGGGTTTAGCTTGCCCGTGGAACTGCCCGGCCACAGGCTACTTCAATGTCTTGAGCTTTCTCAGCAGGCTCGTTATATGGCTGAGCTCTTCCATGATAATCTCTTCGACTTTCTGCCGGCCCGCCCTGACCGGCACCAAATCCTTCAGATTGAGGTAGAAGACGACGGAATCCTTCTCGGAGTTGATGGCGATATCGAGGACTTCCTTTGTTGACTCATTGCCGGTGAGTTTCTTCGCGGGGCTTATTCTTCCTTCCATACCGCGTGCATCGGCCATTGCCTGCAGGTACATTGTGCCCTGATTGTCGGGGTCGAAGGATATCGGCTCTTTCTCGCGGCCGCTCAGCTCTTTTCTCATCTGCTCAAAGGTTTGCAGGTGCCCGTCTTCCATGGCGGCCATGCTGAGAAGCATCTGCTTTATGTCCTTGTCCGAGGCGTTCCGGGCCGCTTCGCGATAGTACTCGGCGCCGTTTCTTTCGATTTGTTCTGCCATTTCGAAGATTTCATCTGCGGTAAAGGTGATACCCATATCATTCTCCTTGAGTTGCAGGCGGGGTAAACACCCGCTGTGCCATTTCGTTGTCGAGCATGTACATGGCCCCCGGGGCATCCGCCATCAGCTTGAGTTTCTGTACGATTTCGTCGGCGTTCTTTTCTTCCTCGACCTGCTCATTCACGAACCACTGCAGAAACATATTTGCGGCGTGGTCTTTTTCCTCGATGGCCAGGTTCACCAGGTCGTTAATCAGGCCGGTGACTTTCTGCTCGTGCTTTGACGCGGCTTCGAAGGCGGCCAGGGGCGAATCCCATTTGGTGGGGGGGCCGGCTATTTGCTTGAGCATGACCCGGCCGCCGCGCCCGTTGACGTAATCGTAAATCTTCATCGCGTGGGAGACTTCTTCCTGTGTCTGCACGCGCATCCAGTTGGCGAATCCGGGCAGGTTCGCGGATTCGAAATAGGCCTCCATTGCGAGGTACAAATAAGCCGAGTAGAGCTCGGCGTTGACCTGCTCATTGAGGGCGTTCTGCATCTTCTTGCCAATCATTTTCTATTCTCCTTTCCACAGGCCGTGAAGGTTACAGTATTCTCTGGCAGTGACCGATTTGGCCTGTATGTTGAATACTGCCTCTGGCTGCATGCCGGGCTTGAGGAACTGCCGATAGGCCTTGCCGTCGGCGAGCAGCTCGATCCACTCTATGTAGTGTTTCTCTTCCATCGGATGTGCGACGCTGCCTATCTTGACCTTGAAGCCGCCGTCGATTTTCTCAATTACCGGGACGTGTTTTTCCCTGGCGGCATCAACGGTGTTCTCGGTCATCTTCTTCATGGGCTCGCCGCAGCAGACCAGCTCGCCGGCGCCGCCGTGCAGCACTTCCACGATATTACCGCACACCATACATTTGTACACTTCGAGTTTCTGTGCCATTTCTTCCCCCTTTCGTAGTCTTGTCATTCTTCAATTTGTTCAGGCGATATTGAGTTCCTTGTGTTTGGCGAGGATTTTGTCAGCCAGTTTGTCGAGGGCTGCAAAATCATCGTCTTTAGGATGACCTTTTGCTATCACCGGCTCAAGGATTTCGACCTTGAGATTCGGAATAAGGCCGGTGATTTGCTCGACCATTTTGCCGCCCCATCCGTATGAGCCGATAATGGAAGCGAATCTTGTTTTCGGCCTGAGGGCATTGGCCAGCATCGCGGCGTAGGCAACCTGAGGATGCGCGCCGGTCAAAACGGTGCCGGAGCCGAGCACGATTGTGGCGGCATCGACGAGCGATATTGCCAGTTTGCCGATGTCGGTAACGGTAAGGTTGAACTGCCTTACTGTAATACCTCTTTCAATCAGGGCATTTACGAAGTGCTCGACCATCTTCTTTGTGCTGCCGTGCATTGAAATGTATGGCAGGACCACTTCGTTCTTTACGTTGTCGCTGACCCAATCTTTGTAGGCGTTGATGATAAACTCAGGCTTGTCGTAGATGGGGCCGTGACTGGAGGCAATCATCTCAATTTGCAGGTCCTCTATTTTTTCGAGGTTCTTCCTGATGGGGCCGCGGAAAGGCATCATAATCTCCGCGTAGTACCTCTTTGCGGCCTCATAAACGAGCGCCTCGTCATCGACAAACAGACTGCTTGTAGCCATGTGCGAGCCGAAGAAATCGCAGGGGAACAATATTCTGTCTTCCTGCAGGTATGTGCCCATGGTCTCGGGCCAGTGAACCCAGGGGATATAGATGAACTGGAGAGTCTTGTCGCCGAGCGAAAGCGTCTGGCCGTCGTCAACTGTGATGAACCTGTCCGCATCGACGTTGAGCAAATCTATGAGCATGTCTTTGCACTTGGGGTTGGTGACGACCCTGGCGTTCGGGTAGAGCATCAGCACATCGGGGATGGCGCCGGAATGGTCCTGTTCGGCGTGGTGGCTAATCAGGTAATCAATCTTCCCCGCGCCGAGTCTGACAAGATTATCAATCAGCACCTCTGTCCTGGTCGGATCCACGGTATCGAGCAGTGCCGTTTTTTCGCTGCCCTTTATAAGGTAGGCGTTATAGCTTGTGCCATCGGGCAAAGGGATTAGTTCGTCAAACAATCTTCTGTCCCAGTCAATTGCCCTGACGGCGTAGACATTTGGTTTGAGCTGCATCATGTTACCACCCCTTTGTCCACAGGAGAATCGCCTGTGTGGAGGAATCCATTCCCTCGCAATTTACAGTCACAGGCCATATTTTAGCCGAAGGCCTGCGTTAGAGCAAGTCCTTCGCCGCTTTTAGGGCCGCGTCGTAGTCCGGCTCTTTCGAAAGCTCACCCACGAGTTGTATGTACCTTATAACGCCCGCCTTGTCCACGACAAAAACGGCCCGTGCGAGCAGCCGCAGCTCTTTGATGAGCACGCCGAAAGCGGCGCCGAATGAGGCCTCCCGGTGGTCGGAAAGCGTCTGAACATTCTTGATACCCGCCGCGCCGCACCAGCGTTTCTGGGCGAAGGGCAGGTCCATACTGATTGTAAGGACAGTCACCTGGTTGCCCAATTGTCCGGCTTCCTCGTTGAATCTTCGCGTCTCAGTGTCGCAGACGGGGGTATCGAGGGACGGTACCGAGCAAATTATGCAGACCTTGCCTCGGAACGAAGCCCCCTTGACCACCGACATATCATTTGCAGCCACCTCGAAATCAGGGGCCGCGTCCCCCACCTTGACCTCGTCGCCTAACAAAGTGAGCGGGTTGCCCTTCATGGTTATGATGCCTTTTCGCTCTTTCATAACTTTCTCCTTGCAGCCCGAAAGCATAAGAAAAACGGCGCTTGCAGCCAACACGGCTGCATGTGTGATGCCTGGTTTAACAACAGTCTTCATTGACAATCGCCTGCGGCGGCGAACACCCCCGTGCTCAGTAATTTGCGGCCTCGATCTCGTTGAAACTCTGCGGATGAGCGCACACAGGGCAGACTTTCAGTGCTTCCTGTCCTTCGTGCACGTAACCGCAATTTCTGCAGACCCAGCGCACCGGTTTCGGACGCTTGAAAACCACGCCCTCGCTGATGTTTTTTGCCAGGGCCAGATACCTTTCTTTATGGCGGTTCTCCGCCACCGCCACGTGCCTGAAAAACGCCGCAATTTCCTTGAAGCCTTCCTCTTCGGCCTTGAGGGCGAAATTCGGATACATCTGGCTTGTCTCATAGTGCTCACCGGCCGCGGCGGCCTTTAGATTCTCCAGCGTGCTGCCGATAACGCCCGCAGGAAATGCAGCGATTATTTCCACTTCGCCCCCTTCGAGGAATTTGAACTCGCGTTTGGCGTGCTCTTTTTCCTGGTTGGCGGTTTCTTCAAAAATCGCCGCTATCTGCTCATAGCCCTCTTTCCGCGCCTGGCTCGCAAAGTAAGTATAACGGTTGCGGGCCTGTGACTCGCCGGCAAATGCCGCCAGCAGATTCTTTTCGGTTTGACTACCCCGGAGATCCATCTTTGCCCCCTTTCAGCATTCCAATGTTGCATCGGTTTGTTAACTTTTTGCCCCCTTTTGGCATCGGTCGCAGATGCCTTCGAAATACACCGTGCTTCTGAGCACCTTGAATTTTCTTCCAATACCTTTCGGTACGGAAATATTATCAAAGGGTTCGTGATGAAAGTCAACAATCCGCTTACATTTTACACACTTAAAATGCTGGTGTTTCTGAAGATTTGCGTCAAATCTCTTGGGTTCCCCTGAGCCTTCCACCACGAAGGCTGCCCCTATCTTACTTAAGGTCAGCAGGGTCCTGTTGACGGTGTCCAGCGATATGTTCGGCAGCTTGCTCCTGAGCCTGCGGAAAACCATCTCAGCCGAGGGATGGTCCTTTGTCTCCGTCAGCGCTTTGTAAACCCCCATTCGCTGCGGAGTAATCTTCAGGCCTTCCCGGCGGCACTTTGCGCGGAAGCACTCCAGCTTCTGCTCTGTCTCTCTCGCCTTGGCGCCCCTGAGTCTCGGCATAATAGACCGTCTCGCCACAAAAAGAATCTCCTGTTCGCAACGGAGACGATTATACAGGGTCGGACCGAACCTGAAAACAAAATTCCGTGTATTTTTTGGCGAATATGTTGGTTGAGCGGCAGCCTTGACCGTCAGGGGGGCTCGCGCGGCATTCCCCTTTGCAGTTTTCTGTGTAAAAAAAATGGGGCCACCCTCCTCCGGACAGCCCCACTATACGGAAAACAGAACCATGTTGCTAAAGCCTTGCGGCCCGCAGCGACGATTTTGATGGGTACGAAATCGGGGGGGCAAAACCTCCCTTTATCCTGATTGCCTGCCGACCCGGCGCCACCACCCCGGCAGGTACGCAGAACATCTTCGGCACTCGGTATGCAGCCGGGAAATCGAATCGTGGACTTTCAATGACTACGGCAAGTAACTCTTTCATCATCATACACGTTACAATATAGTAGCCAATCCTATTTGTCAACGCTTTTTTGTGAATTTTTTTCTTACGGTTCGACCCTGCTCCGCAGTCGCAGGCCCCGATGGAATTTGCCTTTGACTCGAAGCGAATCTTTGGTATGTTTATCACTCGTGATTGCAATGGTTTAAGTAACTTCTTCAGGGCATGTTTGATGACACGAGAATTCATCCGCGGGACTGGTTTCATATTGGCCTGGTCGATTTGCAGTATCTGCGGCTCTGCGGCCGAAAATAATCCGGCCGCATGGTGGGAATTCAATCAGGGGGACGCCAAGACGGCTCTGGACACCGCAAGCCGGAACGAGGCCTCGATTGGGGGCAATTTCAGTTATGTCGAGGGCGTCCGGGGCAGCGCAATAAAGTGTGATGGTTTCACGACGCGCATAGTCCGCAGGGCCGCTGATGTGCCGCGTCTGGCGGATGGTTTTACTATCGAGGCCTGGATTGCACCGCAGGCGTATCCGCGGACCTGGTGCGCGATAGTGAACCAGGAAAAGGACCGCAAGGCGGGCTACTTATTCGGCATCGACGCGTTGGGCCGCATTGGTCTGCATCTGGCCGTTGACGGCAAATGGTATGAATGTACTTCCAACACAGCCGTACCTTTTATGGAGAAATGGTCGCATATTGCAGGGACGTTTGATAAGGACGCCGGAATTACCGTTTACATCGATGGCGAGCCTGCCGGCACGCTGCCGGTCAAAGGCAACCTCACATTCGCTGCGGATACGGACCTTCAGATAGGCAGAAACCTTACGCCGATGAAGATGAATCCCGATTTATTGGTCCGCCCCCGTGTCAATTTTCCGATTATCCCTTGCTTTGACGGCATAATAGACGAGTTGAAGATTTACGACCGGCCCCTTTCGGCCGAAGAAATTGAGGGGGCTTGCCAGGCGGCAAAACCGAAAGGTGGTCCGCCCCTGAAATGGCGGAGGCTGCCCGCGCTTCCTGCGGGGCCCAGCAGGTTCGGAGCGGTTTACTGCAAATTGAAGTTCTACCCCGAGTGGGATGCACTTTGGCGCGTCCATGACTATCCTGATATCGTCGTGAATTTTGACCAGGGCTCCTACAAAATGGTTTTCTGGCGCGGCACGAACTACAACATGAACCTGGTGACGGAAAACGGCAAATGGGTCGGCGACCAGAGCGCCGAACGGAGCGGCGGCGGGACCATCGGCTGCTGCGAGCATATGTCGGACAAGCAGTGCCGATATGCTCATGTCCGCATGATCGAAAATCATGACGCCCGTGTGGTTGTGCATTGGCGTTATGCTCTGTGTGACGTGCTATACAAGATTGCCCGGCAGGATAGACTCACCGGTTGGGGCGCGTGGGCTGATGAGTACTACTACATTTACCCTGATGGGGTGGCGGTGCGGTACTTTCAGGTCCACGGTGTGAATGGGTGCAGCATAACCGAGCCGGCGGCGCTGAATAATCCGGGCGAAAAGGCCGAGGACAATCTTCATGTCGAGGCAATCACAACGGCCAATATGGCTGGCGAAATCCGCAGCCACAGTTGGGACCCGTGGCCGAGCAGCGGCAGGACCGGCGCGCCGTTCACCAATGCGCTGCCCAACGCAAACATAAGCGTGGTGAATTTCAAGTCGGTCAGCAAGCCTTATTATATCTACGAGCCGGGCACGAGCATTATCCCTTACGGAGGCGGCACAAAAGAGCTGCGGAAAGAATACTCGAAATTCCCGACCTGGAATCACTGGCCCACTTCTCTGGATCCTTCCGATGGTTTTTATCCCGTCGTCGCGGACCGCGTCACGAGTTCGGCGGTAACATCCCCTGAGCCGCCGATGAAACAGAGACCGGATGGTTCCGTTGAGGGTCGGTTCATTATGGGCCTGACGGATAAGCCGATTGAGAAGCTCGCGCCTTTGGCGCGGTCCTGGCTGCAGCCGCCGCAACTGAAGATTATCGCCAGTGGCTTTAGCAGCGAAGAATACAGCCGGGACCAGCGGGCGTATCTTCTCACCAGGCAAGCAAAGGACCAAACGGGCCTTGAGTTTGAGTTGGCCGCCGACGAGAACTCTCCGGTTGTAAATCCCGCATTTGTTATCAGAAATTGGGGCCAATCCGATGCTGTGCTGAAAATCGATGGTCAAATTGTTAAGCCCGGCAGGAATTTCCGCTTCGGCCGAAGCCGTACCCTTGACGGCACTGACCTGATTGTTTGGATAATGAAAGAATCGGCCAGATCGATCAAAGTATCGATTGGTCCGGTTGCTCAGTGAGGACTTCTTGCGAAGGAGGACTGATGCGAAAACTGATATTTGGCTGTCTGATTGGCGCGTTATTGTTTAATGCAGCCCCTGCGGCCGACGACGGGCCCACGGCGTGGTGGAAATTCGATGAAGGCAGGGGCTCGACAGCGCTGGACACCGGCAGCGCAGTCAAGGATAAGATCGAGGGGAATTTCAAGTTTATCGACGGAGTCAGTGGAAGTGCGATAAAGCTCGATGGTTTTACGACGCGGGTCGTCCGCAGGGCGGCCGATGCGCCGCGGCTCACAGATGAGTTTACCGTGGAGTCCTGGATCGCGCCGCAGGCATACCCCTGGAACTGGTGCGCAATTGTCAACCAGGAAAAGGACCACAAGGCCGGCTACTTCTTTGGGATAGACGTAATCGGACATGTTGGGCTGCACCTGGCGGTTGACGGCAAGTGGTACGAGTGCACAACCGATGGTACCGTACCTTTCATGGAAAAGTGGTCCCATATTGCCGGCACGTTCAGCAAAGATGACGGGATAAGAGTTTACATCGATGGCAAGGTCGCAGCCTCGATGCCGATCGAGGGCGGGTTCGATTACGCTGCCGATATGGACCTTCAGATCGGCAGAAACCACAAAAAGACGCTGCTTGACCCGGCGGCACTGGTCCGCAAGGAGGTCAACTTTCCCACGTCGTATTCCTTCGACGGAATCATCGACGAGGTGAAAATCTACAATCGAAGCCTTACACGCGAAGAGATTGCGAAAAATTATCAGGCGAGCAAACCCAAAGGTGCGCCGCCGCTCGAATGGCGCAAACTGCCTCAACTGCCGGCAGGGGGCGACAGCTTCGGAGCAGTTTATTGCCGGCTGAAGTTCTATCAGGAGTGGGATGCACTCTGGAGAGTTGCCGACCATCCCGATGTAGTGGTGACATTCGACGAAGATGCATACAAAATGGTCTTTTGGCGAGGCACCAACTTCAATATGAACCTTGTCACGGAAACCGGGATTTGGGTGGGCGACCAGAGCGCCGAGGGCGGCGGCCCGGCCGGCTGCGCCGAGCACATGTCGGATAAGCAGTGCCGCTTCGCTCACGTCCGCGTCATTGAAAACCACGATGCGAGGGTGGTCGTTCACTGGCGTTACGCGATCGTGGACGTGATGTACAACAACGGGGCCGGCGATCCGGTGACCGACTGGGGTACCTGGGCAGATGAGTACTATTACATCTACCCGGATGGGATAGCAACCAGGAACTTCTTTGTCCACGGGATGAGCGGTTTCAGCGTAACCGAGCCGACCGTGCTCAATAATCCCGGCCAAAAGGCGGAGGACAACATCAGCCTCGATGCGGTGACACTGGCCAATATGGAAGGCCAAACCCGCACATATAATTGGGATACCTGGCCGGGCAACGAACAAGGGCGTTTCAAGGACCCCATCCCGAACGCGAACGTTTGTATTGTCAATCTGAAGTCGAGCTTTAAGCCCTGCTATGTTTATGAGCCTCGCAGCCGCATCACGCCCTACGGCTGGCAGCCAGAGGTAAGACCGGAGTATTCGCATTTTCCGACGTGGAACCACTGGCCCGTTTCGCAGGCGCCTTCGGACGGTCGCTACGCGCTTGTGCCGGATCGCGTCTCAAGCTCGGCCATAACCTCGCCCCGCGTGCCGGAGCCGCGAACCCACGAGGGCAGCATCACGAGAACCGGCCGGTTTATTATGGGTTTGAGCGACAAACCGATTGAGTACATGGTTAAGGTGGCGCATTCCTGGCTGGAGCCGCCGGAGATTAAGATTGTCGGTGACGCTTTTGTCTGTGACGGCTACAGCCGGGACCAGCGGGCGTTCCTTCTGACCAAAAATGCGAGCGAAAAGACGAACCTCGAATTCGAACTCGCGGCCGGCGAGAAATCTCCCGTGGTCAACCCCGCCTTTGTTATCAGCAGCTGGGGCGAAGATGACGCTGCCTTGAAAGTCAACGGCAAAGATGTAAAACGCGGCAGGAGCTTTCGTCTTGGCCATCGCAGCAGCCTCGAAGGGACTGATTTGATAGTATGGATAAAATATGAGTCGAAGGAGCCTGTCAGAATTTCGCTTTTACGCGTGTCCGATTGATGATATTATACCGCTTTTAGTATTGAGAAATTTCTTGTTATATATGGAGGTTGTAACATGGGAAGACTGGTTCTTCTTGCCGGATGTTTGTTTGCCGTCGCGTCATCTGCAGCGTCCTCTGATAACCCGGCGGCGGATGATGGTTTGGCCGCCTGGTGGCGGTTCGACGGCCACAGCGCAAACGCTGTCATCGAAAGCGTTGCCGGCGTCAATGATGAAATAAACGGCAATTTCAGCTTCGCGCCGGGAGTGAGCGGCAAAGCGCTGAAGTTCGACGGGTACACCACGTGCGTCCTGCGTGAGGCCTCGGTCGTACCGCCGATGGTGGATGCCTTCACCATTGAGGCCTGGATTGCGCCGCAGACCTACTCCTGGAACTGGACGGGAATTGTGGACCAGGCCGGCAACGTGATCGGTGAAAAGCCGGAGGCCGGCGAGCTCAGGCTTCAGGTCGGCCTAATCGGTGCCAAGTACAACGACCCTGATTTTAGCAGTCCCGGCGGCACGGACCTGCTCGAGGTTGTCGATCATAACTGGACCGGCGGGCTGAAAGACTGGTCCGCCCGCTGGCGAGGCTATATCGAGGTGCCTTTTACCGGTGAGATTAGTTTCACCGCCGAAGCCGACAACGGATTGAAGCTCGAAATAGATAAGCAGGTCGTCATAGACGGCTGGGGCAGGGACGAGGCCCGGATGGGCAAGGTATCTACGGAGAAGGGAAAGAAGTATCCCGTTGTTCTTTCCTATTTTCAGGATGGCGACCCATCTTTTCTGCGTCTCTACTGGAGCTGGGAAGGGCAGGCCAAAACGCTGGTCGACCCGGCGGGCCTTACCCACAGCGAGAGCGACGAGGATTATGTCAGAAATACAGAATTGGGTCATAAGGCGCCGCCGCCCGAACGCAGCGAGCGTTTGTCTTTCGGCATCGACTCGGAGGGACACATAGGAATGAGGTTGATGATAGACGGCCAGTTAAGGCAGTGTGTGTCGGAGGTGGTGGTGCCGTTGTTGAAATGGTCGCACGTGGCGGGGACATTTGATAAGGGTAAAGGTATTGACCTCTATATTAACGGCACACACGTCGGCTCATCCGCCGTGAGTGGTGCGGTGACGCCTGGAGCGGGACATAATTTGCTAATCGGTATGAGCAGCAAAAAGATGTCGCCGACCCATACCGAAAGGGGACCGAGCCAAAGACTGCTCTCCTATATGGTTTTCGACGGACTCATAGACGACGTGAAGATTTACAGCCGAGCCCTGCCCGCAGAGCAGGTCGAAAGGAACTACAGGGACACGAAGCCCAAACGGAAGCAGCCGCTCGCCTTTCGCGTCATGCCGTCGGACGAAAAGGACCTTCCTCACCGCTTCGGGGCCGCCTATTGCCGCCTGCGATACGCCGATGAATGGGAGGACCTCTGGCGAGTGGGGCCCGACCCCGATATATTGGTGCGCTTCGATGACTCGCCCGTCCGGATGCTTTTCTGGCGCGGCACCGGTTACGGCGCCGTATGGGTCGCTGAGAACGGTCAGTGGATGGGCGACCAGAGCCTCGAGCGGGCCGGCGGAGGAAAATCGCCCTGGGGCTGCGCAGAACACATGGCGGACAAGCAGTGCCGATACTCGCACGTTAGGCTGCTCGAAAATAGCGACGCCCGCGTCGTGGTCCACTGGCGCTATGCCATATCGGACATAGTGTACGGCATCTTCGGCGCCGACAAGGACGGATGGGGCGAGTGGGCCGATGAATATTACTACATCTACCCCGATGGCGCCTCGACTCGCAAGCAGATACTGCACAGCAATCACCTAAGCCACGAATGGCAGGAGACGATCGTATTGAATCAGCCCGGCACCAGGCCCGAGGACAATATCGAAATGGATGCCCTGACATGGGGCAATATGGATGGCGAATCGAAGACATATACTTGGGCGGATGTTGAGCGGGATGACGCCAGGCTGCGAGATACCACTATTCAGGTTGTTAATCTGAAGTCTGACTACAGGCCCTTTATAATCTGGCAGCCCGACAGCCGGCCGAAACTGATGAGATGCTGCGTGGAAGAGCAATGGTCTCGTTTTCCGTGGTGGAACCATTGGCCGGTCGCGCAGTTGCCCAACGACGGCCGCAGAACCGGCGTGCCTGATAGGCCGGCCCACAGCTCTTTGGGCCAGTCCATCGAGGATTCCCGCGCGATTGTACACAACGAAGACAACAACAGCTTTACCGCTGTTCATCTTTGCGGCATGTCCAATCGGTCGGCAAAAGAATTGGCGCCGCTGGCAAAGTCGTGGAATCGTCCTGCGCAATTGGTCATGACCGCCGGCAATTTCCACAGTGAGGGTTATGACAGGTACCAGCGGGCGTACGTATTGTTCTGCGAAGAAGCCGGCCGGCCTTCGACCTGCGAATTCGAGCTGGCCGCGAGCGAAGATTCGCCCATCGTTAATCCCGCCTTCGTTGTCAAAGGCTGGGGCCAGGCCGGGGCGGCACTGAAGATAAATGGAAAGACGATTAAACCCGGCAAAAGCTTTCGTTCCGGGTACAGCCGCACCCTCGAGAGCAGCGACCTGGTCGTCTGGATAGACAAGGAATCTGATAAGCCCATCACGATTTCGCTTTCACCGGAGGCCGGCGTTTCTTCCTGGGCCGCTGCTGATGCGGAAAAAGAAACGCAGGCTCAGAAGAAGTCCGATGATTTGAGCGAGCAGACACGTTTAAGGCTTCCCTCGGGTCCGAAAGGTGTCGGACGGTTTGGGGCTTATTACGAAACGCTCAAGTACGAACCGGGCTGGGACAGCCTCTGGAAGATAGCGGACGACGCCGACGTGGTCGTTCGCTTCGACGAGTTCGACCACCGCTTTGTATTCTGGCGGGGCACCAGTTATATTCCCTGCTGGGCGACATACGACGGCGCCTGGTACACCAACGAGTTTTTTGAGCGGAACGCCCACCTCGGCGACTGCAGCAGCATGTGCGAGCCCATGTCGGACAAGCAGTGCCGCTACTCCCACGTCCGCGTCATCGAGAGCACCGACGCCCGCGTCGTCGTCCACTGGCGCTACTCGCCCGCTGACCTGGATTATCTCCAGCCCTACAGGGACAAAATGACCGGCTGGGGTGACTGGGTGGATGAGTATTACACGATATACCCGGATTCGGTCGGGGTCCGCAAGGCCACCATACACACCGGCTCGCCTCTGAGCCACTGGATTGAATACCAGGAAGGGATTGTGGTAAACCAGCCGGGCACGATACCCGAGGATAATATAAACTTCGATGCCATAACCTTCGCCAACCTCAAAGGCGAAAGCAAGACCTATTCCTGGGAAAATGGCGACCCCGACCTCAAGAACCCGCCCGAGAAGCCCTGCATTCAGGTGATTAACTTCAAGAACCGTTACAAACCTTTTACCGTTGTCGACCCCGATGGCGTCAGGACAAAGGTTTACGGCGGTCACGCGAAGAATTCTCACTTCAATTGGTGGAACCACTGGCCGGTGGCGCAGGAGAAGTCGGATACCACCGTGGCCGAATCTGCCGTTAAACCGTCCCACTCCTCCCTTACACATATCGAGTGGAAACAATACACGCAGGAAGGTTTATCGCGGACTTGGATAATGCTGCACGGTATGACCAACAAGCCGGCGGCCGAACTGGCGCCCCTGGCCAATTCGTGGTTGTCCGCGCCGTGGATGCGACTGAAGAGCGGTGCCTGTCGCGCCAAAGGTTACGACCAAACGCAGCGGGCCTACGTACTGGCCTGCGAAAAAGTTGGCAGGCCATCGAAGGTGGAGCTGACTCTGGATGCCCGAGAAGGCTCGCCCGTTATTAATCCTGCCTTTGTCATCGAAGACTGGGGCGGTGCAGGCGTGTCGCTGAAAGTCAACGGCAAAAAGATTGACCGTGGCCCGAATTTCCGCTTCGGGCACCACCGCACCCAACAGAGCAGCAACCTGATTGTCTGGTTCAGGGCCGAATCGACAAAACCGGTCGTCGTCTCGCTCTCGCCCGTCGGCGATTAGACGCAATGCTCAGGCGAATTTTGCTGGACAGCGCCTGGATGCTATGTTAAAAATGCCGCCCGGATGAGCTTTCGAATAAGGCGATAGACCCGGCGGCTGCATCAAACCGACCGTGACTGTCGCCGGCAAAAAGGATGGTTTGTTTTTCGGAAAGGAGAACTTATGGTCCTGGCAAAAATGACAATCTCCGGACTCGACCTGGGCGTCATCATTGCTTACCTGCTCGGAATCATGATTATCGGTATCTGGGTGGGCTTCAGAAGGCACGCCTCCAGCCAGCAGTATTTCCTTGCCGGCAAATCACTCGGCTGGTTCAGCATCGGTGCGGCCCTTTTCGCCTCCAACATTTCCACCATCCACCTCGTGGGTCTGGCCGCCGCCGGCGCCGACGTCGGCATGGTGATGGGAAACTTCGAGTGGATGGCGTCCTTCTGCCTGATTATCCTCGGCCTCGTCTTTGCACCCTTCTACTTCAAGAGCCGGATTTCCACACTGCCCGAATTCCTCGAAAAACGCTACAGTCCCCAGGCCCGAACCTTTTTGGCCTTTGTGGCAATTACCGGCGCATTGCTCATCCACATCGGAATCAGCCTTTTTGCCGGGGCAAAGCTGTTTCAAAGTTTTCTTGGGATTGACGTTATGTGGTCGATCCTGATTATTTCCGCAGTCACTGTTATCTACACCGCACTGGGCGGGCTCAAAGCCGTGGTTGTGACCGAGACCATACAGACCTTCCTGCTGCTGGGCGGCGCCATCCTGGTTACCGTGCTGGGCATACAGTACCTGCCGAATTGCGGCATCGAAAGCGTCGCTGATTTCAGGGCGGCCATCAAGCCCAATCAGATGAGCATGGTTCATTCGCTCACCAACGCCAAGGGGAACCTGAACGAGTATTCCTGGCTGGCCGTGCTGTTGGGCTATCCGGTCCTCGGTATATGGTATTGGTGCAGCGACCAGACCATTGTTCAGCGTGTGCTCGGTTCGAGGAGCCAGCGCGATTCACAAAACGGCGCCCTCTTCGCAGGCTTCCTGAAGATTCTGCCCGTCTTCCTCATGGTTTTCCCCGGCGTCATCGGTTACCTGATGTACACGAGGGGCAGTATAAATATTCCGCTCAAGGACGATGCCAGAGAAAAGGCCATTGCTTACCTTGTTAGTGATGCGGCAATCTCAAGGGTGGAAGAACCGGACGGCGAGTTGTTGCTAAAGATGGAAGGTGAGGAATTGGCCCTTGAGCAGCAGGATAGCAAGTGGGTGATTAAGAAGGGGGTCGAAAACGTATTGCCGCCCGCATTCAAGAAAGTAGCCGTGGATTCGTTGATAAAGCAAGGGAGGTATGCGAGAGAAGACGAGATGCTTGATTTTAATCTGACGTTGCCCGGCATGATAAACCGTCTCGTGCCACTGGGCGTGAAGGGGCTGCTGGCGGCGGGGCTGCTGGCGGCGCTGATGAGCACCATCGCTGCGGCCCTAAATAGCTGCGCGACGCTCATCTCGGTGGATGTTATCAAACGTATGAAGCCGGACATAAAGGACGAAACCCAGGTTACGATTGGCAGGTTCAGCGCCGCGGTCGTAATGGTTCTCGCAATGTTGTGGTCAACGCAGGGCGACCAGTTCGGTACCATTTTCGAGGCAATCAATAAGATTCCCATGATTTTCGCCCCGGCGGTGACAACCGTATTTCTGCTCGGCGTTTTCTGGAGGCGAGGCACGAACAAGGCGGCCCTGACGACGTTCGCCGTCGGCTGTGCGGTTGGGCTCGTGTATTTCGTTATGGATATGCCCGTAATCGGCAGCGCCCTTCTGGCTGGTCCCAGAGAAGGATTTGCCGGGCTTGTAACCGACCCTGTGCAGGGCCTTGGACTGCCCTTTATGATTGTCGGGCCGATACTGTGCGCGATGTGCATCGTTATTTATGTGGTCGTCAGTCTCAACACGCCCGCCCCGGACCCGGCAAAACTCGAAAACGTCTGCTGGGAGCATCCGCTGCAGGCAATTCGTCAGGGAGCGGTCAAGAGTGCAGGCGACCCGCGCATCGTCGCGCTGGTTCTTTTCCTGGTCATGGTTGTGTTGTATTACCTGTTCCGTAAGTAGTCTGTTCTCGCTCGCGAATGCGGCGCAGAATCAGCAGAAGGTCCATAGGAGTGATAGATATGCTCAAAGGAATTTCTCCATTGCTGGGTCCCGAATTGCTGGCGGTCCTGACCCGGATGGGACATGGCGACGAAATTGTTCTGGCCGACGCCCATTTCCCCGGCGAAACGTATAACAACCGTATCCTGCGGGCCGACGGCGTCCGCATAGCCGACCTGCTCGATGCCATTCTGCCGCTCTTTGCGCTCGATGATTACGTGGACAGTCCCCTGATAATGATGGCTGCCGAGCCTCGCGACACCCTCGACCCGGCGGTGGAGAAATCGTACCGCGTGCCCGTCGACAGGCACGCTCCGGGGACGCCCGCCATAGCCCGCATCGGGCGTTTCGATTTTTACGAGCGTACCAAAAGCGCCTTCGCCGTCGTTATGACCGGCGAGACCGCCAAGTACGGAAATATCATCCTTAAAAAAGGCGTAACTCCCTGCTGAGCGGCAAATGTCTGCCCCGACCTGGGCAATCGTGCGAATATCGCCGGCCAAACGGCGAGATGAAAACATGCAATACACAAGTTTCGAACGCGTCAAGACGGCCCTGGAACACAAAGAGCCGGACCGCATTCCGTTCGACATCGGCGGCACAATGGTCACCGGCATAAATGTCAACGCGCTGCGGGACCTGCGCGGGCATCTCGGTCTGCCGGATGACGTACAGGTAAGAGATAAAGTCACGCAGATGGCCGACACCGGTGATGAAATTATCGACAGACTGAAAATCGACGTCAAAAATGTTTCACCCGAGCCGCCGGCCAGACCGGGTCCGGCCCGTGACCTTGGCCTGCAGGGCGACCATTATGTGTTGTACGACGAATTCGGCATGGGCTGGCGAATGCCCGCGGAAGGTGGGCATTACTACGATTTGTTCTACAGCCCCCTCAAAGATGCGCAAACGGTCAAAGATGTTGAGGCCTACCCGTGGCCCGACCCGCTCGATGCCGCCCGGTATGTCAATCTGAAAGCCAGAGCCGACCACATTGTTTACAACGAGAAGAAGGCCTATGTCCTCGGCCGAATGAACTCAGGGATGTGGGAGACGGCGATGTGGATGACCGGCTATGAGAAATTTTACGCCGATATGATGCTCAACAAAAAGCTCATCCACGCCATCATGAACAGGATGCTCGAAATCAAGATGCAATACTGGCAGAAGGCCTTAGAGACAGTGGGCGAGAACGTCCTGGTGGTTTCGACGGCCGACGACCTCGGCGGCCAGAGAGGATTGCTCGTCTCTCTAAAGTTGTATAAAGAGATGATTTGGCCTTATCACAAGAGGTTGTTCGAATTCATCAAGAAAAAGGCAAAGTCGAAAGTCTATATCTTTTTCCACAATGATGGGGCCATCTGGGAATCCCTTGGGCTGCTGATTGAGGCCGGTGTTGACATTATGAACCCCTGGCAGGTAAACTGTGCGGGAATGGGTGATACCGGCAGGTTCAAAACCGAATACGGCAGGGACCTGACCATCTGGGGCGGCAGTTGTGATACGCAGTTCGTCCTGCCCTTTGGGACGCCCGGCCAGGTCACGGACGAGACCAAAAGAAGAATTGAGGATTTGGCGCCAGGCGGCGGTTTTATTTTTGCGCCGATACACGTTATTCAAAACGGCGTCCCGCCCGAGAACATTATGGCATGGTGGGAAACACTGCAGCAGTACGGAGTATATTGACAATCACGAATTTTGTGAATTCAAGGAGAAGATAATATGCGACAGGCAGTAATGACAGAGCCGGGCAAGATCGCGTTTGGTGACGTTGACGAGCCGACCGTTGGTCCGGGCCGGATATTGTTGCGGGTCAGGCAGATAGGTGTCTGCGGCTCCGACGTGCACGTCAATCACGGCAAGCATCCGTTTACGTCCTATCCCGTGGTGCAGGGTCATGAGTTTTCGGCCCAGGTGGAAGCGGTCGGCGAGGGCGTCACGAAAGTGAAGGTCGGCGACAAGGCCACGGCCCGGCCGCAGCTCGTCTGCGGTAAATGCCGCCCGTGTCGCCGCGGCGATTACAACATCTGCGACGTCCTCAGAGTCGAGGGCTTCCAGGCGCCGGGCTGCGCGCAGGACCTGTTCGTGACCACCGAAGACAAGATAGTTCCGCTGCCCGATTCACTAACCTTTGAGCAGGGGGCGTTGGTCGAGCCGACGGCCGTTGCCGTGCATTCGACCGGCAGGGGGGGCGACCTCAAGGGGAAGAACGTGGTTGTACTGGGGGCAGGTCCTATCGGCAATCTTGTAGCTCAGGTTGTCCGTTGTCGCGGTGCAAACAAGATACTTATCACAGACCTTAGTGACTTTCGACTGGATATTGCCAAAAAGTGCGGTATCCCCAATGCCTCCAATGCCGCCAAGGAACCGTTGGCAGAAGCGGCCAAACGCGTCTTCGGCGAGGAGGGTTTTGACGTTGCCTTCGAAGCGGTGGGCGTTGAGGCTACGATGGACGCCGCTGTCCAGAACATCCAGAAGGGCGGTACTATCGTGGTGTTAGGTGTATTCGGTGAGAAACCACGAATCGATATGTCGATTGTCGGAGACCGTGAGCAGACTATCGTTGGCACGTTGATGTACAAGCACGAAGACTACACAAGGGCGGTCGAGCTTATTGCCGGCGGCGATGTCATAACCAAGCCGCTGGTTACAAAACACTTTCCGTTCGACAAGTATGCCGACGCATATAAATTCATCGACGCCCAGGGCGACAAGACGCTGAAGGTCATGATCGATTTGTGAAAGAGAATCAGCAGATGATGAATAGACGCGGTTTCTTAAAGACAATGGGCCTGGGCGCCGCAGCACTCGCCGTGCCGGGATGCCTGAACGGTCTGACCGGCACTGCCGGCAGGGGGGGGCAGCGCCCGAACATCCTGTTCATTATGTCCGACGACCATGCCGCGCAGGCGATGAGCTGTTACGGGAGCAAAATAAATAGGACGCCGAATCTCGACCGCATTGCGAATGAGGGCATGAGATTCGACAACTGTTTCTGTACGAATTCGATTTGCACGCCGAGCCGGGCGACGATTTTGACAGGCACGTACAGTCATAAGAACGGCGTGTTGACTCTATCGGATAATTTTGATGGCTCTCAACAGACCTTCCCGAAGCTGTTGCAGACGGCCGGATACCACACGGCGATAATCGGCAAGTGGCATTTGAAGACCGAGCCGACCGGCTTTGATTATTACAACGTCCTGCCGGGCCAGGGATTGTATTTCGACCCGCTTATGAAGGAAAAGGGCAGCCCGTGGCAGGATGGGAACAAAGGAGGCCGGATCCACAAGGGTTATGTCACGGACGTCATAACCGACCTGACGCTGGATTTCCTGAAGAACAGACCAAAAGACAAGCCGTTCTGTCTGCTGTATCATCACAAGGCGCCGCACGATATGTGGGAATATGACAAGAAACACGCGCAACTTTGCCGCAAGGATGTCCCCGAGCCGGAAAGTCTTTTCGACGACTACAGCAACCGCGGCGAGGCAATCAAACGGGCAACCCAGAAGATAGGAATGGAAGAGACCATCTTTCTGCACGGAACTCAGGGCGACCAGTTCGACAGTGTTCGCGCCGAAACAGCTAACTTGTCCGGCGAGGGAAAAAAGCGACGCGCCTATCAGTATTTCATCAAGGCCTATCTTCGTTGTGTGGCCTCCATCGACGAAAACATCGGCAGGGTTCTCGATTACCTTGACGAATCCGGCCTGCGGGATAATACGATAGTAATGTACACTTCGGACCAGGGTGTCTTCCTCGGTGAGCATGGCCTGTTCGACAAACGGTTTATGTATGAAGAATCGCTGCGCATGCCGCTCATCGTTCGTTATCCGCGCGAGATTAAGGCCGTCAGCGTCAGCGACGATATTGTCCTGAATGTTGACTTCGCTGAGACCTTCCTTGATTATGCCGGTGCGCTTGTCTCCGGTGACATGCAGGGACGAAGCTTGAGGCCGCTGCTTCGCGGCAAAAGGCCGAACAACTGGCGCACCTCAATGTACTATCGCTATTGGATGCACGGCGCCCATTTCAACGTCGCCGGCCACTTCGGCGTGAGGACAAAGCGGTATAAGCTGATATATTATTACGGCCTGCCCCTCAACGCCAAAGGCGCGAAAAAAGAATCCACGCCACCCGAATGGGAGCTTTTCGACCTGCAGAAAGACCCCAAAGAGATGAGAAATGTCTACGACGACCCGGCCTATAAGCACGTCGTTAAAGAACTCAAAGCGGAATTGGTCAGCCTGCGGCACCGGCTCGAAGATGATAACGACGGCATTATTATTGATGTGGAATAGCCTATGACCGAACAGGGCAAGTATGTTTGTGTCGGTCTGGGCGAGATACTCTGGGATATGCTGCCCGCCGGCAAACAGCTCGGAGGCGCACCTGCAAATTTTGCATACCACGCACAGGCGCTCGGCGCCCAGGGCGTCGTCGTCAGTTGCATCGGCAATGACGCCCTCGGCCGAGAGATAATTACACGACTTGATGAGCTGCACCTGGACCGCAGCTACCTGGCCGTGGACAAAGCGCACCCGACCGGCACGGTAACGGTGGAGCTCGACGAGAACGGCAAACCGGATTATACAATTCACGAGAATGTGGCGTGGGACTTTATTCCTTCGGACCCTCGCCTGGCGGACTTGGCGGCTCGAACCGACGCGGTCTGTTTCGGCTCGCTGTGTCAACGCTCCCGCGTGTCTCACCTCGCTGTTCGCGCATTCCTTAAGGCCACAAGACCCCAGTGCATTCGCGTCTTCGATATCAATCTGCGTCAGTCTTACTTCAACAAAGGTATCGTTCAGACGATGCTCGAACTCTCGAACGTCCTGAAGCTCAACGACGAAGAACTGCCTGTTGTCGCCGAGATGCTCGGTCTTACCGGCAATTTATCCGATGTTCTTTTGCAGTTGACGCAGAAGTACGCGCTGCGGATGATTGCCCTGACCAGAGGAGCGAACGGCAGTTGCCTCTATACTCCGAAACAAATGTGCAGCCACCGCGGCTTCGCGACGCAGATAGCCGATACGGTTGGGGCCGGTGATTCCTTTGCCGCGGCCGTAGCGCTGGGCCTGCTCTACGGGCGAACCCTCGATGAGATTAACGAATTCGCCAACCGACTGGCAAGTTTCGTCTGTTCCCAAAGCGGCGCCACCCCGAGACTGCCGGATACCTTGGCCAAAGAATTTGGGCCGTCTTAGTGAGGTGCGCTAACGGCCGTCTCCTGCCAGACTTTGTGATGTTCTGCGAATGATTTCTTGAACTTTTGATAGCCGGATCTCTTCTCGAAGACCTGACTGTCGTCCCACAGTACTCGCCAGTCTCCCAGGGCTTCCGGCCACAGGAATACCTGTCCCCAGATAAGCCTGTTATTGGCGTCGATGCCCGGATTCTCCTCCGTGCTGTCGCCTGATATCCTCAGCATTTGCTCGGGGGTCAGAATATCCTTTGTCGCGGCTATAAGATTTTCCAGTATCCAGTCCGACCTCGTTGCCATCGCCACATATCCGCCCGTCTTGTTCTCTCTCTGATATGCCCAGTTCAGACAAACCTGCGCCGGCGTGATTCCCGCTTCCTTCGCGATAGACAGAATTACCGGGTCCTGCATATCGGCCCTGTGTTCCTTGAACCTGTCACGCCCCGGCCTTTTCGGAGACCCGAGCGACATATATCCGGTGCAGATGATGCCGCGCTCATACATATACCTGCGGGACTCGGTTTGTTGCAGGAGAGGATGCATCTCCGTCTGATTGAGCACCGGACGCGAATAGTCATCGGTATCCCTGAGCAATAAATCCAGGGTCTTTTCGGTGTGGTTGGAAATGCCGATGTTAACAATCTTGCCCGCTTTCTTCAGTTTGACAATTTCCCCCCACGTCTCCATGAAATCTTCGTGAATGTATGGGACGGCATCGGGATTGCGGTGGTCGCCCGCACAACCCGGCGTATGCACATTGGGCCAGGGCCAGTGATTGAGATACATGTCAATCTTTTCAATGCCCAAGGCCTTAAGGGTATCATCCAGAGCCGGCGCGACGTCTTTCTTGGCCATGTGGCCGTTCCAGAGTTTTCCCGTAATGAACAAATCGTCACGCGAAGAAATATGTCCTTCCTTTATGGCCTGGCGAATCCCCTCACCGACAACATCTTCATTTTCGTATGCCCTTGCGGTATCTATATGCCTGTAGCCAATCCTGATGGCCTCGACCGTTGCATCCTTCATATATGCCTGCGCCCAGTCGGAATGAAACGTGCCGAACGCAGCTATCGGCATAACGGTCCCGTCGGGCAGCGTGACCTTACCCACCGAATCCGGATCAATACCTTTTACATTCTTATCCAACCATACCTGTTCAGACACGTCTTTTCGTCCCATTTTGTCAGCTCCTTATAACAATTCCTTCATTTCAACCCGCAATAAACTATCCACATAGGCCATTCCTGTCAACCCCAAACCGCTAAAAGCTGGCAGGCAGTGCGTCCGCGTCGGGGGCGTGTGGGTTTGTGATATAGTACACGAATCCGTCTTCGGCGCCGACCAGCAGCTCAGGAATCCCGTTGTTATCCCAGTCCACCACCGTCGGACTCGTCGAATGACCGGCCAGAATCCGCTCATCAACCATCCCGGTGTCCTCAAACACATATTCGCCGGACTCCTTGGAAATATTGCGAAAGAAGTTAATGTTGCGACTGTTTACCAGTAGGTCGAGCCTGCCGTCGCCGTCCCAGTCCGTCATGCATAGCTTTCGTCGGCCGCTGCCGCCAGCGTCTCTTTTGCTAAGCCGAAGCGTTTCACCGGCATTGTCCTTGAAGATGCGCCTGGGCGGCAGCAGTATCAGCTGGCCCTTTTCCCTGGTGCGCTCGAAAAAGGCCAGATAGCCTTCGTGGTCCAGCATCACAAGGTCGTTGAGTCCGTCTTTGTTGAGGTCGATGACCACCGGCGTCGTCCGCCACTGGGTGGCGAGTTGCTTACCCTTTGGCTGCCACCAGGTCCACGCGGGCTTGGGCGGATTTCCGGGCCACTCAACTTCAACGGGCTCGCCGCCCGCAAGTTTGGGCTCTTTTCGGCTGCCGGCATTGCGGAACCACAGTACCTTGCCCCAGATCGAGTTGATAATGATGTCGGCCAGCCCGTCATGGTTCCAATCAGCCACACTCAGCGTGGTGTAGCCCCACTTGGCTTCACAAGGTCCCTGAATAGAGCCATTGGGTCCGGCCATGATGCGAATCACCTCGCCGTCGGCCTTGAGATATTTCGGTTCAGCCCATCTTGGCGGGTTTCCGCCGTCCAGATTCTCGATGAAACCGATATACCCGGCCGTGTTTCCACAAATAAGGTCCTCATCGCCGTCACCGTCCCAGTCAACACTATACGGCGTCACCAGCGCCCCGAACTTCACGTCCTCAGCCTGTTGCCTGAAGAACACGGGCGGCAGGAACTGCGGCATCCCATCGGCGACCTTGCCGGTATTTTCCACCAGAGCAACGCGTCCGTCTTCCTGGCCCACAACCAGATCGATGTCACCGTCCTTGTCCCAGTCGAGCGCAACCGGCACAATCATACACAAATCCATCGTAAGTGTCTCGCCTTCATGTTTTAGATACCGCCCCTTCGCATATTTCGGCTCCGTTCGTGTCCCCACATTCTCGAAGTAGGTGAACTTGTCTACAAACTCCCCGCATAGCAGATCTAAGTCACCGTCGCCGTCGAAGTCATCAAAATTCGGCGAGGGCATCCCGTATACGTCAATGGGCGCGTCGCCGGCCATCACCTTCACCGGCTCGGCATAAACCGGCTTATCTGTAGTTCCGTTGTTGAGAATCAAATAGACATATCCGTGCAGCGGGCCCTTAGTCCATCGGCCTGTGCTGTCGAATGCGTTGTCCCAGCCGTATTCCGTCCAGTCGCCCACACCGACAATAAGGTCGAGGTCGCCGTCGCCCTCGTAATCACAGTACTTCCACTGATTGGCCCGCACGCGTCCCTTTGACTCGTAAATCTCGTGACGCGGATAAATATCGACGCTTTTGTCGATTTCATTTTTCCTGTCTGTAAAGTGAGCAAGCTCCTTTGCCCGTATCAGGACGCGGGCCTTGCCGCCCACGTACGAGACCTGGATATTTTCATACCCCTTACCGATTCTGACCGCCGGGTTGAAGACCGGCATTTTCACATTCCCAGCCGGATTTTCGAAAAAGTAAGTTCCGTTGTAGGGTTTGTCCGAGCACGAGACCACAAGGTCATAGTCGCCGTCGCCATCGTAATCCATCGGCAGCGGCCACGCCCACAGCCCCACCCCCAGGTCAACTTGCAGACCGGGATTGTTGTATCTAATCCTCTCGAGGCCCCGCGTATCAGGCCTCGGACCGGAATACAATGGTTCGTCGCCCAAGGTCTCTTTTCGGAAATTCGGTATTCGATGAAATGTGAAATAATTGGCATCGTGCGAGCGCGGCGTTTCCCACCCCCACGCCGTCCGCGAAACAAAGATGATGTCATCGCCCTCAATAAGCCAGTCGATATACTGCCAGCCGAACTTGTTGTTCTCCCGCGTCAGGTGCTCGCCCTTCCTGAAGCTGAGCACAACGTAGCGAACCTCCCACTTGCGCAAATCCTTCGAGCACGTCAGGGCCAGAGTATTCCTGTGGTCCTGTGGCGCTTCCTCCAGCGGGCCGGGCTCGGTTATGATGTTTACCAGAGACCAGTATTTGGCGGTTACTTTATCATAGCGGATAGTGAACTTCTTTGCGCCGCCGGGAAAATCGATCATGTCCGCGTTTGGGTCAAAGCTCAGCTCTCTGCCGTCGTCGGATATGTGGATCATGGCCGCCCGTGCCGCCGGCTTCTGTGTGCGAAGCATATTTACGAGCCCCCCATCAGGAGTCACAACAACGTTTCCCTCCAGCCATTTGAACATATTGGCCCGTTTATCTACCATCAGCTTGTTGCTCATCCGCCAGTTCTTCGCATTGAGCAGGTCGGCCTCGACAGGCGCCGACATGACAAACGCCTCCCAGCGATAGTGTCCTCCATCGACCTCGAAGGCCCGCCAGATTCTGCCCTTGTGAACCACCACCGGAACCGGCGCACAATGGAACCTGCCCTCTGCCGGAAGGCCGGTCTTCTCATCCTTCGGATTTGTCCACGTTTTTCCGCCGTCGCTCGAGCGCCGGATGACAATGTCACCATGCTTTCTGCTGGTGCCGATAATGTATAGTGCATCCTTGTGAACGAAAACCGTCGACCACCACTGGCCATCCAACTCCGTCAATCGCCGCCAGCTCCTGCCAGAATCAACGGACTCAAAAATATACGTCCACTTGCCCTGACTGCCTATGGGCCCATCGCCGAATACATCATGCGACGCCACATAGCGCCCATTGGGCAGAATCGCAATACTCGGCGAACCCACATAATCCTTCGTCTGCGACGGGAGATAGTCGATAACCACCCCCGGCGGCTGTGCGGCTACAGTCGGTCTTGTTGGAGACTGAGCCGAAGAGCCCGTCATAGCGGTCAGTAGGGCAAGTGCCGCCGTCAGAAAAACGCTCCTGCGAACCATGGCAGCTCCTTTCTTCATACGAGAAGTCAATATGCTCAATGAAACCTCACCAGAGAATAACATGCTGGGCAGCGGTTACCATAACAACAACGATGCTCATCAGTACGACAGACGGGGCCGATCTTGTGCCCTCTTTTCGAGGCCGAACCATCATGCAAGCGGCGGTGCGCCGCCGGGTCGCGCATTGCTGAAAAGGATACACGCTTGCATTGAAGGCGTCAAGGCTTGTGTGGTTGCCGGGCATCGGGTGGAATGCGACAAGCCGCCTCGCGCGTTCTTGCGGCAGACGAAAGCACTTTATTGCCGGTTTCTCTTGATTTTCTCACGCCCTGAGCTTACTTTGTTAGCCTATGCCGGGACGGCGCCGGTGGCGAACAGCATCGTTTGGGATTAGTAATGTTAACACCGCATTTGACAGGAGAAAAAGATGAGACACGCTGACTTCAAGAAAATCTCAAGAGTGAGCAGGACCGCCGAAAGAATCCTTGTTTTTGCATTGATTGCGTTCTTGCTGACGGGGGCTCTGGTATCGCCGGCGCAAGAGTCGCAAAGCGCGGCGCATGCGAACAAGCTGGTGGTCAACGCCGGCCAAGGCACCGAGACAATCAACAGAAACATTTACGGGCACTTCGCTGAACACCTGGGCCGGTGCATTTACGACGGCTTCTGGGTCGGCGAGGATTCTCCGATTCCCAACACGCGGGGTATCCGCAATGACGTGGTGGCCGCCCTGCGGGCAATCAAGATACCGGTTCTGCGGTGGCCGGGCGGCTGCTTCGCGGATACGTATCACTGGAAAGACGGCGTAGGCCCGCGCCGGAAACGTCCGCCCATAGTCAACGTTTACTGGGGCGGCGTGACGGAAAAAAATGAGTTCGGCACGCACGAGTTTCTTGATTTGTGCGACCAGCTCGGCTGTGAGCCTTATATCTGCGGCAACGTGGGCAGCGGGACGGTGCGGGAACTGCAGGAGTGGGTCGAATACACGACGCTTGACGGCGAGGGGCCGATGTCGAATCTTCGCCGGCAAAACGGCAGAGACAAGCCCTGGAAGGTCAAATACTGGGGCGTCGGCAACGAGAACTGGGGCTGCGGCGGGCGGATGCGCCCGGAGTTCTACGCCGACCAGTATCGGCGATTCTCCACCTATGTCCGTGGATACGGTGACAACCAGGTGTTCCGAATCGCCTGCGGCGCCAACAGCCGCAACTTCGAATGGACGCGCGTGCTGATGCTCGAGGCGGGAAAATCGATGCAGGGGCTGGCCTTCCATTATTACTGCGGCTCCGGCAAGGGAAAGAAGCCGGCGGCCGAGTTCGATGAAGCGGATTGGTTCGCGCAACTGCAAAGGGCGCTGCGGATGGAGGAGCTTGTGGTCACGCACTCTCAAATCATGGAAGAGTATGACCCGCAAAAAAAGGTCGATGTGATTTGCGATGAGTGGGGGACATGGCACAAGACCGAGCCGGGGACCAATCCGCGGTTTTTGTATCAGCAGAACACGCTTCACGATGCGATGGTGGCGGGCGTCACGCTGAATATCTTCAACAATCATTGTGACCGCGTGAAGATGGCCAACATCGCGCAGACGGTGAACGTGCTGCAGGCGATGATTCTGACAGAAGGGCCGAAGATGATTCTGACGCCGACGTACCACGTCTATGAGATGTACAAGGTCCATCACGATGCGACCATGCTGCCGATCGAGCTAAAGTGCGGCGATTACGTGTTCGGCGAGGAGAAGATTCCGTCGCTGAATGCCTCGGCGTCGAAGGACAGCACCGGAAAGATTCATATATCGCTGTGCAACATGGACCCGAAGCTAGAGGCCATGGTTTCGTGCGAGCTGAAAGGTGCGAAGGTAAGTAAGGTGAGCGGGCGGGTGCTGACCAGCGAGGATATTAACGCCCACAACACTTTTGATAATCCGCAGGCCATAAAGCCCGCTGATTTCGACGGCGCAAAGCTGAAAGACGACGAGTTGACGGTGACGCTGCCCGCAAAATCAGTGGTGGTGCTGACAGTTGAGTAACTATCCGTTTGAGTACTCGTCGTCGATGGCATGCGTTTTCGCCGCTTGCCTGGTGGTCATTCGAAGGCAATCTCCACCGTATCCAGCACCGGGGTGTGTACGCCATTGTAAGTGTCGAGGAGGGCGCGGTACTGCATCCATGAGCCCTTCGGCAGCGTCTTGAGCGAGCTCTTGCGCTCGGTAAAGTAGCTGCCTTCACCGTTGGCGCCGAGCCACGGCGCCTTTTTCAAGTCGGCATTGCTCTTTGCCACGCGAATTTGGAACCTGACTTTGCTCCTGTGCGGCTCCTCAGCCACCCAGCTAATCCAAATCGGGTTCTTCGACCCGTAATTGTACGGCGAAGAAACATAATCGAACAGGTAGCCGCGGTCGTAAACATTTCCTATCTCGTCGGTGCTCTTGCGAAAGTGCACGCCGCGACCGGGGATTCTCAGCTTATTCTCCGCCTTGAATCCCGCCGGACCGCCCCAGAAGAGGAACGAGTCGGTGACGTGCTTGTTGGGTTTGCCCGGCACGTTGAAGTCGCCGTCCCTGCGGTGGGAATACCACATGATGTCCTTGTAGCCGTCGAAGTTGAAATCATTCACCAGCGTGCCGTCGCCGCCTGTGGTCGGAAAAGTTATTTTGTGCTGCATACTGTAGCCATCCGGACCGCCCAGCAGCACGTGCGAAGTACCGTCTCGACCTAATGGTTTTGGATGCCAGTAATTCGAGCATAGCAGGTCCAGCCAGCCGTCCTCATCCACATCGGCCACCGACATCGTCTTGGCCCACACGCCTTCCACCCTCACCATTTTGTCAGTGCCGTAGCTCGTCTCGGCATCGCCGTAGTAGATGAAAAAGTGGTTGTCGTCCTTTCCCCCGCGGGTGAAAATAATGTCGAGGAATCCGTCCCTGTTCAGGTCCGCGATATTGAGCTGGCCCGTTCTTGTGGTTCCTTCGACCTGCCTGTGGCGCCATTTGTTCGTGTTGCGGGTACCGTTGCTGAAGAATATATGCCCCAGCTTGTCGTCGCCCTCGCCTTCGTTGCCGAAGACAATATCGAGGTTGCCGTCGCCGTCGAGGTCCGCCATGGCCGGCAGCCGACACCAGGTCGCCGGCAGATCGCTGCGCTCGGTAATCACAAAACCCTGCGGCCCGCCCCAATAGACGAACGACCCAGGATAAATCTCATCGCTCGTGTCACCCGAGCCCGATGTGTACTCGGTATAACGCGCCTCCACGAATTTGCCGTCCAGCGGATAGTTCTTCTCATTTCCCACGACAATATCGATGTACCCGTCCTTGTCGATATCGGCGAACAGCAGCCCCCCGTGCACCTTGAAGGTCGGCATCCCCGTCCGGCGGTTGAAGTCGAAGTTGTTGTTCTCGTTCCAGTAGATGAACAGGTCCATGTAGCCCCACTTGGTGGCGTGTCCCTCGCCGTGATTCGAGAAGATAATATCCACCTGGCCGTCATCATCAATATCGGCCATCCCCGACCACAGTGTCTCCAACCCGGGCAGTTCCAGCCGATGCGCCGGGCTGTACCGGCCCTGCGAGTTGCCCCAGTACACATAATTCGGGTGATACTCATTTTCCGTCGTGGTTATTGTGGAGACAATGAAAATATCGAGGTGTCCGTCGCCGTTGAAATCGGCGATGGCACTGCCTTTTGCACCGTGCTCGAAAAGGGGCGTGCGGCGCGACAAATCGAATCCCGTCGGCGTGTTCCAGTAAACGAACGAAGGCAGCTCGTATGTATTGTGCTCCTGATAATTGGTAACCAGCAAATCCACCCGGCCGTCCTTGTTGAGGTCCGCCGCCGCCGCAGACCACGCGCCGATGGTTCGGAACTTCTGAAGCTTGTCTTTCGAAAAACCGTCTTTCGACCCGAAGTAAAGAAAAGAGTCCGTGATTCGATAGCCGTTCAGGTCGTGATTGGTGAAAAAGACGTCCGCAATACCATCGCCGTTGAAGTCCGCCACGACGCTGTCCACGGCCTTGTGCGTCTCGAAGGCAATCCTTTTGTCCGGACTGAACGAACCCTTGCTGTTGAGGTAGGCCCAGGATTCGTCTCCGTCATTGTTGGCGAAAATCAGGTCCGTCTTGCCGTCGTTGTCAACGTCGGCCATCTCGACTGAGAAGGCTTTGGCCGTGGGAAGCTCCAGCATGTTGTCTTTCGAGATACCCTTCTTGCCGCCCCAGAGAACAAAGGACGCCTTATCTGGCCCGCAAAAAACCAGTTCAGGCCATTTGTCGCCGTTCAAATCGCCGACGGCTACATCCGCAGTGTTTGCAAGATCAAGGTCGGTGTACTTCTCACCATCGAACTGGCCGCCTTCAAGCCCCCAGAATATACGCGCCTTTTGTTTCCTCGCATACACAATGTCCTGATTACCATCGCGGTTCAGATCCGCGACCGCAGCCTTGGTAGACCCCTCGATGGGAAGAATCACTCTTCTCTTGAAGGGATATACGGCCCATTCACCCGGTTTCGCCTTATAGTCCGAATCTTTCAGCCCGCCGTAGTAAACGAAGCTGTCCATGTCACTTGACGTGCCGTTTCCTGTGTTCGCCATCACCAGATCGACCGCTCCGTCGCCGTCCAAATCCGCCGGCGTCGCCCAGTCCGGCCCCCAGGCTGGAACATAAGAGTGGTTGCGAATGCTGAAGTCTTTGCCGTTGCCCCAGTAAATCGACATATCGACCTGTACGTCCTCCGAGTGGGCGTTCGCAAAGAGCAGGTCGATATACCCGTCGCCGTTGGCGTCCCAGCGATAAATGGTTTGAATCCGGCCTTTGGCAGAGACGTACGTGTTGACCCCGCCGTCGCCGAACGTTCCGTCCCTGAAATCTTCGAACGTGGTTTCACGCCACGTTTCGACGGCCGAAGCGGATGCAGCCCACATACAGGTTATCACCACTAATGAAATTGCTGACAAGATTCTCATGTTCTATAACTCCTCAAGTGTGATTATGTTTTTGAACGGGCTCAATCGACCCCCTCAGTTCCATTTCTCTTCCAAATACCAAATTTGGGCTGAAAATGCAAGTGTGTGAGGCGTCTCTTCATATATATGTGTACTGGAACCAGCAAAATCCTCACAATGGGCCTTCAACTACGACTTTCGGGGAGCTGTGTTCGCACAAGTTCATACCTTTATCCAGAGTCTTGCCCTTAGACTAAGAGCCTATCCTATTGGCCTGTATGGAGTTGTCATGTTGAGCAAAGCGAAACATCTGGCCGGCGAATGGGCAAAGCCCGTCTGTGGGCTTGAGATTCTTCGCTGCGCTCAGAATGACAGCGTCGCTTTCTGGTTTGCGCGCGTTATTCGGACAGGCTCTAAACATCCATTTCCTCGCCGTCCGGATCGCCGTACCAGAAAGTAGTAAATCGCCAGATATCGCCTTCGGCGCCGCCGACGATGTCCACTCTCCAGTAATAGCTCTGCCCCCAGTCGAGCGGCCCCGGGTCAAACACGGTCGCGCTCTGCTCGCTCGCCAATGGCGGCGGCGACTTCCTGCCGAAATGTACCGTGTAGTACACGCCCGGCTCACCTGCCCATCTCAGCTTGGTATCCGGGCTCACGGCTCTCGCGCCGTCAGGCGGGTCCGGATTCGAAGCCTTGACGGGTGCGATTTTAGACCGCATCCTGGGGGGTAGCGAGCTACATCCCAGGAACAACAAACACCCTGCAACTGTCGCAATTGCCACCTTAATCATCTCTTTTGCGGTTGCGAGTCAACGGCGTATCCAGTTCTTATTTGAATTTGGCCGGGTTCCATATTGTAGCCGCTATATGCTGCTGCCGATTTTGTTCGGTCGTGTAGTAGTACGCGGTCACGAGCCTGCCATCCGGCCTTTGGACCGTTCCCGTATATCCGATGTCCCAGGTTCGGCCGTCGTCCCGCAGGTGAATTACGTCGCCCCAGCTTTTTCCATTGTCGCTGCTGATTACCGCCCGCACGCCCTGCGGTTCCGACCGATAGCAGTACGTCAGGCATAATCTACCGTCTGCAAGCCGGACCATGCTCGGCGGGTTGCCGCCTTTGCTGCCGGTTTCTGCCGCCTTGCTGAGAAATTGCCACGTCTGCCCGTCGTCTTGGGACCCGAAAATCTCGATCCAGCCCTTGTTGATGTCACCCCGCTCGTACCGGCGGATAGCGGAAACGAGCCCCTGCGGCGAGACGCGAACCGTTGAGGGCATGATGGAATATCCCTGCGGCTCCGGTGCAATCCACGAAACAAACTCGATTGTCTTTCCGCCGTCGCGGGTACGCGCACAGAACGGCCGTCCTTCGTCCCCGTCTCTCTTCGTGCTGGTCAGGAAAAACAGACAATCGTTCTTGCTGTTTACGATATAGTCTGTTCGCGCCATGATCTTGCTTTGTCCGAAGTCCCCCAGCGGGTAAGGACCCTGCCAGGTCTTGCCGCGGTCGTAGGAGACGTAGAACCTCGAACCTCTGCACGTCATGGCAAAATCAGGGTGGGCAAAGTCTATATCGGGATGCTCCAACACCTTTGTCACGCCCGGCGTTCGGGCCTGAAAAATCTCAGGGCGTTCGGTTGTCCAGGACCGGCCGCCGTCGAGACTTCGTGCCAGAAGCCTCTCAGCAGGCTTGTCCCGGTCGATAGAGTGACGGCTCTCGCTTTCCTTGTAGTATGCCAGGTGAAAGCCAACCAGGATTTCATCGCCCCAGCTCCATATTCCGTTATTTGCGGGCCAGCCGCAAAAATGCCCCCCTTCTTTGTAAACGATTACATGCTCGATGGGTACATCGGCCGAATATCCGGGTGTACCGGCCAGTAAAAAATACCCGCAAAGCAACAGCAGTATCGTTTGCACCGATGCGATTTCAGGTTTCTTTTTTTCACACATGTTTGCAGTCCTTTCGCCCTGATGAACATAATCAAATCACACTTGGCCCGTGATGCAGAAGTCACAGGACCCGATTTTCGGCCGTAACAGAGCTATTCAACTTGCTTTATCAGTTCTCTACCGCTTTCATCCACCACTATTCAACTTGGATAAGTTCGAAGGCGTTGAGAATACCGCGCGCGCCTTCCCGGTCGGGGCGGGCACAATCGGGATAGAGCGGCTCGCTCCTGTCGGCCTGATAGATCACCAGCACATCGGAACCGTCCGTTGAGAACTTGATCACCGAAGGCACCAGCTCCGAATCCTTATAAACATGCTGCGGGGCAACATTGTAAGCATTCTGAATTGACTTCACTCCCTTGCCGGTCCCTTCCGGCAGCCTCGCTTTGTAATTCTGTTTGCCTGGTAAGGGAACGCCGTTGGCATCCAGGGAGACAAGTTGCTTAGGCAGCGGATTAGCCGTAACAGAAGGCATAGGAGGCATGCCGCATACACAGTCAAGACAGTTGCGGGTCTTTTGCGTACAAGGCTCCCAGAAATTGTGATAACTGTAAAGCTCATAAACACCCGCAGGCAAACCCCGGATCACGAGCAATAAGTCACCTGCATAAGGCCCTACCCAGTCAACGCCGTATGCCCAGCTATTCGCGATGGGGTCCCCCTGGGCCGTTCCCTTGGGACATCCTCCACCGCTGAGGTTGTCCCGGCAGACGCCCTTGGCGCCGATACCAAGCTGGCCCTCGTTTCCGGTCGTCATCCACAAAGTCACGCCGGTGCCGTTTATGCCGCCCTCGTCAAGCGAGCCGTCGGCCTTTAACGGGAAAACCTGATAGTCGTGCATATACATATCCGTCCACGCGTCCGCCGCCCATATCGTCCATCCCGGTTTTGCAAGGCCCGGATAAAGTCCCTTCTTGTCGCACGTCTTTACAGCAAGGTCAACCTGTAGCACCAGCTTGCCGCCTTTTGTCCTAAACCGCCACACGTCACCCTTGGCAGTCCCTTCGGCACACTTCTCGTCAACACGCCAGTAGTAGTATGTACCCTCTTTCAACGGGCCCGGGTCATAGCTTTCCCTGCCAAGAGCAAACGTCCCTTTATACACCTTCGACGCCGGCGTCGCATCTCGCACCTGGTTCTCATCGGTCCCGAAATACAGTTCGTGCGATTCGGCAAGCGCCCCCTTGCTCCAGCTCAGTTTCGCATCGGTCTCGGCATTCTTGAGCATCACATCCGGACTGGGATTATTCGCCTTGCCGTCAATAACCGTAAACTGCCATACATCTCCTTTCCATGTCTTGCCCTCACTGATTTCATCGATCCGCCAGTAGTAAGTCCGCCCGAATTCGAGCTTGTTCGGCTTAAAGGATTGATCTGTCTGCTTACCCTGGAAACACCAGGACGAAGGGCCGCCCGCGTTCGCGACCGACTCGTAATCAGCGCCGAAATACACTTCGTGCGATGTTGCGTCTCTGCCCGCCATCCATTTAAGTATCTGCGAAGGCAGAACATCGGTGGCCCCGTCGGCCGGGTCGGGAAGGGCTGCAATGTGAGGATCCTTGCCTTTCCACGCGTAAAGCTCCCAGATCTCTTGCGCCGACAGCGGTCTGTCGTACATTTGAATATCATCAACCACGGCGTTCATAGGTCGGTCCATATTCGGCGGGCGGTTACCTATGACCAGTGGCTCACCCACGCTCGCATAGGGAAGAATCATTCCTACGGTCCCCTTATTAACGACTTTGCCGTCGATATACAGCAACATCTCCGTCCCGTTATAAACCGCCGCCACATGATACCACTTGCCGACGGCCAGCTCCTCGGCGGAGTTGATACCGTGCCCTGAACGCTCCATATCAAGAATACTGAAGTCTATCCTGTTACCACCGCCCACGATATTGATGGTCTCATGGTTGTCGTTACCCTTCTCGAAAATACGGGCATACGCAAGCTGCTGCTCCTGGAAGTTGATCCACATCGCCACCGAAAACTGTGGCGGGCGAAGCAGCGGACTATCGGCAATCTTTACCCCGCCGCCCGTAACATTCAGCGCACCCGATCCGACATAACCATCCACCCAGGAAGTGACGCCGAATATCTCGCCGTCATTTCCCTTGCCGCTCGAGTCAGCCGCCTTCGTGCCGCTGCCCTCATCGAATTTCCACCAGCCCACCAGACCTTCGGCAGTTGCGTATGAACAGACCGCAAAATGGATTACAACTGCCGCCAAGAACGTCTTGAAGATTTTTCCCGGGCTCATTGTCTTTCCTTTCCTGTCTCTAATATCAACTTCAGTTAATTAGAGCCCATTGCCAATGAATGTCATTCCCGCGAAAGCGGGAATCCAGAAACCTAATGGTTTAGTCGGGCTATCGAAACATCGGCTCTCTCTAACTAAAATCATTATAACCTTAAACATCTTGCAGCTTTTCTGACCATACTTTCAGCGCAAGCCGGCAATCATGCCGGATCTTCGTCTGCCGAACCAAAACAATAATCCCACTTAGTTGCCGCCCCTGCTGGTCACAGTCTGAAAATTATCGATATCATATATGGCCTCCGCAACCGCCTCATCAGCGCCGGACAGGTCAGGCTCGTTCTCGCGATAATCGTTGGCGCCGAATCCGTACCTGCTGAAGTCTTTCATCCGCCACGTTCCCGTGCGGAAAACAATACGTTCCACAGTCGGCACTGTGAACTTCGACTTGTATGGATTTCCGGTATTGTCGAGCTTCTCGGCAAAGCCTGCGCCGGAGACAACATCCTTGCCGTCGACTTTCAGATCGTATTTGCCGGCCGACGTGTCAACGTCGATTTCAATCTTGAGCCATTTACCGGCGGTCAGCGAAGCGACTTCATTCATACTCTCACCTTTGTTCGCCGTCACCTTGCCGTTTTTGCCATCGATGATGATACGCACCGGCCGCTGGCCCTTGTAGTTCTGTATCTCTATCTCGAGGTTGTCACGTCCGAACTGCTGCGGCCGCAGGTCAAAGGATACCTGTGCCTTCCTGGTCTCGGGGAATACCCTGACTGCGTTGGCGTAGTCATACGGGTCCTTATCCTGCAGGCGCAGAACGCTATTGCCGTTATCCTTGACCACTTCCACCGGATTCCATACGCCGCTGTAAATATTCCAGCTGGTGACAATGCCGCCCGGTTTCATGTTTTCGAAGTTATCGCTGACATCGTTATCGACCGTCCCTTTGATCGGTACGGGTACGCGCGTCACGAAAATATCTTCTTTGTTCGATGAGTAAGTCAGCCACATAGCGCCATCGGCCGGTGTGCCGTTGCCCGGAACGATGCCCCGGACGTACTGCGCGCCGCCGCCGTCCTTATTTCCCCCGCCGAACCGCATCAATGGCGTCTCGCCGTGCACGTTTAGAAAATACGTATCGAAGCTCATACCGTCGCTGCCGCTCGTAACCGACAGCGGGTGACGCCACGTCGTATTCTTAACGGGGTTATACACCAGCGCGTATCTGCCGTCGCTTAGCTTCTGACCCCATATCTTGGCGCCGCCGTAGTAGATATCCTTGCCCTCACCCTGCTCACTTATCTGCCCGGGCTCCCACTTGTTAGCAACAACCATCTTCTTCCATTTCCACATGCCCACAATCCTGTTGTCGGGCAGATAGTACCAGTCGAACGCCTTGGCATAACGGACGTTGCCGCCGGCGAAGGAGAAGAAACCGCCCTCATTGTCACGGTCTTCCTCGTACCACTGCTGCACCATAAGCTTGTCTGCCAGAAGGGCATCAATCGCCTTTACAAAACCTTTGTCCGGGGCCTCTTTGTAGTACTGGTAATGGGGAGAATTCTCGGGGCCGTAACCCTGATACTTGTTGTATCTGACCCAGTAGATGGGGCCGTAATTACCCGGACCCTTCACTTCCCTGACTGCTCTGCCAATACCTTTGCCGTCGTTCGGCGCACCGAGCATTCCATAGAACGCGCACGCTATCAACCTTCCGTTCGGCGCCAAATACCACCCCATGCGCTGGTGCGAGATGCTGTACTGCTCCTCATTGTCCTTCTTCCTGTTACGAAACTTCTGCGCCGGAAAGAGCGTTTGAGGCGTGCGCCAGTTCCTGCCGTCCTCCGACCATGTAATTAGAGCATAGCAGGGCGGCTGGTGTTCGTGTACCGGACCGCTTTGATAGAGTACCCATAACTTATTCTGCCAATAACACAGCATCGGCTGGTGATTGTAAGTAAACCCCGTATTTGCAAAACCCGAGCCGGGGAAATTCGGCACCTCTTCCGTGACGAGTTCCGGGTGCGTCCTATTGCAGCGGATAACCTCGAAATTATGGACGCCCACCGCCGGTCTGAACTGACCATCAAGATAGTCCGTATTGGCGTAGGGCGGATTACCCCCCGTAAAAGCAGGCAGCTCCGCATCGAAACCCGTCGGACCGCTGTCGCCATCCTCCGACGGCCTCGTATTGTAGTCGAACAGCTTCGCATCCTTGGGAAGCCTGCTCGCATCATAGCTAATTGCCGTCGTCGGCACGATTACCTTTGGCTGCCCGGCCCACTGCCAGTAAAGATGCATCTTTGCCTGCCCGTGAAGAGATATGTAGAGAATCTCAACCGGATATTTCCTCCCCTTTTCCATCATGAATTCACCCTCCCGCGAGCCGCTCTCATCGAGACCGTCGATTACCACCTGGCCGTCGATATTTAGCTGAAACGAGTCCTTGACATCCACGAAGAACTTGACCTGGCCGGCCGTCGGTCCTTCGATAAAGCCCTGCCATTTCGCCGACCAGTCGGTGCCCCGGCTCTTGGCCCATTCCCGGTCAACGTCAGGCAGAATATCCACCCTTTTATCCGCACCTGAAAAGTCCCGATTATTGAAATAAGTCCCCACAAGACCCGGCTTGAAATCCGCTCCATACGCACCGGAACTGACCAACAAACCTCCAACCATCAATAATGCTGCCATCAAAATTTTCTTCAACATTGCTCTACTCCTTAAAAGATGAAAAAGTAATACGATTCAAATCATTTAACCTTTGACGGCTCCCATATCGTCGCCGCCAGGTACTGATTGCGATGCTCGGGCGTCGCCCAATAATACACGGTAATGACCTTCCCATCGGACCTCTGGAGCGAACGCGAATACCCGAAGTCCCAGTTGCGAGCGCCCGTCCGAAGAATAACAGGCTCACTCCACGTCCTGCCGTTGTCACTGCTTAATTTCGCACACATCACACAGGGCTTGCCCCTAAAGCCGTATGTCACTGCTAATCTCCCGTCCTTAACCTTTACAATACTCGGCGGATTGCCGTTGAAATCGCTGTTGGGGACATCCGTATCGCAGACTTTGCTCAGGAAGCTCCATGTCCTGCCGGCGTCTTTCGATTCATAGACATCAATCCAGTTGAGCCGTTTGACCCGCCCGCTGCTCTTGTCAATCTTCCTGCGAAGCGCAGCAATCAAATGTCCTTCCGAAACCTTGACCGCCGAGTAAACCGCCCACCGTTCGTACTTAGGGGCCTTATCCAGCGGCGGCGATATCCAGCCCAGAAACTCGAACGTCCTGCCCCCGTCCGTAGTCCGCGTACAATAGAAACGGTCCTCCGCACCATCCGGCTCCATCCCAAAGAAGAAGTAACCGTCATGCCTGCCATTGACAATGTAGCACGTGTGAGATTCCATATCATCATCGGCCCCGGCGAGTCCCGTTATTCTCGCCCTGTACGGCCCGAACCAGTTCCTGCCGCGATCATAAGTATAGTAAAACCTCTCGCCCTGACACTTGAATCCGAAACCGGGATTGTCAAAATCCATCGCTTCCTCAAGGTCCCGTATGCCGTCATCGCCGCCCATGATGTCATATTTCTTATGAGTCCAGGTCAAACCTCCGTCGCTGCTTCGCGCGACAATATCCTCGTTCTCCCTCTTTCGGTCTCTGGCGTGGCCGTCCTGCCAGTCAGGCTTGTCCTTGAACCAGCCGCACTCGAAAGCCACCGCCATCTCATCGCCCCATATCCACAACCCGCCGTTGGCCGGCCAGCCCGCGTAGCGCCCGGGCGCATCATAAACCACCACGTGCTCGACCACGCACTCGTGCTCGGGGCCGGCAGGGGGCCTCTCAACATCGCCAAATTCGGCACTATCGCCCGGCATACCTTCCTTAGAAGTATCCCCCACCTCCGCCGGATCATAACTGAGAGCCTCCGCAGGCACTATTTGATTCGCTTCGCCCGGTTTGAGCTTATCAGCCCGGACGCCGGCAGATACCGCACAACCCATAATAATTACAGGCAACATCAAAGCCATCCTCTTGAACATCACCTCACTCCTCCATAATTGTAAAAAAAATTACTTCACTTTGCTTGGGTCCCAGAAAGTCGCCGCGATGAACTGGTCTCGGTTGTCGGGCGTGGCAAAGTAATAAACGGTGACGACCCGCCCGTCCGGTCGTTGTAGCGAAAGCGGGTACCCGAAATCCCAGTTTCGAGCACCACTGCGGAGTATAACCGGTTTGCTCCAGGTCTTGCCCTTGTCGCTGCTGAATTGAGCGCACATCACAAAAGGCTTGCCGCGAAAGCCGTACGTCACGCAGAGCCTGCCGTCCGCCAGCTTCAAAATGTTCGGCGGGTTGCCGTTGAAATCACTGTTGACAACATCCGTGTCCGCCACCTTGCTCAGGAATCTCCAGCTTCTGCCGTTGTCGAGAGACTCGTACACATCAATCCAGTTAAGACGTTTGATCGTTGCTTCTCGATTGTTATATTTTCTTTGAAGTGCGCCAAGGAGGTGATTGTCTGCGAGTCTCGCGCTCGAGAATATGAACCACCGCTCGTATTTCGGAACCTTCGCAGGTTCGGGCGATATCCAGCCGACAAAATCAAACGACTTGCCGCCGTCGCTTGTCCGCGCACAAAATGCCAGGTCATTTCTGTTGCCGTGATCTACATTGAAGCACGCCAGGCAATCGGTCTTGCCGTTGACAAGGTAAACCGTGCGGGAATCCATTTTCTCGTCCCCCCCGGGAAGCGACGACACATTCAGCTTGAAAGGGCCGTTCCAGGTCTTGGTCCGGTCGTAGGAATAGTAGAACCGTTTTCCCTGGCACTTGAGCGCGAAGTCCGGATGCGTAAAATCGACGCCCCCAGGGCAAGGCAGGAGATTATCACTGTGGCTGAGAATATCATATTTCTTATGTGTCCAGGTCAGGCCCCCGTCAGTGCTGTGGGCTACGAAGTCTTCGTTCGGCCTGCTTTTGTCCCTCGCGTGCCCGTCCATTTCATCGGGTTTGTCCTCGAACCAACCACATTCGAAAGCCACCGCCATCTCATCACCCCACATCCAGAAGCCCCCATTGGACGGCCAGCCCGCATATCGTCCGGGCTCGTCGTAGACTACTACATGCTTGATCACGCACTCATGTTCCTGGTCCGGAGGAGCTTCGATCTCGGGCAATACGACATTCCCGCCCGGCCAGCCCGTCTGCGAAGTGTCGACCGATTCCAACAGGTCATGGCTCAACGCCTCTTGGGGCACGATAGTCTGCGGATGGCCCTCCCATTGCCAATATAGATGAAGCTCGGCCTTGCCCCGGAGCGAGATAAATTCGAGAATTACCGGGACCCTTTTTCCCTTTTCCATAACCGCCTTGCCGGAACGAGTGCTGTCTTTGGCGAAACCGTCGATTACAATGCTGTCGCCGATCTTCAGCCGCAGCCCGTCGGTGACTACCGCATTGAACGTAACCTCTCCGCTGAGAGGTCCCTCGATGAAACCTGCCCAGCGTGCCGACCACGCGTAGCCGTGGTCCCTGCCCCACTCGTGGTCAACGTTGCGCAGATAAAAGGTTTCGTCAGCAGGGCTTGTAAAATCACACCCTTCAAAAAGAGTCCCAGCCAGACCAGGCACGTTAAACCCCGATTGCGCGCCCGCAAATGCCGCAAGCCACATGGTCAAAACGGCCCCCGTCAAAACGATAATGCGATTCATGACTGTCTCCTTTCCTGAATTGAATGGACGCTACTTTACTTCCTTTGGATCCCAAATTGTCGCCGCAATATGCTGGGCAGGGACCTGCGGTGTGTTGAAGTAGTAAATGGTAACGACATTCCCGTCAGGCCTTTGCACCATGCGCGGATAACCAAGGTCCCACGTCCCGCCGTCGGTACGAAGGGCAATCTCATCACTCCACGTCTTGCCGTTATCACTGCTCAGCTTAATCCGGATACCGTACGGGAAAGCCCTGTACCCGTAGGCAACACAGAGTCTACCGTCTTTGAGTCTTACCATGGCCGGCGGATTGCCGTTGCGGTCACCGAGATCGGTATCGGCCACCTTGCCGAGACTCACCCACGTCTTGCCGTCATCCTTCGATTCCGCCGCTTCGATCCAGTTTTTCGTAACCGACGGACGACCTTCGAATTTCTGCTCATGCTTGCGCCGCATCACAGAGACCAGATGCTTGTCGCCGACGTAAACAGTTGACGGCATAACAGAACGCACCTCAACATCATGCGTCATCCACCCCTGGAACTCGAAGCTCTTGCCGCCATCGGTGGTTCGTGCGCAAAACGCCCTGTCCTGATAGTTCGATTCGACCACTCCAGTCTCAGCCGACATGAACACCAGGCATTCCTTTGGTCCCTTTACAATATAATCAGTCCGCGAGGTAAGCCTTCCCACGTTCTTGCCTGTTATGGCCACTCGGTAAGGTCCCTCCCAATTCCTGCCCCGATCGTAAGATACGAAGAACCTGCTCCCGCCAACTCTCATAGCAAAATCGGGATGCGCAAAATCCACTCCCGGACAATCCTTTACGTGCTCATCCTCGTCAACGTCGTCATCAACAAAATTATCCGGGTCTTCGAGCTTCCAGGTCTCACCTCCGTCAAGACTTCGCGACAACACATTCAACTGAGGCTTGTCCCTGCGAATGGCGTGGCCTCCGCCCGGCTGCGGATCATGGTAGCCCTGTTCGAGGCCTACGACTATCTCATTGCCCCATATCCATACGCCGTTATTTGCAGGCCAGCCCCCGAATCTGCCTGGCTCACTGTATGCTAAGTAATTTTCAACCGGGATTGTCTTCAGAGTGCCAAAATCAAACGCAGCCGGGTCAGGCTGCTCGATATAATTCCAGTGCTCGGCCTGTTCGGCAGTGAAGCCAAGAGTCTCCGATGGAACCAGTACCTTTTCCTTCCCCGACCAGCTCCACATCACTCTGAAATGGCCCGTCCCGCCGGTATGCTGCAGATACTTGACGTTGACAGAGTACTTTCTGCCCTTTTCCATTTCAACTGACCCGCTGTTTTGTCCCTTATTGTCTTGGATGTGGATGATTTTCTTCTGCGCTATCTCAACGATAAATTCCTTATTGGATTCACCATAGAAAGTGATCTCGCCCGTCACCGGCGCGGTAATAAAGCCCACCCATTGACCGGACCAGTCGTTTCCTTGCCCGTGATTAGCGCCCCATGTTTCTTCAAGACTCGATATTTTCATGCCGTCGCCGACTCTTGTAAGATCGTCGCCCTCATACCACGCCCCGACGAGCCCCTGCCTGTATCCGCTGTTCCGAGCACCCGCTGAGTCTTTTTTCAGCGCCGACGCACAAGGGCAAAACAACAGCATAGTCGTCAAACTAAGACTTAAGCAGGTGCTCATCTTTTCCATATTCATAAGAATCCTTCTCCTTAACTGGCTGTCTCTGTGAGGTCGAACAGCGCAGCAAAACACATTATAAGCCTGGGGAGGCTGTACGCTCCTCCCTTCAGGACCAAAGGTTCACACAAGGACAGTGTCCGGCTGCGGCGACACCGTGCCGTCGCAGCCGAACGGATGTCCTTACAGTCTGACCGGCAGAACAAAACAATTTAGCCGGTATATGCAAGTTCATAACCCTGGCGGTAATCGCCCTTGACGTACTTGTTGGCTTCGTCGTTGTTGATGAACCGGTGGTTGTTGCCGTCGTACTCCAGACGGGCGCCGCCCAGCCGCACGCCGATATTGCCGATATGGCACAGCACGGCGGAGGCAAACCCCTCGTCGATGGGGGCCAGCAGCTTCGACGGATCATTCGCCTTGATGCACTGGATGAAATTGCCGCGGATACCACCGCTGTTGCCTTTGCCTTCGATCTTCTTGCTGTCACCATCAACGATGACATGACAGCCCTTGCGGCCGATTTCCATCTTGCCCTTCGTGCCGTAGAAAATCACGCCGTTGTCATGGCCTTCCAGCTTGTAGTCGGTCCACAGCCGCATCTCGAAAATCAGGTGGCAGCCGTCGTACTCGAACACGATCGTTTGTGTATCTGGCGTCTCATGGTCGTCGTCATACCACAACTGGCCGCCGGAGACCAACGCCGCCTTCGGGTACATCTGGCCCACGCCCCAGCGCGCAACGTCAACCTGATGGATGCCGTCATTGCCCATGTCACCCGTGCCATAGTCCCAGAACCAGTGCCAATTGTAATGCCAGCGATTCTTCGTGAACCCGTGAACCGGCGCCGATCCGAGCCACAAGTCATAATTCACGCCCGGCGGCGGATCCGTCACCGGCGCCCGGCCGATCTTGTCTCGACGCTGGTGGTTGATCGCCTTGGCCATGTGCATCTCGCCGATGACGCCTTCCTCGCGCATCTGTCGGATGCCTTCGATGGCGTCATCGTTGCCGCGGTACTGCGTACCGTGCTGCACGCAAAGCCCGAATTCCTTCGCCGCCTTGACCAGCAGGCTGCCTTCCCAGATCTTGTGGCAGCACGGCTTTTCGACATAGACGTGCTTGCCAGCAACCAGCGCCGCCAGCGCGACCGGCGTGTGCCAGTGGTCGGGGGTCGCAATGCTCACCGCATCGATGCTCTTATCGTCCATGATGCGACGATAATCCTCGACCGGCTTGCTGTTGGTCTCCTTCGCCACCTTATCGCGATGTTCCGGGTCAACATCGCAGACCGCCACCAGCTCGGTCTCCTCCATCTTGGCCCAGCCCTTGGCATGGCCGCTGCCCTGGCCCCCGACGCCGATCACCGCGATCCGAACACGCTCGCTCGGCGCAGCAAGCCCTCTCCTGGCCCCGGCCAGAATCACGGATGGTACCGCAATGCCGGCAGCCGTCTTCTTGATAAAATCTCTTCGTGATAACTCGCTCATAACAGTCTCCTCACACTAAGTTAATAGAAACATATTTACACAATATGCGTGTGACAACAAACACGCTAATTCTTCGCTGAAACCGCCTCCCTGGCAACCCCGGCCGTCCATGAATCGGTCTTCTTGAAGTCCTCGCCCTCGAGTCCCCGCCACGTATCGAATCTCACTCGCCCGTCCTCGTAAACCGTTATGTCGACAAAAGTCTGCTCCTTGTCACCGTGGCTCATTCGCCCCGCGTTGCCGGCGTCAACTTCCCAGGTGAAACTCTCCCAGTCCCCCTCGACCTGGTATCTGGCGTAGGTATGCGTGTGTGCGCACAGACCGGCCACAACCTTTCTGTCGTTGAGCAATTTCAAAAAACGCTTCCACTGGGCAGGTGAGTTGTCCTTGCCTCCTCGGCCATTCGGGAACGCCGGCTCATGGTAAATCACAAAAACCACCTGCTTCGTGTTCTTGTTCAGGTCTTCGACGAGCCAGTCATACAGTAAGTCGCTGAACACCCCGTCCTTATCACGTTTGGTCCCGTCATAGTACATGTCGAGCTGGACAAAGTGCGCATTCTTGTAGTCCCACGAATACGTTGTCTCTTCACACCCCTTGGGGCCGGGATTGACTTTGCCCATCAAATGGTCACGGTAGTACTGCCTGAGCCAGGCAACATCAATGGCGCCGCCCTTAAGCTCATGATTGCCCAGTCCCGGATACCACACCACACTGTCACCGAATTCGCCTTTCAGGGCATCGTAAAAATCAAATGCCATTGTGCTCCGGTCCTCTTCGAAGTAATCGCCCGCCGTTATGTGGAAAGCAAACTTCCCGTCGGTTCTGGCTTTCATCTGTTTGAGCGTGTGTCGCCACTTCGACAGCCCCGCCCGCGGGTCGCCCGTCAGAGTGAACCTGAATGACGACGGTTCTTTCGCATAGCCGTTCGTCACCGAAAAGAATAGCGCCGCGAAACAACAAACCACGATAGTCTTGAGTCTTTTCATTTTTTGCTCCTTTGCAATTATATGTAGGGCCCCTGTAACTTTGAGTGGTCAATCCTGATCAGTCACGAATCTGACCCTCAGAAAACATTTTCTGGCCGCTCACTTTTCCAGAGCGGCCCCAAAATTGAAGATGTATATACACGTTTACACACCGGCCGTTTCATTACCTTTTCAGGACGCTATTGTCCCTGCGTCTTAACGTCATCAATCAGATATATACTCCCGGGCGACCTGTCATCCGTGCCATACAGGTCTTCGATAAAAATCGCCTTCGTTGCAGGCTCACGTTCGAGGATAAATTGTCGCACATCGCCCCGCCACGGCCCGGTGCGGAAAACAAGCCTCTCGACACTGTCAACCTTGTCGGTCCGCGCAAACTCGATGTTATCATGAATCTCTTTTCCGTCCACGTAAAGAGCGTACTCCTTCTTGCCGCAATCCAGCTCCATCTTTACCCGATACCATTTGCCGACCTTGATTGGCATCGCATCAGGGTCCACATTGCCCCTGTCCATCATAAGAAACTGATCGTCGAGCCGAAGGGACATCGGTCTGTAGCCTGATTTATCCTGAACCTCGACGTAAAGGAAACTGCTGCCGCCCTTGTCTATATATATCCTGAACTCTACAGTTACCTTCTTGCTTTCCGGAAAAGCTCTCTGAGCGATCGCGTAATCGTAGGGTTCTTCATCGCGAAGCTCCAGGCACTTGTTACCCCTCTTGGCGGGGTCATCCACGATCGATATCGGCGCCCACTGCGGCACATAAAGATTCCACATCGAAAGGTCCGACGCCTTCGCGACCCCCTCGAAATCCTGAGAGAAATGCGTATCGACCGTCCCGCGAATCGGCACCGGCGTCCGCGAAACCCATATATCCTCCTTGTTCACGCTGTACGTGTTCCACATCTGGTCCCCCGGCGGATTCCCGTTGCCTTCGACGATTCCGCGGAAATACTGCGTCCCGTAATTCTTGTGCATGCCGAAGAACCGCATCGGAGGACATTCACCGTTAAGGCAGAGCAGCCCGTCGAAGATATGTGCATCGTCGCTGGTCATTACCGTCATCGGAAAGCGGTTTGCTTCGGTAGCCGAATGATTATAGACCAGTGCGTAACGGCCGTCATCGGTCTTCTGCACCCATGTCTTGGCGCCGCATGTCATCAGTGACTTGTTCTCTCCAATTTTGGTCCAGGTCTTGCCGTCATCAGCACTGAGTGCCGACTTCTGGTTCTTCCATACTCCTACCACCACACCGTCGGGCCTGTGACACCAGCTGAACGCCTTTAATGCGTCATCGACGCCGGTGGCAAAGAAACCGTCATCGGCCATATCCTCCTCCTGCCACTGCTGGGTCATCAGCTTGTTTGCCAGAAGATCGTCGCACGCCTTGACGAAACCCTTGTCGGCGCTTTCTTTGTAGAACGGATAATTCGTGTTCTTCTCGTTCCAGCCGGCGTGACGATTGTACCTGATGAAGTAGATTGGTCCGAATGTCCCGTCCTCATGGACCTCGCGCACAACCCTGCCGAGACCCTGACCATTGTTAGGACCTCTGAACGGCGTTGGGCAGAAACTGTAAAACGCCAGCGACAGAAGCCTTCCGTCGGGCGCAACGTAGAACCCCATCCTCTGGTGCATCACGGAAAAAGTGCCCGCCGGAAGCTCCGCGTGCCCGATATCCGGATAGTCGCCGTTAATTTCCGGAAGGGCATATTTCGGAAACAATACCCTCGGATTCGACCAGTGCAGGCCGTCATCGGAAGTCATCAGCAGCGTCCGCCCCGGAGGCACGTGCTCGCCGGTGAGATTGCTCAGGTACTCAAGATAGAAACGACCCTTCCAATAGCATAAATAAGGCTGATGGTTGTAAGTCCAGCCCACCGTCCCGCCTTCCGACGGCTTGGTGCGGTTCGCACGCATCGCCTGATAGTTGTGAACCCCAATCGCATAACGAAGCCTCCCGTCATAATAATGCTTATCGCATTTTGCCCCGCCCACGTACTTGATCGGCTCCGACGCGCACTGCTCTATCGGCGGCGGCATCTTTGCCTCAACGCCCGCCGCCCCGACAAAACAAAATGCCAGCACTGCTGTAATCATCGTCTTGTTCATCATTCATCCTTTCTCCAATCAAGACCTTACTCGTGGTTCTGTATGTTTACGGGTATGTGTTCCCTTTAATAATGCCAGGGCCCGCTGCACAATATGCTCGGCCGTCAGGCCGAATTTTCTCAAGAGCTGCCACGGCGGCGCCGATTGTCCAAAACGGTCGTCAACGCCGAGCATGTCCATCTTGAGCGGCTCATCGAATTTCTTCTCCTCGCAGGCCGCCGCCGCAACGATAGACCCGAAGCCGCCCGTTTGGTGCTCCTCGACAGTGACAATAACGCCTATCTCTTTCACAGCCGCCTTGATGGCAGCACGGTCGAGAGGCTTGACTGTGTGCATATTGATTACACGCACCTCCAAATCATATTCGGCTTTGAGAATGTACGCTGCACGCATGGCCTCGGCGACCATAGGTCCACAAGCGATAATCGCGATCTGTTCGTTCTCGTTCTCGTATTGTGTCGAAAGAACCGTCTCGAACGCATCCACAAACCTCGGTTTTCGACCACGATACCGTATGACGTTCGCAACACCCCATTCGTACGGCGTGTCCTCGGTGGTTACTACCGGCGTCGCCTCGCGTGCAAAACGAATATAACCAGGCCCGACAACATCGAGAATGATCGCCTTGGCGGCTTTCTTGGTCTCCACAGAATCGGCGGGAACCGCAAGGTGCATATTAGGCAAAATGTTCATCAGCGCTATATCTTCCAGCGCCTGATGCGTCGCGCCGTCCGGACCTACCGAGATGCCCCCGTGCGCGCCGGCCATCTTGATATTCAGATTGCTGTAGCAGGCCGTCGTACGCAACTGGTCCCAGCACCTCCCGGCCGCAAAAACCCCATACGTGCCTGCGATGGGAATTCGCCCGTTCCGGGCCAGCCCGCACGCGACGCCGACCATATTCTGCTCGGCGATACCCACACTGTACACCCGCGACTTGCGCTCCGGATGCCTGGCCTCGAAATCCGTAATCTTTATGCTGCCGGAAATATCGGCGTGCAGTGTACACAACCGCTCGTCTTCGCCAATCTCATCCAGCGCACGACCGAATCCCATTCGTGTCGGGTCCATCTGCACTTTCATCTGCCCTTCGCTGTTCCACCAATAGTCGCGCGAAAACTTCGCAAGCATAGCCATCGTTTGTTTTTCATTTCGTTGTTTAATTTCCTCGGATAAAGCCAGCATCCTGTCAACAAATTCCTTGGTGACTTCTTCCGCCCCGATGTCCGCCAGCGCCTTGTCGAGCTGCTCCCGGCCTTTTGTCGCCACCCCGTGCCAGCCCGCTTCATTTTCCATGAATGAGACGCCCTTGCCTTTTATCGTCTTGGCTATGATGCACGTCGGCTTGCCTTTGTTCTTTTTAGCGCGCTTCAAAGCGTCGAGTATCTGCTGCATATCGTGGCCGTCAATCGTAATGACGTGCCAGTTGAATGCCTTGTACTTTTCGTCAAGGGGGTCGATGTCCATTACCTGCTTCGTCGGGCCGTCAATCTGCAGCCCGTTCTTGTCCACAATGGCAACAAGGTTGTCCAGTTTGAAATGGCCCGCCGCCATGACCGCTTCCCACACACTGCCCTCATCGTGCTCGCCGTCGCCTAAGATGCAGTAGGTTGTGTAATCGAGATCGCGCTCCTTGGCGTCGAGCGCCTGACCGACGGCAAAGCCGAGGCCCTGCCCAAGCGAGCCGGTCGAGACTTCGACGCCGGGCAGCTTGAGCCAATGCGGGTGACCTTCGAAGGGACTGTCGAGTTTTCTCAGTTGCGTAATTACATCCTCCATTATGCAATACCCCGTGGTCGCAAGGGCCACATACAAGGCCGGCGTCTTGTGACCCGCCGACCATATACAGCGGTCGCGATGCTGCCAGCCGGGGTCGTCGGGATTATGTTTCATCACCTCCAGATACAGCGCAGCGGCTATATCCATGATCGAAAGCGTCCCGCCCGGATGGCCCGAACCGGCACAATGAATCGCCAGAATATCATACGCTCGCATCCTGCGTGCCGCAGATTGAAGTTGCTTAACAGTCATCCTCGAACATCTTCCAAATAGGTACTAATCTGTCACTGCGCTCGCATCAAAAATAACTTCTCGAAAACATATCACCACAATACTCTTGTTCTAACCCTCAAGCCATTCCTTGAACCTGGTCAGTCCTTCTTCGATATCGCCGACGTCGATTCCTGAGTAGGCAAAGCGGATATACAACTCTGACTCGCCCGGCAGCGCCCTGCCGAAATGCAGCCGCGTGCAGAAAGAAACCCCTGTTTCTTCAAGCGCCGCCTGGCGAAACCGCCCGTAATCATCGAAGCCCTTACGCTTCATCACGTCCGTCACGTTCGGGAAAAGATAAAAAGTCGCATTGGGCCTGAAACATCTGACGCCGTCGATGGAATTCAGCATCGCAACGGCCATGTCCCGTCGCCCCCGCAGCGTCTCGACAATTTTTCTCGGCCCCGACTGGTCGCCCGTCAGCCCTTCTATCGCGCCGTATTGAATGAAATGATTGGAGCATGATTCGTCGTTCACGTTGAGCTTCGCTATCGCGTCAATCACTTCCTTCGGACCGATACTCGCCCCCAGCCGCCAGCCGGTCATCGCAAACTTCTTGCTGAACGTGTACAGCAGCAGACATCTCTCCGCCATCCCCGGAAGGGACGCCAGCGAAAGGGACTTGCCTCCGTAGCGAATATCAAAATAGGCCTCGTCGCAAAGCACAAAAAGATTGTGTCGCCTGATTACATCCGCCAGCGCCTCCAACTCCTGCCGTGATGCCACGGCGCCCGTGGGATTCTGAAGGTCGTTTACCACAATCAGCTTCGTCCGCGGGGTAATCTTCTTCTCGATCCCATCTATATCCAGCTCGAAGTTCTCCTTTCCTTCATGATAAGTATAAGGCAGCCCTATACCACCCTGAAACTCAATCTGCGACTCATAAATGGGATAGCCCGGATTCGGATACAGAACCTCATCGCCCGCGTTCATCATCGCCATGAAAAACTTGCTTATCGTCGGTTTGCCGCCCGGCTGAATGGCCACGTTGTCTATCGTGTAATTGGTCCCGTGGCTCTGATTGATGTCCTCCGCCAGAAGCTCCCTCAGCTTCGCGATACCGTAATTCGGACAATACCCCGTCTTCCCGTCCTTCATCGCTCTGTAAGTGGCTTCGATAATATTGTCCGGAGTCTTGATATTCATATCTCCGAGGTGGAAAGGATATACCCTGTTGCCTTGTGCGACATGTCTTGCCGCTTCGGCGGAGACCGCAAACGCCGTTTCGGTTCCAAGTTTCGACAAACGCTTTGCTAATTCCATAATCGACTCCCCTGAAAATCCTTCATGTCCGTCCCGCACCTCACAGCGTGACCTCACGCCCTTTCTTCTCCACGGGCTCGTCTCCCAGGGCTTCACGAATCTTGCCCAGGTCCTCGTCCAGCGCACGCCTGAAAAGCGTCATATCCGCACGCCGCAAAATCATATTCAGCCCCGCCTTGCCCCACTTGATTTCCTGGTCCACCCGAGGCAGATTGTGACAGCCCACTCCGACGTTCTTCGCCCGCGCCTTGTCGATTATCGTCTGCATCGCCTCGGCAAACAGCGGATGGTCGAACTGCCCCGGAATGTCCAGGCTGCATGAAAGGTCGCTGGGACCAACCATCAACCCGTCCACGCCCGGTACCGCCAGAATTTCATCCAGCGCCTCAATCGCAGCAACGCTTTCGATGTTCACCAGCAGGACCTGCCCTTCGTTCTTTTTTGCGACGAAATCCGCAACCTTACCTTCGAGCCTCACTTTGCCTGCCAGTATGTCCTCGAGCCTCTTGCCCTTGAACGGACGAAGCTTCAGCGCACTGCGCAGTTGATTCACCTGCTCGGCCGTCTCCATGTAGGCCGCAACGACCCCCACCCCTCCCATATCCAGCACACGGCACGCCTCGAACGGGTCAGGCCGCGGGATGCGTACTATCGGCGCCATACCCAAACCTCTGAAGGTATGGCACATCCATCCAAGCTTGTCCCAATCCATCGGAATATGCTCCGTATCGATGAAGACAACATCGATATCCAAATCCCGCATCACCTCCACCCATTTCGGCGACGTCGAAATAATCAGCGTGCCGTATATCCGTTTGCCGCTGTGCAGTGCCTCGATCAATTCCTTGCCGTTCATACTTGCCGTCCTTTCGCTCTTGTCCTGTTACTAAAACCGCTACTGTCTCGTTCAATCCCTGTTCTTTATCAGCCAAATCTCCGCCACCTGAGACCCTCGCTGCCCCTCGCCGCAGCTCCATATCAATTCCAGATGCCCATCCGCCGTGGCCTCTCTCGGAACCTTGAACTGGCGAATCGGCGGGTCACCCGTTTCAATCAAATCGTGAATCTTGTACACATCGTCCGCGTACAAACGCACCATTTTGCCCCGCCGGCCCGTATAAGTCACCCGCACCGAGTAACTCGCCTCGGGGTCAAGGTTGTCATAAGATAATCTCAGCGGCGTCTCGTAAATAGTTCCGACCTGGTTCTTCCACGCAAGAGGAAACTCCTCGTCTTCCGACTCGTGTCTGTAATAGAAAGCGATTCGCGGCGAACGCAGCGTCCCCGGGTCGTCCTCCCACGCAACCGTATTCACTATCCGCTTCATGCTCGACGGCGAACCCATGTTATCATAGAACCCGCCGGGGCCCGGATTCGTGCGGTTGACAACCTCATCTATTGCCTGTAGTCTTGCCGCCTCATCCTGCTCGGCTCGAATCTTTCTGAACTGCGCAAACAGCCAGCCGGCGTTGTTAAGCGGCTCATCGATGCCGTCCATGAAGGCCCCGCGCGTGCGATGTTGTGCTCCGTGCTTGTTCACCGTAAGCTGACTGCCGATATTCTTAAAAAGCGAATCCGCCAACTCCTCGCACTTCTTTTTGTAATCCGCCGCAACTGGTTCGGTCCTGGCCTTTCGCAGAATCTCTTCCGCCTTATTAACGGCCTCAAGCGAGCCACGCTCGGACGCCGCCCTCAACGCCTCCAGTGCCTCCTGTTCCAGCTCGGTCTCATGTATCAGCCGCCGCTTGATATACGCATCATAATAAGCCCGTATCAGCCCCATCTCAAATCTGTAATTGTCCAGTACCTTCTGCCCGACCTTCTTCTCCAGGTCCTTCCATTGAGCCAAAGTGGCATCCACCTGGTCGTTCACCGCCAGCGGCCCCTCCCAGTTCCGCTCTTGGGCCATGAAACCCTGCGCAAGCTCATCACTAAAATCAGGGCTTATAAAAAACCGGCCGTAATCACGAAGCGTCTCAATCACCGATGTCCCCGGGTCCCAGTCCTGATCGCCCCAGACGAACTTATTGATATCGTCGTTGATACCTTCCGAATAGGTCAGCGAACCGCATGCGTATTCGTCAAGGGCGTTGTGAATCGTCTTCATCGCCACGGGCCTCGGATTGAAACACTCGCGATGAAGCGTCAGCGCCAGAGCAAGGTCCCAGTCTTTCACCGGATACTGACACGCAACGTTATGCGTAATATCCGGATACCGACGCAGTGGAATATCCTTAGCCACAATCCTTCGCATGTCCGGCAGGGGGGTCTTGATCCACGGAGCAAACACCACACCGCCCAGCCACTTCGGCTTCTTGTTAACGTACTCGTAAAACGATGCCAGCCATTCCCGCGTCGGCTGCATCGCCTGAGGCGACACCCATATCTTCGCCTTCGGATGATACTTCTGCAACACCGGCGCAACCCTGTCCATCAACGGAAAGAACACCTCCGGATCAAGGTGCCCGGGGTCCCCGCCCGGAACCAATATGTGGTCGATGCGTTTTAGTTTCTTGAAAACCTCCTCACGCTCCGCCAGCTCCTTCTTGATTCCCGCCTCTGTGACGTAGTCCTTGCCCACGTTCGGATACCATATCCACACATCCAGCCCGTAAGAATCGATAATCTCCGAGTGCCGAATCATCATCTGCATCGGGTCTTGCATGTGCCGGCTCATGTAATCATCATCACTGACCGGCGGAATCAGCTCGATACTGTTGGTGCCGAACAGCGCCAGTTCCCGAATATACTGGTCATACTGTGCCGGCGACCATGCATCATACGCATTCGTCTTCGGCCGATATCCCAATTGATGTCCCCGCAGCATATATTTCGGCGCAGTCACTATCCTAAGACCATCAGGCGCCTGAATGCTCCCGGCCCGAAGCTCCATCTTCCGCAGCAGCCGTCCGATGCCGTAAAGCACCCCGCGTTCGTCCTTGCCCACTATAATCGCCGCCTTGCGGGGCTCGCTCTTTACCATCAAACAAAATCCTTCGTCACCAGGGACCGCAACGTTCTTGAGTTCCGACGAGAAAGGACCCGCGAACTGGCTTAGACGAGATTGTGGACCGACTGCAATTACGGCCTTGTCGCCGTCCGGCCACTTTTCTGTCGTCGCCGGTTTGATGCCCGTCCTCTTCTCAATTTCCTCCTGAAGCACTGCGACCGCTTTTTGCTCAACCTTGCTCAGCGAGCCGGGCGCAACAACCACGCAGTCGGAAAAGTCCAGCAGCTTCGCTCCTGCCGCCGCCGATGACAAGACACACAACACAACACAACAGGTTACAAAGCTTCTGCAAACGACTTTGATAGAAACCTTCTGGCCCATGCTCAATCTCCTGCTTATCAATTCATATTTACCGGCGACCCTATTTCATCGCGGCAAAGGTTATCAAATCAAATGGCCGCTGGTTCGCAAAATAAATCGCCATAGTGTCGATATTCCTGGGCTGATAGCCCGGAACAACCACAACATTGTAGCTCCCCTCGCCGTAAAGGCTTTCCATCTTCTCCTTGTCCGAAGCGATCGGCGACTTGTCCTTGTCAACATAAGTGTGCTTCTCGTTATTGAGGCTGACCGAAAAGGCCACCGTGTCCTCGGCTGTCCGCTCGATACTTATTATCATGGGAGAAAACTCGCCCACCCGAACGCCGTGACCGTTGAAGTATTCCGGAAAGCCCCAGCAACCCCCCCAGTCAACCGGGCTGTGGCAGTTGTCCCCGTTCGGATTCACGCGTATCGCCCACTTATCCGCCCTTTGGTCCGTCGGAACATGAGGCGACAATCTCGCCTGATAGCCCTTGTACCCGCAGAATATCGTATCGTTCCGCGCATACTGCTTGTCCATCGACAACGGATTCCCGTTCGAATCAAGCATTGCAAGCCGCAGGTCACCCGACCCGTACCGCTCACAAATATTTTCAACGTATGAACCTTTGTCCTGCCCCTCGCCTTTGTAAAGCCACTTGTATTCGGCCACGTCGCCCACTTCGCTGACCTTCTTTTGCGGCAGTCGCGTCAAAAGCAGGTCGCCGTAGGTTGAGACCCACTCCAACTGCCCCGCCTCGTTGAGCGAAAGAACGTTGCGCCCCTTCATTTTTGTGTGCTTATCATAAGTGCACATCCATATACTGCCGTCGAACTCAATCCCAGGCTCATTGTCCACAATTCCCAGAACATGCCGGTTGACGGCCCCCGGCGTTGCGTTCCGCGTCTCAGCCAACGCCAGAATAATCGTCTCATTTACGGAGTTCTCACCCTCGCTGTCGTCCGTAATGTCAAACTTGATTTCCTTCACCGTTTCGTCGGGAGCAAATTCCAGGGCGCCGTCGGTCAGCAGGTAATCTTTTCCCCGCGCCGCCGTGCCGCCGACAACCTCATACTTCACCCTGACGGGGTCCTCGCAGGGATGAGACAGCAGCACCTTCACATTTGCCGAGCCGGCATCCTCACTAACCGTCCCCGATCCGCTCTCGAACATGACCTCCGGCCAGCGGCCGGTGATCGTGTACGTGTATTTCGATTTCCGCCCCAGCCGCACGCCAGCTCCTCGTGCATTCGATAAAGTCAGCTCAATAGTCTCATCACGCTCGTCGATCTTGTCATCTTCAACCGCGATACTAATGGTCTTGCTGCTCTGGCCCGCCTCGAACTTCAGCGTCCCGCCCGCGAGTTTATAATCAACTCCGCCCCCCTTTGCCGTACCACCCGTGACCGCATAGTCAACCGCATACGTCTCGCCCGCAACACCGTGTTTCAGCACGACATTCACCGCCGCCGCACCGTCGCTTTCTGCGCCGGAAGCCGACGTGCTTTCGAACTCAATGACCGGACTAGCCGGCGCTATTCGCAGATTATCAAAAACCGCCCGGCCCTTCCCGGCGCCAAGATGAAAACCCAGCGGCGATTTTTGCCACCGAAACCCGTAATCCCAAACCACCTCGCTGTCACCCACAACAACGTTCACACTTGCCTGCGCGTCCCTTCCACTTACGTCGTCGGTATCAACTTCAATGCGTACCTTATCTCCCTCGTTAAACTTGCCACCGATATTCCACGACTTGCCGTTAACATATATCTGGTCTTCGCCGGCGTAGTTATCATCATACAGCACCACCGCCACCGCCGCATTCTCAACCTCGCCCGACCCGATGCCTATTATCGCGCTGCCCTCGCGTATCTCGACCACATCAACCTCAATAACAAAACCGCCCGCTGCGTTGATTTCAGCGGCCCGCTGCGCCCGCGAAAATGCCACATCGAGTTTCGGCGCCTTATTGCCCGGCACAATGAATTGTCCCCGGCAGGCATAATCATCCCACCAGCGAGCCGGCGCCCAGCTCCCACGCTGCTCGCCGCTGAAATCATCAAACAGCTCCGCCGACGCCGACGTCGCCATAGCAGATACTACTGCCAGGCACAAAAGAACTGACAACACTCTCAGCATCAAACTTTCCTTTCCTTGTTTCTAAACCGGATACCCTACGTGCATCAATTATCAACGCGGCCACGCTTTGAGAACCTTTTCATTTACCGGATTTCTGTTCAAGTCGCCACTCTCGCCTTCACTCTTGGGCCGTCGTGGCTGTATCAAGCACATTCTCCTGACTGCCTATTGGCTCAACTACATGACGTTATCTTGTCACTTACTCTCCTTGTCCGTATCGTAGAAGCGGACCACCTGCTGTCTTACCGTGCCGTCGGCTGTGACGTCGCAGATGACATAGTGGTGGACGTTGCCCCCGGGGCCGTACCGGTCGTGCAGACCTGCGCCGCCGCCGCCGCTGAGCGTGTACTGGACGCCGCCAAACTTTGCGGTCGAGTATGCGTGAATATGCCCCAGATAGACCTCCGAAACCTTGTGTTTGGTCATCAAATCCGTAAAGGTCTTTGACTCTTCATCATCCCAGGCGTGATAAGCCCACTTCTCGATGGTGCTGGGCGGCTTGTGGGCAGTCACGTACTTGTGATGCCCTTTCGGCGTTTCTGCAAGAGTCTTATCCAGCCACTTGAGACTCTCTTGTGGGGAGCTTGCGTCCGAAGCATTATCGAAAAATACGAATCTGGCTTTCGCGTAGTCGAAATAATAATTAAGCGAGTTTTCGCCTAACAGGTACCTGAATTCGCGTGCCATGTCATCGTCGCCGGTTTCGTGATTGCCGATTGCCACAAAATGCGGAATATCTGTTTTCAGAAGGGGGGGTATATAATAATCTCGAAACTCTGTGATATGCCCCTTGGCCACAATATCGCCCGAATTAATGACAAAGGCCGGCTTTGGCTCGAGGCTGTCGATGTGTTTGACCATACTCGACCATAGCGCCCATTGCGACCGGCTGTCACCCATAACCACATAACGGTAGCTGCCGTCCGCACTTCTGGGGTCTTTGCCAAGCCTCTTTATCTGATTCTCGAAGTTGAATCTTTCCCGGTATGGCCCAAGAAGCTTCTCAAGATCAGCCTTGAACGCTTTCTTGTTTTTCGCTCTGCTCGGCGGGTAAATTTCATCAAGCCCGCCGTCATCAATCCGCCTGCCCGCCTGAATCTGACCGTCCGGCCGCGCATAAAACGCCATTTCCGCAATCTCTAAAACGTACCGAGGCCCCGCTATCGTCTCGGCTGTCCAGGCCTTGCTTGCCTTTACGTTCGGGTAGGCCTCGGCCAGCGTCGCCAACGCCTTCTTCGGAACCTCGGCCAATGCGATACTCTTCTTTGTCCCTCGCAGCACCAGCTTGTCCGCCTCTTCTTCAATGTCCACTTCGTCATTTTTGTATTGCAGCTCGGTCAGCTCACCCTCCGCCGTCACGTTAAACCTGTACTCCTCATTACCTCGCTCGCAGCGGATTTCGTACTCACCGTCATCAAACTCCCAGTCCGTCACCTTTATATGAGGCACAAATATCCCCGTGTGACGCAACACGGTCTCCGACGGAGGCTTCGGTTTGTCTTCCTTTTTCTGGGCCGCCTGATAAAACTCATTCCCAGCCGGCCCCACCTCCACACGCCACTTGCCGATCCGCGACGGTATCCTGCCCGCCGAACACACGGACACCGTTACACACAACGATAACAATAAGCCTGCCAGTTTCCGTTCAGACACCTTGTAATCTCCTACGTCACACCCACAGTTGCCCGTTCACGTCTGTTCATTTACACCGCTGACTATCACTTCATCGACGCGGCCCGGAAGTTATCAATGTCGTAAACAGCATTATCGACGGCCTCATCAGCTCCGGGCAGGTCAGGTTCATTCTTGCGAAAATCGTTGGCGCTGAATCCATACCTGCTGAAGTCTTTCATCCGCCAGGTTCCCGTACGGAAAACAATACGCTCAACCGTCGGTATCGCGAACTTCGACTTGTATGGATTGCCGGTATTGTCGAGCTTCTCGGCAAACGCTGCGCCTGTGACAACATCCTTGCCATCGAGTTTCAGATTGTACTTGCCGGCCGATGTATCAAAATGGATATCGACTTTGAGCCACTTACCGCGAGTGAGCGAGGCCACTTCGTCCATAGTCTCACCTTTGTTCGCCTTGATCTTGCCGTTCCTGCCGTCGATGATGATGCGCACCGGCCGCTGGCCCTTATAGTCTTGTATTTCAATCTCGAGGTTGTCACGTCCGAGCTGCTGAGGTCGCAGATCAAAGGATACGTCTGCCTTCGTGGTCTCCGGGAATACCCTGACTGCGTTGGCGTAGTCATAGGGGTCTCTGTCCTGCAGGCGCAGAACGTTATTGCCGTTGTCGCTTATGACTTCCACGGGATTCCATACGCCGCTGTAGATATTCCAGTTGGTGACAATGCCGCCGGGCTTCATGTTCTCGAAGTTGTCGCTGACATCGTCATCGACTGTGCCTTTGATCGGCACGGGTACGCGTGTCACGAAAATATCTTCCTTGTTGGACGAGTATGTCAGCCACATGGCGCCGTCGGCCGGTGTGCCGTTGCCCGGAACGATGCCGCGGACGTACTGGGCGCCGCCGCCGTCCTTATTTGCGCCGCCGAAGCGCATCAATGGTGTCTCGCCGTGGACGTTGAGAAAATACGTATCGAAGTTCATGCCGTCGCTGCCGGTCGTAACCGACAGCGGGTGGCGCCATTTTGTGTCTTCAATGGGATTGTACACAAGAGCATACCGGCCATCAGACATACGCTGGCCCCATATCTTCGCGCCGCCGTAGTAAATATCCTTGCCCTCGCCCTGCTTGCTGATGCGGCTGGACTCCCACTTGTCGGCGACCACCATCTTCTTCCATTTCCACATGCCCACAATCCTTCCATCCGGCAGACAGTACCAATCGAACGCCTTGGCGTAACGCGTGCTGTCCGGGACACAAGAGAAGAAATCTCCAGAGTCGTCCTGGTCTTCCTCATACCACTGCTGAACCATCAGCTTGTTTGCCAGAAGGGCATCAATCGCCTTCACAAAACCTTTGTCTGGCGCCTCTTTGTAGTATGGGTAATGGGGAGAATTCTGGGGGCCGTAGCCCTGATACTTGTTGTATCTGACCCAGTAGATGGGGCCGTAATTACCCGGACCCTTAACCTCCCTGACTGCTCTGCCGATGCCCCTGCCGTCGTTGGGAGTATCGGGCATACCATAAAAGCCACAGGCGATAAGTCGGCCGTCGGGTGACACATACCAGTTCATACGCTGGTGTGAAAGGCTGTACTGTATCTTGTCGTCATCTTTCTTGTTGCGGAACTTCTCGGCAGGAAAGATTGTCTGCGGCTTATGCCAGTTCCTGCCGTCGTCGGACCACGTTATGAGGGCGTAGCAGGGGGGCTGGTGCTCGTGAGCGGGGCCGCTTTCATAGATTACCCAGAGTTTCTTCTGCCAGTAACAAATCATCGGCTGGTGGTTGTAAGTGAAGCCGATATTCTCGAAACCTGCATCCGCATAGCTCGGAACCTTTTCTGTGACGAGTTCCGGGTGCGTCCTGTTACAGCGAATAACCTCAAAGTTGTGCACGCCAATCACGGGCCTGAATCGACCATCAAGATAATCGGTGTCCGCATACGGAGGGTCTCCTCCGGTGAATCGAGGAAGGATATCCAGAACCTCAGAGTCATCATCGTCCCCGCTGTCCTGTTCCGACGGCCTTTTATCGAAATCGAAGACCATAATCTCCTCCGGAAGCCCCTCGGTGCCGTGGCTCAGGGCCGAAGCCGGAATGATTTCCTTTTCCTTTCCGGCCCATTGCCAGTAAAGACGCAAAAACGCCTTGCCGGCCGAGCATACGAACTCGAGTTTTATGGGTGTCTTTTGGCCGCGTGTCATATTCACTTTGCCGGTGTGAATTCCGCCTTCCTTGAGGCTGTCGATAACAACGGTATCACCCATTGTAAGGCGGACGCCGTCCCGGACCTCCGCGATGAATGTCACCTCGCCGCTAACCGGGCCTTCGACAAAACCGAACCATCGTGCCGACCAGTCGTTGCCGCGGCTGCCTCCCCATTCGTAGTCGATTGTCGGCAGAAAATCTATCACTCCGACTTCCCGTTCGTCGAACTCGTCGTCGTTGTAATATGTTCCTATAAGCCCTTTACCGGCCTTTATCTGCTCTTGAGCGGACATGTCTGCTGCCGCCGCCGCCAAACACACCGAAAATCCCAACACACAGACAACCATAAATGCGGGCGCCATTTTCCTGTACATAATACCTGTTCCTTTCCAGAAAATGCCATGTTTTGTGTCAGTTGTGGCTAACCCACAAAGCCGTTATTTTCGGGCTGCCCGTTCCTTAATGGAACGCTCATTCATGTGACGTATCAAAACCTGTCTTTTACGCAATAATAACCGCTTTCAGCCCCTCTGCAAGGCACTCTCCTTCAAAAGGACATCACGGAAACATTGTTGATATAGTAGACGGCTTGCCCGACCGGGTCGCCCGCGTTGGGCAAATCATCCTCATTCTTGTTTTTTCCTATGCCGAGCTTCCGATACTCTCCGGTCCGGAAAGAAATACGCTCGACCGATTCCGCCTTTTCGGCAAAGGCCATATCTTTTTCAATGTGGCCCCCAAAGTCATCGCCGAAACTCAAGCCGAACGTGCCCGCCTCCGCGTCAACAGCGATCGAAAACGAAAGCCATTTGTCTGCCTGATAGCTGCCTGCGTTCACGACCTTCGAGCCGTCGGTCACCTCAATCCTGCCTGTCTCGCTAAGGACAATCCGGACCGGACGTCGTCCGTCTCTGCTGAGAATATCAACCTCCATTCGGCCGTCCTTGTTCTGCTTGGCCAGCATATCGAACTTGACCACGACTTTCCTGCTATTCGGGAAAACCCTTACAGCTCTGGCATAGTCGTAAGGCTCGGCGTCGCTCAGCTTCAGACTCTTGTCGGCAGCGCTTGGAAATTCAGCGACCTCGACCGGCGCCCACTTCAGACTGTAGATGTTCCAGGTGGTGACAATACCACCGGCTTGCATCTGGTCAAAATTGTCATCGACCCACTCGTCGACCTTGTGCCGAATCGGCACAGGCACCCGGCTCACCCAGATATCCTCCTTGTTCATGCTGTAGGTCAGCCACAAACAAGAGCCGCCGGGATTGCCGTTGCCAGGCGTGATTCCCCGCACATACTGCGGCCCCACGTCCTTCGCGTCCCCATCGTATCGCCGCGCAGGCAATTCCCCATGCACACACGCCATATTGCTGAAGACTCTGCCGTCATCCGACGTCTCCGCCACGAGCGGGTAACGCCATTCATAGTGCGGGTTATAAACGAAGGCATACCGGCCGTCTTCCGTCTGCTCACACCACATCTTCGCCTCACCCACGATAACCGATGGAAGCTTTTTTATCTCCGACCAGCTCTTGCCCCCATCCTTGCTGAAAGCCGTATATCCCGCCTTCCAAAGACCCACAACCGTCCCATCCTTCCGCGTGTACCAGTTGAACGCCTTGCACTTGAAGCCCCCGCCGGACAAGAGATAAAATCCGTCTTCGCTGCGGTCCTCTTCCCACCATTGCTGAACCATCAGCTTGTTGGCCATAAGCTCGTCGCAAGTGGCCACAAAATCCTTGTCGGACGATTCCTTATAATAAGAATACGGCGTGTTCTTCTCGTTCCACCCCGCGTGCCGATTGTAGCGGATAAAGTAAAGCGGCCCGACCGTACCATCCTCATAAACCTCGCGCACCGCCCGGCCGACTCCGCGGCCCTCGTTGGGTGAAGGATATGTGCCATAGAACGATAGTATTAGCAGGCGATTGTCCTTCGAAACGTAGAACCCCATCCTCTGATGACATATCGTCAGATGGGTATCACCCTCGGGCCTGAACGCCGGAAAAAGTATCCTCGGCGTCTCCCAGTTCCTGCCGTCAGCCGAAGTGGTCATCAGTGTCACCGTATTGGCATCGTGCTCATTCACCGGCGCCGCCAGAAACTCAAGATAATATTTGCCCTTCCAGTAGCAGAGCATCGGAGCGTGGATATAAGTGTTCTTTAGTCCTCCTGCTACCTCCGGATGCTCACGGTTGGCCCGAAATACCTGATAATTCTCCACGCCGACGACCGGCGCCAGCCTCCCATCCTGATAAGCAAGGTCCAGTCGCTCGCTCCCCGTCCCGTCATAATGAATCGGCGAATCCTTGAAGTCCCAGTACTCCCCCGGCAGCTTGCTAATGACATACTTAACATCCGCCGGACTGTAGGAAAATGCAGACTCATCCACAATCACCTTGTCCTGACCTGCCCAGCTCCAGTAAAGCCGAAGATACGACGGGTCGCCATCCTGGAGGTACCAAAGTTTCACCGCATGCTTTTTACCTTTGATCATCGAGAACCTGCCGACGCGGGCCTTTTTCCTGCCGAGCCCATCGATTACGACCTGGTTGTCGATTTCAAGTTTCAGACCGTTGTCCGCCTCAGCCGTAAACGTCACTTCACCCGTAAAAGGCCCTTCGATGCAGCCCTGCCAGTACCCCGACCAGTCCACCGGCCCGCCGGTCCAGTCGTGATTCACATGCTTGATAATATCCTGCGAGGCCGGCTCCTCGAAACGCGGGTTCTCGCAAATCAAACCGATCAGACCAGGCATAGTCTCACACGAATCATCAGCCCCCTGCGACAGTCCCTTCGTAACCACGGCCAGCGACACTGTCAACACAACAACAATCGTCTTGCTTCTCATATCATGCCCATTACGGTGAAAACCTTTCTCAGGCCGGCAAACTGTGACTTCGCCTGTGTCACCGTCCCGAAAAACGCATCCCCCGAAAGCTGCTATTCCAGCGCTCCCTTTGTCCTGACGTCATCGAGCAATACGATGCTGACCGGGACCTTATCATCCGCACCCGGAAGGTCTTCGCTGTACAAACCCGAAGGCCTGGGCTCGCTGTCCACAATCAGCGACCGCACGTCGTTGCGATAAGGCCCCGTCCTGAAGACCATCCTCTCAAGCGAATCCACCTTCTCCGCAAACGCGACCGCCTTGCGAACCCACTCGCCGTTGACCGAAACGTCATAACTCTGCGAATTACAGTCGAGCTTCAGGGTGACCTCGTACCACTTGCCGGTTATTATCGCAACCGGGTTTATCGTCATCAGTTGGTGGTCCATGTACAGCCAGCGTCTGTCCAGCCTCAGCCTCATCGGCCTTGTCCCCTCTGCGTTAACCGCCTCGAACTCGACGCATCTTCCCTGCGGAAGGGCCGCGAGCATTATGCGAAACTTCACGGTGACCGCGGCACTCGGCGGAAAGGCCCTCTCCGCAATCGCATGGTCGTAAGGCTCTTCGTCACGAAGCTCAAGACATTTGTTGCCCGCATCCTGCGGGTCCTTCACTATCGATATCGGCGCCCACCTCGGAACATAAAGGCTCCACATCTCCAGGTCCGCCTCGGTTGCCGCCTTCTCGAAATTCTCATCAACACGCTCACTTGCGACACCCGTAATCGGCACATGCAGCCGGCTTACCCAGATGTCCTCCTTGTTCACGCTGTACGTATTCCAAAGGTGCTTGCCGGGCGGGTCGCCGTTGCCCTCCACGATGCCCCGAATATATTGCGGGCCAAGACTGCGATGGATACCCTGATAACGCTGCGCGGGAACCTCACCGTGCAGACAAAGCATATTGTCGAATTCGTAACCGTCGTCGCCGCTGATTACGACCATCGGATAGCGATTCCCCCGCGTCGCCGAGTGGTTATACACCAGCGCATATCGGCCGTCTTCGGTCCGCTGTCCCCACACCTTCGCGCCGCACGTCTTGAGCGTGGTGTTCTTCGAAATACCCGTCCACGTCTTGCCGTCATCCGGGCTCAACGCCGACCACTGATTCTTCCACAGTGCAACAACCACGTTATCAGGACGGTGATAGAAACACAGCGCCTTGCCCGCACCCTGAAACGTCGTCATGTTGGCGTGGAAAGGAAAAGCGCTCTCGACGTCACCGGGGTCGATCACGTAAAACCCGTCCTTCGCACGGTCCTCTTCCCACCACTGAAGCGTAATCAGCTTGTCCGCCAGAAGCGCCTCGCACGCATCCAGAAAGCCTTTGTCCTGACTCGTCTTGTAGAACGGATACGAAGTATTAGTCTCGTTGAAGCCCGCGTGCCTGTTATACCGAATAAAATAAATCGGACCGAAACTTCCATCCTTGTGTATTTCTCGAACCACTCTCCCCAGACCGGTCCCCGCATTAGGCGACGTCCGCGGATTAGCACAATAACTATAGAAAGCCAGCGCAAGCAGCCGCCCGTTCGGCGCCGCGTAAAACCCCATCCGCTGGTGCATCACCGATGGCGTCCCGGCCGGAATATGAACTTCCCCGCGATTGATTTCCGGAAGCGAATACTCCGGAAATAATATCTGCGGATTTGACCACTCGCGCCCGTCCGTTGAAGTCGCAAGCATCGTCCGCCCCGGCGGGTCATGCTCCTCAACGAGATTGCTCAGGTAATGAAGATAAAAAGTGCCGTTCCAGTACGCAAGGAACGGCTGATGATTATACGTCCACCCAACCAGCCCCACATCAGAAGGATGCGTCCGATTAGCCCTGAAGACCTGATAAATGTGCGCACCCATCGCGTGACGCAAGGCGCCATCGTAGAAGTGCTTGTCCGTCTGGACGCTCCCCACGTACTTGACCGGCTCGGCCTCGCATTCCTTGATCGGTGGCGGCATCTTCCCCGCAATCGCCACCCCCTCCAGCAAACAAATTGTCGACAACGCCGTAACCGTCTTCCAGCTCATAGCGGCCTCCTTTTCACTCCAAAATGAATCTCAACCAGACTTTGCTCTCTTGTGCAAATGTCCACCGATCGTCCTGATTCTATTTCAACGCGGACCCCAAACCGACACTTTCCGCCATCGGCCTTTTCCATTCCCTCACGGAAATCCTTGCCCTGCGGGAACTGGAATGTCAAAGCAAACGGCATGCGATCCTGCAGCCCGACCGGAGCATTGTAATCCCCGCCGCCAAAAGGGTCAAGTTTGCATAATCAAAGCCAACTTCACTCTATTTAACCTGCTCAATTGTAAAGTCTATCGGCTCCGTGGAGCTGCATCGGGCCCATACAACAAGCGACTGCTTCGTATCCCAGTTGCCCCAGTCCGTCTCGATGCCCTGGCGGAAGTCTTTGCCTTCGGGAACCTCTTTGCCGTTCATGTAAAGCCTGGCCTTGACGCCGCCTTCCGGCCAGCCGTCTATTACGAAACACGGATTGATAATCGGAGAATCCTCCGAAGCGTAAACATGGATATCGACCTTCTCGGCGTCCTCATTGGGATGCTTGTCGTCATCCTTGTTTACAAGATTCTCGAAGCCTATCGTGCGGACCCTTCGCTGCAGATGATAAGCCTTCTGAGACTTCTCGAAATACCCGCCGCTGTAACCATAGCCCGTTACCCTTATCGCCGGAGCATTCTCCCAATACTTCGTGAGCGGAATCAGTGACTTCACTTCGTTGTTCCGCGTCATTCCGTTAAGCAGAATCTTGCGCAGCCAGATAACGGGACCGTCGTAATTGTCCTCGTAATTGTCCCAGTCAAGGTGCATCAGCGAAGAATGCGCCGGCAGGAACTCGCAGAAACTGCGATAGTTCTGGTTTTCCGGCTTTCTCTCCCAGTCGCCCCTTCTGTATTTCTTCGGCCATGCAGGCCAGTCGTCGTAGTGATTGAACCGCGTGTCGCCGGGCCTGCTTATCGGGTCGAACCACTGTCCGTACGATTCACAGATAGCGAACGGTTTGCTCTCGCCCTTGACGCCGATAAGGATAATGTTGTACCCGTCCTTGAATTCCCTGTTGGGCGGAAACGCCTTTTCAAAATTGAAATACTTCGCCTCACCCTTGGCATTGGCCATCGAAAACGCCTGCATCTCCAGACAGTCCTCGGGAATCTGACCCGGACCCATCGTCGGAATCGCCTCATGCCATTCGTTAAAAACGTTAGGAGCCGATGTGTAGAGCGTGGCATCACGTACACAGCTCTCATCCGGATACACATAATAGTACTCATCGACCCAGTCGCCCCATCCCGTCTTCTTATCCGCAAACGGAATATCTTGGCTAAGTGCAATAGGCGCATATCTCCAGTGAACAATAGCGCGTGCCGGGCTGCTGTGAAGAATTCTTACGTTCGAAAAAGAACTGTCATGGTCCTGCATCGGCTCGCAGCAGCCGTCAAGACCCGTATCCCCGCCGCGACGCTCAATAAACTCGTTCTCATACCAGATATTCTTTTCGTTGGACCAGTGAGGCACGTTCGTCGTCCCACGCCAGAAAATAAACCTGTCGATTGAATCCGCAAACTGAACGACCACGTCGGCATAGTTGCCAACCCTGCGGGGCTCGTCCCACTCCTTCCAGTACTTCAGCGTCGTATAAAATCCACCGAACGGCCCCGGGTCAGGTGAACTTTCCGGGAAAGGCGGAACCTTCAAAGTGTACGGGTCCTTTATTGGCCTGCGGACCACCGGTGTGCTGCCGCCCACAGGCTCGATAACTACCTTGCTGCCCGCCTTGAAATCCCTGCCAAGCCACAGAACCAGGTCATCATTATCCATCTTCTTGAAATAGCCAACCTTCACGCCGTCAAATCCCTTGCCGTCAACGCTCACCTTGACGCCTGCGTCCCCCCAGCCCTTGACATACAGCGCCGGATTGGTGACGTCCGATGCGACCGTAAAGCAGATAGTTCCGGAAACGCCGCTGCTTTTGGCCGCCAGTGCGTAGTGACCTTTCGTCCTGTCATATCCCATATCCTCGAACCCGGCCGAAACCGAGCCATCGACCGTAAGCTCAATAGGCTTAATCCAAGACTGAGGCATCGCGCAAATCCCCTTCGGAGTAAGAAGCAGCTGCTGAACCTGCGTGTGAGCAGGGTCCTCGTACTCGGCCAGCGTCGCCGTACCCGTCTTGATCGACCGATAGCACGACCCGTCCGGATATACCGTGTAATATTCTTCCGTCCAGTCCTCGAGCTCAGGCTTGCTAAAATCAGGCAGATACCTCCACTCGACGATCGCACGGGCCGGCGAGTTCTCAACAATGCGAATATGAGCGTGCTTGCACGTCTTATCGAAAGTCAAACCTTCCCCGTCCCCGTTCTGCGGCACTATTACATCCACGAAACTCTTGCCGCCCGCAGTATCCAGAAAAGGCAGATAGCTCGAACCCCGCCAGAAAACCAGCCTGTCGTCGCCAGGACCCATCCTCACCATCGCGTCGGCGTAGCCTCCGACCCTGGCGTACTTCTCCCACCGCTCGCCGCTCCCATACCTGAAATAATAAGCGCCATCGAGACTGTCGTATGCCCTCTGGCATACAATAACCGTGTGATGGACATTCTCGCCGGGCTTCCCGTTGGAAATATCGGAAATGGCGACTTCAATCGCCCCGGAAGCCCCGCTGGGAACATTCACCTTGAAGTTCTGCTCCGTCTGCCCCGGCTTGAACACCACCGTCCCACCCGCCTTACCGTCAACAGTGCACCTCACCGATACCGCCTTATCGTAAGCGTTGCTCAACTTGAGCAACAAATCCGACGCCCCCTCGCCCGCCGCCACACCGCTCGAAGACGTCGCAAACGTCACCAGCGGCCTCGGGTCCTTGATGGTGTACGCGTGGGAGGCAATCGAACCGAGCATCGCATCCGGCCCCGCCGCATTCGACAGCACCACCGTGAAGCTCTCGTCATCTTCGTCCAAACCATCCTGCGTGATATCAATATCGATGCTCTTCTTCGTCTCGCCCGGTTTGAATGTAAGCTTATTACCCTTAACCCGGTAGTCGCCCTCCCCGGCCGTACCGCTGGTTATCGAATACTCAACCGTATAAGTCCCACCGGCCTCGGAGGTCGTCAGAACCACCGGGATGGAGACCTTGCTCACCGTCTCAGGATTGGCCGAGGCCTCCGACTCGAAAGATATGATTCCACCCTTCGTGCTCTGGACCGGACCGGCTCCATCAGGCCTGTACTCCGGGTTGGTCGTCAGGATAATCTTATCCACAATAGCCCCGTCCTCCCGCATACAAAGACTCACTATATGAATCCCCGGATTCTCGACCTCAAGGTAACCGGCCCCATCGTCGCCCTGATTATTCCAGTGCCACCCGTCCTTTGCGAGATCAATCTGACTGGCCGTGCTCAGCTTCTTATGGTCCAGATCCACATGGCAAGAGTTGCCGCTGTCAACGCCCCAGCCGCGCACCCACACGTAATGCCTGCCCGTCTTTGTGAAATTCACCTTGTAATCCGTGTTGGGCGAATCCCCGTAATCTATATCCTCGTTCGTGCCCTTATCTGGCACGGCAGCGACCGCCCCTTTGCCCGAAAAGCCGGCCTTGTCCGTCGTCAGCTCCCACGTGTTCTCCTCGCCCGCCTGCTTGCCCGCGTAGTTCTCCGCCTCGATGCTTATTATCCCGTCCCGACCTCCCTGTTGGATATAATAACCCCCCGAATCGGCAAGAACGCAGTTGACAAAACATAATGAGACAACCAGAAAGAACATGCCGACCTTAATTCTGCCAACCATACCTGTCTCCTTAATACAGCCCGAAATCTCCCTGCCGGGCTCACTTTGTAACCTTATCATTCACAGTCTGCTGCACAGCAACTGCCTTCACTGACAAGACGGGCAGAAACCTCCGTTTTATGCAGGATTTCCCGATAGGGTGATTCGTCCGCAGGTTACAAAATCATTAAGAGCCTATCCGAATAACCGGGTCGTAATGAGGCCGAGCGAAAAGTTCGAGGCCAAGGCGGCAGGGGCAAAATCGCCGCAGGCGTAGTCAAAGCTACGTTGAGGATGATTTTGACCCGACAACGCAGGCATCGTGCTTTGCAGCTGGCCGTAATAGAGCGGGTTATTCGGATAGGCTCTAAGCTCGACTTTTGCCATTTGATGTAGTCACGCTGCCAGGCTGAGATAATCCAGCAGCATATTCCTTAATTTGGATGGTAGTTTATTAAAACCGTTATGATCAGAAGCCTTTGCAAAAATGCTTTCTTGCCAAAACAGT
>DATKZT010000071.1:0-46455 GCA_035527845.1 Sedimentisphaerales bacterium | reverse complement strand
CAGCCCGAAAATCCCGATTGCTGTATGGGGGTAAGGGGCTGTTGTGCGCCGAATGTGTCAAAACAAGCCTGCTGAACCAACTTTCAGCCAAAATTACCCGTCGCCGCTGATTTTGATTCCCCTGTGAAATATGCGGGCTAAAACAAAGAACGTTGCTTGATTTCAATTGACATAATTGCCAAAATTGCTCTCCACTTACCATAGAACCTGACAAAACATATTCGTCTATTCATGCTTAACTCCTCCAAAAAAACCACCTTTTTCTGAGCAAGAAGCCAGGGGTTCGATGATGCGTCCTGTGGGAGCAGACACAAAGTATCCGCCGGTGTCGGGTCGATGCAGATATTTGCCGCCCAGGGCGCGTCGTATAGGGAATTCTCGTCGGCGTGGTCCGGAGCATACGCCCTTCTGGGGGCGATGAGCTTTCTGCGCAACAGCGCAATCCTTCTCTAGACCAAGCTGGAACGAAGCCAGAATCACCCTAGTCACTCCTCTTCAAACTATCCTTAAACCGAGTACCAGATTACCGCGCCGGCATGGCAGAATCAACAAAAAAAACGCCCGAATTTTAAAAAAAGTCCTGCCTTTGATACTATTGGGCCTTGGGGCGATTGGGGCACTGGTTGGACGCATCGGCTTCAGCAACCCGCTTGCCAGTGCAGAAACGAGGGTTCTTGGGTTCCCTCGCAGAGAGCCGAAGAATCAGGCCTGCTTAAGTACCTGTGACGGCGGTTCCCGGTCAGGCAATGCGGCGCGGAGCAAGGCTGCCGGCGGGAGAATTGGTTTGTACTTTCCTGTCTGTTGTCGTAATGTTTGTTACTTCCGAATGTCCTGCGACGGCAGAGTCAATAATGTTGGTTGGCACTTGCGATGGCGAAGTCTGATTTGTCTGTAAACGTACAAGAGATGCTGGGGGCGGGCGGCCCGGTCTCGCAGTCAATGCGCCGCTTTGAGGTCCGGCCTCAGCAGGTCCAGATGGCCGGTGCGGTTCAACGGGCCTTGGCGAGCGGCCGCAACCTGGCGGTGGAGGCCGGCACCGGTGTGGGTAAGACCTTCGCCTACCTCATTCCAGCGATAGATGCCGTGAATCGGACGAAAGCAAAGGCATTAATCAGCACCTATACTATTACGCTTCAGGAACAACTCTGCAACAAGGATATACCATTTCTCCATGACTGTATGCCGCAAGGCTTCACCGCTGCCCTGGCAAAAGGCAGAGGAAATTATCTCTGCCGGCGCAGACTCGATTTCTTCGTTCGAGCCGAAACAAGGCTGTTTGCCGACAGCGACTCGGAGCTTCGGGCGATCAGCGCCTGGGCCAGGACCACCGAAGACGGCTCACTCAGTGACATCCCCTTTGCACCGAAGAGCCATACGTGGGACAGGGTAAAAAGCGAGCACGGCAATTGCCGAGGTCGAAAGTGTCCTTTTTTTCGTGACTGCTTCTACCGACGCGACAGACGGCGCCTGGACAACGCAGACATCATCGTCGCCAACCATGCCCTGCTCTTTAGCGACCTGAGCCTCAGAGAACAAGGGGCGTCGGTTCTGCCCGATTACAGGTACGTGGTGATAGACGAGGCCCACAACGTCGAGCACGTGGCCGAGGACCATTTCGGAATAGATATCAGCAGCGGCAGAGTCAGATTTCTGCTCGACCGTCTCTACAACCCGCGGACACGAAGGGGCCTGCTGGCGTACACCGATGCGCGCGACGCCATGGGATTGGTAAGCCGGGTAAACAGTCAGAGCAAGCTCTTTTTTGAGCATGTTCAGAACTGGTATGAGCAGAACAAAGACGAGACAAACGGCAGATGTCACATGAATTTTGTTGACGACCCCGTCTCTGGCAGCCTTGGGAGCCTTAAGGTGCAGTTGCTCAGTCTGGCCAAGGAAACAGACGACGCCGATGAAAAACTTGAAATGATGCGGTTCGCCGACCAGTGCCAGTCGCTTATAGAAGACTTCGATGCGTTTCTAATGCAGAAAAAGGCGGGTCACGTTTACTGGGTAGAGGCCGATGCCGAACAACAGGCACGTATTCGCCTCAGAAGTGCGCCGGTGAACGTCGCAGACGATGTCAGGCGATGTCTGTTCGAAAAGTATGACTCTGTGATTCTGACCAGTGCGACGTTAAGCACGGCGAATGGAGGGGCAAGCGAGGGCTTCGAATTCTTTGCCGGCCGAATCGGCCTGGAGGATTTCGACGCCCTCAAGCTCGGCTCGCCCTTCGATTATCAAAGACAGGTCACGCTCTATATTGAAAAGGACCTTCCAAATCCGAACGACCCCGCTTTTGTAGAGGCCGCAGCGGAAGCGGCGAAAAAATATCTGCTCAAAACCGCCGGCAGGGCCTTTCTACTCTTCACCAGCTACGCGATGCTCGATCAAATGGCGGAAAAACTTACGCCCTGGCTGGAATCGAACGGCATTGAAGTGCTGCAACAGGCAGCCCAATGGGACAGGACTACGCTACTGAAGTACTTCCGTGCCGAAGGAAAAAGAGTGCTCTTCGGGACCGACAGCTTCTGGCAGGGCGTCGATGTCCCCGGCAAAGCACTTTCCAATGTGATTATTGTCCGCCTGCCCTTTGCCGTGCCCGACCAGCCCCTGCTGGCAGGCCGAATGGAACAGATAACCGAACAAGGCGGCAATCCCTTTTACGATTACCAGCTACCCTCCGCGATCATCAAATTCAAGCAGGGCTTCGGCCGCCTGATTCGAAGCAAAAATGATACCGGCATCGTCGTCGTTCTCGACAGTCGAATAATTACGAAATCCTACGGTGCAACGTTTTTGGCGGCCGTACCAAAATGCAGTACCGAGATTGTCGCCGCGCAAGAGAATAAATCCGCGGACCGCACCGGCAGGTAACATGTTGCGGCTCCGGCCCGGCGGCCGACAGGTAAAGCATTACGGCTCTTTGCCAACCAGCATAATAGTGAAAAAGAACGGCGGGATTATTATAGCAAACCGTCCCCATGTGGGGGAAAATACATGGTTTTACCCTCATTCAAGACCCGAATGACTGCTGTCTTTGGTTCCTGTGGTACGCGATTGGTGAAGCATTATTTGTGGTCCGCCCTGATGGGCGGCATCGTAACGCGAAGTGTTGTTGAAACGTAGGAGGTGCTTTTTTATGAAGAAGTTGAACGTTCTACTAATTGCACTTTGGCTGACTGCCGCAGGGGTATCTCACGCCGATTCCCAGGATGAACTGTCCAAACAGAACGCCGAACTCCGCAAGAGAGTTGACAAAATGGAAAAGGAGCTTGCGGACCTCAAGGCAACCCTGATGCAGCAGGCCAAAACATCTGAGACCGAGGCGAAAGCTGTCGAGTCACAAAAGCCGGAAAAGGCTGCGGCGGGTATGAAGATAGACGCCGCCGAGAAAAAGCCCGTCTGGTCCAATCTTGATATCCAGCTTTACGGTTACATCAAGCTTGACGCGGCCTACGACACCTCTCGCGTTGACACCGGCGACTACGCCAGATGGGTGGAATCCGAGAGCGACAATGAGGATGATGACCAGTTCAACATGACTGCCAGAGAAACTCGCCTTGGCGCGCTGATCAGTGGGCCTGAGGACGATGAGTTGAAAACAAGCGGGCGTGTTGAGATCGATTTTTACGAAGGAGGCGCCGAAAACAAGCCTCGCGTTATGATGCGTCACGCCTATCTCAACATTCTCTGGCCCGAAGACCGATTCAGCATTCTGGCCGGTCAGACGGCGGATGTCATATCGCCCTTGTACCCGAGTACGATCAACTATACCGTTGGCTGGTGGGCAGGCAATATCGGCTATAGGCGCCCGCAAATACGTCTTACAAAGGACCTGGCGCTGAGCCAGGATGTCGATCTGAAGCTGGAAGGCGCACTGGCGCGCACCATAGGCATTTCGGACACATTCACCACTGATTCGGGAGCGGATGCCGGCTACCCCGGCTTGCAGGGCAGAGCGGCCATAACATTCCCCTGGTTCGGGTACAAACCCACAACTCTGGGCGTTTCCGGACACGTCGCCAGAGAGGAATACGACACCTCCGCCTCCGGCGACTCGAAGCATTTCGACAGCTGGTCGGCAAACCTTGATGTCACCCAGCCGATAAACGAGTGGCTCACCATTAAGGGCGAGATGTTCACCGGAGAAAACCTCAGTGCGTATTTGGGGGGAATCGGCCAGGGCGTCAACATAGACACGTTCAAGGAAATCGGAAGCAACGGCGGCTGGATCGCCGCTGCGCTTGGCCCCTGGGACAAATGGCAGTTCAACGTCGGTCTCAGCGCCGAGGATGTTGACGGCGATGATTTGAGGGGAATGAGCGGCGACAAACGCACGTACAATCGCTCGATATTCGGCAACATGCTATACTCTCTCAACAACAGCACGCAGATAGGCTTCGAACTCTCCCAGTGGCGTACAGATTATCAGGGCCAGGATGACGGCGACAGCGTACGTGCTCAGGGGGCGCTGATATACAGGTTTTGATTTTTTAGCTTGACCGGGGGATGCAAATCGAATATAAGAAATGGTTTTACCAGTGTGCTTGAAAAACAAGCACTGACGGCATAATAACCGGCAATTAGCGATAAAGGAGAACACTATGGATGACACGCAAAAAGCTATCAGCTCACTTATGACCGAGGGAAGGACTTTTCCGCCCCCCGCCGGAATCGCGGCAAAGGCCCATATCAAGAGTATGGCACAGTATCAGCAGATGTGGGAAGCGTCCCTGGACGACCCTGACCGCTTCTGGCTCGAACAGGCCGAGACCCTGACATGGTTTAGGGAGCCGACCAAGAGCCTCGAGTACACATGGGATACGAAGAGCCGAAAGATTGAGCACAAATGGTTTGCCGACGGCGAGCTCAATGTCGCATACAACTGCCTCGACCGCCATCTCGGCACGCCCGTCGCAAAGAAAACAGCCATCCTCTGGCAGGGTGAAGCCGAAGATGCGGTAATAAAGCTTACATACGAGCAGCTCCACAAGCACGTCTGCAAGTTCGCCAACGTGCTGAAATCCAAAGGCATTAAAAAGGGCGACCGTGTCGCTATTTACCTTCCGATGGTTTGCGAGCTGCCGATAGTGATGCTCGCCTGTGCCCGCATCGGTGCAATCCATTCGGTGGTCTTCGGGGGCTTCAGTGCGGATTCTCTCAAGGACCGTATCAACGATTCCGACTGCAAGGTGCTCATAACCAGCAACGTCTCGTTGCGCGCCGGCAAACACATACCGCTCAAGCGCATTGCGGATGAGGCGTTGAAGGATGCTCCGAGCATCGAAAGTGTCATCGTTGTAAAAGTGAATAATGAGCCCTGCGAGATGACCGCGGGGAGGGATTCATGGTATCACGACGAGATGGAGCAGGCGGACGACGAGTGCGAGGCTGAAAAAATGAACGCCGAGGACCCGCTCTTTATCCTTTACACTTCCGGCTCCACGGGCAAGCCTAAAGGTGTTGTTCATACCACGGCTGGTTATCTGCTGCACACTGCTCTGAGCCATAAGGTGATTTTCGATATTCACGATGATGACATTTACTGGTGCACCGCCGACATCGGCTGGGTGACCGGTCACAGCTATATCGTATACGGCCCGCTGGCGAACGGCGCTACGTCCCTGATGTTCGAAGGCGTCCCCACCTATCCGGATGCCGGACGCTTCTGGCAGATTTGTGATAAGTTCGGCGTGACCGTTTTCTATACCGCCCCCACCGCGATTCGCGCATTGATGCGCCTTGGCGACGAATGGCCCGCGAAGTACAAGCTCGATACAATGCGCGTTCTCGGCACCGTCGGTGAGCCTATCAATCCCGAGGCGTGGATGTGGTACTATGATAAGATCGGCCGAGGCAGGCGCCCCATCGTCGATACCTGGTGGCAGACCGAGACGGGCGGCATTCTCATCACCCCCCTGCCCGGCGCTCATACACTCAAGCCCGGCAGCGCAAGCCGACCCTTCTTTGGTGTTGACCCGGTCATCCTCCGCGATGACGGCAGCGAATGTGACGTCAACGAGGGCGGCAAGCTGTGCATCCGCAGGCCCTGGCCCGGAATGATGCGCACCATGTGGGGCGACCACGACAGATTCGTCGATACGTATTTCGTCATGTTCGAGAACGTCTACTTTACCGGTGACGGCTGCCGAATCGACGACGACGGCGACTACTGGCTGATGGGCAGAATAGATGACGTCGTCAATGTCTCCGGACACCGCATCGGCACCGCGGAGGTTGAAAGTGCCCTTGTAAGTCACGAAAAGGTGGCAGAAGCCGCCGTGACGCCGATTCCACACGAGATTAAGGGACAGGGCCTCTATGCCTTTGTTACCCTCGTGCAAGGCGTCGCAGAAAGCGAGGAGCTCAAGAAGGAACTCATCATGCACGTCCGAAAGGAAATTGGGGCCATCGCGGCGCCGGAGGCCATTCAATTCGCCCCCGCACTTCCCAAAACTCGCTCAGGCAAGATCATGCGGCGAATATTGCGCAAGATAGCCGAGCGCAATACGGATAACCTGGGGGACATCACCACCCTTGCCGACCCGAGCGTCGTTGAGGCCTTGATTAAGGGTCGCGGCAAAGAGTAGATTCGCGTTTAGTCGAAAAGTCCGGGCGGTCGCACCGTGCACGGTGCGACCGCCCTGTTCTAACTCGCAGGAGCATTTTATGACCGAAAAAACCGCTTTGCCACAGGCCGGTATTGAGAACCACGGATGGCGCGTCACCTTTGCAGGAATGGGTATAAACCTTGCTCTCGGAATCCTTTACACCTGGAGCGTTATCAGCAAACGTATACCCGAGGGATGGGGCTGGAATGAGGATGACAAGTCACTGCCGTATATGTTTGCGTGCCTGGTTTTCTCGCTCATCATGGTGCCCGCCGGTCGAATGCAGGATAAGATCGGCCCGCGCATCGTAGCCAGCATAGGTGGTATTCTCGTGGGTATAGGACTTATAATCGCCGGCATGAACACAACGCTTGCCGGTTTTGTAATCGGCTTCGGTATACTCGCTGGCGCCGGTATCGGCTTTGGCTATGCCTCTGCAACCCCGCCGGCGGTAAAGTGGTTTCCAGCAGCCAGGACGGGCCTTATTGCGGGTATCGTGGTCTCCGGTTTTGGTCTGGCCAGTGTGTATGCCGCTCCGGTTACGAGCTTGTTGATGGACCGCTTCGGCTTCCAAACCGCAATTATGATTTGGGGAATTGCCTTTCTAATAGTGGTTGTCGGGCTTGCCCAGTTGCTAAGGCCCCCGCCGCCGGGATATATTCCAGCCGGTTCACCGCCAACGCCGGTCGCCGCTGTCGGCAGCAAGAAAGAAGAATTTCTTCCACGAGAAATGCTTCGTACCGGCCAGTTCTACGCGATCTGGTTCATGTATGTCTGCGGCGCCGGCGCCGGCCTTATGATTATATCGAAACTTGCCGCTATCGGCGACAAACAGGCAGGCATAAACCTCGGCTTCGTGTTGGTCGCCGTTCTTGCCGTCGGCAATGGCGCGGGCAGGATTGCGGCAGGGATGCTCAGCGACAAAATCGGACGAAAGGCCGCCATGTTTATATGTTTTGTATCACAGGCGCTCTTGATATTCCTCCTTTCCAGAGCGACCAAGGCAAGCGGGCTGGACAACATACCGGTCTTGGCCCTTATTTCCGCTCTCATCGGAGCAAACTACGGCGCAAACCTTTCGCTCTTCCCGTCAATCACGAAGGACTACTACGGCATGAAGAACTTCGGGATGAACTATGGACTGGTCTTCACCGCATGGGGCGTCGGAGGATTCATGTTAGCCAAGCTGGCCGGGGCAATGTATGTCAGGCATCAGACGTTCAATGTAGCCTACTACGGGGCCTCGGTCCTCTTGATACTCGCCGCGGTAATGGCCGTCCTGCTTAGAGCGCCACATCATACGATCAAAGAAGCACAAGTCGAATAAGCCGGACGAAGTGCGGCCCCTGCCTGTGGTCTGCGCCGACTGACAGAAGAGGCATGTCGTCTGAAGCGTCAACTTCCGTCTGCGTCCGGGAACCTCACAGACCGTGCAGGGGAAAAACGTTTGCCTTGATTGTCTCTATCGTTTTATCCAGGACCACAAGCACCATTTCTCTTTGTTGGCTTCTGACCACAAATTCTCTGTCTCGCAGTCCGCCCTGCCAGTCGGTGTTTTCGAGCATTACGCCGCCGATGCCGAGACTCATGTCCTGTCCGGTATTCGCTCCACACAGAACACTCCACGCAAGGGCCCAGGCCCGTGCGGTGTTTTCGACGTTGTACCCTCCTCCACCGGTTGCAAGGATGGGCCTGTTAAGACTCAGCAGGTGTTCTATGATTTCGGCGTAGGTGTTGTTCGTCAGGCAAAGGTGTGCAAGAGGGTCGCCCGCCAGCGCATCGGCGCCGAGCTCGAAAACGATTACATCAGGATTGTAGGCGCCAATCAGCGGTACAACGACTTGGTTGAAGGCCTTCATGTACATCTGGTCATAAGTGCCAATGGGAAGCGGAATGTTTACGCAGTAGCCCTTTCCCTCGCCTGCGCCGATTTCGTCCGCGAATCCCGTACCCGGAAAAAGCGCTCTGGGCGTCTCGTGCAGTGATATTGTCATTACATCGGAGCGGTCGTAAAATGCGTAAGCCACTCCGTCGCCGTGGTGAACGTCCACATCAAGATACAACACCCTTTTTCCCGCCTCTGCCAGCACCGTGCAGGCCAAAGCAACGTCGTTGATGTAGCAAAAGCCCGATGCCCGCTCGGGACCTGCGTGATGGTACCCGCCGGAAGGATTAAATGCCGCGTCGGCTGAACCCGACAGGATCAGATTTGCCCCGACCAGTGTACCGCCCGTAGCCAGCACTGCATAGTCGTACAGACCCTCGAATACCGGACAATCCGAGGTGCCGATTCCCATCTCCAGCGCCTCCGGGCTCCAGTGTCCCTTCGTTGCGGCCCTCAAAGCGTGCAGATATCGGGCGGTATGAAACTTCTTCAGGACTGCTCTTTCGGCCGGCTCAGGAGGCACTTCTCTCCTGCCCTGGCCTGAGAGAAGCCCTATGGAGCTTACTATCTCCCGGGCCTTTTGAGCCCGCGCTGTGTTGAAAGGATGCTCCGGCGGATAGCGGTACTTCTCGAGCTCCGACGAATATACAAAAACACATTTTCTCATCGGCAAATAACGGGCCTATTCTTCCGGTTTGACCAGGTCATAATTAATACTATACACCTCGCCGTCGAATTCGGTGTTTACCCGGTAGCCGGAGTTGTGAAAAATCGTCAGCATCACCTTGTTGTTCGGCAGCACTTTCGCGTAGAAACGCTTCACCCCTCGCTGCTTGGCGATTTGAGTGATGTAGTCCAGCAGAAAAGACCCCATCCCCTTTTGCTGCCATTCGTCCTGCACCAGGAACGCCACCTCCGCGGCCTGCGTCTTGGGGTCCAGAAAGTACTGCGCGATGGCCACAATCTCTTCTCCGGATACGCCCGGAACCACCCCTACAATGGTGAGGTCCTGGTGATAATCGATATTTGTCAATCTCTGCACGTCCTTGTGCGGGAAGGTCATGGTATGCGTCATGTAACGGGTCCGCACGGATTGGGCGCTAAGCGAATAGAGCATCTCCGCCAGGGCCGGCTCGTCGTTGGGCCTTACCGGCCTGAAGAATATTTCCGTCCCGTCATTCAAGGTGGCGTAACGCTCCAGCTCTTCCGGATAAACCACTTTGTCCCAGGCCAATTCTATCTGGTCTTCATAAACGTATTTCTGGGACTTGGCTGCCTGAATCAGCTCTTTTCTGAACTTCGGATGGGCGATGTTGATAAGGTCAAGCACCCGTTCCCTTATGCTCTTGCCGTGCAGGTACGCCACTCCGTACTCGGTAACAACGTAGTGGACGTCACCCCGCGTGGTGACCACTCCCGCCCCCTCGGTAAGATGCGGCACAATTCTCGAGACCTGCTCGTTCCTCGCGGTCGACGGCATCGCGATAATTGCCTTGCCCCCCCTGCTGCGCGCCGCCCCGCGGATGAAGTCCACCTGTCCGCCGATCCCGCTGTAGAACTGGTAGCCTAATGAGTCGGCACACACCTGACCCGTCAAGTCTATTTCCAGCCCAACGTTGATGGCCGCCATCTTCTCGTGCCTGCTGATAAGATACGGGTCGTTGACGTACTCGCTCGGATAAAACTCGAAGAACGGATTGTTGTCAATGTAATCGTAAAGCCGGCGAGAGCCCATGCAAAAGCTCGCCACAACCTTGCCCCGGTTGATGGACTTCTTGGCGCAGGTTATGGCCCCGCATTCGACCAGCTCAATAATCCAGTCGCTGAACATTTCGGTGTGGACTCCGAGGTCCTTCTTATCCTTGAGAAACTCCGCCAGCGCCTGCGGAATGCGCCCTATGCCGCACTCAATCGTGCTGCCGTCCTCGACAAGCTTGGCGATATTCTGACCGATTCTACGGAGCGTCTCATCCGGTTCGGGCACCGGGATTTCCACGACTTCTTCCTCGTGCGGCACCAGCATATCGATCGTGTTGACGTGAAGAAAACTGTCCCCGAATGTCCGAGGCATACGCGCGTTCACCTGGGCCACCACATACTTGGCGTTGGCCGCCGCCGACTTGACAATATCAACCGAAACGCCCAGGCTGCACAGCCCGTTCACGTCCGGCGGCGTCACCATAATCAAAGCGACGTCAATCGGTATCCCGCCGCTCTCGAACTCATGCGGAATCTCGGACAAAAAAATGGGCGTGTAGTCGCCGATGCCCCTCTTGAGCGCGTCGCGCACGTTGTCGGCTATGAAGAAACTGTTCATCTTGAACTTTTCTCGGAACTTCTCCTTGGCGTAGGGGGCGGTTCCCATTGTCAGCAGATGAACAATGTGCGCATCGAAAATGTGGGCCGAGTGCTCCACAAGCGCATCGACCAGGTGTTGCGGCTGCCCGCAGCCCGTCCCTATGAAGATGCTGTTGCCGGATTTGATCAGCTTCATTGCCGAAGGGGCGGTGCCGAGCTTCTCTTTATACCTTTCTTTCCAATCGAACTCTTGCATGACCTGCCTTTTTCCTACACTTGCTCGACACTCATCCTCGCATCCACCGCAATGGGCGGCGTGCCTTCGGGACCTACAACATACGGATTTATATCCATCTCCTGAATCGCAGGAAATTCCGTCACCAGTTGCGACAGCCTTTGAAGCCCTTCCGCTATCGCATCGATGTCCACCCCCTCCTCGCCCCGCACGCCTTCGAGCATCTTGTACGTCCTGGTATTAACGAGCATCTGCCTGGCTTCTTCCGCAGTCAATGGTGCAAGATAAAACGAGACATCTTTAACGACCTCGACCATCGTGCCGCCCATCCCGAACATCATCAGGGGGCCGAAGTGCGGGTCTCGCTTCATGCCCAGAATGACCTCTTTTCCTCCCGTGCACATCTCCTGAACGAGAACGCCCAGGATATTCGCTTCGGGGCGCTTCTTCGGTATCCGATACATCATCAGGTCGAATGCGTCCATCACTTCTTTGACGCTGTAAAGGCCTACTTGAACTCCCCCAACATCCGATTTGTGCAGTATATCCGGCGACCAGATCTTCAGCACCACCGGATAGCCAAGCTGCTCGGCAATGTTCGCCGCCTGCTCGGCCGTTGCTGCAATCGAGCCTTTCGGCGTGATGAATCCGTACGCCTCCAGAATCTCCTTCGACTCGCTCTCCGGGATTTCCCGAATCCGCTGCCGAATATGTCTTTCCACGATGGCTTCCACTTTCCGACGGTTCACGGCAAACAGTTTCACCACACGCTTGGGCCTCGAGCGCCACCGCCCGTAATCACACATAACTTTGATCGCCGAGACAGCCTCCTGGGGTGAATCATAGTGCGGAATATTTCCCGCCCTGAGCGTCTCAATACCCTTGCCGACCTTGCGGGCGCCCAGAAAGCACGCAAGCATTGGTTTATCGCCTTTCTTCTTTGCCACATTGACGACCGCCTCGGCGGTGCCGGTTGCATCCGTCATAGCCTGGGGCGTCAGCAGCACCAATACTATATCCACATTCGGGTCATCAACCGCCGCGTGCAGAGCAAGCTCATAACGGTCCGCCGGCGCATCGCCGAGAACATCTATGGGATTGTGCAGGCTCGCAGCCGCCGGCAGTTTCGCAGCCAGGCCCTCTATGGTTGCATCATCCAATTTGGCAAAATCAAGACCCTCCCGCTCAATCGCATCGGCAGCTATGATGCCGGCGCCACCTGCGTTGGTTATGACAGCGACCCGCGGCCCCTTGGGAATCGGCTGCGCTGCAAAAGCCTGCGCCAGACCGAACTGCTGGCGAATTGAACCGCATCGAATGATTCCGGCTCGTTCGAATCCGGCTTCATACGCCGCCTCGTTGCCCGCCAGGCTCCCCGTGTGTGATGATGCGGCCTTTGCACCTGCGCTTGTGCCTCCTGACTTTATGAGCAATATGGGTTTGTCGTGGGATATTTGTTCGGCCTCTCGCACGAAGATATTGCCGTTGGCGATGCTTTCCAGATAACCCGCAATAACCTTCGTGTCCGAATCCGCCCCGAAGGCCTTTAGGATATCAAGCTCGTTCAAATCCGCCTTGTTCCCGAAGCTTACCAGCTTGCTGAAACCAATTCCGTTGGCGTTTGCCATATCGAGAATCGCCGTCAACAGGGCCCCCGACTGCGAAAGATATCCTATGCTCCCCACCGCGGGCAGGTCTGCACCAAAACTTGCATTTACTTTGTTGGCAGGTGCAATCACTCCGAGACAGTTCGGCCCGATTATCCTTATCCCGTTTTGTTTTGCAATTCTAACGACCTGCTGTTCGAGCTCTTTTCCCTCGGGGCCGACCTCCTTGAAACCGGCCGTTATAATCACCACCGATTTCACTTTGACCTTGCCGCATTGCTGCATGACCACAGGCACGGCCTTGGCCGGCACGACCACAATTACCAAATCAGGAGTCTCGCCGATAGAATCAAGGTCCGGATAGCACCGCAGCCCTTCTATGACCTCGCTCTTCGGATTGACCGGAAAAATCTTCCCTCTGTAGCCGGCCCTTATCATGTTCGTCAGGATTTCGTATCCGACCTTGCCTTGCTGCCGGGAGGCGCCGACTATAGCCACGGACTTGGGGTCAAAAAAGTTCTCAAGGCTCATCTTACAGTCCTTTACCCGTCTGCACCGGCCCCAGGACGATTCTCGCATCGACCGCGACCGGTGTTGTCCCCTTGGGACCGACCACATACGGGTTTATATCTATCTGTTGAATCTGTGGGAATTCGGTTACCAGTTGCGAGAGCCTTTGCAGCCCCTCAGCTATCACCTCGACATCCACGCCCGGGTCGCCGCGCACACCTCGCAGCATCTGGTAGGTCTTGGTGCTCATAAGCATCTGCTTTGCTTCCGCCGCCGTAAGGGGCGCGAGATAAAAACATACGTCGCGGAGAACCTCGACCAGCACACCGCCCATCCCAAACATCATCAGCGGCCCACAGTGCGGGTCGCGATTCATCCCTAATATCACTTCTTTGCCTGTTGTGATCATCTCCTGAACAACAACGCCGAGCACGTTGATGTTGGGCAGATTCTTCGCGATGCGATACGTCATGAGGTCGAAGGCATCCATTACCTCCTCGGCGGTGCTCAGATTCAGCCGAACACCACCCACATCGGTCTTGTGAATTACCTCCGGCGACCAGATTTTTACTACCACCGGGAATCCGACCTGCTGCGCGATATTCGCCGCCTGCTCGGCCGTGGCTGCCACCGCCGCTCTTGGAACTGCGAAGCCGTATGCCTCCAGTATTTCTTTCGATTCAACCTCACCGATCTCGTATGTCCGCTGCCGTACATGTTTTTCAACTATGGTCTCCGCCTTTCGGCGATTCACGGCAAACAGCTTCACGACACGCTCCGGTTTCGAGCGCCATTTGGCATAGTCGGCGATAACCTTAATCGCATTTACAGCGGCCTCGGGGGAATCGTAGTGAGGAATCTTGCCCTCCTGCAAGACCTTTATCCCCTCTTCAACCTGACCAGCACCAAGAAAACAGGCAAAGACCGGCTTTTCCTTATGCTGTTGTGCCATCCTTACGACCGCTTCGGCGGTGACATCAGCTTGTGTCATCGCCTGAGGCGTCAGCAGCACCAGCACTATATCAACACCGGGGTCGTCCAGAACCGCGTTAATTGCAAGCTCATAGCGGTCGGCGAGCGCATCGCACAAAATGTCAACGGGGTTGTTCAGGTTCGCCGCGGCCGGAAGATGGGCCGCGAGTTTCGCTGTGGTTTCCTTCGCCGGCACGGCGAAACTCAGGCCTTGGCGCTCGATGGCGTCGGCCGCCATAATACCGGCGCCGCCTGCATTAGTGATGATTGCAACACTTGTGCCCTTCGGAAGCGGTTGATTAAATGCCTGCACGTAGTCAACCTGCACTTTTACCGAGCGACAGCGAATAATCCCGGCACGCTCAAACACGCACTCGTAAGCCGTGTCGTTGCCCGCCAGGCTTCCGGTGTGTGACGATGCTGCCGTCGCACCTGCCGTGGTGCCGCCTGACTTTATCAGAAGTATGGGCTTGCGATAGCTGATTCGCTCGGCCTCTTTTACAAAGGCGTTGCCGTCGCTGATGTCTTCGAGATAGCCGGCAATGACTTCGGTGTCCGCATCTGAGCCCAGCGCCTTCAATACTTCCAGCTCATCAACGTCGGCCTTGTTGCCTATGCTCACCAGCTTGCTGAAACCAATACCGGTCGACCTCGCTATGTCGAGAATGGCCGCAAGCAGTGCTCCCGACTGAGAAATGTAACCTGTTTTCCCCGACGCAGGCAGCTCACCGCCAAAACTCGCATTCAGCTTGTTTGCCGGCACTATCACACCCAGCGAGTTGGGCCCCACCATGCGAATGCCGCTTTGCCTGGCAAGTTGAACCACCTCTTTCTCGAGGTCTTTTCCGTGCCGACCCGTCTCGCCAAAACCCCCGGTAACAACTATAACCCATTTTGTACCAATCCTGGCGCACTGACGTATGATGTTTGGAACATCCTTCGCCGGAACAATGACAATGGCAAGGTCCGGGATTTGGCCGATAGATACCAGGTCGGGGTAGCACTTCAGCCCCGCCAGTACCTCAGCTTTGGGATTAACCGGAAATATCCTGCCCGTATAGCCGCCCCTAATCAGGTTCGACAGGACCTCATAACCCACCTTGCCCTTGTGACGAGAGGCCCCGACCACGGCAACCGATTGCGGATCGAAAAACTTATCAAGACTCATAAAAAAGCGGACACCACTTAACCCGGACCATCAAAATTCGCAGCTGGAAACAATATATTCCCAAGGGCTCTTAATTTCAACCCTTTTCTCGCTAATCACCACCCGCTTGGTGCGTTTCACCTTTGTAGGTGGATTTCTTGCCGAACCGTCTCAACTGCCCCATTGTCATTCCCGCCCAAGCGCGAATCCACCTTCCTCACAAGTCTTGCACGACTATAGAAACCCAATAGCCTGCATCCTTACCTACAAATATGAATTGCACCGCCTGCCGCGGTACCCCCGCCTTTTCTCCTCATTCTGCCCCCCCAGCAGGTATGGCCCCGTGCTGAGCTGCGCAGAGGCGGCAACGCGGATTTCCCTTTCTCTTGCGCAAACCAAATGTTATAAATGTCTTCTGTTATGGAGCCCTATCAATCCACTACGTACAGGCCGTGCCATATCATGTCTGAGACCCAACGAAAGTCTAATCGCATACGCTACGGAAAGCAGGAGTTCTCGATTCGTGACTGCAACGGCTATATACTGACCTTCGCCGGAAACATTTAGGTATCAAAATTATGACGAAACCAGATTTGAAACAGTTGAAGCGGATTCCTGGTGTTGGTGAAAACATCGCACAGGATTTGTGGAATATCGGCATTCGTTCTCGCAACGATCTCAAGGGCCGCAGTGCCGACCGGCTCTATCGGAAGCTCTGTGACTTCAAGGCAGCCCCTGTCGACAGATGCGTCCTGTATGTATTGCGCTGCGCGATATACTATGCATCCAACGCCGAGCATGACCCCGAGCTGCTGAAGTGGTGGAGCTGGAAAGATGGAACCTGAACTTTGCAAATTCGTCGTACATAAACACACCGGCGCCGATCAGTCCGTTCACTGGGACCTGATGCTGGAGGTTGGCAGTGTCCTGCAGACATACCGGCTTGAGCTGGCCCCGGAAGAATTGAAGCATGATAAGACCACAGCCGTCAGGATTTTTGACCATCCGTTGAAGTTTCTTACGTACGAAGGAAATCTGAGCGAAGACAAAGGGTCCGTGCAATTTGCCGATATCGGTACTTACAGAATGTTGAACGACACGCAGAATGTGCGCCGGCTGCAACTGAACGGAGAAATCCTGAACGGCACGCTTACACTCACTTGCATCGAGGCCGACAGATGGGAGTGTTCATTTTCTCAGGGCCGGTAGGTCCGGCTCCACGTGAACGATGATATTAACCGGGTGTGTTATCTGCTCATGTATGGCCTTTTCCAGATTCTCGGCTATTTCGTGGGCCGCCGCCACATTCAGCTCGGGGGCAACCAGTATGTGCAGGTCCAGAAAAACCTCCCTCCCCACCATCCGGGTACGCAGCTTATGCCACTGGCGTATCTGGTCATTTGAGTTGACAATCTGCTTTATGCTGTCCGTCGTCCCTTCATCAACGGCGCTCTCGGTAAGCTCATTCAGGCAGTCGAGGATTATGCGCACCCCAACCAGCGCAATCATAAGCCCCACCGCCATAGCGGCTATATGGTCTCCGTATGTGAAGCCCAACATTGCCGAGGCTACGCCTATCACCACTGCCACCGAGCTCAACGCGTCGCTGCGATGGTGCCAGGCGTTCGCGTAAAGGGCCGTACTGTGCGTGGCCACCGCCACCTTCCGGGTCGCTCGATAAAGCGCCTCCTTGCTGATAATAGAAATGACGGCCACGCAAAGAACAGCGACCCCCGGTCTTGTTTTATGAGCCTCGGTGATGTATTTGCCCGCCTGGTAAGCCATCCCCAGCCCCACCAAAACCAACACCAAAGCAACTCCCACCGAGGCAAAGGTTTCGATTCGCCCGTGCCCGTAAGGATGTCTCGGGTCTGCTTCTTTTGAGCCGAAATAGACGCCGACCAACACGGTTACATCCGTCACCATATCCGAGATTGAATGCACTCCGTCCGCAACCAGCGCCATCGAGCTGCCCAAAATCCCCACAACGACCTTAACCATGGAAAGAGCGATGTTTGTGACGAGCCCGACGTTGGTTATCGAGCGAATCTTCCTGTTAGCAATTTCGTATTTGTTCACTTCGGCCATCGTTCAATCCGGTATCGCCTTGCGCAGGCTCAGAACCTGGTTGACATATCCTCTGGCGGCGCCCTCGTCCCTTGCCTCTGCTATCACCCTCATCACCGGCTCGGTATTGCTGGCCCTCAAGTGCAGCCAGCCGTCCTCAAAATCGAATCGGCAGCCGTCTCGCACATCTACTTCTGCCCCGGCGAAAACTTTTTTCGCCATATCAAGGATTCTCTGCGACGCGGCGCTGTCGGCGGAGAATTTGTCCTTAATCATCCGGTACCGCGGGATTTCATCTATTAGCTGACTTACGGTTTTTCCGGTCTCGGCCAGCAATTGCAGAACCAGCACAATGCCAACCAGGCTGTCCCGGATGGGACTGACCCTCAGGTCGATCACACCGCCGTTGCCTTCCCCGCCTATAATGCAATCATGTCCGAGCATGGCCGCCGCCACATTGGCCTCGCCGACCGGTGTGCGGATGACCTTTCCCCCGGCCCTGGCGGCTATCTCGTCAATCATTCTCGAGGTGGACAGGTTGGTTGCCGCCTCGCCCGTTCCCTTGCTGAAAGCATATTTTGCCGCCAGCGCAAGCGTATATTCTTCCCCGATGTATTTGCCGCTTTCATCCACGATTGCCAGTCTGTCCGCATCGGGGTCCTGGGCGAAGCCGATATCAGCCTTTGCGTTTCTCACCACGTCGCACAGTACAGTGACATTCTCGGCTGTTGGCTCAGGTGTGTGTGCAAAGACGCCGGTCGGTTCGTCATTTATTGCGCACACCTCACACCCAAGCCCGGCGAGCAGTTTTTTCGTGACCCGCCCCCCTGCTCCGTTAACACTGTCGAGAGCGACCCTGAATTTCCTTGCGGCGACAGCATCCGTATCAATGAGCGCCACAACTTTCGCGATATGAACAATATCGGTCCGGTCGTCACGAGTCAGGCCGCCGGGCATGGAGGAGTCAACCACATGGAAGTCTTCTTCCAAAAAGGATTTTTTGATTTGCCCGGCTGCATCAGGGGGCGGCGCCATGCTGTTATCAAGAAGCAGTTTTATGCCGTTGTACTTCGCCGGATTGTGAGACGCGGTAACGACCGCTCCACCGTTGCATCTTAGTTCCTGTGCCATGATACCTACGCCCGGTGTAGTCACTACCCCCAAATCGGTCACATTGATTCCGCCTGCACACAAACCTTCGGTCAGGGCCGATTGCAGCATTTGGCCGCTGGGGCGGGTATCTCGGCCAACACACACAGAGAGTCTGCTTTCACGCCCGGGGTGTCTGTTTTTCAAAAAGGCGCCGAACGCACGACCATACTCGCAGGCGACGGAGGCAGTCAGGTTTTCACCCACTACGCCCCTTAGTCCGCTGATGCTGATTATTAGCTGTTCTGCCATAGGGTCCCGCCCCCTCATCTTAGATTTTCCGCGATTTCTCGAGGACGGTTTTGAGCCTGCTGATGACGACGTCCACCTGTTTGTTCTTGAGCGACAGAATATGCTGCAGGGCCTCGCCGATGTAGGGCAGGTATATCTCGATGTATCGTCGCTTGTCCATCTCCTGCTGGATACGTTTCTTCTTTCGCAGGTACATGCCGAGTTTTCTTCCACAGTCCTGGACGGCCAGTTGTATCTCTTTGATGATTTCCGGGTAGTGGGCGATAGCTTCTTTGCTTTCAGAGGTGAACGGGACCCATACCGACGCCATGTGCACCATCAGCACCACGGGACCTGCGGGCAACGCCCCTTTGCTCTGGCTCAGAGCATAGTTGCGCCAGTTGACGTCCATAACCGACTTATAAATCGCGCACGCTGACTGCTGGTAGAGCAGTGGCACGCGATTGGCAATGCGTATCAGCCGCAACAGAGGTTCCTTGTCCGGCTCGCCATTACCCCCGTCCTTGGCGCCGTAGGCGAGGGCGGCTTCGATCAGGAAAGGATTGCCCCGATAGACCGCGGGACTTCGCGAGCAGGCGGTGTAGAAATCCGCCTCGACAACACGCTTGAGCCCGTCCTCCAGTGGCTCCTCGCCTATCGGGCTTATGCAGTCGGTGGCCGGCGCCATAATCTTCGTCTGGTTTATCGCCGAATGCAGCGCCTCCGCCTGTTTTATGCTTATGCTCGAAGGCCTGAGCGTCGCCCGAAGCTTTGCCTTTTCGCAAATCTGGTTCGCCACGCGCGAGCTTACCCTCGAAAACTCTTTTTGAAGAAAAGCGGAAATCTGCTTTGTAGAGCTGTCGCGGGCCATTTTGAACAGCAGCCCCAGCTCGACGCCATAAGGGTGAGGTCTGATTTCACGCGGGGCAAAAGGCAGCACCTTCGTTTGGCGCGGGTATTCATATTTATTACCGTCCGGCGCGCCGTACACAATCGTTGCGTGAGGATTGGCCATAGCTGTTTGCCAGATGTATTCATCGACCGACTGGCGCCCCTTTTGGTATTTTCCCTCGAGCGTTATCGTGACGCTCGTACCGGTGGGCAGGTCAAAGTCGCATTCCTCGTCCAGCACAATTTCAGGTTTATTCTTGGTGGTGTCAATCTGTACGTGAAAAAGGTGCGCATTCTTGTTGGCATTCGTTCGCGAGACGATCCTCACCGGCTCACCGGTGGTCAGCAGGCCGTACATGCCGGCCGCCGATATGCCGATGCCCTGCTGGCCCCGGCTCATCTTGAGCGCGTGAAACTTGCTGCCGTACAACAATCGGGCAAAGATGTTTGGAATCTGCTGCTTAACAATCCCCGGACCGTTGTCCCTGACGCTCAGTACGAATTTATTTTCGGCAAGAGGCTTTATTTCAATCAGCAGGTCCGGCAGAATTTGCGCCTCCTCGCACGCATCCATGGAGTTATCGACCGCTTCTTTGGTTGCGGTAAGAAGCGCCTTGCGGGGATTATCAAAGCCAAGAAGATGCCTGTTCTTTGCGAAGAACTCGCTGACGCTTATAGAGCGTTGCTTGGCCGCCATCGATTCGGCAGTGGCGGGAGCGGCGGCCATTTTGCGCTTCTCAGAAGCCTTCACGCGGGCTCCGAGCGTCGGCGCCTTCGACTCCGCTTTTCCCGGTCTCTTCCCCGCCGAAGTTTCTGACTTCGCTCTTTTGGCTTTCGCCTTCTTATCGCCCGTCTTTTTTTCCTTTGTCATTGTCTTTCCAAATGCAAAGCTCAATTGCTCTGCCGAATCTCTGCTTCTTATCATATACCGGAAACTCCAACGCGTGTTCCGCCGGCCCTTTTCGCCGCAGAATACGTCAACGCCGGTCTGTCCACAGGACGATAGGCCAAGACCGCATCCGTCTCGGCCCGGCCTGAATCAGTCCAGCTTGCACATGTAAATCTCGTTCACGAAGTCAAGTTTGCCGAGTTCTTCAATAACCTCGGCGCCCGGCTCCTTGTCGAGACTGACCGCCAGAATCGCTTTCTGCTGCTCAGGCTTCTGTCCAACGCCCATGGTACAGATATTGATGCCGTGCCTGCCGCAGATGGTGCCGACCGCCCCGATGACGCCGGGCTTGTCCTCGTTGAATATTACCACAACGGCGCCCTGCGGCGTCATTTCAATGTTGAAGCCGTCGATTTCTATTATTCGCAGGAGCCTTTCACCGAAGACCGAGCCGGTTACAGTCCGGGTGACCTTATCGGTTACGACCTTAGCGCTGAAGCTTGCGGCTACATCCTTTGACTCCGTGTTCTTCGTCTGGTCGATACCTATACCCCGCTCTTTGGCCAAAACGGGCACGTTGACTATATTCAGGGGCATGTCAAAGTGCCGCTGAAGCAGGCCGATTGCGAAATTAAGCGTAATCGGCTCCACGGCCATTTCGGCAATCGTCCCCCGGTACTGAACTTCAACAGCTTTGATGTGACCGGGACCGATGGCGCTGATGAGTGCTCCGATGCGTCGGGCAAGCTGCGAGTATTGGCTTACGGTCGGGGGCAGAGCTCCTGTGACGGATGGAGCGTTCACGGCGTTTCTGACCGCGCCGCCCATTAGAGCATCCACCAGAATCTGGGCGGCCTCCACCGCCACTTCCACCTGCGCTTCTTCCGTGCTGGCGCCCAAATGCGGTGTGACCAGGCAATTGTCCAGCTCGCTGAAACGGGTGTTTTGAGGCGGCTCGGTAGAGTAGACATCCAGAGCAGCGCCGGCAATACGCTTCTCGGCCAACGCGTCGTAGAGGGCGTCTTCATTGATAATGCCGCCCCGCGCACAGTTGATTAGCCGCACCGTAGGTTTCATCATCTTCATCTGCTCGGCGCCGATCATATTCAGGGTCTGCTCATTTTTCGGAACATGGACGGTTATGTAATCAGATTCTTTGAAGATGCGGTCGAGGTCCTCGGTTATCTCAATGCCGATTTTATCGGCGTCGGTTGGCGCGGCAAACGGGTCATAGCCCAAAATCTTCATATTGAAAGCGGCGGCCTTTTTCGCGACGGACATGCCGATTCGTCCCAGGCCGATGATGCCCAGCACTTTCCCGTTGAGCTGGTTACCCATGTATTTCTTTCGGTCCCAGGCGCCGCTCTTGAGGCTGTTGCACGCGGGCACAATATTTCGGCTCATCGAAAGCATCAGCGCCATCGTGTGCTCTGCGGCGCTGAGCGTATTGCCGCCGGGAGTGTTCATAACCAGGATTCCTTTTCGGGTCGCCTCGGGGACGTCAACGTTGTCCACACCCACGCCGGCTCGGGCGATGCCCCTGAGCCTGCCGGGATTCACCAGGACCTTCGGCGTGACCTTCGTGCCGCTTCGCACTATCAGCCCGTCGTGCTCGCCTATAATCTGAGCCAGCTCTTCTTCGGTTATGCCCGTCTTGACGACCGCCTCGACCCCGTCCATGGTATTGAGCAGGTCGATGCCCTCCTGTGCAAGTTTGTCTGTTATTAGGACTTTAATCATTGTATATCTCCGATAATGCTACTTCTTGTTGGCGGGTTCTACCACTCGACGGCGCTCTTGTCGTCGCTGATGCCGAACTGGGCCTGGGGGCAGTCATAAAGATACCTCACGATGCAATGGGCGGCGGCAGCCGCCAGACGCTGCACCGCCGCCTCGCGCGAGCGGGACTCCATGTCGAAGCCGACCCTGACGGTTTTGCCGTTTGGTGATTCGGGCCACAATTGTGCTGCGGTCGCCGCATCATAAAGAGCGCTGCGAACGCTCATCGCCCCCCTGTAATAGCTTGTTTCGGCCACTCTCTCAAGCTGACAGGCCTCTATCATTACGAACAGGACCACATCCGCATCCAGGGCCGACGCGACCTGCGACGGCGAGAGCGAAGCGAAATCGGGACGGGCCGCGCGGAGCCCGGACAGTTCTTCATAGGACGTCAGATGCGGAACAGGAATTCGGACGCTTTTCAAGAGCTTGTCGTTGAGCCTTTTGGTCAGATGGTATCTGAGGTTGACCTCGCTATCGAGCCATGCGGGCTGGTCCACCAGCACGAGAATCTTTTCATTCCTGCGGCCGGCCAGGTCGTATTCGGCCGCAATCTTCTTCTCGTGACGTGTCGGAGTACCGAAGATGCTTACTATCCCGCAGCCGCCGCACGACAAGGCCGCTGCCATTGAAGCAACGGCAATAAGCAACCGAGTAAAACATTCTTGTCGCATTTTCCTGGTTCTCGTTCTTTCTCGCAGCCTCTATCTTGCTGCCAGCGCTCGCGCCAACGTAACCGCCCAGCCTGCACCTGCAATGATTGCCAGAGCCGCCAGAATATATCCTAACTTTACTTTAGCGTACACGGATTTCAAAACTACTGAATATAGCCCAAAGACGGCCTGAAAGAAAGCGAAAAATGCCGCGATTGCCAGAATCGAGCACAATAGCGCAGCCGCCGGCTGCATATAATACGCCGCCGCGAAATCGCCGCTGGCAAACGCCTCCGCCGAGCTGGTCCATCCGCATGTCGGACACGGCAGGCCGTATCTTTGCTTGAAGCCGCAAGGGCCAACCAACAAGCCGATATCAATGACGCGAGCCGATGCCAGCCGCACAAGTACAAAGACAACAACCACCCCCACAAAAACCAGACCCGCTACCACACGCCCTCTGGCCGAGGCCCGACAGAAGATTTCGCCTTTTTTAACCTGTTGGCTTATTTCCATTATTACGTTAGAATAGGACCAGATCACCATTGTGTCAAGCTGACGCACGATAGGGGCATAATATGGAATTCGAACAGAAAGACCTCAGTGCCATGCTGGAGACGGCCCTCGTGGCCGCGCGCCTGGCGGGCCAGCGGGCTATGGAAGAAATCGATTTCGTCAAGGTCTCAGTGAAGAACGGTTCTGAGCTGGTAACTCAGGCGGATGGTCGGTGCCAGCAGATAATCATCGCTCGAATTAAAGAGGCCTACCCGGACCACGGCTTCATCGCCGAGGAAGGCGCCGACGGCGGGATATTCAAGCAGCCGCCCAGAGGTTCACAGCCCGTCTGGTGGGTCATCGACCCGATAGACGGCACGACTAATTTTGCGCACAAGATGCCGGTTTTCACGGTGAGTGTGGCGGCCATGTATTCGGGCAAGCCGATTGTAGGCGTGGTTTTTGACCCGGCCACCGAGTCGATGTTCACCGCGGTAATCGACGGCGAGGCACAGTTGAACGGCAGGCGAATCACCGCCGGCGATGAAACCATAAGCAAATTGGCTTGCATCGGCCTGGACAGCCATTATGACGAAGGCGTGCCCGCCTGGACCTGCGAGCTTATGCGCAGGGCCCGATTTCGCAATCTCGGCACGACGGCGCTGCAGTTGGCATACGTTGCCAGAGGCAGCCTGGTCGCCGCCATTGCCAACCAGCCGCGGATATGGGACATAGCTGCCGCCGCCCTGATTGCCGAAAGGGCCGGCGCTATCGTCAGTGATTGGCAGGGCGCCCCGATCTTCCCAATTGATCTGGATGCCTGCAAGGGTGAGCAGCTCAGGGTCATAGCGGCCAACAGAAAGGTCCACTCCGAAATACTGGACCTGATGAAATAACTCACCTTGGGTCCGGCACCGGGTGCACGGCGCGGATTTTTACCCGACCGATGAACCCGCCCTTTCCGTCCGGATAGACGTTGCTGCGGTCCAGTATGGCGACGACCCTTTTCTGCGGGCCGTTGACGCCGATCCGCACGAGAATGTAGGCGCTAAAGACATCGCTCCGCACCGTAACCAGATTGCTGAGCCGGGCGAATATCAGGTCCCGCTCCTCGAGGTCGTCTGCGGCGCCGTCGCCTTCGGTCCGGCTGGGCGTCGTCAGGTCCGGGAAGCCCTTCCAGTCTCCTTCAGGGTCCCCGGCGTCATTTCGTAGATAATGTCGGATGTCGTATGCCCAGTCATATCTGGCCCCTCCTAAACCCCAAAGGTCGTGCGTAACATTTACGAGCTCTGCCGTGCTGGCAAAGCCCGGCTCTTCGCGGACGGCAGCACCACTGACCCTGTCCCACATGCCCAATTCCCTGCCCAGTGAGTAGTCCACAGTGCCCGGGACCAGTTTGAGCTTGTCCCGGTAGGCTACGACGGCCTGGGCAATCTCATCGGTCATCCACGGCAGTTGTGCGATCACATACCACGGCGCCGTGTTGATGTTGATTCGTCCGGCTATCTTCCATTCAGGGGTCTCGGATAGCACATTTTCATCTATCAGGTTGACCAACATCCCATTGGCATCAGCCACGTAATCGCCATCGTTGTTAATGCCGTCATTGCCGGGGTCGAAGACCGTCAGGTAATCAAGCAGCGGCTGGAACACAGGGCTGTTAAAATCGATGCGCAGGCGTTCTTCGGTCTGGGGAACGTAGCCGATTATCCCCAGACTGCATGGGTCGTCTCCGACCGTATAATACGCTGGCCTGCGGAAGACCATACCTATCTCCCCGATGTTCCTCAGAGGCGCATCGGCAGGATGCGCCTGAATGGGATACGGGTCATCCAAACCTATATCTTCATCATCATTCTTCTTGCCCAGCGTTTGAGTCAAAGAGTCGTATTCGCTCGCGTTGTCCGGCCAGATCCGCTTTATGCACTTGTGCAGCTTGATATCACGCTGATAACTGCGAGTTCCTGACAAGCCCTGCTCACTGAACCAGGACGGCAGGCGCACCGCATCGACTATCACGTAACCGCCGGGAGCACCGGAGACGGGACGCATCAGCATTACAACGCTGCCTGCAGCAAAGGCGGTGTAGCCTCGGCTTATCCGAAAAACATTAGTGTTCGGGTCGCTCGAATTTGGGTCATTCGGGTCGTTCGGGTCGCTCGGCTCATTCGGGTCGTTCGGGTTGTTCGGGTCATTCACATCGAAAAACCACGCACTCGGGTTCTTCCAATAAGTTACCTGGAACTGGCCTGTACCTGACCAGTTGAATACCCTGTTCACGTCGCTTACGTTGCCTGCGACGTCGCTGTTATCGATGGAGAGCTTCCAGCCCAACGGGCCCTCGTCCTCATCGTAAGGCTTGTAAAGCTCGATGGCGTAAGACTTGTCGTACAGGGTATTTGGGTCGTTGGCGTCAACATACCTGATAGCCAGCTCCGAGATATACACACAGGGACTCTCGAAACCATAATACAGGGCCGGCTGCCGACCGAAGGGGGTAACCTCCGAGTCGGCGTCTATGTAGTCCTTTATGTTGACCGCCATTTGGATCGCCGTCAACGAACTAACGCCGCTGCTCGCTATGGCCCCAAACAGGACGTCCACATCGTTCAAGTCATAGATGCGGTTGACGTTGATCATCCGTCCCCCGTCCGGCGTGATAATACGGTCCATATTGTAGGTCGTCGCTATGTGTCGATACGCATAATTCGGATCGAGACCCTGCAGCGCGCATGCAGTTGGATACCATTGAATTAGTTCCCCGCCCGTCTCTACGGGCGTCCTGAAACCGTACTCTCTGAAGCCCCATGGCCGCGCCGGCGCTCCCAACACCTCCAGCGGGGTCTCTATGTCGCCGTGGTTGACAAGGTATCTGTAGCGAAGTTCCAGCTCATCTGAAATGTCAAAAGGTGTGTACATGCCGCTCGGCTCGCCGTAATGCCAAACAACGTCTTGCTCATATCCGGGCAAACCCAAGGGGTTGCGTGCTGCCAGCAGGTCTGCCGCCTGTTCAAGCGTGGGCGAACTCTCGCCCGGCTGCTTGGCCAGCGCCATCAGGTTTATCTGCGCCAGCGTCGAGCCGTCGATGAGATTCGCGTCCGTTTCGGTCGGGTCGAATTTGAAAGCGGTGTTTGCGTTCAGCATCGCGCCGTTGTCGATAATCCTGATCGCCCCGTAGATGGGCCAGCCTCTGCTGGAGGTGATGTCCTGCAGTTCTATCCATTTGGAATCGGCCACCCCGTCGCCGTCCGGATCGGCCGGCTGGTCAATCAGCTCTCCGGTAATCTGGTCCAGTAGTATCGGCCTGTGGTCGTCTATCACCACATACTCGGCAGGCGCTGCCGGTATCGGTATATCCCGGCTCGCCCAGCCTCGCGCCCCAAGATACCCGTTGACGTCGCTTATCTGGCCCCACCGACATTCGTAAACCAATGGATCCGGATTTGTATCGTATGGCTCAAGCGTAGCCAGCCACGCATTGCACGGGTCGGGGTAATCGTAGTATTCCTCGATCGGCAACTTGGTCACAGGATCAAGGCGAACACCCGGAACGTCCATCGCCAGTTCATCCGATATTCTTGCGATGACCGCCTCAACCGCCGAATTTAGCTGTCGGTTGTCCGCGATGGCGCTGGTCGAGACCTTCTCCACCCGCGCCGCCAGGACGAACAACACGCCGACCATCGCCAGCAGACTGGTGAGCACCACCGCCAGGATCAGGGCTGAGCCGGCAGAGGACCCTTTCTTACCGGCCGCGTTTTTTCTGTTCCTTTTTGTGTCCATGGCTTCTTTCCTTTTGTCTGTTTGGGGGTCAACTGTCTAAATAGACAATGTGTGTAAAGGTCCTCCCCTCTCTGATGATGCCCCTCGAATCGTACAGCGTAAACGTAAACTTCAACGCCCGACCCAACCCGGGTATCTCGTTGAAATGCTCCTCGTTGAGCAGGCTTTCAAGGTACCTCCTCTTTGCCTGCCCTTCAACCGACTCCGGATCCGGATCATACCAGAACTCTCCGCCTAACTGAACAGCACCGTATAGTGGATGTGGATAAAGTACGCCGGGTACTCCACCTTCTGGAATACCGTCAAAATCACCGTCTGCAAGTTCCGGAACCCACCGCTGCTCGCGCTCATACCAGCCCTGGACCTTGAATTCCCCCATGCCCTCACACAATAGCATGTGTGTGTACGCGGGATTCAAAGGCTCGACAGTGGCCCCCCCGCCCAACCCTGCATCATCAACATCAACATCCATTATCACAGAAAGTGCGATCTTCTTATCCGTTTCCCAAAGCATGTTTTTCCACTGCTGCATAGTAATCCTGTCGTACTCGTATGCGTTTCGCCAGTTATCAAGCCCTTCCTCCCCACGCTGATTGGGGTCGAGCCACGGATCGAGATCTGCGTTCGAGGTGAGAATATGCTGGCTCCTTGAGAGCACGCGTCTTTCACGTCTTATTGCGTACGGCCGCGTTTGGTTCCCCCACTGACCGATGTTGGCGAGCATGTAACAGATTCTGGCGACGTCGCCGCGGATCTTCCCGTCCCGGTAGGTCTGGAAGTCGCCGTTTGCAAAAAACATTATCCTATCGAACCTGATAAACCGGTTGGGGTCGTTCATATTGGGGTCGCCCCACACTGCCGACCAAATGACGAAGATTTCGCCGTCCTTGCGCAGGCCCGCAAAATCGGCGTTGAGCTGGTCCGTTATCGCGCGGAGCTTCTGCATTATCTCCGCGTTCGCCATCGCCGCCCGATGCGAATCCACGCTGACGGAAAAAATCGCCCCGGCAAAAGACGATATCAGCGCCAGCACCGCCACGGCAACCACCAGCTCAAGTAGAGTAAATGCACGTTTCATTTTCGAGACCCGCTCAAAATCTCATTACCTTCTGATAAACCGCTATGCAGGGATACCGAGTCTTGCCGGCCGCCGGCACCGCCCATATCCGCCTGGGCTCTCCCCTCTGCCAGGGCCGGTCCAGCACGATTATCGCCGGATTGTCGACCCGGCGCTCCAGCACCCGATATATCTCCCCGGTCGCGCTATCGACAATCATATACCCCTCGTTGATAAGCGTCGTCTCGTCCGGCTCACCCGCCGGAACAAGGTCACTTATCACAAGCTCGCTCGCGCTCTGCCGCGAAACATCGAAATAAATCGGCCCCGGGTATGGGTCGTTGGCCGAAAGCGCATGGTTATTCGGATTCCGGAACCAGTAAGACCCCCCCATCCCCACCTTGCGGCAGACAAATACCGTCGCCTGAATCTCCGACGCGGGCTCACCGTCCGGACGTGTCCGCCGGCAGATTGCCGACCAGAAATACGACTTCCCTTCCGGTCCGACCTCATCCAGAGAAGGGTAAGCAAACACGTTGTCGTCCAAGCGAGTAGATGCCGGGGGTTCACTCAATATGTTATTGACCACAATCTCAAAAGAACTGGACTCACCGAACCAAAAATTCGCATCCGAAACCAATGGCACATTTGTGTCATCTGGGTGAGGGCCAGCCGCTATGAGTCTTATCTTTGCAAAGGCCTCGTCCGCCACCACCGCCGCTATCGTCCGCTCCGTCGCCTCGGTGGAAAAATGCAGCGCGACCGGAAAAGCCCCGGCGATGAAAATCATCCCCACCGCCAGAGTCGCCACCGCCAGCAGCACCTCCGTCAGGGAAAAACCGTCTTTTTGACTTCGCCTTGTTTCCATGGCCCTGTTACTCCGTCGAAATCATCGTTCCCATGTAGGGATTTATGTAAATGCGGGGCACTTGCACCAGATACCCGGAATAGCCCTGCCCATCCCTGTACGCCTGCTCGAATCTTTTGCGGTCGTAGATGATAAGGCTGTTGCCGCTCGGCTCCTGGTCCTCGGGATTATCCTCGACAAACATACCGGCAGGATTCACGGCGGCAGTAATTCTCGTCAGCGTATTGAACACGTCATCACTGCCGCTTGTCCTCGCTACCCGCACATCGTGTATCACCAGCTTGCCCGCGGGGGTGAAGACTATCGAAAAGCTGGTTAAATCGGTCACTTCCGCATCGGACGCAGGTTCCCAGCCTTCGTTGACGTCATCCACGAGGCTTGCATCCATCACACCCACCGAATCCGGCAGCTTAATCGGCTTAAGACCCTCGATGGCGCGAAATCCATACGCCAGCCCCGTCGCCTGCATGTCATGTATGATGAATATCATGTATTGGGGCGCCCGCAATGATCCCTGCGGACTGTAGGCCTTCTGGAAGCGGATGCCGACGTATTGCTGCTCTCTGGCGGAAATCGCCCTGGCCGACGCCATCGCCGCCCCTATCATCGCGCGTGTGCTGCTGCCCGATTCGAAGGAGTGCACCAGCGCCCGCACCGCCGGCACCCCCACCACCGCCAGCAGCACAACGATGGCCATCGTCACCGTCAGCTCCACAAGCGTCACACCCGATTGTTTCAGTTTCCTTTTCATAGCCTCTTTTTTCCGGGGCGCAGCATCGCGCCCCTCGCCTGTTTCTGCTTATCTGCTCGTTATATCGTCGGGCGTATTGAAAATCCTGTCAGGCCCGGCGGATCGAAGCCTCGGAAAGTTGTCGCCCGCCACGTACCTGTAATCGACCGGCACATTCCATGGGTCGAATATCATCGGGGGCTCGCCGCCGCCGCCCCTAAGCATCTTGCCGCTGATTTTTTCCAGAACCACCCGGCAGGCCGCCACGCGGCTCAGCTCAACGTAAAGGGTCTGCGTCCCGTTGGGGTCCCCGCCGGGCGCCTCCGGAAAAGAGCCCGTGTAATCGTAATATTCCTCCAGCGCCCCATCCAGCAGCGAGAACGTGCTGCGCACAAGCTGCTCGTTGTCCCGGTTGTGCAGGCGCACGGCTGCGGCAAGGACTATCGAGACCAGCAGCGAGATAATCGCCACCACTACGACCATCTCCACGAGCGTAACGCCGGAGTTGTGCCTGCAGCTTTTCATAAAACCAACCTGTCTTACGGGTGTGGATGGGTGCTTAGTTACCGAAATTACATATATCATCGTCGGTCCCGTAGATGCCGTCGAAGCCCGCCGTTATCAGCAGGTAGGAATCGGGCCGGTAAGGCCAGCTCGACCCCGGCGTCCGCGGGTCCGCAATGTAGTGATAAAAGTACTCGTAATTGTTGAAATTGTTATTCAGCGGGTGCGTGCCTATTGTGCCGTCATCCTGTATGTCATCCAGCACGATCAGCGGGTCGTTGTCCCAGCCCTGGTAGAGTCGCACGTCGAGATTCGCGCCGTCCATCATTATCCTGCTCGATGGATTGGCCCGGAAATAGAGAACCGGCTTGCCCGCGTTGACGACTTCCCTGATAGTGCCGTCGGGATTGAGCAAAGCCACTCTGGTGCCGGGGAACACGTCGCAAAGTACAGACCGCCCTGCAACTGAGGCCATGGGATTCGTACCCGGCACATCATAGAGCCCGTCATTCCTGCCCGGCAAGCTTGTGCCAATCCTGAAGACGTTCGCGCTCTCAAGGTCGAGGTACCGGCTTCTTCGCTCGTATAAAGTGTCAGGAATGCCATCCATGTTGTCGTCTCTCACCCTCCCTGGGTCGTACACCAGGGGCCCGCCTCCGTCGGCAGTCCATGTGGATTGTGGGTGAAATCCCATCAGGTCCCACCCGAAAAGCGCCTCGGTCAGCTTCAGCGCACCGCAATAAGGTATTGGCTCGCTCACTCCGGGGGGCTCCCGGTATATCCAGCCGTCCGAGGGCGGGTAGTCCCCGTAATCGTTGCGAAAGACCGTCAGGGCGCTGTCAATCGCCGTCAGCATGGCCCTTTGCTTGGTCTCTCTGGCCGTGCGCCGAACCATGCTCAGCGACGGAAGCAGAAGACCCACCAACAGCGTGATGATTGCCAGCACCGTCAACAGCTCTACCAGCGTAAAGCCCTTCTTCTTGTTCCTTTTCTCAGTCATCTCTAACCCAATCATTTCTTTGATTATGCCCTGTGCCTTCGAGACAGGCCCGGGGCCGTTCAATATCCGAAATTGAATATATCGTCGGGCGTTCCGTACTCGTTGTCGAACCCCGCCGAAAGCAGAATATAAGAATCCGCCCGGACCGGCCTTACCGTTGTCGTGATCTGGTTGTCCTGTGTCATCGTATAGAACAGGCTGACGTTGGAATAAAGGTCGTGCTCCGGACCACCGGATGTAGGCGGCCTTTCCCACGGCATGCCCAGTCCGGTCAGCAAATGATTGTCGCGATAATCGTAGATGCTGTTGTTGTTCATCGCATCCGCCGCGCTGTGTCCCGTTAATGACGGATTTGCCCGGTAGTAAAGCACCGGCATTCCCACAAGCTGGCCCGTTGTCCGGTGCGTCACCTTGGCGTACACGTCGCATAACACGAACCTGTCGCCTCTCAGGTCTATCAGATGCGTGGCGGGGTACAAATCTTCGAGCTTATAGGCCTTGGCGTTGGCAACCGGCAGGTAAGGCCCTCGTCTTGCCTGCAGGTTTGCTCTGTACACGTCGGGTGCCACGTCGGCCTCTGCCGGGTATAGCTGCGTTGTGGGATCGTCATTTATTTGACCGTCGCCTCGGAAACGCGAGCCCGGATGAAAGCCGAGCAAATCCTGGCCCATCATCGCCTCGGCAAGCTTCATCGCCCCGCAGTAGTCCCCCGCCGGCACCAGCGCGCATTGCGACGGCGGATACTGGTCCCACTCCGTGTTGAACAGGTCCATCGCCACCTCAATCGCATGAAACTGGTTCTTTTGCGTCACCTTCTTCGCCACACGCTTGACCATGTTCAGCGCCGGAACCAGCAGGCCGATCAAAATGATGATTACGCTCATCACCGTCAGAAGCTCTATTATCGTAAACGCCGACTTTCTCTTCAGGTTTTTTAATACAGGGCTCACTTTAGTCTCCTTTGCATTATCAGCAAACCTCACTTACATATTGCTCAGACCGGTGATGACCTGCATCATCGGCATGAATACGGCCAGCACTATGGTCATAACGATAACACCCAGCACCAGAATCATGATAGGCTCGAGCATCGACATCAGAGACGCCACCAGCACGTCCACCTGCTCGTCGTAGTTGTCAGCCACCTTCAGCAGCATCTTGTCCAGGTCGCCTGTTTCCTCCCCCACCGAGACCATGTTGGACACAATCAGGTCCACCGTCTTCGACTGCCGAAGCGGATTGGCGAACGTGTCGCCCTGGCGAATGGAGTTGTGAACGTTCGCCAGCATGTTTGCGTACACCTCGTTTCCGGCCGTCTCACGCGTGACGTTAAGCGCGTCCAGAATCGGAACACCCGCACTGACCAGGGTCCCCAAAGTCCTGGTCCACCGCGACACCGCTATCTTGCCACTCAGCTGGCCGATCACCGGCATCTTCAGCTTGACTGTGTCGAGAACCATGCGCCCCCCGCGAAACTGCCGCACGAGTTTGAGTATAATAATTGTTACGATGGGAACGGCTATAAGAATGGCCCACCCGAAACGGTACGCAACCCAATCGCTCGCACCAAGCACTATACGGGTTATGATGTGCGGCTCTTGGCCTTCGAGCATCTCATCCAGAACGCTGATAAACTTGGGTATCACGTACTTCATCAGAAGCAGCAAAATGACAAATGCGGCACTGATCACCAGAACCGGGTAGACCATCGCACTTCGGACTCTCGCCTTGAGCTTCTGGATCTTCTCCAGAAAATCGGCGACCCGTGCAAGTATCAGGTCGAGCACCCCACCCGTCTCACCCGCCGCCACCATGTTGACGAACAGACGGTTGAAAGTGTGGGGGAATCGACCCATCGCCTCCGACAGTGTCGCGCCGCCTTCGATCTCGTCGGCGACGTACCCGATCACCCTTTTGAATTTGGGCGACTTCTGCTGTTCCTGCAGTATCCTCAGAGAACGAAGGATCGGCAGTCCGGCGTCCTGAAGCGTAGATAGCTGCCGCGCAAACTCCGTGACGTACTTGACCTTCACCCTTCCGCCGGCGCCGCGCCGACGCTGCACCTGCATCGTCGTCTTCGCCGCAGGCTTCTTCTCGCCACCACGGGCCCGAACCTTCGTCGGGAAATACCCCAGGTTGCGTATCTTGCTTATTGCTTCCTTCTCGCTCAACGCTTCGATCTTGTCTTTTACCTCCGCGCCACGCGAGTCCAACGCTACGTATTGGAAAATAGGCATTGCAAACACCTCCCTTGTCTTGACGCTTGTCGTCTCTTACGCTTCGGAAATAGTCTCTTTAACCACCTCGTCTATGGTCGTAACACCGTCGTAGATTGCGACCAGTCCGCAATCCCGCAGAAGCTTCATACCACCTTTTTGTGCCGCCGCACGCAGGACATTTGTCGAGGCCTGGTTCATGATCAGGTCCCGCATCTCGTCATTGAACGTCATTATCTCGAAAATCGCGGTTCGCCCCCTGTATCCTGTGTTGTTACAATTGTTGCAGCCTCGCCCATAATAAAACTTCGTGCCCTTGACGTCTTCCGGCGTGGCGCCCAGCTCCATCAGTTGCACGTCGGTCGGCTCAAACGGCGTCTTGCAGCTCTCGCAGATCCGACGGACCAGCCGCTGGGCGATTATACCTTCCAGAGTCGCCGTCAGCAAAAAAGGCTCCACTCCAAGATCCAGCAGTCTCGCAATAGAGCTTGGCGCATCGTTCGTGTGTAGCGTCGTGAACACCAAATGGCCCGTAAGAGACGCCTGGGCCGCAATCTCCGCCGTCTCAAGGTCGCGGATTTCACCAACGAGAATAATATCAGGGTCCTGACGCAGAATCGAACGCAGGCATCTGGCGAACGTCAGGCCGATGTCAGGCTTCATTTGAACCTGAATAAGACCGTCAATGTCATATTCTACCGGGTCCTCCGTCGTTATCAGCTTCCTTTCGACGTTGTTCAAGGTCTTCATTGCCGCGTAAAGGGTCGTCGTTTTACCACTGCCGGTGGGACCGCAAACGATGATGATACCGTTGGGTCTGTGAATAAGCCGGTGGACAATCTTAAGATTGTCCTGCCTAAGACCCAGCTTCTCCAGGTCCAGGCTGACCTGAGTTCTGTCCAGAACACGCAGCACCACGCTTTCGCCGAACATTGTCGGCAGGACGCTTACGCGCAAGTCCACCGGGTTGCCTTGAACAGTCAGGGATATTCGGCCGTCCTGCGGAACCCGACGCTCGGCAATATCGAGATTTGCCATTACCTTTATACGCGAGCTTAGCGCCGCCGCGATGTGCTTCGGCGGAGGAACCATCTCATACAGAACACCGTCAATCCGGTAACGCATCTTGTACTCGTTCTCAAATGGCTCGAAGTGGATGTCGGACGCCTTATCGCGAATCGCCTGCAGTAGAACAAGGTTCAGCAGTTTCTTGATGGGATTTGACTCGGAAAGCTCCTTCAGCTCATCAAGGTCGATGCTTTGGTTGCGCCCCTCGAACTCGGCAAGGAAGCTGTCGCCCTGTATTTCTCCGATAAGCTCGTTAATGTTCTCTTCCTCCGACTCGTAATATTGCGCCAACGCCTTCTCAAGCGCGGCCGAATCCGTTATCTTCGCACTGACTCTGAAACCCATCAGGGTGCTTAGGTCGTCCGTTGCCCTGAAGTTGTCCGGATTGTCAAGTGCTACGGTTAGCTTGTTTTCTCCCTCGTCATATTCTATCGGTACTATGTGATACGTCTTCGCCATTTGAGCCGGGACTTTCTCGACCACGCCTGGAGGAATGCTGATGTTAGCGAGGTCTATGTACCCCATTCCTCGCTGAGCCGCCAGCGCCAGTTGAAGCTGATTATCATCGACCAGCCCCAGCTCCAGAAATATCTGGCCTATTTGCATGCCCCCGTGTCGCTGCCTTTGAATTCTTAGACATTCGTGAACCTTTTCGCGGCTCAGGGCCCCCATCTTGATAAGTATCCTGCCCAAGGTTCTGCCCTGCAACTGTTCTACCGGGGGAAGCGTTTTTGCCGCTTTGACTTTATCCATAGGTTTTCTACCTTACAATCAACAACTGTTTCACTTCATACTTATTATATAACATTAACACCTTTTTCACAAAGAAATTACAGTTTAGACAGTTAGTTTGTGAGACTATGGCAAGAAAACGAAACAATCCGTTGTTGCCGGCCAATCAGGACCTGCGTCGAGTAACTTAAGTCTTTTGTCAAAAAGCTCTTAGGTCAGTTTGTGACCAAGCCTCGCGCCGGCTGCTTAACTTGGATGAGAAGTCACAACCATGCTTCCTGGCAAGAGGCTGCCAACAGGGGCAGTTTTGAGCTTTTTGCCGCTGGGTAGTTAGTAAGGTGGCAGCTGTTGGCTGACAATAGTGGGCGCGAGCAGGGCAAGACCGTCCATGGCGAGCAAGTGTGGGGCGCGATGTGGGTGGTCGCACAAGAACATGGCCGGTACTGTGTGTGCCGACAGACTATCGCAGGCAAAGGCCGGTCTGTGACAGGACGTTAGGTGCGCAAGATGGGCCCGATATCCTCCGCTTCCACCCTTGCCTGCTTGCCCCTGAGGCTCTTTAGCTTGGCCATTGCCTTGTCCTGGAGCATTCCGGGCTGCCGGCTTTTATCAAGCATTTCCTCGAGCGTGATCTTGCCGGTGTCGTACAGTTGCCAGAGGTGGTCATCGAGAAGCTGCATTCCGAACTTCTTGCCGGTTTGAATGCTCGAATCGATGCGGTATGTCTTGTTCTCGCGAATCAGATTGGAAATGGCGGGAGTTACAACCATGAACTCATAGGCTGCCAGTCTGCCTTTTCCGGTAGCTAAAGGACAGAGAGCTTGACTGAGCACCGCCATCAGGTTGATGCTCAACTGGGTGCGAATCTGTTCCTGCTGGTTAACGGGGAAGACGTCGATAATCCTGGTGACCGTTCCGGAGGCGCTGGTAGTGTGCAGTGTGCTGAAGACAAGGTGGCCGGTTTCCGCCGCTCGGATGGCCGACTCAATCGTTTCGAGATCACGCAGTTCGCCTACCAAAATGACGTCAGGGTCTTGTCGCAAGACCCGCCTCAGCGCTTCGGCGAAACTCGGAACGTCGATCCCGACTTCCCGCTGGTTAATGATGGATTTCTTGTGTGTGTGATAGTACTCGATGGGGTCTTCAACTGTCACAATATGGCGGTCAAAGTTTTCGTTAATATAGTCTATCATTGTCGCCAGCGTCGTGGTCTTCCCGCTTCCGGTTGGCCCGGTAACGAGGAACAGGCCTCTGGGCCGCCGACACAGAGCCGCACAGATCTTGGGCAAACCTATCTCCTCGAACGACATGATCTTCGTCGGGATTAGACGCAGCACTATGCTGATGCTGCTTTTTTGTCGAAAAATAGCCACGCGAAATCTTGCCTTATCGCCGTAGGCGAAGCCGAAGTCCGTGCCGCCTTCCTCCTGAAGTTCCTGTTGGTTGCGCTCGGGGGTAATGCTTTTCATCAAGGCCACCGTGTCATCCGGGTCGAGCACTTTTGTTTCGAGGGACCTGAGTCTGCCGTCTATTCGTAAGACGGGCGGTCGCCCCGTTACCAGGTGTATGTCTGAGGCCCCCTGGCTGACACAGGCCTGCAACAATCTGTCCATGTTGACGGTTGGCATTTAAGTGTCCTCGAATGTTCCTAATCTACAAGTGCTTCTTCAGTTTGCGAAATCTTGGCGACCTCCTCCGGGGTCGTAATCCCTTTGAATATCTTGACTTTGCCGTCATCGAGAAGTGTCCTCATGCCGCTGGCCTGGGCTGTTTTCCTCAATTCGGAGGCAGGCGCTTTTGCAAAAGCCAGCTCTCGAAGCTGGTTGTTCATCTCGAGCATCTCGAATGCGCCTATTCGGCCTTTGTAGCCGGTGTCCTGGCATTGCTTGCATCCTGTGCCTTTGTAAATAGGATGTTTCTTGATGTCCTCCGCCGTGATGTTAAGCAGTTGCAGGTCGTGCGGGTCCGGGTTTTCATCGACTGCCTTGCAGCCGGCGCAAATGAGTCTGACCAGTCGCTGCGCCATAATCGCCTGGATCGAGCTGGCCACCAGGAATGGCTTAACACCCATGTCTATCAGACGGGTGATGGCGCTGGGGGCGTCATTGGTGTGCAAAGTGCTGAATACCAGGTGCCCCGTGAGCGCCGCCTGGATGGCGGTATCCGCAACTACACCGTCTCGTATTTCGCCGACGAGTATTATGTTCGGCGCCTGTCGAAGCATTGCACGCAGAATCCTGTCAAAGGTGAAATTGATTTCTTCTTTGACCTGGCATTGGTTCATCCCGTCGAAGTTGTATTCCACCGGGTCTTCCGCCGTGATGATTTTCTTGTCCGGTTTGTTAAGCTCCTGCAGCGCTGCATACAGCGTCGTGGTCTTGCCGCTGCCGGTGGGGCCCGTGACCAGAAAGATACCGTTCGGTCTCTTGATTATCTTAAGAAATCGCTCATAATCGTCCTGCTCGAAACCGAGCGATTGGATGCCGATGTTGACCGCGTCGGGACGAAGAATTCGCAGGACCATACTTTCGCCGTGGTAACCCGGCAGGGCGGAGACACGAAAATCGATGTCTTGGCCGCCTATGTTGCGCTTGATCCGGCCGTCCTGCGGCAGTCTTTTCTCGGCCATGTCCATCCCGGAGAGGATTTTTAGTCTTGCAATCAGCGGCGCCTGCATGTTCTTCGGGATGTTGTCCTTCTCCAGACATACCCCGTCAACCCGATACCTCACGCGCACCCTGTCGCCCATGGGCTCAACATGAATATCGCTGGCGCGCATATAGTAAGCATTATCAATGATAAGGTTCACGAGCCTGATAATAGGACCTTCCCTGTCGCCTTCCGCTTCGGCGCGAAGGGCCTCAGCCTGAAGTTCATGGCCGGCCTCCGCCAGCTCGGCGGCCGTGGCGTCAATACTGTGTTTGAGCCGGTCGTCTTCTGCTCTGGTCGTCTTGCCAAGCGTCTGTTCGATATGGCTGCGGATCTTCGAAGGGTTTGCGAGGTAGCACTCAAGCTCCGTATTCAGACGGAACCGTATGGCGTCCATCGTATCGAGGTCTGACGGGTCGCTGATGACCAGTTTCAGTCTGCCGTTACTCATGCCAAGCGGCAGAATGTTATGCCTTTTCATAATGTCCACGGGGATAAGCCGTGCCGCTTCTGCTGAGATCATGGCTCGATCCAGGTTGACATACTTCAAACCGAACTGTTTCGCTAAAGCCTTGGTTAGTGTCTCTTCGTCCACGAGGCCCAGCTCGAGCAATACCTGCCCAATCCGTTTGTTGCTCGCTTTGGCCGTCCTGATGGCGTTGATCAGGGCGTGCTTTTCCACCAGCCCCGTTCGGTAAAGAATTTCGCCTAAATGTCTGCGTTTTTCCGGCATAGAGACCCTATACTTGGCTAACTCGGGCATCACTATTATAACATTATTTACCGCTTCAGTCAAATCATCAGTTTCAACCGCAGGATGTTAAGAGCCGTTTGCGCCGCCCGAAGCCTGATGGAATCTCGATCCCCTGAAAAGAAATACCCCTTCGTTTCCGACCGGCCGGCCCAGACCACGCTGATATATACCCGCCCAACCGGTTTTTGTTCAGTGCCGCCGCCTGGTCCGGCAATGCCGGTTATAGCGATGGCATAATCTGTGCCGCCTTTCCGCCTTGCTCCCTCGGCCATAGCAACGGCAACCGGCTCACTTACGGCCCCATACTTTTCAATCAGTTCAGCACCAACCCCCAGCTCGCTGATCTTGGCGCTATTGCTGTACGTGACCCAGCCCAGCATGAAATAGTCGCTCGCCCCCGGCACGTCCGTCAAGAGAGCCGCCAAAATTCCCCCTGTGCATGACTCGGCCACGGCGAGGGTCTTGTTGCCCTGCCTTAGTTTTTGGCCCACAACCTGGGCCAACGTCTGCTCTCCAGTGCCATAAACCAGCTCTCCAAGCATATTGAGCAGCAGCTTTTCGTCTTCGTCAGCCATTTCTTTTGCTGCATCCTCATCTCCGGCCGTCGCAACAATGTGCAGAGTAATTACACCGTGGCACGCTGTGGAATTGATTAGAGGGTCCCTTCCTCGCTGCATCAGAGGCCCCAGCAACTCGGCAATACTCGACTCCCCTGCTCCAAAACACTTCAACTTCCTAACTGCCAGCGCCTGCCCGCCGGCTACCTCTTTCAGCCTCTCAAGAACCGACTCTTCGAACATCTGCTTCATTTCAGAAGGGACGCCGGGCAGTGCAATAATCAGTTTGCCCTGTGCTTGGGCCATAATGCCCGGTGCGGTCCCGATATTGTTCTCCAGCGCCTTGCTGCCCACAGGTATATACGCCTGAACCTTGTTTCGCGGCGACATCTCCACGGTTCGACGCTCGAAAAAATCTTCTATCTTCCGCAGAAGTTTCTCCTCGAATACCAGCTTGCTCCCAAGGAATTTCGCCAGCGCCTCTCGCGTCACGTCGTCATCGGTCGGGCCCAATCCCCCTGTTGCCAGAACGATGTCCCCATCACCCGCCGCAAGGCAAAACGCTCGTGCAATTGAGTCTATGTCATCGCCGATGGCATAGACGCTGACGACCGGTATGCCTATAGCCAACAGTTCGCCGCTCAGATATGAAGCATTGGTGTCAATTGTCTGACCGCTGAGAACCTCATTGCCGATGCTGACAATACTTGCCGTTTTCATAAGGTCTGTTTTACCGCCGAGCTCACAGAGCCCGCCGAGTTCTTATTGCTTTTTTAATAAATAACGGAACAGACGTCCTGTCACTCCTGCGCAAGCAGGAGTCCGGAAAACCTTGATAAAATGGCTGGATTCCCCCTTTCGGGGGAATGACAACTTTCTCTTGTTTGTACCGGAACGTTCCATTTAATATTCAAAGGTCAATAATATTGTCATTCCTGCGGAAGCAGGAATCTGTTTTATTTTTCATCTCTGTGTTCTCGGCGCTCTCTGCGGTTACTCTTTTTTTAAGTGCTCCGATTTTAATCCCACACTCTGCCGCAAACAAGCAAAAATCCTTCCTGCCATTGCCGAGCAGTCGAAGTCTCCCCTTCTCCTCTCTTCTTGCCAGCGTGAGTAACAACAGACATGTTTAGGCTGCGGTTGCGCTATATGCTGTCGTCCACGCTCCCGTTCGGTAGTCACTGATCATCTTTCTGTGGGGCGAATCCTTCGCAGCGAGCATGGCTAACACTCTCCTGCGCCAGCCTGACTATCGATTACGTTGTTTCCGCATGAAACCTGCCGTAAGCCATGGCTTACGCCATTTCGTCCGGCGGATTTGCCGTATAACACGTATCGGATGTTATAGTATAAAGCGAGGATTTTCAAGTAGAAAAAAACCAGGAAAATTGTCGATATGCCATCGGCAGGCAGGAGAAGTCCGGCGGATTGATTTGCTAAACGGCAATCCTGCTTATTTCAGATTTGAATTTGCCGAATACTCTTATAATATCGGTTACGAGCGATTCGATTCTTTGCGGGTGGAGGTCGAGAGCGTAAGCATGAATAACAAAGTGTCTAAAAGCAAGATACTCCTTGAGCTCATCTGCCAACTGTTGAGAAATTATTTTTTCTTTTAATGCTGTACGCAGCAAATTTTGATGCCATGATTGCCCGGTGGGAATCTTAAGAGATTTCGCCTGAAATACCTGCTTTATTATATTTTCAATTCCGTTATAGAAATTATGTATTAAGGTTGCCACGCCGGCGACCTCCAATTCTGATAATTGTTCCAGACGTTTGTCAGGAAGTGAAGAAAGAGTCTTTTCTATAGCTTCGTATTCGGCTTCGATTCGCATCTTATAATCAGCCATACAGCGTAACTCCTTCCTGCTGAATCAATCTGGTGAATTTCGAGTTCCCTGACAGATCAATTACATCGATGGGTTTGGAAAGTGTTAGCATAAGTTCGCCGTAGTATTTAAAAAAATCTTTAGGAGAAATTCCTTCTACGGCGATATCAATATCTTGGCTTTCCCTCGTGGCATCTATGCTGGAGCCAAAAAGGAGCACGCGTTTGGCGTGATATTTTTTCGAAACTTCTCTGATTTTTCGCTTATCCGCTTCACTAATCATGGACCGACATCCTTTATTCACAATCTATTGTATCATATAATATTCTTAATTCATTATCAACTAAATCTAATGAAGAAATCTATAATTCAATCAACGCCTTGACCACCCCGTCCCTGTAACCGGCAACCATATCGAACGCTTCCCGGGCCTGCTCAAGCCTGAACGTGTGAGTCGCCATGAAATCAACGTCGATTTTGCCGGAAGCCACCGAATCAATGGCTGCCCTCGCACACTCATTCTGCCGCCGCACATTGATAAAGCTGATTTCCCTCCTGCGGGCCTGCTCAATTATAAAGGAAATCCTCTCTATACGAGGAATCCCGATCATCATCAGTCTGCCCCCCGGCTTGAGCAGCTCAATCGCATGATCCACCGTCTCCTGCTGACCCGCGCATTCGAAAACCGCATCCAGCCCCCCTGCTTCCTGACCAAGGATATTCGAGACAACATCCTCATCAACCGGATTGCCCGCCCACGCGGCCCCGTTCTCACGCGCAATCTCAACTCGCTCTTTGACCTTGTCGGTCACATAACAGGCCCGCGCCCCTTCCGCCAGCGCACTGACCAGACAACTCAGCCCGATCGGGCCTGCGCCCAGAATCCCGACTACGCAGCCCTCATTCAGGTGTGCCTGCCTGACTGCGTATACTGCTATCGCCAGCGGCTCGCATAGAACCGCCTGAGCAAACGTGACATTCCTGGCTATACCGAGGCAGCACTCCTCCGGCATGACGATATACTCACACAAAGCCCCGCTCACCTGTCCCGGACAACCCAGAAACCTCAGATTCCGGCAGGTATTCTCCCGGCCCATCCTGCACTGGTCACATTCATGACAGTATATCGCCGGCTCAACCGCCACCCTGTCGCCCACCTTGACGCTGCTCACCCCCCTGCCGACCGCCTTGACCGTCGCAGCGCATTCATGCCCGATTACGAACGGATACTCCACCACCTCCGTGCCTATCTCGCCCGTCTCGTAGTAATGCACGTCCGAGCCGCAAATCCCAACCATCCCCACCTTCAGCAGAACATCATTGTCCTTGATTATCTTCGGCTCCGGGACCTCTATCATCCCCATTTGCCGGATACCCGTTAGCGCAGCCGCCTTCATTTAACTTCTCCGAAATAACTACTCAAATATAACAACACCAATTTTGCATTTTACACTTTGATTTTTGCGTTTTCAAACTAACCCTCGGTCAGTGTGAGTATTATAGACTCCACTCCCACGTTATGCCAACTTATCTTCAGCCCCCAAATCCCCACCTGCTCGCACAAAGTCTTTGGATAATCCCCCCCTCTGGGCAATGTATTGAAAGATTAACAGACCTTAATGATGACAAGATAAAGCACCTGCTCCGGGATGCGCGAAAGATTCTTGACACTACCGACTTGCCACTTATATTAACGATTTGTATGTCTTCACCATAGAAATAATAATAAACGCCCAAACCCTCATTTCAGAAGGAAGCCAAGTATTGTGTAGTATGCCGAATCGATCTCCATAGACTCACTATTGTCAACGTCAATATTATTAAACGTAAATAACTAAACGAAAAAAAGGGTGAACTTAAAGGTCCACCCTGATAATTATACGTGTTAGCTTTTGTTGAAAACCACTTCTATTTTGATCTTGCACAAGGCAACTGAATCAACTCGAATGCGTTAAGTATCGCATAACCACCTTTGTGATGTCGCCTCAGGTCCTCACTCTTACAGCAGCCACCGGCATATACCACGACCAGCGGCGAACCGTCAGTTGTAAATTCGACAATCGATGGTTTGAGTTTGGCATCGCTTGTCACCTGCTGAATAACTACGTCTTTTGCCTCAAGGGTCTGCTTGACATTGCCCGTACCCTCTTTACCGGCAACTATCATTTTATCCGCAGGTGAGCCATGACCCTTACCCTCGACGTTGGCATCAGCTGTCCAATTGAAGTAGTCCTCAAGGATCGTTTTCATCGGATAAACCTTGATCGACGGCATCGGAGGCTCGGGCTGTTTTTGCGCGTCATATTCCACACCGGTAGGATTGTCACCGACCCGGCGGCCATTGTAATTATTATGGTAGCTCTTGAGCCTGTACTTGCCTGCCGGAAGATCATAAAACGAAAGCAGAAGATCGCTGCCCGGATTAATCGGAAAATCAGACGCTGCTACCCACGTATTGCAGATCGGATCATCGATCGGTTTATTGATAGGCTGTATGCCACCAGCCAGATACCTTCGCATTCCAGCCACAGAGACGGTCATAAGCCCCTCGTAGCGGTTGGTTATCGAAGCATGCACTCCACTACCGGCAATACCCGGCTTATCTTTTGGATATTTATCCGTTCCATCCTCCCACTTAAGATCGCTGCGATACTGCTCCCAGCAAGGAATAACCCACTCCCACCAGCCGTCCTTCGTCGTACCGGCAACAGGGTTGGGATTATCTTTGCCGCTCGAAACCGTAAAATCAACCTTAAGATGCAACGGACCAGCCTTCGCAGAACAAGCCTTCGTGGCCTCCTCAGCCGCCGGTATCGTCGCACAAACTGCCAATAACACAATAACAACCACCGACTGCAATACTACACTGTGTCTCACAATCACTACTCCTTCATAATCTAAAACTAATTTCTATTAACTCAGATTTCCATTAACACTCTCACAGTGCACAGTTTTCTCCGTACGCTTTCAGCAATCTTACCCTGATCTTCCAAATACTCAAAGAGTTCTTTTTCCCAAGTTTTCTTTGAGGTCTCCTGCTTTATTTCAAGGTACTTCTACATTCCAGCCAGGATTCTATCTCTACGCTGGCAGTGCAAGGAAGAATCTTTCTGCAAGACTGAAAAGGCACAGCTTAAAAACAAAACCGCTTCGCTGGCATATTGATTACCTTTCTGTTAAAGCCGAGATACTTGGTGCAATTATCCTGAATCTTTTCCTTAAGCAGAATATTCATTTCATCTCCGTCTATATATTCGTTAATCGTGTTTTCATATTATTAGCCAGAGCCATAAGTTTTTTATCCAGATCAATTATATACTCACGGCCATAAGGGCCGTTCTCCAATCCATTTATAAGATTGGCCGGTATGTCATGTTCTAGCTGTTCGCAACATGATGCTGGCCCCATCGCAATAGCTGCAACAGTATCAACATCACCGCTAAACCTGATACAACGCTTTAATACTTCGCTTAACGTTTCTGATTCAACAATTGCAGTAATCGCCGCTCGAACGCATTCAATGCCTTTAACGGATACAAATCCACTCCATGGTTTATCCCAATCACCAGATATACATTTTTTGATAAATTTACCCACTTGCGACTTTGGCCCCTTGTCATATATAAAATAATGAACCATTAGCGCAGCTGCATTTGCCGCCGCAATTCCATCCGCTGTATTATGTGTCAATGAGGCCTGTAAGCTACATTTCTCTACAACTTCCTCAACGGTGGAGAAGACTCCAACAGACGCTGCACGCATTGCTGATCCGCTTTTATCACTTGTGGGACGCATTTGCTCAAGAAAATCCACGCCATTTGTGACATTACAAAGGAATTTATAAAAACCACCTGCATAGCCTGTCCGTTGATCACGTTTAAAGGAATTAACGAAGCTATCGGCCAGCACTTCCTTTGTCCATGGCAGACCTTTGACGATTACTTCAGCAATCGCAATGCTCATCTGGGTGTCATCAGTATATCTGCCATGCATTTCTCTGGGATGTATTACTTGCTCACCCATCCTGAGCAAGTCTACATTCGCACTTGAAATATTTGGATGAGTCACGTATTCAAGATTATTATTAGCATATATAAACTCTTTGCCCACAAATTCAAAGCCTGCACCGTATGCATCCCCAATTGCAATTTCTAAAAGCATTTTCTTTTCCTTTAATCTTCTTGTATAACAACACCTACTTGTTTCATTTCTTCTATTGCTTTTTTACGGTCACCCGGATTTAGTTCAACGCCGCGACATCCTTTTAATAAAAGGGTTGTCTTAAATCCAAGTTTCACTGTATCCAATATTGTAAACTTTACACAATAATCTGTGGCTAAGCCCATTACTGTAATCTGAGATTTCCCATTTACACTCTCACGCTGCATAGTTTTCTCCGTACGCTTTCAATAATTTTACGCTAATCTCCCAGAATCGCCACCAATTTCCTTTTCGAAGGTTCTTTTTGGCGAATTTACACGAAAACACGGGTTCTTTGGCCCCATACTTCCTGCAATGCTTCGTCGGGCAGAGATTCGACACAAGAACCTCCGCCGTTGAAATGATGTCTATGAATCGCACATTTAATCTTGTGGAGGAGGAGGTGAGTATTTCATTATATAAGGAGTGAGACTTCTAATTTCCTCTGCACCTCCTAAGTTTAAATAGTCTTCCATACTATGTTCTGCAATAAAATCGTTCGCAGCCATTGAATCAATAGTATACGCACATAGTCTTGTCGCTTTCTTCGTTTTTAAAACACGATTAAATTCGTCTTCATAAATATTCTTGACTATACCTAAATTGTCCGATTTCCTTGTAAATACAAGCCCTATCATGGCGGCATTTCGTATATACTCAATAACTTCACTTTTATCCCAGTTTTTCTCTGGCCAAAGTTCTTGGTTAATCCAGTTAGACGCAATTTCTATAGCGCCATCCTCGGTGACAGCATTTTTCAAGATTTCGTCGGCCTGTTCCCCGCCGATTTTACCAATAAACGCAAGACTCCATATCTTTCCCACCAGAAGACTTACGTCTCCCCCCTCGTCTCTCTTGAAGTAGTCTAAAAGTAAAGGAATCGAATTCGCATCATCACTTACATACCCAATGAGCCTTGCCACATTGTGCCAATAAGGAGCATAGTTTATACCCCTACCCATTGTCAAGACAGAAAACTGGTGTTTTTAAGGTGGATTCATCACCGTGTGTTAAGGCCGGTGGCACGGAGGGAGCCCGAAGGGCGACCGGAGTGCCAACGGCGACGCCGTACACCTCCGCTGGCGT
>DATKZT010000070.1:0-106776 GCA_035527845.1 Sedimentisphaerales bacterium | reverse complement strand
GAACTCTGCTGCAAAAGCAAGCTTTTTCGACAGAAGGTCGCCTTGTCCACCGGGTCATTTGCAAATGACCCTCTTTTGAAGCCGACCAACAGTAAATAGGGCATGCTGTTAGTGAATTTTGGCGTTTGGCCGCGGGGCGTTTGCCCCATTGGTGAAGCTGGCTGGTCAGGGGTCGGTTGTCGGGGACCCACAGGAGTCCGCCAAACGAATCCGCCTGCGGCGGACAAGTGCTGTGGGCTAATCCGCCTTCGGCGGACTTACGCTTGGCTTCAGCGGGGGAAGGGGGCGAAATGGGGGGCCCCCGCTGGTTGCTTTTTCAAGCAAGACGCGGGGAGAGGCGGAGGTTGTTGGATGAGGTGGATGCGGCACATGATTGGGGCGGGTTGAAGCAGATACTGACGCCGTAGGGGCATTATCTTTGGCTTTGTGATTATCATGCGCAGGAGTATCGGAATTGAGTGAGGACGCCGGCAGGCCGCTTATAGCGGACAATTGCCGGTAAGTAGGGCCGCGCCCACAGAGAACCACTATCTGCCCTTGTTTTGTTGCCCCCTCGGCTCCCTGATTTTTGCCATTTCTTTTCTGCAAAAAAGGTTTGCAAAGGGGATAATGGGGCGATATACTCAGTCGTTTGTATTGTAAAGGTTTGATTAGGTTAGCCGGGTTTGGCCGGTAGAACTAATGCAGGAAAGGATTTTTTGGAAAGATGCTCACGAAGCCAGAAAAACAGAAAATTATTAACGATTTCGAGACTCACGAGGGCGATACCGGTTCGCCCGAGGTTCAGATTGCACTTCTGACGAAGAAGGTTGACGAACTCACCGAACACCTCAAGGTTCATCCCAAAGACCACGCCTCGAGGCGAGGCCTCTTGAAAATGGTCGGCACAAGGTCGGCATTGCTCAAATACGTGAGCAAGGTGGACGTCAAGCGATACCGTAAGATTATATCCCAGCTGGGTTTGAGAAAGTAGACGCATTTCTTGTTTTCAAGTTGCGACCCCTGTTCTCTTGAGGGTCGATTCGGAATTGGCTATTTGATGAGGAAGTTTTATGTTTGATGTATTTAGGGTAGAGCGAGAAATCGGGGGTAGAATTTTGTCCATTGAAACGGGGAGGATCGGCAAGCAGGCGGATGGGGCCGTTGTTCTGCAGTATGGAGAGACCGTTGTTCTGGTGGCGGCCGTAACGGGCCCGCCCAGGAGCGAGGAGATTGACTTTTTCCCCTTGAGCGTGGATTACCGCGAGAAGCATAGTGCGGCAGGCAAGTTTCCGGGCGGTTTTATCAAGCGTGAAGGCAGGCCGAGTACAAAGGAGATTCTCACTGCAAGGATGATTGACAGGCCCATTCGGCCTTTGTTTCCGGAGGGTTACATTCAGGAAGTGCAGATTATGGCCGACGTCTTGAGTGCGGATGGCGAAAACGACCCTGATATTCTGGCGATGGTCGGCGCCAGCGCCGCACTTACGCTGAGCAGGATTCCTTTCCTCGGCCCTATTGCCGCCTGCCGCCTTGGCAGAGTGGATGGGCAGTTCGTCGTAAACCCCACGTACAAACAGATCGATGACGGCGACCTGAACCTGCTTCTGAGCGGCCGAAAAGAGTCGATGAATATGATAGAAATCGGCGCCAAGGAGCTATCCGAGGAGGTTATCGCAGAGGCGGTGGCCGCGGCCCATCAGACCGTTGGGAGGGTATGTGAAATGATTGAGGAGCTGCGGGAAAAGGCCGGGGTCGAGAAGGAGCCTTTTGAGCCGGTCGAAATTAACCGGGAGCTTTATGAGCGCATTAATTCCCAAATTGCGGATAAGCTTTATGAGATTAAGCAAATACGCGTCAAACGCGAGCGCAGTATTGCTGCAAAGGAGCTGTTTGAGAAGGTTATTGCCGAATACTGCGGCGGCGAGACGCCATCGCAAGTGTCGGGAGCTTCGCAGAACGGCGCTCGTTCAGAGTGTGACAAGGCTATGGTCAAGCGAGTCTTTGCCAAGATTGAGGGCGACGTCGTTCGGAAAATCCTTTTGGACGGCAGGAGGCCCGACGGCAGGGCCTTCGATGAGGTCCGCCAAATCTCGTGTGAGGTGGGACTTCTGCCCAGAACACACGGCTCGGCCCTCTTCACGCGAGGAGAGACACAATCGCTGGTGACGGTTACCCTCGGCACGATCAGGGACGCGCAGATTATAGACGGCTTGTTGGATGAGTATACGCAGAACTTTACGCTTCACTATAATTTCCCGCCATTCTCTGTAGGCGAGGTGAAGCCGATTCGGGGACCGGGACGGAGGGAAATTGGGCACGGGGCTCTGGCGGAGCGGGCCTTACAGGCTGTAAGGCCGCCCGAAGACGAATTTGCCTATACCGTGAGGGTCATCTCAGACATCACCGAGTCAAACGGCTCCAGCTCGATGGCGTCTGTTTGCGGCGGGTCGCTGGCTCTTATGGATGCGGGGGTTCCGATTACAAAGGCGGTTGCCGGCATATCCATCGGAATGATTAGCGGTGAGGACGGACGCTATGAGCTTCTTACCGATATCATAGGCGAAGAAGACCATTTCGGTGAAATGGATTTCAAAGTGGCCGGCACCGTGGACGGTATTACGGCCGTACAACTCGACATAAAGGCTGAAGGCCTGGACCACAACATTATGGTCGAGGCGCTGGAGCGGGCAAAGACGGCGCGACTGAAGATTCTCGAAATCATGGGCGAGGCGATCAGCAAGCCGCGCTCCGAGTTGAGCAAGTATGCACCCAAGCTCATAAGTATCGAAATCGATCCTGAGCTGATTGGCAAGGTAATAGGCCCTGGCGGCAGAGTCATTAAGAGTATTCAGGAGCAGACCAGCACGAAAATTGAGGTGGAAGAGGACGGCACCATCTATATAAGCTGTGTGGGCGGCAACGGTCACTTCGAGGCCAGGGATCTCATAGAATCGATTACCCAGCCGCCGGTAGTGGGCAGGATTTACAAGCAGTCAAGAGTCGTCTCAGCAAAGGATTTCGGCGTGTTTGTCGAAATCACGCCAGGCGTGGAGGGACTCTGCCATATCAGCGAATTGAGCGAAGGATATGTCAAGAACGTGGAAGATGTCTGCAAAGTCGGGGACGTGATACCTGTAAAACTCCTCTTGATCGATGACCAGGGCAGATTCAAGCTTTCTCGCCGGGCCGCACTTGCCGAGATGAGCAAGGAGGAAAAAGCTGCCACCAGCAAGTGACCTTATTGACCGAGCGCCGGGCAAGCCATCACCTTCCGGGCACGAGCACGCCGGCGCCGGAACATTCGGCAGTATACACGTCGGCAAAACTAAAGTTACAGGGAGAAAATAAGTGCAGCAGTTTGTGGCAGGTTTCTTTATTGCTGCGTTGATTCTTTTGCCGCCTCTGGTATTGTTATTACGCGCCAGGTCGCGCCGCGGCGGTGCAGGTTCCCAAGTGGCCCCGGCGCAGGAGCTGCACCCACACCCCAACGAGCATCTCAAGCAGCTTGAAGAGATCGCCAAGCTGACCGGCGGCCTCGCCCACGAGCTCAAGAACCCTCTTTCCACCGTCAAGGTCAATCTGAAGCTCATCGGTGAGGACCTGGAGGGTATGCGCAGGGCCGAATGCGGCCAGGCGAGCCCGGACGCCGGCGGCCACACGGTCACAAGAGCGCTGCGAAAAATAGCCGTCATTCAAAAAGAAACAGACAGGCTTGAGCAGATTCTCGAAGGCTTTCTCCGCTACGTCGGCAGGACCGAGTTGAACAGGTCGCGCGTTGACATCAATGAGCTGGTTAGTGACATGGTTGACTTCTATTCGCCGCAGACGCTCAGTCACTCGATAACTCTCCGACAGGGCCTGCATCCTGAGCCGCTGTTCTGCAAAGTCGATGCGGATATGTTAAAGCAGGTGATATTGAACCTGTTCATTAACGCCCAGCACGCCATGAGCGCCGGGGGAGAGCTGATGATACGGACCGACCGACATGAGGGGGCCGCTGTCATACGAGTCAGCGATACCGGCGCCGGCATCGCAGGCGAAAGGCTGCCTCATATTTTCGATGCTTATCATTCCTCTCGGCCGGATGGCACGGGATTCGGATTGCCCACGGCGAAGAAAATTGTGGATGCCCACAAGGGTACAATCTCTGTTGAGAGCGAGCTCGGAAAAGGGACATCGTTCACGATCAGATTACCAATGCATAATGAATGAGCTGTCGGTGTGGAAGAAAAGGGAATCATAATCCTGGTGGTTGACGATGAGCGCGACCATGCGGACGGTATAGCCGAGGCGCTTGAAAAGCTGTGCGCCAAAGCGATTACCGTCTACAGCGGCAAAGACGCTCTGGAAATTGTGCGTAATCAAAAAGTGGATATTGTCGTTACGGATTTGAAGCTCGACGGCGACATTGACGGGTTGGACATTCTGTCGGAGGCGAGGAAGCACGACGAGCAAACGCAGGTTATTCTTATAACGGCATACGGGACAATCGAAACCTGCAAGGAAGCAATCAGGCGCGGCGCGTATGATTATCTTGTGAAGCCTATTGACGTGGACCAGCTTCGAACGCTGGTGGAGCAGGCCGGCCGCAAGGCTGCAAGAGCTCTTCGCAGCGGACCGCAGAAGAGCTGGGCGGACGGAAGCGGTTTCGAATTTGAGGGGGTGTGGGGCAAAAGCCCGGCCGTGCAGGGGATATTTGAGGTCCTGCGCCGCGTGGCGCCGACGAACATATCGGTCCTGATAGAAGGGCAGTCCGGAACGGGAAAGGAGCTGTTGGCTAAGGCGATTCACAGGAACTCGCCGCGCCGCGACAAGCCCTTCAGGCCGGTTAATTGTGCGGGCCTGACCGAAACGCTGCTCGAAAGTGAGCTGTTCGGCCACGTCAAAGGGGCCTTTACGGGCGCTACCAGCGACAGGAAGGGATTGTTCGAAGTGGCCGACAAAGGGACATTGCTGTTAGATGAAATCGGCGACATGCCCCTCAATATGCAGGCCAAGCTGCTGCGGGTGCTCGAAGATGGTGTTGTCATGCCCGTCGGCTCTCATAAAGGCGTTAAGGTGGATGTTCGGGTTATCAGTGCCACCAACCACGATTTGACCAAGCTTATAGAACAAAATAAGTTCAGACAGGACCTGTATTTCAGAATCAAAGGCGTGAGCATTTCTCTTCCTGCCCTGCGTGACAGGCCGCAGGATATTCCCGACCTTGTCGACTACTTTCTGAAAGAGGCCGCAGCCGAAACCGGCGCCGAGGTCGCCGGCATAACCGATTCGGCCCTGGCCATTCTCTGCAATTACGAATGGCCGGGTAACATCCGCCAGCTTCGAAACACCATCCGCACAATGGTCGTTATGTGCGACCGCAGGGAGCTGGACGTGCAGGACATCCCCCCGGAAATACATCAGCTCCGCCAGTTGGCCGCAGGCAGCCGAGTCCCCGGCGGCTTGGCCGGAGTCCCATTGGATGAATTGGAAAAGCAGGCCATCGTCGACACCCTCGCAAGGACACAAGGCAACCGTGAGCAGGCCGCTAAAATCCTCGGCATCGGCGAAAGAACTCTCTACCGAAAAATCAAGGAATACAACCTGTAGAAGTTGTTTCTGCCGACGTGGGGGTCAAGGCACGTTTTCAACCCAACTGTTGGCCACAAGGGCAAAATCGCGCAAGTCCACTCTGCCGCTGCGGTCAATGTCACAGTTATTACACCATTGCGAACTGCTGCAGCCGTTCAGCCATGTCCCCACAAAAGTCCGAAGGTCGTTCCAGTTGACGTCGCCATTGTGGTCAAAGTCGCCCTTGACCTGGCAGCAAAGCTCATTGAGATATTCTTCGAGATTTGTGTAACCATCGCCGTCACGATCTCCGTTTCTGTCATCTGGATCGTTCGGATCCAAGCCTTTTACGAGTTCCCAGTTGTCCGGCATTCCGTCGGCGTCGGTGTCCATGAGCACATTGTACGTGTTCAGCGCAGGCCAGCCGCCGACCTCCTCTGGCCAGTCGATTATAGAGCCTGTCTCATTCACAACATCACTGGCAACTCGGGCGTCTGCGGCATCCCGGTTCCACCATACAGCCCCGCCTTCGGCGAGCACCTTTTCGTAGGCAGCGTCGGCGGCGTCGGTAGTTACCGCCGGCAGCGGGAAGGGGTCGAAGGCCTGTGTGTACGGCCCGCTGAACATTGCCCAGCCGGTGTCGGCGCCATCGTGCTGCCCGTTGCGGTTTCCATCGATTCTATTGCCTGATTGATATATCTGTGCGGTGGGCGTCATTCCATCAAAGGCTTCGTAGCACTTATTGTCTTTTGTTGATGGCCCTGCGACCAGATAATTGGCAACATAATTCATCTGCAGCGGATGGAGCGGGTCATCGCTGCTGTATCCGGCCTTGTTGCCCCAGTCATAGACAACATTATTGCGGAAGTCAAACTGCAGCGTGATATTGGGCTCACCGGCGGTGGGTTTGGGATTGCGGGTCCTGTTGTGTGCATAAAGGTTGTGATGAAAGCTGAAGACAGCATTGTTGATAGTCGTTGAGAGCAGTGAGCCCATAGAGTGCTCCAGAAGCACACCGTCTTCGTAATGAAACGACAGGTTAAGACCCTCGTATATATAGGTCCACTGAACTGTGAGGTTCTGGATAAGGTCCTTGGCGCTGAGCACCTCATCAGAGGCCCACGAAGCGGAGCAGTGGTCAATCATGATACTATTTCCACCGCCAAGATGCAGGGCATCGCCGTCGCCGCCCGACTCACTGGGTCTAAAACGAAGGTGCCGAATGATAATATCATCCGCGTTGATATTGGTGCGGCCGTCCCTGACGCAGATTCCCCCGGCTGGCGCCGTCTGACCTGCAATTGTGATTTTGTTTTTCTCGACCTTAAGAGTCGAGGTCAGCTCTATGTTGCCGGAGATATCAAATACAATGGTTCGTCCCTCCGGCGGGGTGTTTTGGATACCGTACCGCAGCGAGCCGGACCCCGAATCGTTCAGGTTGGTCACGTGATACACGTCGCCGCCTCGGCCGCCTTGAGCATACCGGCCGCGACCTCAGCACCCGGAAAGGCAAGCTGCTGAGCGCCGGCGGTTAGGGCGATTGCGAAAACCAATGCTGTTGAAACTGCTTTGTTCGTTTCTATCTCCTTCTTCTGTCAACGGCGAAGACACGAAGCAAGGAACTATCATAGCAGATTCGGTGCCGAGATCAATTGGGTGGGACAAGAACGGAGAGAAATGGCAAGTGCGTTTGACGATCCTGTATGGCTACGGTCCCTGCATCGACTTTTCGGTGAACTTGATTATGTTGTTCATCATCTGGACGCATTCGAAGGGGTATTTTCCGACGGCGGTTTCAGCCGAGAGCATCACGAAGTCCGTGCCGTCGATAACCGCGTTGGCGACGTCGGCCACCTCCGCCCGCGTCGGCCGTGCGTGCTCGGTCATGCTTTCGAGCATCTGCGTCGCGGTAATGACGAACTTCTTTGCTGCGTTGCACTTCTTGATTATGCGCTTCTGCACAATTGGAACTTCATATATCGGTATGCAGACGCCCATATCGCCGCGGGCAATCATTATGCCGTCAGCCGCCTCGATTATTCGGTCTATATTCTGTATGGCCTGTGCGCTCTCTATTTTGGCCACGATTCGGCAGCGAGGCGATCGCGGCTTGATCAGGCCGGCCGCTTCGAGCACGTCGTTTTGGTCGCGCACAAAAGACAGCGCGACATAATCGACTTTGTGTTTCAGGCCGAACTCGATGTCCTTCTTGTCCTTGGCGGTCATCCCTTCGAATCCGAGGTCCGCACCGGGGATGTTTATTCCCTTTCTTTCGTTAAGCACGCCTCCGTGCAGGACTTCCGCCTTAATACTGTTGGCGGAAGTGCTCCTGACTCGCAGGGCCAGGTTGCCGTCGTCGATGTAGATGCGTTGGTTCGGCTTTATCCGGCTCAAATCACCCTTATAGTCAAAGGGGATAGTCTTTGGTCCGTCTGCCTGCGGGTCGTTGGTCAGCCAGACGACGGTACGTTCTTTCAGCAGCCTTGTCTTTGCGCCTTCGAATCGTCCGACCCTGATTCGGAAGCCTTCGAGGTCCTGCATTATGCTGATGCGCCGACCGTACTTCTTGTTTAGTCTGCGGACAAGCTCGATGTTTTGCAGGTGCTGGCGGTGCGAGCCGTGAGAGAAATTGAGCCTCACGACGTCCAGCCCAGCAGTGAACATTTTACGCAACACGGTGTAGCCGCCGCTTGCAGGTCCTAATGTGGCGATAATTTTCGTTTTTGGCATCGTGTCGGCCGAGTTCAAATAGACAGCGAGTTTTACTTTTTGGCGAGAAGGTTCGGCTCTCTTTCCTGGAGCCATTGCGGCAGTTGTTCACGTGTCGGCTTTTCCCATAATCCCTTTTTCCGGCTGTGTGCGAGGGCCTGCAACTGCCTGTACTTATTGTAAAGGCTGTGGCGGAACCGCAGGTCGGCGTAGGCATAGCCTTCGGTAAGCAGAACTTCGTTGAGAAATCCGCCGTCAGGCAGCCTGACATAAGCCAGCAGTCTTCCGTATTTGCCTCTGGTGTTGCTGCCTTCGTCGAGGTACACGGTGACCTGCTTTCCGAGCGACAGCTTTCGTGCAAATTCCGCAGCCTCCCGGCCCTGAGCTCGCACGACCGGGTTTTCACTTCTGGTCTCCGGTGCGTCGATTCCCAAAAGTCTTATTCTTGTTCGGTCGTGTTCTGCGTCGGGGAGATCTATATCGATGGTGTCGCCGTCAACGACATTAACAACGGTGAAGATTTTGTCGTGGTATTTCTCGTTATCACAGGTTCGCGGAGGGTTGTCTGATTTGTGGGGCGCCTGCCATTGATGTCGCAGAGGGCTGCGGTCAAGCAGGACAAGAAGGGCGGCGGACAACAGAACAACGCCGAGCGCAAGGTTTCGCCCCCGGCGGCTCATCGCGTATATGGTTTTTTTCTTCCTGGCCAATCGATTGGTTTAATCCTTTTGACCTCGCTGCGCAGCGGGCTTGTCCAACTCAAAGGCGGTGCACACGGCCTCGAGCGCTTTCTCGGCCTGGTCCTCATTGACGATACAACTGATGCGGATTTCACTGGTTGTGATTGAGTCAATGTTCACTTGGGCTTTGGCCAGAGCGCTGAACATAGTATCTGCCACGCCATAATGGCTTCGCATGCCTACTCCGACCACGGAGATCTCGGCTATATCGTTTCTGATGAGGATGCTTTCGCAGCCCACCTCCTCCTTAATGTTCTCGGCCACCTTCTTGGCCGCGGGCAAATCGGATATGTGGATATTAAAGGACAGGTTTGCCTTTTCGTTGCTGACCTCGGTTTGAACGATGTCGTTGACCACCACTTTGGCGCCGGCCAGTCGAGAAAATATCTTTGCGGCGTTGCCGGGCTTGTTGTCCACGCCCACAAGGCCTATCTTTGCCATGTCCCTTTGTACGGTTGCTCCTGAAACCACTACGCCTTCCATCTGTGGCACCTCATGAGTAATTATTGTTCCGTCTTTTTCTTCGAAACTGCTTCGCACGTGTATCTTGACATCGTGATTTTTGCCGACTTCCACGGCCCGCGTGTAAATGACGCCGGCTCCGAGGCTGGCCAGCTCGAGCATTTCATCAAAGCTTATCTGGTTTATCTTTGCGGCGTTCTTGAATATTCGAGGGTCGGTGGTATAGATTCCATCGACATCCGTATATATCTCGCAAACTTCCGCGTTCAATGCCGCGGCCAGTGCGACCGCGGTGGTGTCGGAACCACCGCGGCCCAGCGTTGTAATGTTCTCGTTCTCGTCTATGCCCTGGAAGCCGGCGACAATTACGATTTTGCCTTTGTCGAGTTCGTTATGAATCCGTTGGGCGTCGATGCTCTTTATCCTCGCCTTGGTATAGTCGCTGTCGGTCATCATCCGCACCTGACCGCCGGTAAAGCTTATGGCCTCATAGCCCAAGGCGTCGAGGGCCATTGCAAAAAGCGACACGGACTGCTGCTCACCGGTACTGAGCAACTGGTCCATCTCGCGTTTGGGTGGATTCGGATTCAACTCGAGAGCGTCGGCAATCAACTGGTCGGTCTGTTTGCCGCGAGCTGAAGCAACCACGACGACTTTGTAGCCGTTGGCTGCGGCTTTGATTGCCCGGCCGGCGGCCCGTCGTATCTTCTCCGCATCGGCTACCGAAGTGCCTCCATACTTTTGCACAATTATTGCCATACTCAAACCTGCCGAGACAGAAATTATCAATTATGTCCTGTATACTGTTTACTGAATTCAGCCTGTGCTGTCAATTACTTTAGCTCTTTAGTAAATATTCCATCAGCTCGGAGCCGTTTTCTATTCTAAAACCCGATTTTGCCGCGTTTGCCTCGCTGAATGTTGCGTGCAAAACGCCGGTGATTCCGGCGCCGGCCATGGCAAAGGGAACCGGCTCCGGCGAATGAGCGCCGGTTCGGACCGGCGTCGGATGGTCCGGGGCGACCAGTATTCGCCAGTTGTCGAAGGTCTGCAAAGCCTCAAACACGGGACCGACGATGTGTCTGTCAATCTGTTCGAGGGCCTTCTTTTTGGTTTCCAAATTGCCGCTGTGTGCAGCTTCGTCCGGGGCCTCGACGTGGATAAAAACCAGGTCGTATTTGTCGAGCGCCTCAATCGCCGCCGAGGCTTTGCCGGCGTAGTTGGTGTCCACAAAGCCTGTGGCGCCCGGCACTTCCTTCAAGTCGAAACCGATGAGCTTCGCCAGGCCCCTTACGAGGTCAACCGCCGTGATGGCGACACCCCTAAGCCCGAATCTTTTTTCGAAGCTTTCCATCTGTGTCCTGCGACCTTGTCCCCAGAGCCAGATGGAGCTGGCCTGATTCTCGCCGAGGTCGTTTCTGACCTTGTTGATATCATGGTTGACGAAGAGCTGGTGCGAGCGTGCCATCAAATCAATGAGGATATCCGCATTTTTGCCTCGCGGGAGAATTTTGTCTTTTGTCGTACCTATATAATCGTGGGGCGGATAGGTTTGAACGTCGAAGTCCATGCCTTTGAAAACGAGCAGATGGCGGTAGCTCACGCCCGGATAGAAACGAATCCGCTCGCTGCCCAGTTGGCTGTTGAGGTCTGCAATGAGCTTTTTGGCTTCTTCGGTGGCGATATGTCCTGCGCTGTGGTCGGCCATTATGTCGTCGGCGATGGTGACAAGGTTGCACCGGAAGACCCAATCCTCCGGTGAGAGCTGGATATTCCGCGCCACGGCTTCGATAGGTGCTCGTCCGCTGTAGAAGCGTCGAGGGTCGTAGCCGAGCAGACTCATTTGTGCCACGTCGCTGCCGGGGTCGAATCCTTCGGGGATGGTCCGGACAATGCCCTGTTTGCCCTGCGCGGCGATCATATCCATGTTGGGGGTATCGGCGGCTTCGAGAACCGTTTTGTTGCCGAGCGCTTCGATGGGCTCATCCGCGGCGCCGTCCGGGACTATTATGACATACCTGGTCACTGGTCTCTGTCCTCCGGTATGTCCACTATCCTGATGCAGACCGGCCTGGTGCAGACGGTTCCAAGGTTGTCGAGGTCTCGCAGGGCGGCGGTGACCTTGCTCTGCCGGGTGGGATGGGTGGCTATGACCACGGGCACGGTGTCATCTGGTCCGGTGCCTTCGTGCTGCAAGACGCCGGATATGCTGATGGCGTTTTCGGCGAGAATCCTCGCTATCTGGGAGAAGACGCCGGGCTGGTCTTTGACCATCAGGCGGACGTAGAACCTGCTTACGCAATCGCCCATTTTCTCTATCATGCCGGCTGCCTTGTCTCTGGGCTGCAGGTGCAAATGTCGAAAGGTCGTGGCGGAATTGCCGAGTGCCACGTCGATGATGTCGGCGACGACAGCGCTGGCGGTGGGCATCATTCCGGCGCCCCGGCCGTAAAACATGACCTGGCCGACCGAATTGCCGAATATGCTGATTGCGTTGAAAGGACCGTCCACGCTGGCCAATCTGTTGCCCTTTGCGATAAAGGAAGGATGCACGCGGAGCGAAATCTTATTGTCTTGATTCCTTTGTCCGATTGCCAGCAGCTTGAGGACGTATCCCATCTCACCCCCGTAGCAAATATCGTCTTTGGAAGTGGATTCGATGCCCTCGATGAGGATGTCTTGGAGCTTGATTTCACAGCCGAAGGCAATGGAGGCAAGGATGGCCAGCTTGTGGGCGCTGTCGAGGCCGCTGATGTCGAGCGTGGGGTCGGCTTCGGCGTAGCCTTTTTCCTGGGCCTGCGTCAAAGCTTCTGAGAAGCTCTCATCGTGGGCGGTCATATTCGAAAGAATATAGTTACAGGTGCCGTTGACGATTCCGTACATGGCGGTGATGTTGTTAGCGACGAGTCCGGTTCGGATGCCGGAGATAATGGGTATTCCGCCGGCGCAGCTGGCTTCGAAGGCGATGCAGCGATTGTGCTTGTGGGCGGCTTCGTAAAGCTCGCTGCCGTATTCGGCCAGCAGCGCCTTGTTGGCGGTCACCACGTCTTTGCCGGCGGCCAACATTTGAAGCTGGATTTGCTTTGCGACGTTTGTGCCGCCGACTAATTCGATGCCTATCTTGATAGTATCGTCATTCAGCAGCCTGCTCAGGTCGTTGGTAAGGATACCCTCGGGCAGCTTGACCGGCCGAGTTGATTTGGCGTCGATATCGACAACGCAGGCAAGCTCGAGGCGCAAGCCCGTCTTAGTTGCTATCGAATCGGCCTGCTCCAGTATGAGCCTTGCCACACCGCAGCCGACCGTTCCGAAGCCCACCAGTCCGACTTTTACCTTTTGTTCTGCCATAACAAAACCTTCCGGCTTTAACAGCTTTGAAACCAAGAATCTAATTCTAAGACCCCCGTGCCGTCAACTAAAAACCACCAAATATACACTATAAGCAAAGAAAATAGGCGGTTGCGGCATCGCAGCACCGCGGAGAGAACCTTTAGGAGGTCAGTTGTAGCGCCTGTAGCGCAGAAACATCACTCGTGTGCAGGGGTGAGTGTTGTTGGCCTGAGTGTCAGCGTCTTCTTCTCAAGAGTATCGTCCCGAGCCCGAGCAGCAGAAGCGTTGCCGGTTCGGGGACCATCTGAAAGCTCACGTCCAGCATCGTACCAGGATTAAGAGGGTCTTCGGCACCGGCAAATGTGTAGAAGCCGGAATTCCAGAAATCCGCCACTCCTATCGCTCCTTCGGAAAAAAACGGCTCTTCAAGAAGAACCTCTGCATCCAGTGATATTGCCAGTTCAAAGGTTTCACCTACAACAGCATCAAAGCCAATCCTATCCGTTACATCCAAAGAATAAAGGTAGTATTCAATCTCCTGCAAATCACCTTCCCAGGCACCACTGCCATTGACTACATATAGGTCATGGGATGTCATTCCCGCTCCGTAGATGTTTGTACCACCCTTGGCAACGTCTGCATTGACAACCATCCAGCCACCGTAGGGTATTTCAAGCATTGCATCAAATGTAACATCTATCAGAACTACAACCGGTGTTCCCGGCGCCAAGGTATCAGAGTCGATGAGCCACGCTGTGGTTTGGGAAGCGGTTGCAGCGGCATCAATGGATAGGTTCTCTGGCGGTGGTGGGGGAGTAACATCATACCAGCCCATAACATACGAATACACGCCAACCGACCCCCCGATAGTAGCGTTGGCTTTAGCTTCCGCATGGTGGTATGTGTGGTCGGGATGCTCGGATAGGGATTCAGTCGCAGCGGGGACCCCTATAACGTAACTCGCATCTGAGTCTGAATCCATTATGGTCTGGTAAGCGGTCGAGGTGTTCACTGTCGCTACTGGGATAGCTTGTACCGCACAAACCAACAGGATTTGGGCTGCGAACACCCCGATAAGAGTTGGTAGCCTTTTCATTTGCCGGATCCTCCTGAATAAGTACGGAAACGCCGCGTTGCACATAGTCTAATAGGGGGCGTGCGTCGATGTCAAGCAAAAACCTTTTTTTCTTCCTGCTGCAATTATGATTCCATTGTTGCCGCTACAGTCTCTCGCCATTCAAAATGGTGGAGAAATCGTGAGGATTGAGGAAAGAATCCGGGGCTTTTGGGTTGTATTTAGTGAGCATTTTGAGTGTTGCGGTGAATTTTTTGTCCAGGCGGGCGACGAAGCAGTCGGGGCGCTGAAGGGAATTCTCGATTAGATTCCTCGGCTCCGCTCGGAATGACGACATGGGTCCTTTCGGGTCTGTCGGCGCTGATAGCTGATAGGCGTGCAGTGTAAGTCGGTCGATGAGCGGCTTTTCGATTTGGTCTTTGCCGAGGCGATAGTCGCTTTTGAACTCGGAAAGGAATAACGGTTTGGAGGTGCCGTATAGCGGGTCGATGGCCAGAGGCAGACCGATAGAGGGCAAGTGGACGCGAATCTGATGGGTCCGGCCTGTTTCGGGATTGACGGCTAACAGGGCGGTCATGCCGAAGTCAGCCAGCAGCCTCCAGCGGGTGACGGCCTCTTTGCCCTTCTTGTGGGCGATGCGCATAAGCTGAGGGTTGTTGGGGTCCTGGGCCAGCGGGGCATCGATGGCGCCTTCTGGCGCGGGAGTCGGCCCGGCCACAAGAGCGAGGTATGTCTTTTTGACCTGCCTTTTTTCGAAGTAATCCGAAAACTCTGCCTGGGCTTGCGGATTCAGCGCGAGAATCATGACGCCGGAGGTGTCTTTATCGAGGCGGTGAACGAGGCGCAGTTGTCCTGCTGTCTGTTGGCCCAACTGGTCACCGAGGAGGTCGCGGAGCTCGGCATTGCCCGTGCGGTCGGCCGTAACCGAGACGCCGCTCGGCTTGTTGATGACGATTATGTCCTGGTCCTGATAAATAATCTCGACTGTCGCTTTTCGCACAAAATCCTCGTACAAGCCACAAAAGGGTGAACGCGGGTTCGGCCTTTGTTGACGGCAGATGAGCAATAGCATATATTATTTGCCGTCGTTTGTGTAGTGTATGATTGTGCCAGGAGTTTTTTGGTAATGGGAATGGACAATCAGTGTGACGAGTGCGCGGGGCTCTGCTGCCGGTACTTTGCGCTTCCTCTTGATACGCCGGAGGACAAAGGCGACTATGACGATATAAGATGGTTTCTGTGCCACAAGGGCATATCGGTGTTCGTGGAGGACGGCGACTGGTATATCAGCATCAAGAACAAGTGCAAACACCTTTTGGAAAAAGACCATCGCTGCAGGATATACGGCAAAAGGCCGAGGATTTGCAGGCAGTACCGGCACAGCAAGTGCGATTATGTCGAGGGTACGTACAACTACAAGCTGCACTTTACCAGCGACAAGCAGATGGAAGAGTACATGAAGGTCAAGTTTGACAACAACGTGAAAAAGAAGGGCAAGGCCAAAAAAAAGGCGAAGAAAAGGAAATGAAGATACCGCCGGTAAAAGGTACGCGGGATTTTTATCCGCCGGAGATGGCTGTTCGGAACTGGATAGTCGACGGCTGGAAGCGGGTATCGGTGCGCAACGGCTTCGAAGAATACGACGGGCCGATATTCGAGTATCTGAAGATGTTTCAGATGAAAAGCGGGGATGAAATCGTCGAGCAGCTTTTTTCTCTGAAGGATAGAGGCGGGCGGGACCTGGCGATTCGGCCGGAAATTACTCCGACGCTGGCCAGAATGGTCAATCAACGAATCAACTCGCTGCCGCGGCCGATCAAGTGGTTTTCGGTGCCGCGATTGTGCCGTGCCGAGCGTCCGCAGAAGGGCCGGCTCCGGGAATTCTTTCAGTGGAACATCGACATCATCGGCGTTGACGACATCCTTGCCGATGCGGAAGTGATATTTTGTGCGGTGGATTACCTGCAGGAAGCGGGACTGACCAGCGATGACATTGTTGTCAGAATATCCAGCCGGGAGATGCTGGCGGCGCTGCTCAAGGCCATAGGTATTGCGCCTGACGAGTTGGAACCGCTGTATGCGGTGCTGGATAAGCGCAGCAAACTGCCCGACGAGGCTTTCGAAGAAATGCTTGCCGAGCAGGTGGTCGACAAGGAGAAGCGCGACAAGATAATTGAGCTGATGGCCGCCGAATCGATCGAGGAGATTGGCAAGTGCGTTAAGCTCAGTGAAGCCGCCGGCAAATCGGTCGATGAGCTGCTTCGGTTGTTCGAGCTGCTGGGTACAATGGGCGTGGGCGAGTTCTGTCGGTTCGATATAGGGATTGTAAGAGGGCTGGCATACTACACGGGCATTGTGTTTGAGATTTACGATAGGGCGAGCGAGCTTCGGGCCATCGGGGGAGGCGGCAGATACGATGACCTGCTGAAGCAGTTCGGCGGGCCGGACATACCGGCGACCGGCTTCGGCATCGGCGATTGCGTCTTGGGCATACTGCTCGAAGAAAAAGGACTGCTGCAGAAACAGTTGCCTTCGTCCGAGCCGGACTATTTCGTTGCGTTTGCAGACGGACAATTTCAGGTAAAGGCCATCGAGATAGCTGCGAAATTGCGAAGGATGGGACGGTCTGCGAATTTCAGTTACAGGGACACCAGCCTGGCCAAGCAGTTGAAGCAGGCCTCGGCGCAGAAGGCACGAGAATGCGTAATAGTCGGCGCCGAAATCGAAGAGGGCAAGCTCGCCGTCAAAAATATGGCCACCGGCGAGCAGAAGCTTGTCGAGGTCGGGAAGTTCCTGTCGTCGCTAAAGGCTTGATATCGTACTTGCAGAGGGTTCTGTGTAATAGGGTGTTTATGGGAGTTCAAGCAATCTCTCCAAGTTCAGGGTCGTCTGATGAGCAAAGGCCGATGCCGTGGGGTCTCTGGAGCACGGTAGGCTTTTCATGTGTTATTGGGGCGGTTTGTCTTGTTTGTGGCATTTTATTCGTGTTGGTCCTGGTGGTGCTGGCCAGGATTCGAAATCCACATCTCGATATTGAGCAGTTTGGCGGATCCCTGGAGAAAAACGGGCTGTTCCTGGCCGGTCTGATATGCGTGATCGCAACGCCCGCTGTTGGGTTGATTTTGCTCTTTGCGAGGATTCGCAGAAATATCACCGTCAGGCAGTACCTTTCTCTGTACAACCCGGGGTGGAGGCAGGTTTGTAAGTGGTCTTTGGTGCTTGTTTTGTATGCGGCAGTTGTCGAGGCTGTGAATTTTGTTCTGACTTTTGCGGGGCGGCCCTTTACTTCCGAGGTGATGATCAGGCTATATAGCAGTGCCCAACTCGTTCCTCTACTGTGGTTCGCGATGGTGGTGATTGCACCGGTGTCGGAGGAACTGTTCTTTCGCGGTTTCCTGTTCAAAGGCGTAGAGAGTTCGAGAATGGGGCCGGTGGGCGCCGTCATAGTCACTTCGCTGGTCTGGTCGGTGCTTCATGCGCAGCTTGATGTTTTTGCTCTGGCGGGGACATTCGTCGGAGGTTTGCTTCTCGGCTGGGCGCTGTTGAAGACGAGGTCCGTCTATATACCTATTATAATGCATGCGATTTGGAATCTTATAGCGACGATTGAGGTGGCCGTTTATCTGAAGTTGGTATGAAGGTGCTTAAATTTGGACTGAGATGAGAGAATTTTCTCCGAACGAGTATGAGCGGGCGTTTGAGAACTGGCTGATTGACAACCATGTTGAATATGTCTCGGGCCGGGAGCACAAGAAAGGAGCGTTTGGACACGTCAAGGTCAAGAGCTTCGATTTTCTGCTGTATCCGCCCAATCAGCCCAAGATAATCGCGGAGGTCAAGGGCCGGTCGTTCAAAGGGACCACGCTTGCTAAATTGGCGGGGCTGGAGTGCTGGGTCACGGCGGGTGACGTGGACGGCCTGGCGAGGTGGCAGGAGCTTCTCGGTCCGGGTCATGCGGCTGTTTTTGTATTCGCCTACAAGATAGAGAATATCGACGTGGATTTCGACGGCAGGGACTTTTATGAATATATCGGGCGGCGATATATATTTTTTGCTGTGAGGCTCGATGACTATCGCCGGTTCATGGTGCGGCGCAGCCCCAGGTGGCGGACGGTGACGCTGCCTGCGGAGGATTTTCGCCGGTGTGCGGTGCAGACGCAGCAACTGTTGTCTTAGCCTTGTGGGCGGTGCTTATTTCTGTTGCGGTTCGAATTTTAGTGCGGCTGAGTTGATGCAGTAGCGAAGGCCGGTCGGCTTGGGCCCATTGTCGAATACGTGTCCGAGGTGGGCGTCGCATCGGGTGCAAACGACCTCGGTCCGTACCATGAAGTGGCTTCTGTCTGTCAGTTCGCCGATGTTTTTCTCTGAGACAGGGGCCCAGAAGCTCGGCCAGCCCGTGCCTGAATCGAACTTCGTGTCGGCGCTGAACAATTCATTGCCGCAGCATACACACTTGTACGTCCCCTTTGTCTTGAGGTCGTGGTATTCGCCGCTGAAGGAACACTCGGTTCCCTTTTTGCGCGTTACGTTGTACTGCTCGGGCGTAAGCAGTTGTTTCCACTCTGCATCGCTCTTGACTATCTTCTCGGGCATTTCCGTCTCCATGACTTTGTTTGTTTCGTCGGTTCGGGCCGGCAGGGCCTGCTCTTGAACACTGGCATTTTCCTTCTGCCCGCAGGAAAGCCACAGTCCCACCGACAAGACAAGAATCGTGACAACAACTATTTTCATCAGTCTATCTCTCATAATATCTTTGCACAGTCGTTATCTTTCGTTGGCTACCTCTTATACGTTTGGGGTGATTAGAAGTTCCGTCTGAATTCTTCACGCATCGGGAAACAGAAGCTTTGAGGGTGGAAGAAGGTGCTTGGGCTGTGGGCCTCGATTAGGCGGACGCTTCCTGCCGGAGCAGGTAATCAATATTAGTTAGCAAAACGTCCAGCGCCGGTGAAGTCCCGGATTTGAGCCATATCGTGATTAAAAGGCATTAGCCCAGACTACAATACGGTTCACTACTCCTCGCTGCTCGCGGGCCTTTCTTTGGATTCCGGGCTTGCGGAGGATCTGCGGTGGTTTAGAACGAACTTGCTAATTTCTTCGAGGGTGTCGCTGAACCGGGTTCTTTCCTCAGGTGCAATTTCGTCTTTCGCGTTCTCGATCTTACTGATGGCGTGTCGGAGACACCCGGCTGTCGGTTCGTCACTATCCTGCAAAGCCCTTCTTAGAATCGGCAGGGCAGGTTCCGCGTTAAGTCCAAACCTTATCAGGGAACTGGCCGCCATCGCCCTGACCCAATCGTCTTTGTCCTCTATGAGCGCGGCGATTGGCGAAGCGCTTTGATTATTCCAGGAATCCACCCCTGCCAAGAAGTCTGCGGCATACCCGCGGACCGTGGGGTCGGTGCTTGCGAGGCCCTGCAGGTACCGCTGCCTGAGATCGACAAGTTCGGTAAGGACAACGCCTTTCGGGACTCTGATACGCGCCAGATCAATGCTGTTGTTGTCCACATAGACGGTCAGCGTGGGGTACTTGTCAAAAACATTCGTTCCTTCTTCGTCATGCCTCGAAACTCCCCCCTGTATATGCAAGAGCCAATTGCAAGGCACGTTGTAGTCGGTTGGTTTGGGCAGAAGAATAACCTCTCGAACGTCAACGGCAAGCTTCGCGAACTTCTGCAGGGCATCGTTCAATGCTTCCGTGTCACCACGATAATAGAAGTGCTCATTGCCGTTGGTCCAGGTGTGACGCACACGTGTGGTGTGGTTGATTACGGGCATAATGCCGGGCCAATCTCGATAGTTGATCTCATTGATAGGCTCGTTGCCGCAGGTTTCCACGTGCCATCCATACGCCTGCATGCTCAGGGCAGCTATCATGAAGATCACAAGCGGGCAAATCCATGCGAATGAGATGTTCTTTTTGACAGGTTTCATTTGATCCTCCCGATGTTATATGTCTGTTCCAGCTCTGGCTGCATATTAGTGTATCGGAGATTACCCGTATATGCGCCTTGAAAACATTAACACGTGTGCTTACGGTTATATCTTACCAAATGGTCCCAGGAGTTTCAAGGATTTTCGCTGTCTGGCGCGGCTGCTCGCAAAGAATACACCTACAGACGTGAAGCGCGCCCAGGGGGGCGCTGGGGCGGCAAAAGGCGGTGGCAAAATGGTGGGGGTTGTTGTATATTGTGGCGGTAGTTAGAGCATCAAAATGGCGTCAAGTACCCTGGTACGAAACGAATTGAATATGAACGAAAAGATTCGGACAATTGCCGAGTGCTGTCTGTCGGGCGGCGAAATCGACCGAGGGCAGATAGATATTTTGCTGAGTGAGGCGCGAAGCTCTTATTTTGACTTGCTCTATTGGGCGAACAGGATAAGGGAAAGGTTCTTCGGCAATAAAGTCAGGATATGCTCGATAGTCCCGGGGCGATTGGGCGGCTGCAATCAGGATTGCAGGTTCTGTGCCCAGTCTGCGAGATACGACGCCGGCTACACGAGTACGAAAACGTTGAGCGATGCAGAGGTGCTCGCTGCCGCCGAGCAGGCTAAATCGAACGGCGTGGGCAGGTTCGGCATTGTTTACAGCGGCAGGGTGGTCAGCGAAAAAGAACTGACTCGGCTCGGAGACCTGATAGCGCAGATCAAGGATCGCTTCGGTTTGAGGGTGTGCGCTTCGCTGGGGATGATTAGCGAGCAGCAGGCGAAGCGCCTGGCGGATGCGGGTCTGTCGGGATACAACCACAACCTCGAAACGTCCGAGAGCCATTTTCCGGATATAGTGACAACGCATAAGTACGCCGACCGTGTAGATACGATTCGCTCGGCCAAGGGGGCGGGATTGAGCGTCTGTGCAGGCGGCATCTTCGGCATCGGTGAAACTGATGCCGACCGGGTGGAGATGGCGCTGGAGCTGCGAGGGCTCGGCGTCGATACCGTACCGATGAATTTCCTGCACCCGATAGCGGGGACGCCTCTGGGCGGGGCCAGAGCGCTTGAGCCGCGGGAGATTTTGACCATTATTGCGCTGTATCGTTTTATTTTGCCGCGGACGACTTTGAAGGTTGCCGGCGGGCGGGTTTTGAATCTGAGGGACGTGCAGAGCTGGATGTTTTATGCCGGGGCGAACGCAATCCTGAGCGGCAACTATCTGACCACTGCGGGGCGTGCCGTCAAAGAAGATGTGCAGATGCTGCGGGATCTGGGTTTGCAGCCGGATTACGATTGACATGAGAATCATAGCCGGGACAAAACGGGGTATGAAGCTGTTCGGCCCGAAGGCGGGGGACAGTCGGCCGATTATCGACCGCGTCAAGGAGGCGCTCTTTAGCGTGCTTTACAAGTACGACCTGCCCGCGGGCAAGGTTGTGGCCGATGTATTCTCGGGCGTGGGCTCTCTGGGCTTGGAGGCGCTGAGCAGGGGGGCGGGGTTTGTCAATTTTGTGGAGAAGGACCCGCGGGTGGTTGCCGTGCTGGAAAAGAATATAGCCAAAGCGGGATTTGCCGCACGGTCCAGAGTGATAACAGCGAATGCCTTTAGGATTGGGGCCCCGGCGGCGCCCGACGGGCGAAAATGTGACCTTGTCTTTATTGACCCGCCTTATGCAGATACCGCCGACGTGAGTCCAGGCTCGGCGCTGGCCGGTGTGCTTGCTCTTGTCTGTGAACAAATGGCTGCGGGGGGGTTCGCAGTTGTGAGAACGCGCAGGGGCGTCGAGCTGTTGGAAAGATATGCACGGTTTAAGGTGACAGAACGTCGCCAATGGGGTACGATGGCAGTAACAATACTTCAGAGAGAACAAGATGACGAAGAGACAAGCGGCGGTAAACATAATTAAGCGGCTGCGCAGCGGCGGCCATCAGGCGCTTCTGGCGGGGGGGTGCGTGCGGGATATGCTGCTGGGTCGGACGGCCAAGGATTTTGACGTCGCGACGGACGCGCAGCCGGCAGAGGTAATGAAGCTGTTCAGGCGCACGCTCAATGTGGGCGCCAAGTTTGGCGTGGTCATCGTCCTGCTCGAAGGCAGACAGGTTGAGGTTGCGACGTTCAGGACCGAGACGGATTATGCGGACGGCAGGCACCCGGCGAAGGTCGAGTTCGTCGGGGCCGCAGAGGACGCAAAGCGAAGAGATTTCACCATCAACGGCATGTTCTATGACCCGCTCGGCAGGGAGGTGATAGATTATGTCAGCGGGCAGGCGGACCTGAACAGCCGGATTGTCCGGACTATCGGCGCGCCGCAGGAGCGGTTCGGCGAGGATTACCTGCGGATGCTAAGGGCGGTGCGTTTTGCGACCCAGCTCGGTTTCGAGATTGAGGCGCAGACCATGTCTGCCATCTGCAGCAATGCCTCGAAAATAACGGGGATAAGCGGCGAGCGCATCGCCATGGAGCTGGAGGGCATACTTGTTCATCCCGACCGTGCGAAGGGGGCGAAGCTGTTGTTCGAGACGGGGCTGGCCGGGGCGATTTTCCCGGGACTTGCCGGTGAGCAGCAAAAAGCGGCGATTGGCGTGCCTGGTCAATTGCGGAAGAAGGTGGATTTTCCGTTGGCGCTTACCGCCTTTTTCGCAGCTTGCCCGAACGAATTTGCGCTTGAGAAGTGCCGGGTTCTGAAGCTGAGCCGAAACCAGACCAGGCATATCAAGTTTCTTCTTACAAATCGGACAAGGCTGCTTGACGAGCAAATGTCGCTGGCGCGGCTGAAGATGCTGCTGGCCGAGCCCTATTTCCGGGACCTTTACGAGCTTCAGAGGGCGATTCAGAAGTTCACCGGCGGGCGCGAAGCTGTTGCGCCGCTGATTGCGCTTCGCAGAAGAATTAAGGCGTTGGGCGACGTGGAGCTGAAACCCAAGCCTTTGCTCAGCGGTCACGACCTCATACGACTGGGCGCAGTGGCCGGCCCGCGCCTGGGGCAGTTGGCCGAGGAAATGTACATCGCGCAGCTCGAAGGAAATTTGCAGACGGTAACGGAGGCAAAACAGTGGGTGCAGGATTGGCTGCAGAAACGCAAAGCCTTCGAAGAATAGTTGCTGGGGTGATTTGACGCGGGCAGGAGATGCAGCCTTTTACTCTTCTTATAAAACCATCCGGTTCTGACTGCAACGCCGATTGCAGGTACTGCTTTTACAAGGGGCGCGCGCCGCAGTTCGGCCAGGGCAGGCAGCGCATGAGCGGTGACATCCTCGAATCGCTCATCAGGGATTATATGAGTCTGGGTTTTCCGCTTGTGGGCTTTGCGTGGCAGGGGGGCGAACCTGGTTTGATGGGTCTGGATTTCTACAGGAAGGTGGTGGAACTGCAGAACCGGTACGGCAGTGCCGGTCAGCAAGTGGGCAATAAGCTGCAGACCAACGGGATGCTGCTCGATGACGAGTGGTGCCGGTTTCTGGTCGAGCACAAGTTCCTTGCGGGCATCAGCGTTGATGGGCCTAAAGAGTTTCACGACTGCTATCGTGTGGACCATTCGGGGGCGGGGACGTTCGACCGGGTGATGAGTGGGGTGGAAAACTGCAAACGCTGCGGCGTCGAATTCAACACGCTCGTTCTGCTGAATAATCGCAATGTCGGGCACCCGGATGAGCTGTTTGATTTTTTCGTTCAAAACGACATGACGTATTTGCAGTTTATTCCGTGTGTGGAGCTTGACGCGACGACGGGCGGGATTGCGGATTTCTCCATTACGCCGGAGCAGTACGGCGGCTTTCTGTGCAGGACGTTTGACCGCTGGTGCGATTACGATCCGCAAAGGCTGAACATTCGCGAGTTCGACTCGATCCTGACCTATCACGTGATGGGCAAGCACACCATTTGCGCCTACCAGCAGCAGTGCGCCGGCTCTTTGGTTGTCGAGCATACCGGGGACGCGTTTTGCTGCGAGTTCTTCATGGAACCGCGTTGGCGATTGGGCAACATTTTGGAGACGCCGATAGAGCGGCTTACGGCCTCCGACCTGAGGCGGGTGTTTGCACGGGGCAAGCAAGACCTTTGCAGCAGGTGCCTTGTCTGCTCGTGCCTCGACCTGTGTCGGGGCGGCTGCGTGAAAGACAGGGCCCGCGTCGGCGACCCGTCGAGCAGCGAAAGCTATTTGTGCGAAGGTTACAAGCATTTCTTCGAGTATGCCATGCCGAGACTGACGCAGATGGCGGCGGATATAAAAGCCGGCTCAATGGGCAGACACACCCGCGCACCTGAGAAGATCAGATGGCAAATACGGAAGTAGCGCAGCAGGTCAGTGGTTCCGGCCTTTTGTCGACCGCAAAAACAGTGGCAAAATCCCTGGCCGTGTGATAACATTTGCGGAGTATGAGCGAACGATTTTCTATTTTTTGTTCGGATTTCGCCGGACGTAAAGAACCTTGCGAATTCTGAGCCAAGGAGCGGTGATATGGAACGAGTCTTAAACCGCCGTGATCTTTTGAAAGCAGTTGGTCTTGGCGCCGTGTCGGCTGCGTTTTCGGGCTTCGCGGCAGGTTCAAAACAATCCGCAAACGGCGGGCCAAAAGACAAGCCCAATTTCATCCTGATTCTGGTCGATGACCTGGGCTGGCGGGACGTGAGCTATGATGTTGGCTACGGCTACGGCGGCAGCGGCTATTACGAGACGCCGAACATTGACCGGCTCGCGGCTGAGGGGATGCGCTTTACCGACGCTTACGCAGCCTGCGCGGTATGCACCCCGACCCGGGCCAGCATTATGACCGGAAAGTATCCGGCGCGCCTGCACATGGATGGACACATCCGTCCGGACCTCAAGCCTTATCCACAGGGTTCCGGCAGGCTCCTCAACCCGCAGTTCAAGCAGTGGCTCGAACCATCGGAAGAGACCATTGCCGAGGCGCTCAAGACGGGCGGTTACATATCAGCCAGCATAGGCAAGTGGCACCTCGGTGAGCAAAGCGGTCCACAGTACCGCCCGCAAAACCAGGGCTTTTCGAGGGTCGTGCTGAGCCAGCATCACGGGGATATGAATTACTTCTATCCGTTCGTCGACCGCGAAAAGTGGCCGTATGCAGGTCCACTGGAGGGCAAGCCGGGGGATTATCTGCCGGACCGGCTTACCGACGAAGCCGTGAAATTCATCGAGGATAGGCGCGACAAACCGTTTTTCCTCTATCTGTCCCATTGGTCCGTACACGGCCCGTTCAAGGCAAAGCAGGACAAAATCAGCAAGTACGAAGCCAAAAAGAATTCGCAGGGGGAGAAACATATTGATCCTGTCTATGCTGCGATGGTTGAAAGCGTGGATGAGAGCGTCGGACGTGTCATGAAGAAGCTGGAGGAGACGGGCCTCGCAGAGCGAACCGTTGTCATTTTCATGTCGGATAATGGCGGCGTCAGGAAGGTCACCTCCATGTCGCCGCTGCGTGGCCAGAAGTCGATGTACTATGAAGGCGGCATCCGCGTGCCGCTCGTCATCAAGGCGCCAGGCTTGACACGACCTGGTTCGCTGTGCCATGAGCCGGTGATTAGCACCGATTTCTATCCGACGATGCTGGAAATTGCAGGGCTGCCTTTGAAACCTGAGCAACACCGTGACGGCGTAAGTCTCGTACCGTTGCTGAAGGGGGCGGACAGCCTCGGTCGAGATGCCATTTACTGGCATTTTCCGCTCTATCACTTCAACGGCGGCACCCCCTGCAGCGCGGTGCGGGCCGGCGACTACAAACTGATAGAATACTTCGAGGACTACCGTGTGGAACTTTATAACCTCAAGGATGATATCGGCGAGAGCAAAGACCTCGCGAAGACTAATCCCGCCAAGGCCGAAGAGCTCAGGGAAATGCTGCATCGATGGCGCCAGGACGTGAACGCGCAGATTCCCAAACCGAATCCCGATTACGACCCAAACAAGAATGCAAAATGAATGACAATGAGAAGAGGGACAGGATGAAAGCAGAGGCTATGGAGAAGACAGTGAGTAAGCACGGCACCACGCGGCGTGGTTTTTTGCGGGTACTCGGCGTCGGGGCCGCCGCTATGGCGCTGCCGCGATGGCTCAGGGCAGAGGCCCCGGCCAAACCAAGGCCGAACATCTTGTTCATAATGGCGGATGACCTGGGCTATGGCGACCTCGGCTGCTATGGACAGCAGAAGATCCAGACTCCCAACATCGACCGCCTGGCCGCCGAAGGGATGCGTTTCACCCAGGCCTACGCCGGTTCGACGGTTTGCGCCCCATCACGCTGCAGTCTGATGACGGGAATGCATAACGGCCATAACCGAATCAGGGACAATGAGCCTCACGAAATATGGCTGCGGCCGGATGATCTAACCGTGGCCGAGGTACTCAAACGGGGCGGTTACAAAACGGGCGGTATCGGAAAATGGTCGCTGGGAAATCCGGGCTCCTGGGGAATTCCCAATTACCAGGGGTTCGACTACTGGTACGGACATCTCAATCAGGACCAGGCACATTTTTATTATCCGCATTATCTTTGGGAAAACGATAAGGTTGTTCTGATCGGCAATCGAGGAAACAAGAACGAGAATTATACACACGATCTGTTTACCGAAAAAGCGATTTACTTTATCGAGCAGCATCGCGAAGATCCGTTCTTTCTTTATCTCGCTTATACGATTCCGCATTTTTCGGATCATCCCGACAGCTCCCCCGAGCGCTACATCGTGCCCAGTGACGAGCCTTATTCGAAAAAGGACTGGCCTCAGATGGCGAAGAATTACGCTGCCATGATCACGCGGATGGATAAGGACGTTGGTCGAATAATGGAACTGCTGAAGCGAAAAGGTATAGACGAAAATACGCTGGTTATCTTTACCAGTGACAACGGGCCGCTAACTCGCGGTTCGGTCCCCATCGAGTTTTTTGACAGTAACGGCGAACTTAGAGGAGGCAAGCGTGATGTGTATGAGGGTGGTATCAGGGTCCCCTTTATTGCGCGGTGGCCGGGTAAAATTGCTGCGGGTAACATTAACCATCATGTACTGGCGTTCTGGGATTTCCTGCCCACCGCCGCGGAGCTGGCCGGTTTGCCCGAACCCAAAGGGATAGACGGAATATCATTCCTGCCTACGCTGTTGGGCCAGCCGCAGACCGGGCACGATTACTTGTATTGGGATTACGGACACGTCCGCAAGACGTATATGCAGGCGGTGCGGATGGGCGACTGGAAAGGCGTTCGTGTCGGAAAAGATGCGCCGCTCGAATTGTATCATCTCAAACGAGATGTCGGTGAAACCCGGAATGTAGCTGCGGAAAATCCGCAGGTCGCAGCCCGAATAGAAGGGATAATGAAAACCGCCCGAATCGATAGTGGGGATTATCCAATCGGTAACGTGAAATCGAACCGGCGGTAGTCTTTGTGACAAGAGATAGTCGTCTTATTGTCGGTTCCACCGATAAGAACCAGCACTATAGGAAGAGATGAGTGGTTCTTCGGTATTGAAATCTCAAAGTGGATTTGAGAATCTATAACAATCGAAAGGTGAAATGGCCTTATTATTCCTTTTTGAATAAATAATGGAACAGACCTATTGTCACTCCTGCGCAAGCAGGAGTCGAGAAAACGCTGATAAAAGGGCTGGATTCCCGCTTTCGCGGGAATGACAACTTTGCCGTGTTTGTACCGGAACGTTGCATTTAATATTTAAAGGTTAATAAGACGTGTATATGATAAATCGCAGTAGAGGCAAATGAATCGATAGGGACACGGTGAAATCAATGGTAAATGTGAAATCCCGGCCGATGCTTGTATTGGTGGTTCTTGCGTGTGTCTTAGCAGTGTGTTTTGCCGCCGGCAAAGAGCCTCCCGGTGCGGAAGATGCTTACATTGACGGTGCCGGCCATGCTTATTACGGCAAGGATCAGGGCGGGTGGAGGAATCTCCGCAACCAATTTACGACGCGTAAGCTTTACGGCCGACAAGGACAGCGTCAGATGCTTCATGTTCTCGATGGACGCCCCGAAGAAGCCGTAAGAGACTGCGAACAACGGCTGGCATCTGAACCGAATGACCTTGAGTCTCTATTCACTCTGACTGTCGCCCGATGCGCACTCAAGGATTACAAGGGTGCGGCCGAAGCAATGGGCAGGGCGGTGGAGGGCGGCATGCCCTTCGCGCGGTTTCTGGCTGGTCCGCGAGAAATGCTCAAGCCCCTGCGGGATGCGGACGAATTTCGTCGGTATGCAGACCGCTACAAGATCCAACTTATCCACGGTCCCATGCTTGGTTGTCTGACCGATACGAGTGCGAAGTTCTGGGTCCGGACGGTTGACGAAGTGCCGGTGCAGGTAGTGGTCAGTACGTCGAAAGATCTTTCCGAGCCAATCAAGTCAACAACGACGTCTACCAGCTCCAAAGTCGACTACACGGCTGTCGTTGAAGTTGGAGGCCTGCGGCCGGATACCGTTTATTATTACGATGTGATGCTGAACGGCAAATCGGCTTTGGCGTCTGAACGGCCTTCGTTTCGAACGTATCCTCCCGGCTCGGCCAAAGGGCGTTTAAGTGTGGCGTTCGGTGGAGGCGCAAAATACACCCCGGTAAATGAGCGGATGTGGGATACGATCGGCTCGCACAGCCCCGAGGCTCTGCTGCTTTTGGGGGACAACGTTTACATCGACCTTCCGCAACAATTCGGTGAATTTCACAAGTATACATACTATCGAAGACAATCACGCGCGGAATTTCGGCGTCTGGTTTGTTCCGTGCCGGTCTTTGCAATCTGGGACGACCACGACTGTGCCATAGGTGATTGCTGGATGGGACCGTATCGTGACAAACCAGATTGGAAGATGTCGATGCTCGAGGGCTTTCGTATGAACTGGAACAATCCGGGCTACGGGACGGAGCAGTGGCCCGGCTGCTGGTTCAAATTCTCGATTGCCGATGTTGATTTCTTTATGCTGGACGGACGTTTCTATCGCACTAATCCCTATGGTGAGAGTCCCTCGATGCTGGGTCCTGCGCAAAAGGCGTGGCTGCTGGAGCAGGTTAAAAAATCAAAGGCGACTTTCAAGGTACTTGCCTCACCGGTTCCGTGGTCTTTCAACACTAAAGGCGCTTCACTTGATACCTGGAACGGATTCAGGGACGAGCGAGAAGAAATTTTTGGTTTTCTCGAAGAAAACAAAATTGATGGCGTGGTTCTTATCTCCGCCGACCGCCATCGCAGTGACGCCCGCAGGATCGAGCGGCCGAAGGGATATTCATTTTACGAGTTCGAAAGCTCAAGATTGACAAACGATAGCGCCCACCGCCTGGTTCCGGGGGCTATTTTCGGCTACAACGAGAAACCGTCTTTCGGGTTGCTGAGCTTCGACACCGCCATACCCGATGCGACGGTCACTTTCCAGATCATCAGCATTGACAATGAGCCAGTCCACAGTTTGACTCTCAAACACAGCGAGATCTCACATAAGAAATAGAGCTTAATGCAATCTGAAAACGTAGTAGTCGTGCTTAGGAGTGTATATGGGAAATCGCGGTAATCATAGGAAGTCCGTACAGACAAGAGGAGTAGAAATGACGGTGAATCGGCGTGATTTTTTGAAGAGGTTATGTGTCGGAGCGGCGGCCGTGACAACCGGCGGCAGGATTTCTTTCGGCGCCGGCGACAAGGAAGATAAGCGCAACATTGTGCTGATCATGGCCGACGACCTCGGCTACGGGGATTTGGTCTGTTACGGCAACAAGACTATCAAGACGCCGAACCTCGATGCGCTGGCAAAGGGCGGGATGAGGTTTACGGATTTTCATTCCAACGGTGCGATGTGCAGCCCGACGCGGGCGGCGCTGCTTACGGGGCGCTATCAGCAGCGGGCCGGCATAGAAAGCGTACTCTCGGGCAGGAGCAATTACGAGACGGGCATGGCCCTGGAAGAGATCACCTTTGCCGAGGTGCTGAAGGCCGCCGGATACGCGACGGCGTGCTTCGGCAAGTGGCATCTTGGTTTTACGCCTGCCTTCAATCCGGTGCGGCAGGGATTCGATACTTATCGTGGTTTTGTGGCAGGGGGCTCGGATTATCATTCGCACATTGACCGCTCGGGCCGGCCCGACTGGTGGATGGACGACAAGCTCTTGCCGGAGGAGGGATATACGACCGCGTTGCTGACCGAGCACGCAGTGCGGTTCATTGAGAGTAACAAGGATAGGCCCTTCTGTGCTTATGTTCCTTACCAGGCGGTTCATTTTCCGTTCCAGGGTCCGAACGACGAGGCCGACCGGGTAGTCGGCGGCGACTACTGGTCAAAGGCCAAGTACGGCCGGAGGTACGATGATGTGGAAGACCGGAAGCTGGCCTACAAGGAAATGGTTGAGTCGCTCGATGCCGGCGTCGGCCGAATTGTGAAAAAGCTGGATGAGCTTGGTCTCGGGAAGAAGACACTTGTATTCTTCACCTCGGACAACGGGGCGTACAGGTGGGTCGGCAGCAATCTTCCGTGCAGGGGCCAGAAGGGCGATTTGTGGGAGGGGGGCCATCGCGTTCCGGCGATTGCATACTGGCCCGGCAGGATCAAGCCGGGGACGGTCACTGGTGAGACGGCCCTTACGATGGACCTTTTTGTTACGATGGCGGCTGTGGCGGGGGCCGAGCTGCCCGCCGGGCGCAAACTCGATGGGGTCAATATTTTGCCGGTGCTGCTTGAGGGCAGGAAGCTGCCGGAACGGACGGTCTTTTGGCGGACGAATGGGCAAGGCGCGGCGCGGAAAGGACCGTGGAAGCTGATTATGAGAGGCAAGAAGCAGGGCGACTATACCTTTGTGGGGCTTTTCAACCTCGATGATGATATAGCAGAGGACAAGAATCTGGCCGAGGCAAAACCTGAGATGATCAGGATGCTAAGGGCCGAGTTCGAGGCGTGGGAGAAGGATGTCACCGCTGGTGTGACGTGGGTAAGAAAATGAACATGCGAAGGTGAAAGGCTAAGCATGATTGTCGGGAGCAGGCATGATGGTTGAAGGTAGTTATTCGCGACGTGATTTTTTGAAGGCGACGGGGCTGGGCGCCGCGGCCGTGGTGCTGTCGGGCTGTGCAGGCCAAGTCGGACGCGCTCGCAGGCCGGCCGTGGACAGGCCCAACATCCTGATATTGATGACAGACCAGCAGCGCTGGGATGCGCTGAGCTGTTATGGATGCGAGGCGGTTAAGACGCCTAACCTGGACAGGCTTGCCGCGGAAGGGGCGCTCTTCGAGGCGTGCTACTCGCCGTGCCCGGTTTGTACGCCCAGCAGGGCAAGTATGTGGACGGGCAAGCCTCTGCCGGGCCACGGCGTGTACAAGCTGCACGACATTCTTCCTGACGACCAGGTTCTGTTCTCGAAACGGCTGCAGAGGCGGGGGTATGAAACGTCGCTGGTGGGTAAGCTGCATGTATCGGGAATCTGGCACGAGGCCGAGACGAGGCACCCAAATGACGGCTTCGAGCATTATCACTGGTGCGTCGACCCGGGGCTGAACTTTGACAGCAAATTCAATTCCTTCGCGCGATGGGTCAAGAAGAAGGACCCCGCGTTTTACGAGAGACTGACTAAAGAGGGCAAGAGTCTGCGTCATTTTCCCGCTGAGCTTCATTTCACCAGATGGGCGGGTGAGACCACGATTGATCTTATAGAGAACCGTGACAAGGACCGCCCGTTTTTCATTATGATGAGTCTTTTCGACCCTCACGACCCGTACTTCGACCATCCCCTCGAATCAAGGGACCTGGTCAATGATGAAAAAATCCCCGAGCCTCAGCCCATTCCGCAAGATAAGGACAGGCCGGAAGGTGTGCGGCGGGAGATGGAGAAGGCCGCTTCGATCAAGGAAAAGAGCGAAACGTTCAAAGAGAGTATTCACGAACTGCGAAAAGGCTACTATGCCTCGATTGCCTTTCTGGATGAGGAGATGGGCAAGGTCCTCAAATTTCTGGACAAAGAGGGGCTGACGGAAAAAACGCTCGTAATATTCGTCAGCGACCACGGCGACATGCTGTGGGACCGCGGGCTTTTCACCAAGGGCGCGTTTTTCTACGATGCGTCGGTCCGTGTGCCGCTGCTGATGCGCCTTCCAGGCAGGATACCCGCCGGCACCCGCGTGAAGGAGCCGGTCCAGTTGCTTGATATTGCCGCCACGGTTCTTGCTCGGGCGGGTTTTAGCACGAAGCAACTAAAAGAGACGATGCCGGATTCGATGGACCTGGTTTCATTGATACAGCAGGGCAGAGATTATGACAACTACCGTGACTATGCGGTGTGTATGTATCGCAACACCGGCTACGGTCCCGGTCAGAAGTATTTTGACCCGCCGATTCATGCGACGATGTTCCGTGACGAGGGATTCAAGCTGAATGTTTATCATGGTTCGCCCGATGGCAGCGGCGTCGAGGGTGAGCTTTATGACATGCAAAACGACCCGCAGGAGACAAACAATCTCTGGAGCGACCCTCGGTACACCGAAGTGAAGACGCGGCTTATGGGAAGACTCGTTGACTGGATGTTCGAGCACGACTTAAGGTACTTAGGCTCGCGGGGCGGCGAGAAGTTTTTCACCCTGAAAAAGGACTATTATGGCGGGGAGAAATAGACAGCAATACCAACCGACGCGGGACTCGAAAGCCCCGCCGAGATTAAAAGGAGTTCTATGCAAATGAAAAGATGTACACGACGTGAATTCATTAAGGTTCTCGGCCTGGGCGCCGCGTACTGCACGCTGCCGGGCTGTACAGGGGCTGACGGCGCTCTTTCCGGTGGTCCGAGACAGAGCAGGCCCAATTTCGTTTTTATTTTCATTGATGACATGGGCTGGAAAGATGTCGGGTTCATGGACAGCAAATACTACGAGACGCCCAATATCGATAAGCTCGCGGGCGAAGGCGTGGTCTTCACCAGTGCTTATGCCAATGCCCCGAATTGTGCACCCAGCCGGGCGTGCCTTATGTCGGGTCAGTACACGCCGCGGCACGGCATCTATACGGTCGGAAGTTCCGAGCGAGGCGCGGCCCATCTGAGGAAGCTTGTGCCGATTAAGAACAATACCACGCTCGATCCCAGGGTGGTGACAATTGCCGAGGCCTTGAAGTCCGCCGGTTATGTCACCGCAAGTATCGGCAAGTGGCATCTGGGCACGGGCGCGGACACCGGCCCGGAGGGGCAGGGCTTCGACGTCAGTATTGCCGGAGGACGCACCGGCGCCACCCGTCGTCATTTCAGCCCGTACAGCCTCGACAACCTGCCCGACGGTCCCGAAGGCGAATATCTGACCGACAGACTTACCGACGAGGCCCTCAAGTTCATCGAGGCAAACAGAGATAAGACTTTTTTCCTGTACCTGTCCCATTACGCGGTGCACACTCCGATTCAGGCCAAGAAGGCGATTACAGAGAAGTACGAGAAGAAAGAGCCGGACGGCGGACAGAAGAATCCGAAGTTCGCCGCCATGGTCGAGAGCGTCGATCAGTGCGTAGGCAGAGTAATGAAGCGCCTTGACGAGCTTGGCCTGCGGGACGATACCGTGGTCTTTTTCTTTTCCGACAACGGGGGCGTCTTCGGAATCACCTCCATGGAACCTCTGCGGGGCGGAAAGGGGACGCTTTACGAAGGCGGGATTCGCGAGCCGATGATAGTTCGCTGGTCCGGCAAAGTCGAAGGCGGGTGCGTCTCCGATGTGCCGGTGATCGCGATAGATTTTTATCCGACGATGCTGGAGATGGCTGGCGCCGCCAAGCCTGCGGGGCATATTCTCGACGGCGAAAGTATTGTCCCGCTGCTAAAAGGCGAGAAAAGTTTGAAGCGCGACGCCATTTTCTGGCATTTTCCCGCCTACCTGCAGCGCAACTACGGCTGGAAAGAGACCTGGCGCACGACGCCCGCAAGTGTCGTTCGGCAGGGCGACTGGAAGCTGATAGAGTACTTTGAGGACGGCAGATTGGAGCTATACAACCTCAAGGATGATATCGGAGAGCAAAACAACCTGGTGCAGGCAATGCCCGAAAAAGCCGGGCAGCTTCACGAGCTGTTGAAAAGGTGGCGCAGGTCCCTCAATGCGCCGGTTCCGACGGAGCTTAATCCGGAATACAAACCCGAAGGTCAATGGGTGCAGAATACAGGAAAGGACTAACGGGAAGGGCTTATGGATCGACGCAATTTTCTAAAATCGATGGGGGCGGGGGCGGCGAGTCTGGTCCTGACCGGATGCGCCGGCGGACCGCGAGGGCTCCACGACAGGGGCGCGACCGAAAGGCCCAACATAATTTTCATAATGACCGATGATCAGGGCCCGTGGGCGTTCGGGGCGGCGCCCGATGCCAATGCGCGCACGCCGAATATCGACCGTCTGCGGTGCGAGGGCGTGCGTCTGACGAATTACTTTGTCACCACGCCTGTTTGCAGTCCCTCGCGCGCGGGTTTGATGACTGGTCGGTACTCCACCGAGGTCGGCATTCCGGATTATCTGCCGGGCGGCTCGAAGCTGGGGTTGAACAGAGACCTGCCCACCTGGCCCCGGCTCTTGAACGAGGCCGGTTACGCCACCGCGCTTGTCGGCAAGTGGCACCTCGGTCAGGAGGATGAGTTCCATCCCACGAATTATGGATATGATGAATTCACCGGCTTTAGGGTCGGCGGCGAAATCTCGCGCAATCCCAGGGTCGAAGTCAACGGCGAAGTGAGACGCATCGAAGGGTACACGCCGGATATACTCACCGACTTTGCGGTTGATTTTATTAAGCGCAACAAGGGCGGCCCCTTTCTTTTGTCGCTGCACTTCTGGGCGCCGCACGCCAACACCGCCAACAAAACGCCCGACGGCGACCGCACCTGGCTGCCCCTCAGTGACGCCGACTGGGACCAGTTCAGAGATTCGGACCCGGCACTGCCCGAACCGGATTATCCCAAGTTGGATGTCACGCGGGCAAAGCGGATGATGCGCGAATATCTCGCCAGTGTGGCCAGTGCCGACCGAAACATCGGACGATTGCTGGGGCTGCTCGACGAGCTGGGCCTTGCCGACAATACGGTGGTGATTTTCACAGCGGACAACGGCTACAACCTGGCGCATAACGGGATCTGGCACAAGGGCAATGGGCGGTGGCTGCTCATAGATAATCGCGGCCCGCGTCCCAATATGTATGATAACTCTCTGAAGGTCCCCGCAATCGTTCGCTGGCCCGGTGTGGTTGAGCCGGGTTCGACGATTCAGCAGACTATTACCAATCTTGACTGGTTTGTGACTATTCCGACCATCGCTGGGCTGGCGGTGCCCAGAAGCAATGTTATACGGGGGCGCAACTTCCTTCCGCTGCTCAGGGGCAGTTCGATGCGGTGGGAGAACGACCTGTTCGCCCAGTACACGATGTGGCCGGACAACCAGACGGGTGCGGTGCTGCGCTGCTATCGCACGCGGCGCTGGAAACTCGTGCGGGATTTCAAACACGAGGCCAAAGACGAGCTTTACGACCTGTTGAACGACCCGGCCGAGACACGCAATCTTATTGACTGGCCTGATACGACCATACAGGACATCAAAGTGTCGCTGAATAAAAAACTTCTCGAGCGGATGCGCGAGATTGACGACCCCGCGCTTAAGCTGCAACCCTCGCCGTGGGCCAAAAGTATCGGGCCAGTTGAGAATAATCAACAACAGTAGTCTATTTGGATTTGTTTCGAGGATGGTTTCATGCACGAACAGTTCAATCGTCGACAATTTCTAAAGATAGCGGGACTGGGGGCGGCGGGTCTCGTTGTTACGGGGTGCGCCGGCGAGGGTCGGATATCTGCGAGGAGGGGCGAAAGTGACAGACCGAACATGATTTTTATTATGGCGGACGACCACGCCAGCCACGCTCTGGGGTGCTACGGGAGCAGGATTAACAAGACGCCGAACCTTGACCGTATCGCCGACGAAGGTATGCGTTTCGATAACTGCTTCTGCACTAACAGCATTTGTGCACCGAGCCGGGCGGTAATTCTGACGGGCAAATACAGCCACATCAACGGGAAAATCGATAACAGGGCCGAGAATCCCTTCGACAGCAGCCAGCAGACGTTTCCCAAGCTGCTGCAAAAGGCCGGCTACGAGACCGCTATGATCGGCAAATGGCACCTGCGGACCGAGCCGACGGGCTTTGACTACTGGAACGTGCTGCCGGGTCAGGGCAAATATCACAATCCTGAGTTTATCGAGATGGGCCAAAAGAAAAAACACACAGGCTATGTCACCGACCTCATTACCGATTTTTGCATCGACTGGCTGAAAGGCCGCGGCAGCGACAAGCCCTTTTTGCTAATGTACCATCACAAGGCCCCGCACCGCAACTGGCAGCCGGATGAAAAGCACGCGACGATGTATGAAGATGCGGATATCCCTTTGCCGGATACTTTCGACGATGACTACGCGACGCGCAGCGATGCCGCCAGAGAGCAGGAGATGACGATTGCGCGTCATTTGCGCGTGCCGGGTGACACGAAGGTCGAGCCGCCCGAAGGCCTGAGCGGCGATGCCCTGACGCACTGGAAATATCAGCGGTATATGCAGGATTACCTGCGCTGCGTGGCCTCGGTTGACGACAACGTCGGCAGGCTGCTGGATTATCTCGATGAATCGGGTCTGGCCGCCAATACGGTTGTGGTTTATACCTCGGACCAGGGGTTTTTCCTCGGCGACCACGGCTGGTTCGATAAGCGTTTCATGTACGAGGAATCGCTGCGGATGCCTCTGTTGATTCGCTATCCGAAAGAGACAAAGCGCGGAACTGTCAACACTGACATCGTACTTAACCTCGACTTTGCTCCGACCTTTCTTGATTTCGCAAGTGTCACTGTCCCTGCGGACATGCAAGGCCGGTCGTTTCGCTCCCTTCTGAAGGGCAAGACGCCGCGAAACTGGCGCACGTCAATGTACTATCACTATTACGAGTACCCGGGCGCCCATGCCGTCAAGCGGCATTACGGCATCAGAACAGAACGCTATAAGCTGATTCACTTCTATTATGATATCGATGCCTGGGAATTGTACGACCTCAGGGAGGACCCGCATGAGCTTAACAATCTGTATGGCAACCCGGCGTACGATGGTATCGTTAAGGTGCTGAAGGCCGAATTAGAGCGCCTGCGGAAACAATATGGCGATTCGGATGAGCTGGCACAGAAATTCCCTCGGGAGTATCCGGCAAGAAAGGGTTGATCCGTTAAGGGAGGTGGAAAAGGTATGGACAAATGTAGTTGCACGCGACGCGACTTTCTAAGGAACATCGGACTCGGAGCTGCGGGCGCGGCGTTGGCCGGCTGTGCCGGCGGCGCGCCCTCCTTTTCGGTTGGTCCGTCTAAAGCAAGGCCCAACATCCTTTGGATAATTGCAGAGGACATGTCGCCGCACTGGAGCTGCTGCGGCGAGACGACCATTCAGACGCCCAACATTGATCGTCTTGCCGGCGAAGGGGTGCTGTTCAGGAACGCCTTTGTCACCTGCCCCGTGTGCTCGCCCAGCCGGTCCGCCATGATAACCGGCATGTACCAGACCACCATCGGCGCCCATCACCATCGCAGCTCGTGGCCCGGCAGCGAAATACATTTGCCCGAGCACATCAAGCTGCTGCCGGAGTATTTCAAACAGCACGGCTACTACACATCAAACGGCGGACCAAAAACCACCGTTTATCACGGCGACCTCGTATCGGCCGACAGAAAGCTCGGCAAGACCGACTACAACTTCGTATGGGATCAGGCGGTTTACGATGACAACGACTGGAAGAATCGCAGCGGCGGCCAGCCCTTCTTTGCTCAGATTCAACTGCGCGGCGGCAAGTACCGTGCCGCCCCCGTTCCTAATCCCGTTGACCCCGCGAAGGTGAAGCTGCCTCCCTACTACCCTGACCATCCGGTGATACGCGCCGATTGGGCGCAGTATCTAAACTCCGTCATTTATCTCGATGCTGAGGTCGGCAAAATACTTCAGCGGCTCGAAGATGAGGGTATTGCGGATAACACGGTTGTTTTTCTGTGGACCGACCACGGCATCAGCCACGCCCGCGGCAAGCAGTTTCTCTACGATGAGGGTATTCGCGTCCCGCTGATTATCCGCGGGCCCGGTGTACTCAAGGGCGGCACGGCGAGTGATGACCTCGTCAGTCATATCGACATCGCCGCGACCTCGCTGCTGTTGGCCGGCATTGCCGTTCCGCATTATATGCAGGGCAGGCCGTTATTCGGCCGTGACTATAAACCGCGAGACTATATCTTCGCTGCCCGCGACCGCTGCGACGAAACTCTGGACTGCATCCGATGCGTGCGCAGCATGCGCTACAAATACATCCGAAATTTCTACCCCAACCGGTCACACCTTCAACACAACAGATATAAAGACAACAAGCAAATCATCAAAACGATTCGCAGACTTTTCGCCGAGGGGAAACTCGACCTCGTCCAGGCGCGGATGCTTGCTCCGACCAGACCTGCGGAGGAGCTGTATGACCTGGCGAATGACCCACATGAAATAAATAATCTTGCAGGTTTGCCCGCATACGAAAAAGTGCTGAACCAGATGCGCTCACGTCTGAAGAAGTGGATCGTCGAGACCGGTGATGTCGGCCTGATACCGGAGCCGGAGCTTGAAGTGCTCACCAACAAGTATGGCACCGAATACGACGTGCTGGGAAAAAGAGAAAATCGGGAGCTTGTCAGCGATATTATTAAGGTTATTGAAGCGGGCGAGCGAGGCAGGGCGGGGATAAAGGATCTCGTCGGAGCAACGAACGATAAGCGTCCGTCCATACGCTGGTGGGCGGCGAGGTCACTGGGCAATATGGGCCTCGATGCCAAGTGTGTCGAGGCGGCTGGCGTGTTGAGGCAGTCGCTGAAGGATGGCTCGCTGGGCGTGCGGGTCGAGGCAGCCCGGGCCCTTTGCAAGATGGGTATGGAAGGCGAGGGGTTGCCTGTTTTGATCGAAGAGCTGCGAAACGACGACCAGATTGTGCGACACTATGCCGCTTTGGCTTTGGAGGATATCGGCGAAAAGGCCCGGCCCGCTCTCGAACCTCTGAAGGAGGCACGAGGGGACAAGTACGAATATGTCATGAGAATTTCGAACCGCCTTGTCGCCGCTCTGCAGGGCGGCAGTGAGCAGGAGAGTGAATAGGGCAAGGGAGAATTGACATGGTGCGACAAACGCGAAGAGAGTTCCTCAAGACGATGGGTTCGGCGACGGTTTCGGCAGGCGCCTTATCGCTGTCGGCAGGCTGCGCCGGGGCCCGCCCAAATGCGGCTGCAGAATCCCAGCGGCCCAATGTTGTTCTGGTTATGACCGACGACCAGGGCTACGGCGATTTCTCCTGCCACGGCAACCCCGTGCTCAGGACGCCGAATCTCGACACGCTGCACGGACAGAGCGTGCGGCTGACCGATTTCCACGTTGCGCCGATGTGCACGCCGACGCGCAGCCAGCTCATGTCAGGGCTCGATGCCCTGCGCAACAGGGCGCGGCACGTCTGCGGCGGGCTCGATATGCTGCGCCAGGATGTCCCCACTATGGCCGATATCTTTAAGGCGAGCGGCTACCGTACGGGCTTGTTCGGCAAATGGCATCTGGGCGACAACTATCCCTATCTGCCTCAGTATCGCGGCTTCGAGGAGACGGTGTACCACAAGTCGTGGGGCATAACATCTGCCGGTGCTTATTGGGGCAACGACTACTTCGACGATACTTACTACCATAACGGCAGGCTGCAGAAATACGACGGCTACTGCAACGACGTCTGGTTTACTGAGGCCATGAAGTGGATAAAGGCATGCGCGAAGCAGAACGAGCGTTTCTTTTGTTATCTTCCGACGAACCTGCCTCACTCGCCTCTATTGGTGCCTGAGAAGTACGCCGCCGGCTACGAGCAGCACGGCAACGCAGCCAAGTTCTTCGGGATGATTGCAAATATCGACGAGAATATGGGCAAGCTCATGCGGATGCTCGAAGAGGTGGGAATCGCCGAAAACACGATTCTGATCTTCCTGACGGATAACGGCGGGGCCGGCGGCGTCAAAGTGTTCAACGCCGGTATGAGGGGCGGTAAGCGACAACTGTATGACGGCGGACATCGTGCGGCCTGCTTTATTCGATGGCCAAAAGGCGGGCTGCAACAGGGCAGTGACATCGATGAGCTGACTACGTGCCGGGACCTGTTTCCGACGCTGATTGAACTTTGCGCTTTGACGCCTCCCGTCGGAGTGACAAGGCTGGATGGAGTCAGCCTGGCGTCTCTTCTGCGCGGTGCCGAAAAGACGTTGTCCGACCGTATGATAGTCGTGCAGTACGGCATTGACATCTCAAAGTGGAATTCGGCTGTCTTGTGGAAGAAGTGGCGGCTCGTCAAAGGCGAAGAGCTCTACAACATTGGCGCTGACCCGGGGCAAAAGCAGAACGTGGCCGATAAGCATCCCGATATTGTCAAGGCCATGCGCGACCATTACGAGCGCTGGCACTCCGAGGTCGAGCCGATTGCCAATCAACCGTGCTATGTTCATATCGGCTCCAAATATGAGAACCCCACGGACCTGACGTGCGCACAGTGGTATATGCTATATGCCGATAACTTCCGTGACATTAACGGCGGCAACAATTCCTACTGGAATGTTCTTGTCGAACGGGACGGCAGGTATGAGTTCACCATGTCACGTTATCCCCTCGAAGCCGATATGGCAATGGATGCGCCTCTGACAATTCGCGGGTACGAAGTAACGGCCTTGCCCGTCACTAAGGCCCTCATGAAAATCGACCGGTTCGAGGAGACGAAGCCGGTCGCGTCGGGTGATAAGTACGTTACCTTTACGGTCCCACTCAAAGCCGGCAAGTGCCGGTTGCAGACCTGGCTGTATGACAAAGCTGGCAAGGAGTTGTGCGGCGCCTATTACGTCCGCGCTAATCGGTTGGGCTGATACTGTCTTTGGAGCAATTATGAACAGGCACACAAGAAGAGAGTTTCTTAGGAAGATGGGTTCGGCGGCGGTTTCAGCGGGAGCTTTCTCACTGCTGTCCGGTTGTGCCTCGGCGGGGCCCGCAGACACAGCGACCCGCAAGCAGCCGAACATAATTTTTATTCTGGCCGACGACCTGGGCTACGGCGACCTCGGATGCTACGGCCAGAAGCAAATACAGACGCCGAACCTGGACCTCATGGCAGCCGAAGGTATGCGGTTCACTCAGCATTATGCGGGCAGTACGGTCTGTGCCCCCTCGCGGTGCTCGCTGATGACCGGCCTGCATACCGGGCACTGCCGCGTCCGCGCCAATTCCCGTATCCTGATGGAGCCCGAAGATGTCACCGTCGCCGAAGTTCTAAAAGGCGCCGGCTATGTCACCGGGATAATCGGCAAATGGGGTGTCGGCCATCCTCCACCGCCGGGCGACCCGGAGCGCAACGGGTTCGATTACTTCTTCGGCTATCTCAATATGGTCCACGCCCATAACTACTATCCGGAATTCCTCTGGAGAAACGAAGACAAAGTACTTCTCGATGATAATAGGCTTGCGGCAGGCTACCAGGGCGAGCAGGGCTGGTCGTGGCGGCAGGGCACGTATTCCCACGATTTGTTCAGCGCCGAGGCGCTGAGATTTGTCGATGTTTTCAGGAATGAGCCGTTTTTCCTGTATCTGGCTTACACCATCCCGCACGCCAACAACGAGGGCGGCCGGCACATCGGCAACGGTATGGAGGTGCCCGACTACGGGATATACAGGGACAAGGACTGGCCCGACCCCAAGAAGGGTCACGCTGCCATGATAAGCCGGATGGACCGTGACATCGGCACGCTGCTGGCCAAACTCGAAGAGCTGGGTATCGATGACAACACGCTTGTCATGTTTGCCAGCGATAACGGCCCACATGAGGAAGGCGGCGCCGACCCCGCGTTTTTCAACAGCAATGGTCCGTTGACCGGCATAAAGCGCGACCTTTACGAAGGCGGCATCCGTGTGCCCCTGATAGCCCGCTGGCCGGGGAAAATCAAGCCGGGTTCCGTCAGCGACCATATCTCTGCTTTCTGGGATTTTCTTCCCACCGCGGCCGAATTGGGCGGGGCAAAAGCGCCGGAAAAGACCGACGGCATCTCGATGGTTCCGACGCTGCTGGGACAGCCGGGCAAGCAGAAAGAGCACGAGTACCTTTACTGGGAGTTTCACGAAAGGGGCGGTAAACAGGCCGTGCGGATGGGCGACTTCAAGGCCGTCCGCCTCAACGTCCACGAAGACCCGAATGCCCCGCTGGAACTTTATGACCTGAAAAGCGACATCGCGGAAAAGCATAACGTCGCCGACAGGCACCCTGATGTGATTTCAAGAATTGAGACAATTTTGAAATCCGCGCGGACCGACACCGAGCGCTGGCCGATACCCAAACAGCAGAAGAAATGATGGAAGACAGTGAATATACTGCGCCTCCAATGCCGTGATAGGAGTGAGCGAACATGACTGATGAGCGTTTTACAAGGCGCGGTTTTCTAAAATTCGCGGGGCTGGGCGCGGCTGTATTGACCGCAGCGGGCAAGGTCTCTCTCGCCGGCGCGCCTGGCGAAGAAGCCCCCCCAATATTTTTCTTATGATTGCCGATGATATGACCTGGTGTGATGCGGGCTGCTACGGCAACCTTATGTCAGGACACTGAAACAAAAGGAGCAGCAGTAAAATGAGTAAGCCGGTCAACGAGCGTTTGACATCGATTTTGATACGAAGGGGCAGACATGCACAAGACCTGTTCTACGCGACGTGATTTTCTAAAAAGCGTGGGGGCCGGCGCAGCAGCCGTCTCGCTTGCCGGATGCATGGGATCACTTGCGAACCTTGCCGGAAAAGCTCCCAGACCCAACATTATCTTCATCATGGCGGACGATTTGGGCTACGGCGACCTGGGCTGCTATGGCCAGAAGCTGATTCGAACGCCGAGTGTGGACCGAATGGCGGCAGAGGGGATGCGTTTTACCCAGTGCTATGCCGGCGCCTGCGTCTGTGCGCCGTCGCGCAGCGTGCTGATAACGGGCCAGCACACCGGGCACACGCGCGTCCGCGAAAATAAGTGCAGGGTAGGCGGCGTGCCGGACGAGATGACCGGCGGCGGGTGCAGGCTGCCGCTCAAGGATGAGGACGTAACGGTTGCCGAGGTCTTGAAGCAGGCCGGCTACGCGACGGGCATCACGGGAAAATGGGGTCTGGGCGACCCCGGCACCACGGGCGTCCCGAACCTACAGGGATTCGATGAGTGGTTCGGTTACCTCAACCAGAATCACGCCGTCTTCTATTACACCGACTACCTCTGGCGCAATGGGCAAAAGGTTTTCATTGATGGTAACAGGGATGGCAGGCGGCAGCAGTATTCTCAGGATCTCTTCACCGACTTCGCGCTCGACTTTATTCGCCGCCATCACAAAAAGCCGTTCTTCCTCTACGTTCCTTACACGATTCCCCACTTCAATCTTGAGGTGCCGAGCATCGAACCGTACGGCGATAAACCCTGGCCGGAAAAAGCCAAAATCTTCGCTGCCATGATCACCCGCATGGATAGGGACGTGGGGCATATTCTCGACCTGCTCAAAGAGCTTGGCATCGATAACAACACCATCACCTTCTTCTGCTCGGATAACGGCGCCGCCGGCGCAGGCGGCCCCCTGTTCAACAGCAGCGGCCCTCTCAAAGGAGGCAAGGGCGGTTTCAATGAGGGCGGCATTCGCACGCCTATGGTTGTCCGCTGGCCCGGCAGGGTCCAGGCGGGAAAGGTTAGTGACGCACAATGGTATTATGCCGACGTCATGCCCACGCTGGCCGAACTTGCCGGGGTCGGGCCGCCGGCGAACATCGATGGCACAAGCGTTGTGCCGGCCCTGCTCACAGGCAAACAGCGCAGCCTGAGTGAACGTTTCATGTACTGGGAATCGCCGCCGCCTCAATTGCAGCAGGTGGTGCGATGGCGCAACTGGAAGGCCAGGCGCCGAAAACCCGGCCTGCCTCTCGAATTGTACGATCTCAGCGAAGACCTCCGCGAAGAACACGACGTGGCCGCCCGCCATCCGGAGGTTGTAACCGTCTTCGAAGAATACCTCAGGACCGCGCGAACCGATTCGCCGAACTGGCCGATGGAGAGCTGAAGATGGCAGAGACGAACGTTCCAATGTGGACACGTCGCGATTTCCTCAAAGCCGTTGGCGCCGGTGCCGCCGCGACGGCCCTCGCCGGATGTGCCGCGACCGGGAGACGACCCACACCAGATGTCCCGCGACGAAGACCAAACATTATCTTCATACTGACCGACGACCAGGCGCCCTGGGCGTTCGGCGCGGCGCCGAATCCCGACGCCTATACTCCGAATATGAACAAATTGCGGAGCGAAGGTGTTCGTCTGACCAACTGCTTTGTCACCACCCCTGTATGCAGTCCCTCACGCGCTTCGCTGCTCACCAGCAGGTACAGCACCGAACTCGGTATCACCGATTTTATCAAGAGTAAGAAAGCGGGTCTCGAGCCGAGCTTTGCGGCCTGGCCTCGAATGCTGGCGGGCGCCGGCTACACAACCGGCCTGATTGGAAAATGGCATCTCGGAGAGAAAGACGAGTATCACCCCAGGCTTTTCGGCTACAATGAATTCACCGGCTTTCGCTGGGGCGGCGAGACATCGAAGAATCCGAAAATTGAAGTGAACGGCGAGGTTCAGCAGGCGCAGGGCTACACGCCGGATATTCTTACCGACTACGCTGTCGATTTTATCCGCCGCAAAAAGGGTGGACCGTTCATGCTTTCTTTGCACTACTGGGCGCCGCACGCGAGCACCATCAGCCGGGCGTCGGACCGGGGACACACGTGGCTGCCTTTAAGTGAAGCCGACTTCAGCCGCTTCGAAAATATGGACCCCGAAATTCCTGACCCGGATTTTCCGAAGCTGGATGTGCCGCTCGTCGAGCGAATGATGCGTGAATACCTCGGCAGCGTCGCAAGTGTGGACCGCAATCTGGCCCGGATTCTGGAACTGCTTGATGACCTCAAACTCACCGACAATACCGTGGTCATATTCACCTCGGACAATGGCTACAACGTCGGCCATAACGCTGTCGAGGGAAAGGGCAACGCAAGCTGGACGCTTACCGACAATCGTCAAGAGCGCCCGAATCTCTACGATAACTCGCTGCGCGTCCCTGCACTCATACGCTGGCCCGGCGTCATCACGCCCGGAAAGACCATTGAACAGACCATTTCTTTTCTCGACTGGTTTCCGACGGTGCTGGCGATGGCGGCATTGAGTGTGCCGAAGGACCAAACCATCCGCGGTCGGGATTTTCTGCCTCTACTAAAAGGCAGCGTGGTCGAATGGGACAACGACCTGTTCGTGCAATACACGATGCGGGGAGCGGGTGTCATGCGGGCTTACCGAACACGCCGCTGGAAGCTGGTCCGTGACTTCGACCATTTCATAAAGGATGAATTGTACGATTTGGCGAACGACCCCGCCGAGACAGCCAACCTGATTGACTCGCCCGAGCCTCGCATCCAGAACGTACGCCGGTCCCTGAACGCGAAATTGCTGGACAAAATGCGAAGCATTAACGATCCGGCTTTGCCAGCGACAGAGTTGTGATGCCGGTGGTAACGCCAAGCCGAAAGGAGCGAACATGCGAACAAAGACACTGAACCTGATTTTCGTATGTATTAGTCTGACCCTGCTGCTTCGTGCCGGCGGCGCGGACCTGCTGGAGGTTCCCGAAGTTGCCAGAGACAAGGTCATTTGCTTTACCCTGTACACGGTCCACGATAATATCCTGAAAATGACGGCCCAGCTTGATCCCTTGAAGCAGGATGAGGACAAGGTGGTTCGGTTCGAAGTCAGGCAGGATGGAAGGTGGAAACAGATAGCGCAAGCGCCGGTAATCGAGGACGGCTGGACCGCACTGTTCCGCGCAGAAAATTGGGATACCACGAAGGACATTGAATACCGGGTCGCCCACGGTAAGAACGCATATTACACGGGGATAATTCGCAAAGACCCCGTCGACAAAGAGACCATTGTCGTTGCTGCATTCACCGGAAACTCAATCTATCCAAAGCACGGCGGGGACATACCCAGGACAGACATTGTCGAAAACATCAAGAAGCTGAATCCTGACCTCTTGTTCTTCTCCGGCGACCAGGTTTACGACCACCGCAACCACTACGCCTATTGGCTCAAATTCGGCAGAGATTTCGGCGATGTTATCCGCAACATTCCGACGGTCACAATACCAGATGACCACGATGTGGGTCATTCCAACTTGTGGGGCGCCGGCGGCAGGAAGTCCAACACGCGTGCCGGCCATGACGGTGGATACGCCGCCCCGGTTGAATACGTCAAGATGGTCGAGCGGGCTCAGACGAGTCACCTGCCGGACCCGTACGACCCCACGCCCATACAGCGCGGCATCGGTGTGTACCATACTTCACTGACGGTGGGGCGGGTGAGCTTTGCGATAATTGAGGACCGCAAGTTCAAGTCAGGGCCCCAGGGCTTTGTTCCGCAGATGGGACCGAGACCCGACCATGTCACCGACCCCAATTACGATCCGAAAAGCCTCGACGTTTCCGGTGCCGAATTGCTGGGCGAGCGCCAGCTCAAATTTCTCAGGGCCTGGGCCGCTGACTGGCGCCGCTGCGATATGAAGTGCGTGCTTTCGCAGACCGTGTTCTGCGGCTCGGCGCATCTTCACGGCAAACGCAGTTACCGCCTGCTCGCCGACCTCGACTCCAACGGCTGGCCGAAGAGCGGGCGCGACAGGGCCCTTGGAGAAATCCGCAAGTCCTTCGCCTTTATGATCGGCGGCGACCAACACCTCGGTACGTTCATTCATCACGGCATCGATGACTGGAACGACGCCGGCTACAGTTTCTGTGTGCCGTCCATTGCAAACCTTTACCTGCGCTGGTGGGCGCCTCTTGAACCGGGCGGAAACCGCGGGCCCGCAATGCCCGAACATTTGGGCGAATTTCTCGATGGTTTCGGCAACAAAATCACCATGCTCGCCGTCGCCAATCCCACCCCCGAAGAGAACCACGACAAGCTCACAACGAGGGCGGCTGGTTTTGGCGTCGTCAGATTCAACAAGAGAACAAGAGAAATCACCGCAGAGTGTTGGCCGAGAAACGTCGATGTCGCAGGGGCGCAAGCGCAGCAGTATCCCGGCTGGCCCGTGACCATCAGACAGCAGGACAACTACGCGAGAAACCCGGTCGCTTATCTTCCGACAATTGAAGTTTCCGGCATGACAAATCCTGTCGTGCAGGTGATTGACGAGTCCGATGGTGAGATTCTTTACACCGTTCGTATGAACGGGGCCACATTTCGACCCAAGGTCTTCGAAGAAGGCAGGTACACAATCAGAGTGGGCGAACCGGAGACAGGTAGAATGAAGGTTCTCACCGGGCTGGCGGCCTTGCCGCCGGACAAGATCGAAACCGTGGATGTGCAGTTCTAAATCACCCGGCATTTTTTTCTCATTTGGTTTTCTTTCGATATGTGAGGTCTCGCGGGTCCGCGATTTAGAGTTGGACTCGGCCGGCTGATGGTTTATCATAGCTACTGAAAGATGAATTATGATTGGGAAAAAGAGCTGAGACTTGAAAAAATAAGTCGTCGTAAATTCCTTAAAGGGATCGGATTTGGCGTAATTAGCCTGGCCCCAGCGGGATGTGGAGCTGTGGGCTTACGGCGTGCCCGGTCTTCTGCCGAAAGGGGAAATTCCGCCCGGCCCAATGTGGTCGTCTTCCTCGCTGATGACCTCGGCTATGGCGACCTCGCCTGTTACGGACATCCGTTCATGAAGACGCCGAACCTGGATGAGTTTGCCAGGCAGGGCATCCGCTTTACGGATTGCTATTCGGCGGCGCCAATTTGTTCACCGGCCCGCGCCGGTTTGCTTACCGGCCGCTGTTCCTATCGCACCGGCGTATATCACCTGGCCGGCGACAACGTCCATCTGCGCAGCGAGGAAAAAACCATTGCGGAACTGCTGCACGACGCCGGCTACGCCACGTGCTTTCTCGGCAAGTGGCACCTCGGCAGTTTCGACGGCAGGCATCCCACGCCCGGCGACCAGGGCTTCGACCACTGGTTTGCAACCGAGGTCAACAGTTTTGGCGGTCCCCAAAATCCGGAAAATTTCGTTTGCAACGGCAAACCGGTCGGTCCGACAAAAGGCTGGTACTGTGATGTGGTGGTTAATGATGCTATAGATTGGCTGAAGAAGCGCAGGCCCGAGCAGCCTTTCTTTTTAGAAATCTGTACGCACGAGCCGCATACGCCCCTGGACCCGCCGGCGCAATACATGCGTATGTATGACACGCCGGAGGTTCGCGCGCTCGAAGATAAAATCGCTTACGGCCGCGTTCCGCGTTATCCTTCTGATAACACTCCGGCAGAAAAGAGATACTACTATGGCACGGTGACGCAGCTTGACGCCGCTTTCGGTTCGCTTATGGGTGCGTTGCAGGAAATGGGGCTGGTGGAAAACACTCTGGTAATCTTTACCAGCGATAACGGTCCCGAATATCCCGGCGGCTCAACCGGGCTGGACCCGCTGCGCAGACTATGTGCGGGAACGCCGGGTCGCTTGAGAGGTATGAAGCGCCATCTCTATGAAGGCGGCATTCGCGTCCCCGGCATCATCCGCTGGCCGAAAGGAATCAGGCCGGGCCGGGTCTGCTCGGAGCCGGTCAGCAGTGTGGACCTGCTGCCCACACTGTGCGAATTGTGCGATGCACAAATTCCAACCGACCGCACACTTGACGGTGTCAGCATTACGCCGGTATTCGAAGGCGGGACCCTCGAACGCACCCGGCCGCTTTGCTGGAACATCAACTTCACCGGCGTTCCCAATATGGCGATGCGAATGGGCGACGAGGTTCTGCTCGGATTCGCCCAAGAGCCTGCCGCCGGTGAGCGGATTATGGAATGGATCAAAACCACAAAGATGGCTCGCTTCGAACTGTATAACCTCAGGACCGACGCCAGCCAGAAAATCGACCTGGCCTCGCAGAAGACCGGGCATCTTCAGTCTCTTATTACCCAGATGAACGAGCTGTGGAGCGAGATCCGGCGTCAAGGCCCGACGTGGCCCGACGCCGGCGGGATTAAACCCGCGGTCGGCAGGTTCTGACCGGAATAGAAAGGAGTGTGCAGGCTATATGGGGACATGTCATTGTACCCGGCGTGATTTCTTCAAGGCAATTGGCGCCGGCGCCGCCGCGTTGACGCTGCCGGGATGCACTATGCCATCGGCGAAAAACACCGGCAGGGAAAGACCGCCGAACATCATCTTCATCCTGGCCGATGACCTCGGCTGGGCCGAATTGGGCTGCTATGGCAACCGGTTCAATGAGACGCCCAATCTTGACCGGCTGGCCGCAGGGGGCGTGCGCTTCACCCAGGCCTACGCATCTGCGCCCGTCTGCTCGCCGTACCGCGCAAGTCTGATGACCGGACAATATCCGGCCCGCGTCGGCATGACCAACTACCTGTAGCCCGATGACACCAACCACCTTTCAACCGACTACACCACCATCGCTGAGCTGCTGAAGTCCGCAGGCTACACAACCGGAATTATCGGCAAATGGCACCTCACAGGCTACGCCAGCAGCGGCGTGCAGGAGTTCCCGCCAGCCGTCCACGGCTTCGACGAGACCATTGTCTCAGAAAGCCACGGCATCGCTGGCGGCAGCTATTTCCACCCGTACCACTTCAATCCCGATATCGCAAGGCGCCTGCCCGAAAGGGAGTTTCTTACCGACCGGCAGAACCTCGAAGCCGTCGAGTTCATCGAGCGGCACCGCAACCACCCGTTTTTCCTTTACCTGAGTCACTACGCGGTTCACACCCGACTTGTGGGCAAGCCGCAGTTGGTGGAAAAGTACTCGCAAAAACCAGGCGCCGGCGACGGCCCAAAGGCGCCGAAGAATAACGTCCACCTCGCCGCTCAGCTCGAGAGCATAGACGACGGCGTCGGTATGATTATGGAAAAGCTCGAACAATCAGGACTTGCCGAAAACACTGTCATTGTCTTCACGTCGGACAACGGCGGTGAGAGCCGGGTCACGACCAATGCGCCACTGCGGGAAGGTAAATCCACGCTGTATGAGGGTGGTATCCGTGTGCCGCTGATTGTCCGTTTGCCGCACGTGACGCCGCGCGGCGCCGTCTGCGAGACGCCTGTGTGCGTGATTGATTTCTATCCGACGTTGTGCCGGATTGTCGGTGTAACGCCCCCGTCCGACCAGTACCTCGACGGCGTCTCGATTCTGCCCCTTCTCAAAGATCCGAGCGCTTCGTTGGCTCGTGACACGCTATACTGGCATTATCCCCTGCAGAAACCGCACTTTTTGGGCGGCCGTTCCTGCAGCGCCATTCGCAAAGCCAACTGGAAGCTGCTCGAATTCTTCGATGACGGACATCTCGAGCTGTACAACCTCGCGGACGATATCGGTGAGCAGAATGACATGGCTGCGAAAATGCCCGCCAGAACCAGAGAGCTTCATGAACTTCTGCAGCAGTGGCGAAAGTCCGTTAAGGCCGAATCCCCTTAGGGCGGTTGATACGCTCGGACTTCATAATAGTCCCGATTTTCTTGTCAGTCTTTGATGAGCCAGATTTCCGTTACAGAAACGCCGCGCACCTGGTTAGTTAGACTCCATTGCAGCTCAAGTACTCCGTCACTGGTGGAAGCGGGCGGTATGCTGTAAGAGACCGGCGTAGTATCGGAATTGCCCCTCGGACCGTGAATCAGATGGCCGTCGTCGGTCTTGCATGTGAATTCCGGACCGAAGGGGCCGAGGTAAACCACCCGGATGTGATAGCTCGCCGCGGGATCCAGGCCCTCCCACCGCATCAGAAGGGGCGTGTCATACCGGCACGTCGCATGGGTCATTTGCGAGTGCCTGCGGTCCGAGCCGGGCTTGTGATCGACCCACTCTATCGGAGAATGCACGAAACCGGGATCCTCCTTCCATGTTTTTTGTCTGACAAGGTGGGGCTGCTCTCCGGCGACGCCGAGATTATCATAGAAGCCGCCCGGGCCCGGGTCTTCGTAATGCAGAATCTTCTCGATATCCGCCATGCTTGTAACGCCAGCCAACTGACTCTCAAGCCACTTCCTGTCGTTCAGCGGAGAGTATATGTTATCCAGGACGGTGTCGAGGTCGCCAAAGTTATCGGTAAGACCCCACGACCGGAGTTCCTCCTTAAAGGCCGCCTTTGATTGAAAGTCCGTGTCGATTCTTGCCAGTGCGGCACGGGCATTGCCGACCGCGGTGGAAACGCCGGTCGTCCCGGCCTGCCTGAGCGATTCGTATGCCTGCCGCTCGCATGCCATTTCAACATCGTATTTGCGTTTGACCTGCGCGTCGAGAAAGGCCTTGTAGAGGAACAGTTCCAGTCGCCAGTTTTTTCCGACGCCGCCCATGCTCGTCGCGATTTTCTTCCAAAGTGTCAGTGCCTTTTCGGCGCTCGTATTATCAGAAAGATTTCCCGTCCAGTTTTCTTCGAGGAGCTCGAGCCCCCGCGCAACCGCCCGCGTGCCGGCGTCGATTATCGCATCCTGTGACTCGGATGAACTGCCCCCATCAGGATTCTTCTTGAAGTCGTATGCGAAGAAGGCCTTGCCGTAATCATACAGAACATCTTCGACTTTGGCATCGGGGTCGGCGCCCATGGCGCTCCAGACGAACTTGTTGAGGTCGTTGTAACATCCGGTGTGATTGTAGGGCAGAAAGCCGACAGTGTCCCCGCGGGTCGCCCGGTGAATCTGTGCCATCATTCGGGGCATCGCGTAGATGCTTTGGTTGCGGGGCCAGACCTGTGCCCAGACGCGGTCCCATTTCGGAACCGGGTACTGACACCATCGGACGTGACAGATTTCCGGATAGCGTCTTATCTTGTACTGTGAGGGCAGATCGGCACGAATTTCGGGAATGCCGCGTTTCGTCCATGGGCCGTAAACCATTCCGTAGAGCCAGCTCGGCTGTCTGGTCCTGATATAATTGAAGATGTAGTCGTCATAGTCAATGGCGTGAGCATCGAGGCACTGATTCGAATACCACCACTTTGCGCCGGGGTGACTTTGCAGCACCAGCGGCACGACACGCTCCATTTTTGGAAAGACTTCCATCGGCGGTCTGGAGCCGCTGGCATCGCCGCCGTATGTGGTGAAATGGTCTATGCCGACCAGATCGGTGTATAATTTTTTGATCTGGTCGTCACTGAGGTCGTTATGGTCGATTAGACGTTGACATGATACCACGAGGAAAAGGTCGATGCCGAGCTCTTCGAGATAATCGTCAATGTCGCGTGGGGTCCTCGCCTCGAAGCCGTTTGTTCCGAACAGAATCAGGTCACGTGCATACTGCTGCTCCTGGGCTGCATCGCGCCAGTCAACAAAGCCGTCTTCACATTGGGTTGACCTGATGATTTGGTGGGCGCGAACTGCGCAGTCAGGGGCAGTCGCTATCCGGATATCATCAGCCAGATGAATGTGCTTTGGGGCGAGGTACAGCAGACGCATCAAGCGGGCCGCGGCGAACAAAGCGCCCCTGTCGTCTCGACCGACCAGGCAAACGGTGGGCGCCGACCGGACTGTTCGGTCAATCCAGATGGCATATCCTTCGGCTTTGGCCGGGACAGACAGTCCGGTGGGCGCCGTGTAGGAAGCAGGAAAAGCTTCGACTGTGCCCATAACAATTGCGGGCAAACCGTCGAACGGCACAGAGGTGCTTACGGAGAGGCTGATTCCCGTGCGCCTTTGAATCTCATATTGCAGCAGCTCCGCTGCTTTGGCGTGTCTTGACTGGGCCGAAGAATGTACTATGACGGCATTGGAAAGGTCGAGCTTGCCTTGACTGTATGCCGAACCTGCGCACACCGCACCCAGCAGCAGCACCGATACCATCAACATGATTTTTGGGTTGGTTCCAAGAACGTTGCTTTGCATTAACATTGCTCCTTAGTGCCTATTCCTGCGTAAACCGCCGGACAGAACCGGCTTTTTGTCTGATTGAGACTTTGGCTCAAGCCTGTTTTTTTCCTGGATTCCCGCTTGCGGGGGAATAACAGGGGCTGTTGCTATCTAAGGACTCTTTAACATTACCTTAGCGTTTGCCCGGATTAAAGGTGCATTCAGTTTAGTCTAATTGACGTGCCGAAGCCTGCAAATTATGCAAAAAAGCAGAATATCGCATCATCCTTCAAATACCTGCACGAGGTCCTGGAAAATGTTCAGCCTGTGGTGCCGGTCATCAGCCTTGTTTGCGCTTCCTTTACCGCGTGGTGATAGACAAGCCACGCAAAATGGGTTAAGCTATTGTCGACATTAGAGCCGGTCAGGAGCCGGCAAATGAGAAGGTAGGGTAGAAAGATTCAGAAAGGATCACATGATGAATCGACGTGATTTTCTAAAAGGTATTGGAATCGGGACTGCATCGGTTGTTCTGACTCGGCTGGGTGGTTCTGCCGGCGTTTTCGGCGCGGATTCATCCGGCAAGAGGCCCAATATCGTTTTTATCCTTGCCGATGATTTAGGCTGGCACCAGTTGGGCTGTTACGGCAGCACCTTCTATGAAACGCCCAATTTGGACAGCTTCGCCAAGGAGGGCATGAGATTTACCGATGCCTATGCCGCTTGCCCGGTCTGTTCGCCGACGCGCGCCAGCATTATGACCGGCAAATATCCCGCGCGCTTGCACCTGACCGACTTCATCAAGGGCGGCAGCCCCAAGAATAAGAAGCTGCTGACCCCCGACTGGACGTTTTATCTGCCGCTTGAGGAGGTGACGATTGCCGAGGCCTTGAAGTCCGCCGGTTATACCTGCGGTCATTTCGGGAAATGGCACCTCAATAAAGACAAGAAGTACAAATTGGGCCGGCCGATGGACCCCGGCTCGCAGGGCTTCGACGATGTCCTGACGACCCACAAGCCCGGCGCCGGCCCCGGCAGCAAGTACGAAGAGGACTGGCACCACGTCAGAGAAATCACCGAGCGCTCCACAGCTTTTATCGAAAACAACAAAGACAAGCCCTTCTTCTGCTACGTCTCCCATAATTCCATCCACCGGCCGGAAATGGAAAAAGACCAGCTTGTCGCCAAATACGCCAATAAGCCCGATGCCGACAAGGACAAGGAGTACGGTCACAACAATCCGAAGCAGGCGGCAATGCTCGAGACCATGGATAAGAGCGTGGGGACACTCCTGAAAAAACTTGACGAGCTCAATATGCGAGACAACACAATTGTAATTTTCTTTTCCGACAATGGCCATCTTGGGCCCAAAGACTGCAAGCCCCTTCGCGGCAGCAAGGCCGACCTCTATGAAGGCGGCATCCGCGTGCCGATGATTGTCCGCTGGCCCGGAGTGGTTAAACCGGGCGCCGCTTGTGATGTCCCCGTCATAAGCATCGATTTCTTCCCAACGCTGCTCGAAGTCGTCGGAGTGAAGGTCGCCGACCCCACTGTGGACGGCGTCAGTATAATGCCGCTGTTGAAACAAGCCGGCGGTCTCAATCGCGATGCGATTTATTTTCACTATCCCCATTATCACAGCCAGAGTATTGCACCGTCGGGCGTTGTCCGCCAGGGCAAGTACAAGCTCGTTGAATGGTTCGAAAAGAGCGTTGATGGGTTTAGCCCGGCTGCTGTCGAGCTTTACGAGCTTGAAGAGGACCTCAATGAGCAGAACAATCTCGCCGAGAAGATGCCCGAAAGGGCGGCCGAGCTTTACTCCAAATTGAAAAACTGGCGAAAATCCGTCGGCGCACAGGAAATGGTCCGGAATCCCGCTTTTACGCTGGCCAAGAGATAGCGGGGGCGGAAACAGGCTGGAAGTCGGCCGTAATTGTGCGATAGCTGGATAAGAAGGGCTCGCGGTTTGCGATCGGGTCCGTTTGGGTTCGTTTTGGTGGGGGAGAATTCGGGATTTTTTCCGTAAGCCCTTGTGTAGAAGAAGGTTGTATTCATTTTTTGCGTTTTTGGGAAATTGGCTTTGCTTTGGGTTTGTTTGGGTTCGTTTTGGCTTTGGGGGCCCCTGACGAGCGAAAAATTGGGTTTGCTTTGGGTTCGTTTGGGTTCGTTTTGGGTTTGTTTTTGGTGACGCGAAGGCGGGTATATTGTCGTAACCCTTTGTGATAGCTGAGGTTGGGGTGATTTCAGGTTTTTTTGAAATTGGGTTTGTTTTGCACGAAAAGGTCAAAAGGTAAACGGTAAATGGTAAGAAATGATTGGTGAGCGGTGCGTGGTGAGTCGTAATTGGTAATTGGTAACTCACTGTTGGGTATCGAGTAGCTTAGGGTATTCAATTTTGGGGTATTATACTCGATTTTGGGTTGGATGTAAAGGAAATTCTTCTCGTGGCTCGTGGCACGTGACCGGTGAGCCGAATTGGTGGTTGGTACCGGAGGCCGCGATGAGGGGCATACAGTAATACGCAGGAGCGAAGCACCGGAGTAAATAAGCAAGTCCGAACTGAAGGCAACAACAGCCTCTTGTGCTTTAATTTTTTGAAACACGAATTGGCACGAAAAGGGTCCGCCACAGAGGCCTCCGAGGTCACAGAGAGAGGTTTCGGCCAGCTTTGGCGTTTTCGGCCATACCTTTGGTCGAAGCAAGCTTCTGCTAAAGGGCCGGCCTTATCCGCCGGGTCATTTTTCAATTCCCCATTTGGGAAGCTGGCTAAGAAGGGTCCTTGTTAGACACGCATAGCCGGTTTCGCCGGCACAGGTAGCTTGGGCATAGGGGTAGACGCCCAATATAGTGAGATAACGCTTCGCTATCCCACAGGGTAAACTGCGCGGGGCTAAAAAACTAATCTATAATCAATGATTGTCCTGAGTGTAATCCAAGGAGTAGGAATCTATTCGCTGCCGTGATAAGCGATACGATATACTAGCAACCAGCGACGTGTTTCTCTTGCCTTTGGCGGGAATTGGGAGGATAATAAGTGATTAAATAGAAGGATAAGAGTTAAGGTATAAAGAAACTATGTCAGAACTATTTTATCAGCAAGAAGGAGGAGGCTATTTTGAAACAGTTAAGGCAAGTATCAAGGACGAAATACAAGCATTGCCAGAGAATCAGCTTGTTGCATCTTCAGAAGAAGAAATTATTGATTACATCTTTTCGAAATATGAGATCATACCACTGCAAATATACGAAGATAAAATGTTTGCTCAACATGAAGATACTAAGGTTATATACCGAGCTTATGAATATAAGGAAGAGTATGATGGTTTGAAGTTTAATGTTCGATTGCCATTTACAGGTGACGCGGAGTTGTGGTATACAAGGCCGAGTACATGGACAACAACATTCCCTGAAGGTTCGATTCAGTCAGATAAAGAGGGGCGGGGAGTTCTTGTCTTTGACGTTGTTGTGATGTTAGATCAAGATCCCAACACATCCAACAAGCACATAGAAGAGAACTTGAAGTCTATCAGATTCTACCTTGATAAGCAGAGAGGTGATGTCGAGCGTTTTAATAACAACATTAAGAACATCGCTGGGGAACCTATCAATGTTAGAAAGAGCAACCTTGAGAAAAAAGCAGCTGTAATTGATGCGTTCAAAATATCCCTCCGGAAATCCGCGGAGGCTCCTGATATTTCACTAATACCCGTCAAGCGCAAACTGATTAAGCCTCTCTCGCCTGTGCCCGATCAGCGGACTGAATATGGGATATCAGAAGATGATTATGAACAGGTCCTTAAGGTTATACGACATCAAGGGAGGTCGTTTGAAATAACTCCGGCGACATATGCTGTTCATGATGAGGAAGACTTGCGTAATATCCTCGTGGGGCATTTGAATTTGTACTTTCCGGGAACATCTGGTGAGACTTTCAGAAAGAGCGGCAAAACTGATATCTTAATTGAAGATGTGAGCCACGAACGTGCGGCTTTCGTTGCTGAATGTAAGGTATGGAGAGGGCCTTCAGAACTGAACGAAGCTATCGACCAGCTTTTAGGATATCTTACTTGGAGGGACTGTAAAACTGCTATTATTATCTTCAACAAGGCAGTTTCTGGTTTCACTACAATTCAAATGAAAATACCGACCATCTTTGAAAGTCACTCCAAGTATGGAAGAACTATTAACGCAGGACAGGCGGGCGAGTGGCGTTTTATATGTTGCGCAAAAGAAGATTTAGAGCGAGAGGTTACTGTTCATGTATTCTTATTCAATGTATATGTGTAAACTACTAGAGCAATAAGATGCAGCCATCTATTCCCTGCGGCTTACGAAATATGCATTTGGGGGATTGATTCAAGGTAGTTCCTTTGGGGGCAAGTGCGGGGTTTGGGTAGTATATGATTGGGAAGAAAAACTGCGATTGATTTATGTAAATATGAACAATTATTTTGAAAAAGGTGTTTAGAAATGGGGGAAGAATCAGCAAATCATAGGGAAGAGGAGAAAGAAAATGAGGAAAACGCTTGCAATGCCTTTATCGAAATTCTCAAGAAGATAAAGGGCGTAGAATACATAATAAAGTGCAGGCCCGATAAGTCAAATAGTGAGACTAAAGATGTTGATTTTATTTTAGCCCCAAAGGATGAAGATTGTCAATCCCCCAGAATTGCTGTCGAACATACTATTATAGAAGCCCATGGCAAACAGATTGCCTATGTCAATCAATCATACGATGTTGTAGAGAAAATCAATCAGAGATGCCAAGGGAAATTACCAACAAACCGTTGGTTTCAAATAGTTATTCCACCTGCTCTTATTACTGACACAAGTAAAGAAAACAGGGGTCAGTTTATCAAAGAAATGTCAAATTGGATTCCTGATATAGCAGAAACTCTGACCACTGATGATCAATGGGCTTCAGAGTTATACAATGGCCACGAAGTATTATTAATATGTCGCGGCTCATTTTTGGAACTGAATGGAAAAATTGGTAGAATGCCAACAAGGCCAAAAGAGGCTAAAAAGGAAGGACAAAATAGATTCCGCAGGGCAATTGAAGAAAAATTGCCAAAGCTTATAAAATATAAAGAAAAGGAATATACCACTGCACTGTTATTGGAAGATGTCAGCTTTAGCCACAGTAATCCGGGAGACAACCTAGAAGATCTGATACCTAATCAATATCATGCAGAATTTGAGTTGAAAATAGACTATGTTGTCATATTTGTTTCCAACGAAAAGAAAATGATTGTGGGTCAGGTGTGGAAAGAAAAAGATAAATTGTATTCAACAATTCCAGAGAACCGTAGATTCTCCAGTTTTAATCAATGAAAGTTGGTGGGGTGTGCAATTTGTTTGCACATGCAGAATTCTAAATAAAACTTTGCATCTTAGTGCTACAACTTGTTTGTGTCTGGTCTCGCAGTATCTCAACACATGTGGCTAAGTACTTCAATTCTTCGGCGGAATACCAATACTTGTCCTCCGTATGGAGTCCCTATGACTGAGCTTGCCGAACGAATCAATTAATTTGTCGCCTTAGATGCTAATCTCCGCTGCTGGTTTGTAATTTTACTCGCTGGGGCGAGAAGTGCAAGATTTATTTTGAAGCTGTCTTGGCCGCAAAGTCAGGGGATTTTGAGGGGGTCCGCGTTTGGTATTCAGTGTTTAGTATTTGGTATTTTTTGAGATTGCCGCGCTGCGTTCGCAATGACCCCTGAACCACGTTGGGTTCGGGGGCCGACAAGCAATTTGCTCTCATCCTATTGAATTTAGAGTGTATCTGTGGTATAAACCGCTCTGCCGAACAGAACGCAGGGCGATATTTGTTCTTTTGGGAGCTGACAAATATGAATAAGAGCAATTGCACGCGACGCGATTTTCTAAAAGCCGTGGGTTTGGGTGGCGCTTCGTTTGCCGTGCCCGGCTGCACGGGCCTTTCGAATCCGCTTTCCAATAAGTCCTCAACCGAGAAGCCCAATATCGTTTTCATAATGGCTGATGACATCGGCCAACCCGTCCTTGGCTGCTACGGCGGGACGTCCTACAGCACTCCGAACATTGACAGGCTCGCGGCCACCGGTACACGCTTCAACCACTGTTATAGCTCGCCCGTGTGCGCGCCCTCGCGCGTAAAGCTTATGACAGGGCGATATGGGTTTAGAAACTACAAGAAATGGGGACATATCCCGCCGGAGGAGATTACCTTCGGGCATGTCCTAAAAGGTGCGGGCTATGCCACGGCCATAGCAGGCAAGTGGCAAATGGTGCTGCAAAAGACCGACCCGGACCACATTACCAAAATGGGCTTCGAGCAAAACTGCGTCTTCGGATGGCACGAAGGACCGAGATACCACGGGCCCCTCATATACGAGAACGGCAAACTCCGACAGGAGCCCGAAGACAAATACGGCCCGGACATCTTCTGTCAATTCATCGTTGACTTCATCAAACGAAACAAGGACAACCCCTTCCTTGCGTATTATTCCACCACCCTCGCCCACGAAATCAGCAACGACCTGAAAGTGCCGCCGCCGGTCGGACCGAACGGCCGATACCAGACGTACAAGGAGCTTGTCGAGTACATGGACAAGCTCATCGGCAAAATCGTATCGACCCTCGATGAGTTGGGCCTGCGCCAAAACACGCTCATTCTCTTCACCGGTGACAACGGCACCCCGCCCGAATTCATCACCAGCGCCGTTAACGGCAAATACATCAGCGAGCCCATCGTTTCGAAGGTGGGTGACAAAGTCGTCGTCGGCGGCAAAGGCAAGCTCACCGATGCCGGCACCAAGGTCCCCCTGATCGCCAACTGGCCGGGCACTACTCCGGCGGGCAGGGTAAGCGATGACCTGATTGATTTTTCTGACTTCATGCCCACCTTCGCTGAATTAGCCGGAACCACGCCTCCGAAAGACCGCGTCATTGACGGCGTCAGTTTCGCCGCGCAGCTTATGGGCAAACGCGGCAATCCGAGAGAGTGGGCCTACTGCCAGTCGGGCGACAAGGCCTGGGCCCGTACGCAGCGTTGGAAACTCTACCGCGACGGCAGACTCTTCGACATGGAAAAGGATCCTCTTGAAGAATCGCCGATCCTTGCCGCCGGCGACACTGCCGAAACCTCAGCCGTCAGAAAGAAACTCGAGGACGTGCTTGACAGTCTGAAGAAGGCTTAACACTTGGAAGGGCCGCTATGATGAGGCGTCGTGATTTTCTGAGGGCCGTGAGTGCCAGCGCTGCGGCGGTTGCGCTGCCGGGATGCGTGAGCAGCCTTGAACGCTCCCCTGATGAGGCTGCCACTGCCGGGCCCAACATTATCCTGATTATGGCCGACGATTTGGGCTATGGTGACGTTGGCTTCAATGGAAACAAGATTATCAAGACGCCGCACCTCGACGAAATGGCAAAGGCGAGCATTCGTTTCACTCGCTTCTACGCCGGCGGACCCGTATGTTCGCCCACTCGCGGCACGTGTCTCACGGGCCGGCATTATTTTCGCTATGGAGTTTTTTCGGCCAGCGTCGGCTATCTGCCCGCGGAGGAAATCACCATCGCCCGAATGTGCAAATCGCTCGGCTACACCACCGGCCACTTCGGAAAGTGGCATCTCGCGCCAGTCAGCAAGACCGGCCCCACAATGCCCGAGTACGAAGAAGACCGCCTGAAGAAATACGCCCCGCCCTGGGAGCGCGACTACGACGAAACCTTCACAACCGAGTGCAATGTCCCCACGTACAATCCCGCCGAAAATCTCGAAAATTACAAGTGGGTATTCCGACTTCCGTTCTGGCACAACGGCGAAATCGAAACCGAGAACCTCAAAGGCCCCGCCGCCCGCGTTGTGATGGACCGCGCCATTCCGTTTATCCGTAAAGCGGTTGAGAACGACAAGCCTTTCCTTGCCACGGTCTGGTTCCACGAACCGCACGAGCCCGTGGTCGCCGGCCCCGAATACCGCGCAGTGTACAGCCAATACAGCGAAGTCGAGCAGCACTACTACGGTTGCATCACCGCTATGGATGAGCAAATCGGCCGACTCCGCAAGGAGCTGCGCAGGCTCGGCATTGCGGAAAACACAATGGTATGGTTTTGCAGTGACAATGGGCCCGAAGGGATGACCAGCGAGGGAAAGCAGAGCTGGTGCAAAAACTCCCGCGGCGTCACCGGCGGCCTGCGAGGCAGAAAGAGAAGCCTCTTCGATGGCGGCCTTGTGGGGCCTGGGCTTCTCGAATGGCCCGGCCACACACGACCCGGCCGGGTGGTCGATGTCCCCTGCAGCACCTTGGATTACCTGCCAACAATACAGCAACTGCTCGGGTATGAAATGCCGGACGACAGGCCCATCGACGGGGTCAGCCTGCTGCTGCTGGTAAACGGCAAGATGAAAATGCGTCGCAAAGCGATTCCGTTCTGGTTTGTCAAGCCCAGCAAAAAGGCGATGCACGACTCACCCACACTCGCGCTCGTGGATAGCAACTTCAAATTCCTGACCAACCTTTCACATGATGGTCAGGAAGATATGCTCTTCGATGTGGCCAAAGACCCCGGCGAGGAGCATAACATCATAACCGGGCATCGTGAAAGAGCCGCTGCCATGCGGGCCCACCTCAGAGCCTGGACCGAATCGTGCAGGCGCAGCCACAGCGGCGGCGATTACCCCACGGCCTTTACGGCGGTCAACAGCTTCCCTCAGATAACCGGCACCTGGAGCAGGTAAGAGCACCTTCAAAGCCGTCGCTTGCTGTCCGGGCAAACCCGACCTGGTTTGGTGCAGTGACCGCCGATGTGTTTTTGGCTAACGTAACTCGTTTTGCCAATAGGACTTGAGAACGAAAAAAAGTCTTTCTTTTCTTGTTGACATTTCGGTCCGAATCGGGTAGCTTAGCTGTTGATGGAGTTTGGGAAGACCCGCGGGGAGGCGTCCATGTTGTCCTTCGGCGGTCTTTCCTGAATATCTCGGCTGCAAAAGAATCGCAGGCGTGCAAGAGGAGGGTCAAAGGTGACCGAAGGGAAAAGTCTTGCGGGATTGTTGACGCTTCTGCCGTTCCTGGCATTGTCTTTGGCGCAGAACGCCTGCGCCGGCTGTAACGGTTTTGATACAACCGCGGTGAACAAACTCACTTACGATTTGTCCGGCGACGGCGGCGATTTCTACTTAGCTGAGGGCGACTATATCGTCATTGACGATATGGAGTCCTACAACGACTCCAACAATCGTATAAAGGATACCTGGATGGACGGCTGCGGGGATCCCATGGGCACTGGCGGCAACGGCTCGGCCTCCTGTATTGCCCTTGCCATTGACCCCTGCGGACCGGTGCACGGCGGTGCTCAGTCGATGGCTTACTCGTATGACAACAAAGACTATGGGGAACGGTGTGGGGGATATTCCGAAATCGAGGCCGGATACGACCCGCCGGCGGACTGGGCCAGCCACGGCGAAAGGGCGCTGGTCCTGTGGTTCCGCGGTTCGGCTGGCAATGGGAGCACGACTATGTGGGTAGTGCTCAACCGGTACTATGCTTCAGCCGTTACCTACGGTGACAACGGCGAAGACCCACAAGACATTAGCAAACAAGAGTGGATCGAATGGAACATCAAGCTCTCCGACTTCGCTGACGGTGGTGTTAGCCTATCAAACGTGACCGATCTGTCTATAGGTTTTGGTGAGCGGCCGGGTTACGAGCCCGATGGGGCTACTGGCACTGTGTACTTCGACGATATCCGTGTGTATCCGGCCAGATGTTTGGTGAAGTATTCGCCGGCCGCGGATTTCACCGGCGACTGCGCCGTCAACTGGCAGGACCTCGAAATAATCGCCCGGCAATGGCTGCATACCGGCGGCGGGTATTTGCAGGGCGCCGCCGCCGACCCTAACCTACAAAGTGATTATAATGACTGTCAGGCGTGGGGGCCGGATCCGCCTGACGGCCAGACGCAGGTACGCTCTGACCTGGCCGAAATGGTCCTCTCCTGGCAGCCCGGAAATTGTTTAGGGTCAAAGAGCAGACACTTTGTCTACTTTAGCACCGACGAGTCCTGCGTGACAACTCAACCAGCTTGGCCGACTCCCGGTTATAGTACTCCACCGCCTGCGGGTTGCTACCTCGGATTCACGAACGTAGGCGATTTACAGAAGAATGTGGGCGTGCTGCCTATGTGGACCACATATTACTGGCGCACCGACGAGATCTGCCAGGACGCCTCTGTCTGCAAGGGGCAGCCCTGGAACTTCACGACCGGTTGCGACCTGGCCGTCAGCGACCTGAACATTGACTGCGTGGTGAACTTCGAGGATTATATAATGCTGGCAGGCGTCTGGATGGACCAGACGCCCTCGTGGCCGCCGGAATAAAACCCTCGCTCAACAAATGGACCGATTCCTGCAGGCGCAGCCACTCCGGCGGCGACCACGCCACGGCCTTTACACCGGTTAATAAATTTCCTATCATATCCGGCGACTGGAACAAGTGAGGACCAGCCGGCGATACTTTTTTCTGGCCGAGATTGGTGATGACCACACGCAGAGTTTTCCTGAAAAGCGTGGGCTTTGGAGCAGCCTCGCTCTTTTTGCCGGGCTGCACGAATAGCTTCAAAAGCTCAAGGAACCACCGCCGCAGACTTCCCAATATCGTATTTATTATGGCGGATGATTTAGGCTACGGGGACGTGACGTGTCTGAACAGCGATTCGAAGATTCCCACGCCTAACGTTGACCGGCTGGCATCTGAAGGCATGCGTTTCACCGATGCCCATTCCGGCTCGGCCGTCTGTACACCTACGCGATATGGGGTTCTCACGGGGCGATACTGTTGGCGCACTCGCCTGAAGAAAGGCGTGCTTTGGGGATACTCAGAACCGTTGATTGAGCCTGAAAGATTAACGGTTGCATCGTTGCTCAAGCGCCATGGCTATCGCACCGCCTGCATCGGTAAATGGCATCTCGGTCTCGGTTGGCCTACCAGCGACGGCGAAGAGCCCAATCGGAACAACATAGATTATAGCAAACCGATAAAAGGCGGCCCCACCGACGTCGGCTTTGATTATTTCTTTGGGATACCGGCGTCGCTGGATATGGATCCTTATGTCTATGTCGAGAACGACAACGTTGCGGCCGCCGCCACCGAGGTGATCGAAGGGCGCGGCTGGCCCGAATTTTATCGAGCCGGTCCGGCAGCGCCCGGTTTCGAACACGAGCAGGTGATGCCTACTCTGACGAAAAAAGCGGTTGAGTTTATCGAAAGGCATCAGGTCGAAAGTCCAGGCAGACCATTCTTTCTGTATTTCCCGCTGACCGCGCCACACACTCCGATTTTGCCCAGGAAACAGTTCCAGGGCGCAAGCAGAGCCGGCAAGTACGGTGACTTTGTGGTGCAGGTCGACTGGACGTTGGGCCAGGTAATGAAAGCGCTCGATAAACACGGCATAACCGAAGACACTCTGATTATCTTTACCAGTGACAACGGCCCCGAAAAAGGAATGGAGAAGCGCATACAAGAGTATGCCCACCACAGCAGCTATCACTTCCGCGGCAAAAAGAGAGATATCTGGGACGGCGGCCACCGAATCCCGTTCATTGCCTCGTGGCCTTTAACAATCAGACCAAATACAGTCAGCAGCCAGACAATATGCCTGACCGACCTTATGGCTACCGCTGCTGAAATTTTAGGCGACAAGCTCGCTGACAGCGCCGCCGAAGACAGTTATAGCATACTGCCGGCAATGCTCGATGAGAATTTAGAAAAACCCATCCGCGAGGCCGTCGTGCATCACTCATCGAAGGGAGAATTCGCAATCCGACAGGGCCGATGGAAGCTGATACTCTGCAAAGGCTCGGGCGGCAACCGCTACCAAACCGGACCGAACGCGATAAAGCAGGACGACCCGCCCGGCCAGCTCTATGATATGAAAGACGACCATTCAGAAGAAAGGAATCTGTACAATGACCACCCGGATATTGTTGAAAAGCTCACCAACCTGTTGGAAAAGTACAAACGCCGGGGCTATAGCCGAGGCCTGAATGGATGACTGGCACTCTTGCAAGGAGAATTCTTTGATGAACCGACGTAATTTTCTAAAAGCCGCGGGCCTCGCTGGGGCGTCACTTGCTTTGTGCGGGTGTGGGGCGTCAATGCGAGGCCGCTCAACGAAAGGCAAACGTCCGAATGTTCTTATCTTCTACACCGATGACCAGGGAACGCTCGACGTCAATTGCTACGGCTCAAAGGATTTGTACACGCCGAATATGGATTCTCTGGCTGCGACCGGCGTGCGTTTCACACAGGCATACGCGCATACCGTCTGCTGTCCCTCCCGCGCGCTGTTGCATACGGGCAGACATCCTCAGCGCTCCGGCGTCAACACCTGGGTGCAAGGCAATGCAAAAGGAGAGAAGAAAGGGAATATGTACCTTGAGGAGATCACCCTCGCCGAAGCCCTCAAGGCCCAGGGTTATAGAACGGCCCTTTTCGGAAAATGGCATCTCGGCGCCCACCTCGATTACGGCCCCACAAAACAGGGCTTCGACGAGTTCCTCGGCCTGCGCGACGGCTTCATCGATAATTACAATCACTATTACCTCCACGGCAAAGGCTTCCACGACCTTTATCGCGGCACCGAAGAAGTCTTCGAGCCGGGAAAATACTTTCCCGACTTGGTCGTGCGCGAGGCAATTCGCTTTCTTGACGAAAACAAGTCCGGCCCCTTCTTTTTGTGCGTGGCCTTCAACATCCCTCATTATCCCGAGCAGGCGGACAGCAAATTTGACTCTGTGTATGGCCAACTGCCAGAGCCTCGCCGCTCCTACGCTAAGATAGTCTCCACCACCGATGACCGTATGGGTAAGATTCTCAAAAAGCTCGATGAGCTTGGCCTCCGTGACGAGACCATAATCATCTTTACAAGTGACAACGGCCATTCTTCGGAAAGCTACAAGATCAAAGTCGATGACCACGCGAGCGGACTGCCCAAAGGCCATAATTACGGCGCCAACGGCGGCGGCGGAAACACCGGCAATTGGCGCGGCGCCAAGCACAGCTTCTTCGAGGGCGGCATCCGAGTGCCGGCTGTCATCAGCTATCCCGCCCGGCTGCCGCAGAACGTCGTCCGTGACCAGGCAGTGACATTGGCTGATTTCTACCCGACCGTGCTTGAACTTTGTGACGTGCCTTTACCCGGATGTAAGCTTGACGGCAAAAGCCTTATGCGGATTATCAAATCCGAACACGCTCCCACCCATCACAAGGTAATGCACTGGCAGTGGCAGAATATGTGGGCCGTCCGCCAGGGCGACTGGAAGCTGATTTACAACGGCCGGGACACCACCGACGAATGGCAGGGCAAGCCTGAGCCCCGGCGCGAAATGCCACGAGTGTTTCTCGGCAATCTGGCCGATGACCAGCCGGAGTTAAGAAACCATGCCGACGAGCATCCCGACCTCGTCCGCCGTTTGATGAAGCTTCACGAGCAGTGGGCAAAGGAAGTCCAGCCATGATAAAAGGGGTAAGCCTGTGAACGGCGTATTTAACAGACGCCGGTTTCTCAATACCGCAGGTTTGGGAGCTATTGCTTTGTCAAGGTTAGCGATTGGAGCCACGCCATGCCAGTGGCCCATGAGCGGGTGCGGAGGCAGGTGGACCTATACGGCGACGACCGCACGGACTCTATTGTAGCTATGGGTGCCTGGCATTGGGGATCCAATTCAATTCTGTTTCTGATGGAATGGGCCCCATGAGATGTCTTTGGGCGGCAGGAGGAAGAACCGGCCGTTCTCGATGGTGACGAGCATTCCGAACTTATCCTTTTCGAATGGGTAGGGCGCTGCGCTACAGCTATGTTCGCCAAGATACAGGGTCCTGCCTTTGTACTGAAGGGGACGCGGGGGGGCAAAGCGGATGTCATCGCCCTTTGAGGTGTTCAACATGAGCAGTACCATTGCTCCGGCCTGGCGGGGGATGCCGTATTCGGCGTGTGGGATGGAGTTTCCGCTGTGGGTTGTGATGAGCATGTCGTTCTGTCCGTCGCCGTTGAAGTCGAAGAGTGTGATTTTGACGCGACCGCCTCGTCCGCCTTTGCGGTAGTTAGCGGCGATGACGGGGCCGCTTTCGAGGTGGAGCTTGCCGGCGTCTTCGAGGTTCTGGTCGTCGATTTTCCAGAAAAGATGAAATTCTTCGTCTTCGTCGATTAGCACGTAGGCCATTTTGCCTTTCAGCAGACCCACGCCCGGCTTGACGCGCCAGGCGCCGTGCAGGTCGAGCCCTTCACAGAACAGTTCTTTAGCGGCGGCCAGTTCGGGTTTTTCCCTCGTTCCGTGGTTCATATAGACTTTGTGTGTGGCGGTGGAGTCGCTCATAACGATATCCGGCAGGCCGTCGCCGTTCCAGTCGACCACTGTGGGGCATGTATAGCCCCAGTTGGCTTCTTTCGGGCCCTGGAGGCTTCCGTAATAGCCGGGCCGGATTCGAATGATCTGTCCGGCGGCACGAAGTTTAACCGGAGCGAGGAATTTCGGCTGGGCGGTGGAGCCGGCGTTTTCGAGCAGGCATACAAATCCGACGGAGTCGCCGCTGACGATATCGATGTCACCGTCCCCGTCCCAATCGATGGTATTGATCACTGGCAGGCTGCTGTGAGACAGGGGCGAGTTCTTTTCGAGCAAAGGGGCCTGATCGGCGTAAACCGGCTGGTCGCGGTCATCGAAACGTCCGCTGAAGCGGTAATAGTAGGTGCCGCCTTCACCGATAACGAGAAGGTCGCAATTTGTGCCTTGGGCGTTGGGATATGCGAGGGGGTTTGCGCCTGTGGTTTTGTTTCTGAGCATGATACCATCGGCGCCCACCGCATAGCGGCACCGGGAAAGTTCGAAACCGGGGCCGTAATTGTAGAACGACAGGTTGCCGTAGCGTGAGCCGGCGATGAATCCGGGCGCATGATTGTCGAACTCTATGTGGGTCATTCGCCCTGATCCGTTCTGTGCCCAGATCTTATCGCAGGGCTCCTTGATGTGGTCTTTGGGTACGGATTCGAACCGGTGCTTTTCCTTGTTATACCGCGCCAGTTTGAAATCATCGTGCACTTTCCAGAGACCAAGAACGTCCCCTTCTTTGCCCTGGAGAATCGTGCAGTTTCCACTGAGCCCCGGCGGCAGTTGTACATACACCGGCTCGCCGAAGACGGGGACTCCTTCTTTGCGGCTGAGATATCTGTAGAGGTAGATGCCCGGGGATACATTGGTCCAGTTGCCGGCGCGAAGGAACAGGTCGGGCGACTGGCCGCCGTAAACAAAGGCGCGGCCCAGGGGGAAATCGTGGACGCTGACTGGAGCGAAGGGGCCGATGCCGTCGGGCGCGCCCGTGGTCAACACAGTAGAAATGTCGGGGTAATAATTCTCACGGGCATTGACGCCGGCGGTCACAAAAAAAACCGCAAGCAAGGCCGGTATCAAGCCCAGCGGTAAGCACCTCCGGCAGGAATTCTGCATAGTGTCGTCTCCTATTCTTCTCCTTTTTGGTCGACGATTGTGCTGATATCAATCAAGTATAACTGCCTGCCATTGCCGCCGTGCGTTGAATCGATAACAATGTTTCGGCCATCAGGACTGAACCGGGGATGGGTATCGGTTCGCCACTCGCCGGTGTACTCAGGAGCGGAATAAAAGCTGCCAAGTGTGATCTTCTTACCCGTTGGGACATGGTATAGATATAGATGCTGCATCCTCTGCTCATCGGGATAAGTATCGTTGAGAATCCATTCATTTCCCGGCAGATAGCTGCAGTGCCCATTTGTGGTCATGACGTTCTTACCAACGACCTCAACTTTATCCGTGCCGTCTTCATAGAGGTAAAAGGCGTACCCATAGGAAGGGTGCTTCGCCCAGGCGAGGATGTGGCGGCGGTCACGCCAGATAAAGTGGGACGTATGGCCGTAGCCGTCGACCAGACGGATATTCCTGCCGTCGAGTGAAGCAGTGAACATTCGCGTGCCTCCGATGCTGCCGGCTTTTCCCGCCATCCGCCAACGGTGCAGGAAGATAAAGCGCGTGCCGTCAGGATTGATAAGCAGGTGGTTGAAGTAGTGTTTGGCCTTGCTTATGTCGCCGGCTTCGTATGGAATTTTGGCGATGTCAGCCAGCGAGACGATCAGTTCTGTTCGCCCCTTTTCGAGGTCGATTCGGAAGATGCCCGAATCCTTTGGGGCCGGCTCGTTCTTGTAGGGGTCGGGCGAGCCCGCATAGCCGTAACCGGGACGCATATCCTGGATACGGCGAAAGTCCGGGGCAACGGCAGTGAGGCCGTCGGGACTAACTGTATAAATGGGAAACGGCACTGTCTTCTTTTTGCCTGTGTTAACATCGAGAATGTGGCAAACGAACCTCTCGCCTTCACGGTCGTTCCACATAATTTCTGTTGGAGAACCGGGCCTCCACTGCAGCATACAACCCTGCTGCCAGTTCCATGCCCGGCTTTCGCCCAGCTCTATCCAACGGTCATTATGCGCCAAATCCACCATTCCAATCTTTATAACATCGTCAGGCCTGGGAGAGCGATGCTCAAAATCCGCCTGCATTCCAAGCACATAACGGCCGCTGGGGTCAAACTCCATTTTATCATAATAGCCGAACCAATGGTATTTGGGGGCGTGTGTAATAGCCCTGACAGGAATCGAATATTCGGAGGTTTTTTGGGGTACGTATGTTGTCTCTGAATCCGAATTGTCTCCGAATTCCTTTTTGGCTGCTATCGCATTGGATTGAAACGCAAATACAAAAGTTACTAAAAGAGATAGAAAAGTAGTCTTCATCATAAAATTAACCGTTTTTAAGCGGTCCTACGAACGCTTGATAAGCACAGCAACTCCGCAATCGCTCTGCACAAATCTTACTCCGAAATTAGACTCCCAAAACCTATTGAACCGGATGAGCAAAACGCAAAGCCTCTTCACCGCGCTGCTCCCACCATGCCTTTAGTTCTTCTTTTGCCTTGTCCCGCGTATGCCAATCAGCACGCACCCAATCGATTCTTTTTGGGAAAGAATCCGGCAGTAGTGCGCGAACTCCCCCACCCTCCGCCGCCACAAGGTATTTGAACATAGCGCGAAATTCTCGGGCTACTTCCTTGCGTATCTTGAAATGGTTGTCGTTTAAATGGTCTAAAAACACCGGTGCCAATTGACGTGTTTCATCCACAAGCCTCTCAACCTCAATCGAATCGCCCACTATCAGTTTACCATTGAGATCATAACGATGAGCGTCCCCAAGAATCCCGTGTAGAACGCACGCAGTAGTAATCCGGACACTCAGAGAACGGTCGTTAAGCCCGCGTTTAGCATCATCAACGTTCAGCCAGTCTCGAATACCCAACCATCGGATGGCCATGAAGCGAATACGGGCGTCTTTGTGCTGAATTAAGTTGCGAAAAGCAGCCTCAATCTTCGACCTATCTTGTTTTCGCAGCTCGAACTGTGGACCTCGAAAACCTCGATCGTATATATAGATGCCGGTCAAAATAAGCTTAGGTTCTTTAGAATCCAAGAGACTCAGAAACAGCAGGGGTTTTCTTCGAACCAGTCCCGTCGTAAGGTGGTGCTCCAGCACTCCAGCAGGTGTTGACTTGAAACCCTCTCCCACGTGCCCTATGCCGGTTCCGGTCTCAGTAACTCTTCCGGGACCAATACCAACCCAGTAGGCTATAGGCTGATGCTCGGGTTCTCTAACCATTGCCAGCCACTGCTGGTCGCTGAATTCACGGAAATAATCATGGTATTTACTCTGTTTCTCTTGCTGACAGCCAAACACAAGAACAATCATTGCCGCCGCAATAACTACCACCAAAACAGTAATAAATCGTAAGTGTGCTCCTTTGCTTACTGGCTCCATTTTCCTTCCTTTCTTTAATCCGGTATTCCCACACAACATTACCCGGTATTTCCCATTTACGCTCTTACACAGCATAGTTTTCTCCGTACGACGTCAATAATCTTACAGGAATCACTTTGAACTACCAAGGATTTTCTTCTCCGAGGCAGCTTTGTATAAAAGCTTTTCTACGAACAGGGTAATTGCTGTTCTTGACATTTCAGGTGTTCGGCAATATGATGCGGAACAGTTCAAATTGGTCGGTATTGCTAAATCGTGTGAGGCCGGATGAAAAGCTTGCTTGCTACAAGTCTCTTTCTCAGCATTTGCAGCACTATACTGCTGACCGCGGCTTCGTCAATAGACCATGGTCAAAGCGAGATGGCGGGCCATGTTACCGAAACGAGCGTCATACTTCAGTCCCGGCTGACGCAGGGCGCAACACTCATCGACGGAGACCTGCCCGGAAGTGAGGGCGCGGCGCGATTCGAGCTGGCGACCAATCCTAATTTCGAAAAATCGCGCAAGACCCAATGGATCAAGGCCTCACAGGATTATGACTATATTATCAAGGTGAAGGTGGCCGGCCTGAGACCCTCCACGAAATACTACTACCGTTTGCTGTATGGACCTGAGCGGGACGATACCATCAAAGGACGCACATGTTCGTTCAAAACCCTCGGCGGCAAGAACGCCGTTCAGGAAACGACGTTCGTGGTCGTGACGGGGATGAACTATTTCTTTTTTCATGAAGGCCCCTACAGACCCGAAGGTGCGTATCAGGGCGATGACAAGCATCTCGGCTACCCCGCGCTCGAAGCCATCCTGAAACAAAAGCCTGATTTCTTTGTGGCCACGGGTGACAACGTCTATTTCGATCACCCCGCGAAGGGAGAAGGCTCGGACCGCTGGACCGGCACCGCGTGGTCCGACCGCGCAAAAACCGAAGCCGAGATGCGCCGTAAGTTCCACGAACAGTTTATTCAGCCCCGCTATGTCGCGCTTTTCGCGGAGGTGCCGACGTATTGGGAGGTGGATGACCACGACTATCGCTATAATGACTGTGACAATACGACAGATAAAATGCCCACGCCCCAGATGGGGGCGAGCAACTTTCGCGAGCAATTGCCCGTCGTCGATCCGGCCGACCGGACTGCACTTACCTACGGCACCTTCCGGGTGAGCCGCGACCTGCAAATCTGGCTCGTGGAGGGCCGGCTTTACCGCAGTCCGAACAGAATGCCCGACGGGCCGGACAAGACCATCTGGGGTGACACCCAAAAGCAATGGCTCAAGGATACGCTGCTCGCAAGTGACGCCACATTCAAGATTCTTATTTCACCGACGCCTTTGATCGGGCCCGACGACGGCTCCATGGGAAAAAGGGATAACCATACGAACATCGAAGGATTCAGATACGAAAGGGACGCCTTTTTCAAATGGCTTGTTGATAACGGTTTTCTCGAAAAGAATTTCTTTATTGCCTGCGGCGACAGGCATTGGCAGTATCATTCGATTCATCCGACGGGCATTGAAGAATTTTCCTGCGGCGCTTTAGTCCAGGCAAATTCAAGACTCGGCCCTCGCCCCGGAGATCCCAAATCGAACGACCCGCAGGGACTGATTAAGCAGCCCTACTGGCAAGAGGAAGCTTCGGCAGGATTTCTTAAAATAACCGTTGAGCCTGGCAAGAACAAGAATATGCCTGCCATACAGTTTGATTTCTATGATGAATTTGGAAAATCTTTGTACGCGCACAAGAAATACGCAAAAGACTGACTCCCGATTTACCGGAGAAATAAAAAGGTCTGACTCCGTTTCTTTGTTGGCCTGTGAAAAGAATGTGACTGCCGGCGTCAAGTGGGTGCGCAAGCAGGCGTTAATACTGAAAGAGAGTTTGCGATTTTAAGGAGACCGCGGTGGATAATTGCTCTCGACGTAATTTCTTGAAAGCAGTCGGCCTTGGCACCCTACCGATTGTCCTGCCGGGCTGTTTCAGTGGCTCTAAGCGGCAGGGTGGCGGCAACTTTGCCGCCAGGCCGAACATAATCCTCATAATGGCCGACGACCTTGGATATGAGTGTCTGAGCTGTTATGGAAGCCTGTCGTACAAGACCCCGGTTCTCGATGAGCTGGCCCGCACCGGCATGCGTTTCGACAATTGCCATTCGCAGCCGCTCTGCACGCCCTCGCGCGTGAAAATCATGACCGGAAGATACAACTTCCGCAACTACACGAGGTTCGGCTACTTCGACTTCAGGGAGAAAACATTTGCTCACGTTCTGGGCAGCGCCGGCTACGCCACCTGCATCGCCGGCAAGTGGCAGCTGATGGGCCGGGGCGCCGCCGGCCCTTACGATGCCGGCTTCGATGACTATTGCCTCTGGCACATGGAGGATGCCTTCGCCCCCAAGGAGTCCCGCTACCGCAGTCCCAAGATTATAAAGAATGGAAAAGTGCTCGATGGTCTGGAGGGCAAATACGGCCCCGATATCTTCTGCGACTACATCCTCGACTATATCGAACGCCACAAATCCGGGCCTTTCTTCGTCTATTATCCGATGGCATTGGTCCACGCGCCCTTTGTCCCAACGCCCGATAGTCCCGATTGGACCCGGCCCGCAGGTAAGGGTGACAAGAAATACTTCGCCGACATGGTCGCCTATATGGACAAATTGGTCGGCCGCATAGTGAGCAGGCTGGACGCGCTCGGTCTTCGCGAAAATACCCTGCTCATTTTCACCGGTGACAACGGCACGGGTAGGGCGATTACCTCGCAAATGCCGGGCGGCACGATCAAAGGAGGCAAGAGTCTGACTATTGATACAGGCACACATGTCCCTCTTATCGCTAATTGGAAAGGCGCCGTGCCCGCAGGAAAAGTATGCGGCGACCTCGTTGACTTCAGTGACTTCCTTCCGACGCTTGCAGAAGCCGCCGGCGCCGCGCTGCCCGAGAATGTGGTTATTGACGGTCGCAGCTTCCTGCCGCAGCTTCGCGGCCAAAAGGGCAATCCGAAAGAGTGGTTGCTCTGTCACTATGTGTCCCAGAGCGGCCGGGGTTTCAAGCGTTTTGTTCGCGACAAACGGTGGAAACTCTATCATACGGGTGAGCTTTTCGACGTTCAGGCCGACCCGCTCGAGCAGAGTCCCATCCTGCTTGGCCGGGCCGGCGAACAGGCCACCGAGGCCCGCAGGCGATTTCAGGCTGTCCTTGATTCGGTCGGCTGAATATCAAGAGCGAGTTCTTTTGTCTGGTTACGGAGAATTTGGAAATGAGTGAATACAAGTGTAAACGTCGTGACTTTTTGAAAATGTGCGGCGCAGGCATTTCGGCGCTGGCTTTCGCACGATACAAGGGTCTATCCAGGTGCTTTGCAGATCAGGAACCTGCCGCCAAGCCTAATATTATTTTGATAATGGCCGACGACCTTGGCTACGGCGACGTCGGATGCTACGGCAACAAGACCATAAAGACGCCACATATCGACGCCCTGGCGAGAGAAGGGATGAAGTTCACCGACTTCCATTCAAATGGTCCGATGTGCAGCCCCACACGCGCGGCGCTCTTGACCGGCCGTTACCAGCAGCGATGCGGCATCGAAGGGGTCCTCGGGTGGGACCACGGCATAGGCATGGCGCCCGAGCAAGTCACCTTCGCGGAGGTGCTCAAGCCGTCCGGCTATGCCGTGGGAATCTTCGGCAAATGGCATGTGGGCTACGTCGGCAATTTCGGGCCCGTCACACAGGGCTTTGACACTTTTGTCGGTTACTCCGGCGGCTGCCTCGATTACCAATCCCACATCGACCGACTGGGTAATCCCGATTGGTGGAAGGATGACAAACTGGTTGCCGAAGAAGGTTACGCGACCGATCTGCTTACCGACCACGGTATCGAGTTCATTGAAAAAAACAAGGATAGGCCGTTCTGTCTTTACGTGCCGCATCTGGCGGTCCACTTTCCTTATCAGGGTCGCAACGACAAGGCCGACCGCACCATCGGTAAGGCATGGCACGACCTGAAAAGAGGAAGCCGCAAGGACCGAAAGGCGGCCTACAAAGAAATGGTCGAAGCCCTCGACGATGGGGTGGGCAGAATCGTAGCCGCAGTCAGGCGGCTGGGGCTCGAGCAAAACACCCTCATCATGTTCGTCTCGGACAACGGCGCCTATAATGATGTGGGTTCCAACGGCCCGTTGGCAGGCCAGAAAGGTCGATTATTGGAGGGAGGCCATCGCGTTCCCGCCGTCGCCTGGTGGCCCGGAAAAATCAAGCCCGGCTCCGTCACCGACCAGACGGTGATGACAATGGATATTCTGCCGACAATGGTGGCAATGAGCGGGGCCACGCTGCCGGATGGCTTGAAGCTTGACGGAGTAAGCCTGCTGCCGTTGCTATTGGAGGGCAGAGATTTGCCGCAGCGAAGCCTGTTTTGGCGTCATCGCCGGGAGTGGGCGATTCGCAAAGGGCCGTGGAAGCTGCTGGCCACGGGAGAGGACCTGCATCTTTTCAATCTTGATGATGACATCGCCGAGCAGAACAACCTTGCTGATGCCAAACCGCAAATGCTCAAGGCCATGCATGCCGAGTTCCTGGCGTGGGAAAAGGACGTAACCGCCGGCGTCAAGTGGGTGCGCAAGTAGCCGACAAGAATACGGGAAACCTTTCTAGTAAGGAGTTCGCAATGGGTGATTGTTCTCGACGTCATTTCTTGAAAGCAATCGGTCTTGGTGCCGCTGCAATTGCTTTACCAGGCTGCACAGATGTCACCAGGCGGCATGGGGAGGCAGGGCCGGCCGGCCGAACATTGTTTTTATTATGACGGACCGTACCGAGTTGAATGATTTGGCTCAGAAACATCCCGACATGGTCGAGCAGCTCGCCGCATTGTATGATAGCCGGGCCAAACGATCTAACGTAGTCGCTTGGGGAAGCTGGAAAAAGTAAAAAGACAAGACCAAGTGACCCAACTAGGCGGCCCATGCTGTCATGCCTGCGGAGGCAGGCATCCAGATTTCCTTCGCAATCATTGGCTGGTTGCGGTATTATGTGGGGGGAAATAATATAGACAATAGTAAGACCGGCATTAGATATAGGATTATGGAATCGGCTCACAATCTTAGACTTTCTCGGGCGAAACGAGGGTACATCTGTGTTGCTTGCAACAAAACGATAACAAAGGGACAGCCTTACTTCCGTGATGAACCCCATCCTATGGCAAGACGTCATCGGGGCGCGACTACAAAACACCTCTGTACTTTATGTGCAACTGGTCAGCCACCGTGGGAGTTTGCAGAGTTTCGTAAGCACCGGCCGGAGTATCTTTTTCAGTTGAAGTTACCCTTTATTGAAGTGTTGCAGAAACTCCCCGGGATGCTCCTTCAGACTGCTGTTGTTGAGTTGGGCCAGAAGACGGAGGAAGGGCGGATTCTGCGAGCTGTCGCACTCCCATGGTTCGAGATCATTGCTCAGGTTTCTAAGAATCCTGATTTCCTATTCCAAGTGCCATGGCGCAAATTAGAGGAACTCATCGCTGGGGCGTATGAGAAAGCAGGCTGGGACGAGGTCATATTGACCCCGCCCAGTGGCGATGGCGGGCGGGATGTCATTGCAGTGAAGAAAGGAATTTGCAGGATTCGCGTCATAGACCAAGTTAAGGCCTATGCCCCAGAGCGGTGTGTTTCTGCTTCCGATGTTCGCGCCTTGCTTGGTGTACTTGCAAGTGACCCTAACGTGTCTAAGGGGTTTGTGACTACCACTGCAGAGTTTGCACCCAAGATCTATGCGGATTCCAGTATCAATCAGTTTATTCCATACCGGCTTGAGCTAAGGGATGGTAAGGAGTTGAGGAATTGGCTTCTCCGAGTAGCAGAGAATAGAAGTCATGATGTTTAATCAGTGATTAGCTGAGCTTTTGGGTTTTGCAACGGATTTCGTGGTGAGTCGGAGATAGGCAGAGCGGATTTTGATTTGAGGCCAAATGTGGGCGATTAGAAGAACCGCGTTGGCTGAGAGGATAAGCTTGGCATGTGTGGTCTGTGACCGGTCGTGGACCCCTGCCTGCGCAGGGGTGACAGTCTTGAGCAGGGGTGACAACGTCGGTGGGGTGGCGGTATCGTGTGTCGCCTGCCTCTGTCTGCGCAGGGACATGCCTGCGCGGGGCTGACAATGTTGGACAGGGGTGACAACTGAATAGATTGCTCAGTTGGACCAGGGACTTAGATGTCATGCCTGCGCAGGCAGGCATCCAGGAAACAATAATATGAATGGCAACCGCAGTGGCTTTGTTTATATCCTGGCGAGCAGGAAGAACGGGACGTTATATATCGGCGTAACCAGCAACCTTCTGGAACGCGTCCATCAGCACAAAACGAACGTGGTGAAGGCGTTTACCCAGAAGTATGGTGTGCGCCGGCTGGTTTATTTCGAGCAGTACCGAGATATTCGTGATGCTATCAATAGAGAGAAATGCATGAAACGCTGGAAACGACAGTGGAAGATCAATTTGATTGAAAAGGACAATCCTGAATGGGAGGATATGTTTGACGCACTTACCGGGTCCGGGGAATATGGTTAGCGGACTCTGGCCCGGCACCTGCGATGGGGCAGGCTTCGCAGGAATGACAATGTGTTGAATGGGCGGGAATTTGGGCAAATGTCTTGGCAAGGGGATTGAAATGGAGCGCGTTATTCAGGTAGAATCAACAATATATGCCTAACTTTCAATTTTGCAGAAGGCTTCATAGGGGCGAAGAAAGGAGGAGCCAGGATGTGTCGGTGTCACGCTCATAGTTGGTGCGATGGTTGCAGTGGAAGCATTGATCGGCGGCGTTTTCTGCAGGGGGCGGCTGCGGCGGCAACCCTCGGTGGGCTGGGGTCGCTGGCCGCTGCTGCCGATGATAAAACTGGGAATATCCGCGTCGCGACGGTTTTCCTGGCGAACACGGCAATAAGGGAAATCTGGCCTTATCCGGACTTCGATGCCGACGGCCGCCAGCGAGAGGTGCTTGCGGCGCTGAGGCAAGGCTGTCCGGAGATCGACTTCGTCCCCGTTACGGTCAAGAAGCCGGACGATGCAAAGAAGGCCCTTGCACTGAAGACCGAAGTCGACGGCTACCTGGTCTACGTGGTGACGCTGGATTGGGCCCTGGCCGCCATGATTGTCGACATCGGCCTCCTGGGCAAACCGATGCTTGTAGCAAACGAATTCCTCGGCGGCTGCGGAGGATTCCTTACCAGATACAGCGCATTGTGCACCCGGGGCATCCCTGCGGCCGCGGTATCCTCGACTCGTTTGAGTGATTTGGTTGTTGTTGCGCGCCAGTTCGCGGACGTTCGTGAGACGGGCATGACGCCGGGGGTTTTTGCTCGCCGGTGCGAGCACGTATATCGCAAGACTTTCGGCGCTCGCGGAAAGATGGATTGTGCCGATGATCCGGTGACGCTGACCGATATCGGCGAGTGCGTCGAGCGTTTTCGCAAGTCATCGTTTCTGATAGTCGGTCGCGGCGAAGCCGGCGAGAAGCGAAACTTCCTCGGGGCCACGGCCACGTATGTTGACTTCGCCGAACTGGGCCGGTTCTATGACAAAGTCGATATGGACCAGGCCAAAGAATGGGCCGGCCGATGGCGAGAGGCCGCCGAGTTCGCGACCGGCCCTGAGCCCGAAGCAATCGACAAGGCCGGTGCCGTCTATCTTGCCACCCTCGAGCTGCTCAACAAATACAACACAGACACCGTGACTATGAACTGTCTCGGAGGATTCGCCGCGGGCAAGCTCCCCGCCTATCCCTGCCTCGGATTCATGCAGATTCTTAACGACGGCGGCCAGGGCGTGTGCGAGGCGAAGCCTGACGATACCCTTAGCATGCTGATGGCCAGGATTCTGACCGGCAGGCCCGCCTACGTCTCCGACCCGGCCCTGGACACGTCGAAGAACCAGATTGTCTATGCTCACTGCGTGGCGACGACCAAGCCGTTCGGCACAAAGAGCGCCTCGAACAGCTTTCGTATTCTTACGCTTCACAACCGCGACCCGCGCGGCGCCTGCGCTCAATCTTTTTTGCCGCCCGGCTATATGACAACTTCCTTTCGCACGAACGCAGCCCGTAAACAAATGATTATCCATCAGGCCAAGGCGGTCGGCAACCTCGTCAGCGAGTACGGCTGCCGTACAAAGCTGGTCGCCGAGGTCTGCGGTGACATCGGCAGGCTTTTTGATCAGTGGGACCAGTTTGGCTGGCATCGGGTGACCGTATACGGTGATGTCAAAGAGCCGTTGGCGGAGTTCGGCAGGGCGCTTGGGCTGATGGTCATCGAAGAAGCGTGATGTCTGCGGGGGAAAATAGGTGCTGAGTTGATGCCGATGCAATAAGCATGTACCCGTAGGAGTAATCTAATATGAATACACTTGGTTACAACCGACGCGATTTTCTAAAGGCCGTTGGTATTGGAGCGGTATCGCTGGCTCTTGAGGGCTGTGGAGGGATGTCGGGCCAGCTTGCAGGGCGGAGCCGGGGCAACAGACCCAACATCGTTTTGATTATGGCCGACGACATGGGCTTTTCTGATTTGGGCTGTTATGGGTCGGAGATTCATACGCCTAATCTTGATCGGCTGGCGGCAGGGGGGCTGCGCTTCACGCAGTTCTATAATGCCGCCCGGTGTTGTCCGACCCGCGCGTCACTTCTGACGGGATTATATCCCCATCAGGCCGGCATGGGAGGTATGACCAGTGAAAAGGGAGATAACAGACCCGCCGGCCCGTATCAGGGGTATCTCAATAACAGGTGTGTCACCATAGCTGAGGTCCTCAGAACCGCTGGCTATCGTACCCTAATGTCCGGAAAATGGCACGTCGGCGAGGAAAGGCCTCACTGGCCGGTGGACCGCGGATTCGACAGATACTATGGCCTCATAAGCGGCGCGGCCAACTATTTTGATATTACCAAAGGCAAACGCGAAGGCGTGAGGCGCCGGTTCGCCGTTGATGATAAACCCCACCTTCCGCCCAAGGAGAACTTCTATATAACGGACGCGTTCACCGAAAACGCTGTTCGGTTTCTGGACCAGTACGGCCGCGAGGAAAAACCTTTCTTCCTGTACGTTGCTTATACGGCCCCGCACTGGCCGCTGCACGCTCTGCCCGAGGACATCGCAAAATACAAAGGCAGGTATCGTCAGGGCTGGGATGCGCTGCGCAAGGAAAGATATGCCCGAATGATTAAGATGGGCATCATCGACCCCAGGTGGCCGCTCACGCCCCGCGACGTAGGCGCCGACCCTTGGGACACCGTCAAGGACAAAGAACTCATGGACCTGAAAATGGCCGTGTACGCCGCCCAGATTGATAGAATGGACCAGGGCATTGGGAAGATAATGGCTAAACTGCGAGAGCTGGGCAAACAAGACAATACATTGGTTCTGTTCTTGTCGGACAACGGCGGCTGCCACGAAACCGGCCCGCTCGGTTTTGATAATCGCAACAACGGTCTGCCGCCCGGAGGCGTCGATTCCTATATGAGCTACGGCCAGTCCTGGGCCAATGCCAGCAACACGCCGTTCCGCCTGTTCAAAAAATACACCCACGAGGGTGGCATTTCCACACCGCTTATCGCATACTGGCCCGCCGTCATAGAAGAGAAAGGCAAGCTGACCAACCAGGTCGGCCACATTGTTGATATAATGGCTACTTGTGCCGACGTGGCAGGGGCAAAGTATCCCGAGACCTTCAATAGCAGGAAGATTACACCAAAGCAGGGCAGGAGCCTCCTGCCCATATTTGAGGGAACAACGAGGACTCCACATGAGTATCTGTTCTGGGAGCATGAAAAGCACGAGGCCGTTCGACACGGCAAATGGAAACTCGTCACCCATAAACGCGGCGACTGGGAGCTTTACGACCTCGAGCAGGACCGCTCAGAGATGAACAACCTTATCGACAAGTATCCGCAAATTGCTCAGCGGCTCAAAGCCAGATATGACGACTGGGCGAAAAATATGGGGGTAAAATAAGTGGGAGCAAAGATGGACGCTTGCGATTGTACGAGGCGGAATTTTCTCAAGAGAATCGGACTGGGAGCGGCATGCCTGGCCCTGCCGGGATGTGTGAGTCAGGCTCAATATCCAGCGGCCGGTTCCGGCAAGTCGCCGAACATCCTTTTCATCCTTGCTGACGACCTCGGTTGGGCCGATGTGGGCTATCATAATTCGGATATAATGACCCCTAATCTCGACCGCCTTGCAAAAGGGGGAGTGCGACTGCAGCAGCACTATGTCCAGCCCATGTGCACGCCGACGCGAACGGGCCTGCTGACGGGTCGCTATCCGAGCAGGTACGGCGAGCATGCAATCAAGCCGTGCAACGAGCAGGTCCTTCCCTTCGGCACCGTCACGCTCGCTTCGGCTTTGAAAAGCTGCGGTTACGACACAGGCATTAGCGGCAAGTGGCACTTAGGCTCGAAGCCCGAATGGGGACCGCTCAAGTTCGGATTCGAACGTTCCTACGGCTGCCTCGCCGGCGGCGTCGGCCAGTACAATCACCTCTACAAGAAAGGACCCTACAGCCGTACCTGGCATCGTAACGACGAATTTGTCGATGAGCAGGGCCACAGCACCGACCTTATATCCCGCGAGGCGACAGGTTGGATAGAGACCGTAAAGGAGCCGTTCTTCATTTATGTGGCGTTCACCGCCGTGCACGTTCCTGTCGAGGTCCCGGCCGAATACGTGAAACTCTACGAAGGAAAGAAATTCTACGATGACCCGGCCAAAGACGAATCCTTCAAACGCTATGCCGCCTATGCAACGCACATGGATCACACCATCGGCCAAATGGTCCAGGCCCTCGAGCGCACCGGACGGCGCGAGAATACCTTGATTATTTTCGCCTCCGACAATGGCGCGATTCCACGCTGGGCGCCTTCCGGCAATTACCCGGGGACATACAAAGAGTGTCCCGTACTCGGCAGCAACCTGCCATACCGCGGGCTCAAGGCACAGCTCTACGAAGGCGGCATACGCGTGCCGGCGTTTGCAAACTGGCCCGGCAGGCTCAAGCCTCAAACCGTCGATTCACCGGTGCATATAGTGGACTGGATGCCAACGCTGACCGGCCTTGTCGGCTGTCAAACGATGCAGAACCTCAAGTGGGATGGCCGTGACATCTGGCCTCTATTGACCGGCGAGCTAACCACTCCTGAGCCTCGCACGTTGTACTGGAAGTTCTCCGGCGGCGCTTTCGCAATCCGCCGGGGCGACTGGAAGATGATAATCCCAGGCCGCGACAAAGAGCCGCAACTCTACAACATCGCCGCCGACCCTTACGAAAAACAGGACCTGGCAAAAGTCCATCCGGACCGAGTTGCTCGCCTGCAGACGCTGCTGGCAGAATACACCAAAGACGACCTGTGAAGCGAAAATGGAAAGTCAACCAATGCAGCCCTTTACGTTGCTAATTAAACCGTCCGGCTCCGACTGCAATCTCGATTGCAAATACTGTTTCTACAAGTGCCGGGCGCCCGAAATCGGCCGGGGCCGACAGCGAATGAGCGATGAGGTCCTCGACAAACTCGTCAAGGACTACATGGCTCTGCGCTTCGGCGAGGCCGGTTTCGCATGGCAGGGCGGGGAGCCCACCTTGATGGGCCTCGATTTCTACAAAAAGGCCGTCGAGTTGCAGAAAAAATATGGCGCGCCCGGCCAAACCGTCAGCAATGCGCTCCAGACCAACGCCATACTTCTCGACGATGACTGGTGTGAGTTCCTGCGCGATAATAAATTCCTTGTGGGCATCAGCATCGACGGCCCGAAAGGACTCCACGATTACTACCGCGTGGACCACTCCGGACGCGGCAGCTATGACAAGGTAATCAGGGCCATTGAGAACTGTCGCCGGCACAATGTTGAATTCAATCTGCTTGTCCTGCTCAACAATAAAAATGCCGACCATCCCGACGAGCTGTTCGATTTTCTCGTCGGCCTCGGCACTCGATATCTGCAGTTTATACCCTGCGTTGAGCAGGACCAGGCCGCCGGCCAAGTCGCCGACTTTTCCGTCACACCACAACAGTACGGCGAATTCAACTGCCGGATATTCGACCGCTGGTGCGAATACGGCCCGAAGAAGCTCAGCATTCGTGATTTCGACTCCATCCTTTCCTTCTGTCTTACCGGCAGAAACACGATCTGCACCTTCGACAGACAGTGCAGCCAGTATGTTGTCGTCGAGTACACCGGCGACTGCTTCCCCTGCGATTTCTTCGTCCGGCCCGAATGGCGACTGGGCAACATCTTCGAGACGCCGATCGAAAAACTTGCCGCCTCCGAAAAAAAACGCAGCTTCGCCCGCGCCAAAAAGAATCTCTGCAACAAGTGCCTGCTTTGCAGCCACCTTGCCCTCTGTCGCGGAGGCTGCATGAAGGACAAGCTCGGCACGCCCGGTCATTCTGAGCGGAGCGAAGAATATCGTCGGGCTTCGGACAAGGGTGATGTCAACAAAGAAACTTACTTCTGCGAAAGTTACAAGCGATTCTTCGATTACACGCTGCCGCGTTTTATGCAGATTGCCGCAGAGCTGAGCTCAGACGCAAATGCCCCAAGAAAATCGCCCGTCTGAAATATTATTGACCTTTGAATATCAAATGGAACGTTCCGTTACAAATAAGCCAAAGTTGTCATTCCCGCGAAGCTTGTCCCTGCGAAAGCAGGGAGCGGGAATCCAGCCGTTCTATCAACGCTTTCTGGACTCCTGCTTGCGCAGGAGTGACAATACATTTGTTCCCTTATGTATTCAAAAAGCAATGAATATATGTGTTCCGTTTCATAGTGAGTAAAAGCGCACCTGAAAGGACAGACTTATGAAACCAATTGATCGTCGAACTCTCCTTTTTGGTTCTGTTGCCGCCGCCGGTCTCGCCCTGACTCGGGGCTCAGCGAGTGAATCACCCAATAAATCGGCAGACAGACCTGTTGCGCGAAGCGGCAAATCTCCTCGCGCAAACCGGATCGCCGTGGCCACTTATTCTTTCTGGCGGTTCAAGGAAGGGCTGAAGCTGCCCATCGAAACCTGCATCGACGAGGCTGCCGAGATGGGCTTCGACGGCGTCGACATTCTGCACATTCAAATGGAAGAAGAATCCAACGAATATCTGCAAAACCTCAAACGCCGCGCACTGATAAACGGACTCGACCTCTGCTGCCTCTCCACCCACCAGAGCTTCCTTTCGCCCGACAAGGCAAAGAGGCAGGAGAATATCGACCACACCATTCGTTGTATCAACATAGCCCATGAACTGGGCATCCCCATAATCCGAATCAACACCGGAAGATGGGGCACCTCGAAAGACTTCGATGAGCTTATGAAAAACCGAGGCATCGAGCCGCCCCTGCCCGGCTACTCGGAAGAGGATGGCTTCGAATGGGTAATCGATAGTATCGAGAAGTGCGTGCCCGCCGCTGAGAAATCCGGTGTGATACTCGGGCTCGAAAACCACTGGGGACTCTCGCGAACACCCGAAGGCCTTCTGCGAATTGTAAACTCAATCGATTCGCCCTGGCTGCGGGTGCTGCTGGATACGGGCAACTTTCTCGAAGACCCCTACGAAAAACTCGAAATATGCGCGCCGCACGCCGTCTTCATGCAGGCAAAAACCTACTACGGCGGCGGCATCTGGTACACACTTGACCTGGACTACCCCCGCATCGCTGAGATTATGCGCAAACTCAATTACCGCGGGTATGTCTCGCTCGAATTCGAAGGAAACGAAGACTACAAAACCGCCTTACCCAAAAGCCTCGCCCTTTTCCGCAGCGCCTTCGCATGACCAACACTGAAAATTGTGCGAACCGAAGTCTGCTGCTTGCCGGGAGTGGTCTTTGAAATTCCCTATCTGGTTGGACAGCACCTGCAAGGCACGGTTTTGCCTGTACCTCTTGTGTCAGCCTCGTGCCCGCAGTGACAGAAGTGATTTCCTACTGCCTGCCGCTTAACCAGTTGTCGACCAAGGCTGACAGATCCCGCCCATCGACACGGTTATCCGCAGGAATACTGATGTCAAAATCACGGTTCCAACCGCTATCTGCCGCCTCCGTCGCCCAACCCGATGTAAACAGCGCATAATCTTTCAGGTCAACGTCGCCGTCCTGGTCAAAGTCGCCCAGTGAAAAGACTATGCCAATGGCCCTTAGAGTCTCACCGGTGATCTGGTTGTCCTCACCGTAGCCGGCGTAGTTCTCCCAGCCGCCTGTTGCAAGCTGGCAGCCCTGAAGGTAAAGCCTGGCGCCGTTGATGTTGCTCAGGTACTCGGCCCTGTCAAACTCATTCAGCGCCATCAGCCCGTACACGGTTTCCTGCACCTCTTCGTCCATTCCTTCTTCCATATACATCCAGTGCCATGTAAACCCGCCGGTGGCAAGCTGATAACTTGCGAGTATTGCCGCCAGATCGCTCAGGCTCGACGCCGCGGCGTGCTGGCCGAACCACGGGTCGAAATCCTCCCCGACCGCAGCCAGGCCCAGGACAGCCCCGGCCAAACCCAGAACATCGTAACCGGTTGAACCGTCCAGTTCGTCAATCTCGGCCTTTAGGCCTTCTACCCATTCGGCTGTGTCGGCGCCGATGACATGAGCGCTATAGACTGCCAGTCCCAGGTCCCATGCCGCCAGGTTAGCTGCGCCTTCGTCGAACCGGCGGTCACGCACCGCCTGAATATAGCTGGCTGTGTCATGTATCAAGCCGCTGGCCGCGTCATAATATGTCCCCGACCCCAGCTTTTCGTAAAAGTAGCTATTCACGTGCTCGACACAGGTTGTGCCGCCAAGAATGTCATCAAGCTCAACTGCAAGCGCACCATCGGTCGCCGCGAAGTTGTCCATCTTGCTCAGGAGGAAAGTCTTTGTCTTCTCAAGGGCCGCAAGCATATTTGCATCAGTCGTCTGACGGTTATGGCGATATGCCTGTGCCAACCCCGTTGCGACCAGCCCGAAAATGTTGGCATCGGTGCCGCCATTGGGGTCTCCATCATCCAAGGGCAGGTCCCATCCACCGTCGTTGTTTTGCAGCTCGACGAGCCTGTGGCCCCCCGAGACCATCAGGACAGGCGGCCCCAGTGACACCACGATGCTTACGGTTGTACCGATCTCCACGGCTGTTTCGCCGGGGGGGTCCTGCCGAATCACCTCATCCGCCGGCGCCGTGCTGTGGTATTCATAGGCAACCGATACCATGAAACCATCCAGAGATTCGATGGCGCTAATGGCTGCCGCCTCGGTTTGACCGACCACCGAGGGAACAATCGGCCTGCCCGTGGAAACGGTGAGTGTTACGGTCTCGCCGATATTAGCCGGTGTCTGGCCGGCAGGGTTTTGGTTGATTACGTTATCCGCGGGTACCGTATTGTGGTATTCGTATATTGTTGTCGTTGAGAGATTATCGACGGCCTCAATCGCTGCTCTTGCGGCGCCTTCGGCCCAGCCGACCACGTCAGGCACGACCGGCCGACCCAACGAGACTACGATGCTTACCACGCTTGCCACATCCACCTCTGTTCCACCGGCTGGAATCTGACGGATCACCTGGCCGGCTGGTATGGTATTGTCGTATTCGTCGCTCACCGCCTCCGTGAGATTATCAGCTGCCCTGATGGTAGTCACTGCAGTGCTCTCGCTCTGACCAACAACATCAGGCACGACCGGGCGACCCAGTGAGACAGTAAGGGTTACCGTGCTGCCTATAAGAACCGCCGTTCCGCCCGGAGGCTCATGGCGGATTACGCTGCCTGCCGGCATCGTGTTGTGATATTCGTAAACGCTCGTGGCTGCGAGGTTGTCCACGCCTTCTATCGCTGTCTTTGCATCGGTCTCGGTCATGCCAACGACATTGAGCACGACCGGCCGGCCCAACGATACTACCAGGTCCACACTGGACCCCACCGGCACCTCGGCGCCGGCTGCCGGATACTGGCTGATCACCACGCCCGCCGCTACCGTGTTGCTGTATTGCTGTGTCACGGCGCCAACTGTCAAGTCGTTAACCGACCCGATAGTCGTTATTGCATTGGGCTCGGACGTGCCAACCACACCCGGCACGATGACCGATGGTCCAAGCGATAGCACAAGGTCGACCGCCGAACCAATCAGAACCGCTGTGTTTGCGTCAGGATATTGACTGACCACACACCCTATCGGTACCGTGTTACTGAATTGCTCCGTTACCACCCCTACCGTGAGATTATCAATCGCTTCTATGGCTGCGGCCGCCTCGGCCTGACTCATCCCTCGAACGTCAGGTACGACCGGCCGGCCCAATGAGATCACAATGTTCACCGCTGAGCCGATCAGAACCATCGTCCCACCCACGGGCTGCTGGCTGACTACGAAACCGGCCGCCATCGTATTGCTGTATTGCTCGCTCACAGTCCCCATCTCAAGGATGCCCGGCCCCGTAATAGCTGTGACAGCGTTGGCCTCGCTCATACCCACCACATCCGGCACGACCGGCCGGCCCAATGATATGCTCAGTCCTATGGGGCTGCCCGCAGGAACACCCGTCCCGGCAATAGGATACTGGCTTATTACGATGCCACCGGGGACGGTGTTGTGGTAAACATAGTTTTCCGGGCTCGCATAGAGTCCCACAGCCTTTAAAGCCGTTTCCGCGTCAGCCTCATACATCCCCGCCACTTTCGGAACGACCTCAAAATTAAAGTACGGCACCACCCAAACCGTGGTCCGCCCGGGATTCACATTATTGAAGTCAACCAGCACGTCCCCCGGCACGCATGAGGGAGTGATGTAACCGGCGTTGATGTCGGCCACGATTGCGGCTTTGTCGTCACCGTCTATTATCAGTACTCCGTCGTTAATATCCATCGCATACAGAGCTGGGGTCAGGAAGGAACCACACTCCAATGTGCCGGCATGAAGGCTGACCATGGCCGTTCCATTGGGATCCTCGGGCGTCACGAAGGCTCCTCTGACCACTACGGAACCTCCCGTCATCTCGAAAGCGGCGCTGCCGGCGCCGCCGGCAAGATGCAGCTCGCCCACATCGACTGTACCGCTGCTCACCTTCAGCACCGCCGTGCCGTTGCCGTCGTTTATCTGCATTGTCTCTTCGACGTAAACAGCACCGCCGTTTACGTCGAGCGTGGCCGTTGATGTTTCCGAACCCGCGTGCAGCTGCAACCCGCGGCAGTGCGCGGTCCCGCCGGTTACCTCTATCAAACCGCCCCCGTCGTCGCCGACAGTGATAACGCCTCCAACGGAGACGCTGCCCCCGCTGATATGCGCTTCGAACCAGCCGGTGTTACTGTCCGCCGCCCTTAAATCGCCCCCGATGGTGACGTATGGCTCGCCGCTGATATCGAGTATCGCCCACCCGAAATCCGCCAGCAGCATCTGTTCATTGACCGCAAAATGAGCGTTATCGCTTATGTAAATCGCGGCGCCTCCCGTGCGATGCAGCATCAGACCGTTGACGGTGACGCCGGCATCGTTCTCTACGTGGATGATGGATGTCCCGCTGCCGCCGATGCCGAAACGCCAGTCTCCGTTGACCGTGAGGTTTCCCGCGAATACATACATGGCCTGACTGCTGTTGGAGTCATATCGCGGACCGAGTATGGCGCCGACGACGGCGTCCATGTCTATCGCCGGACCCTGCTCCGGGGGACAGTTGATGTACGCATCGTCCAACGGGCCGGGCAGGACAGGCGGATCCCAGTTCTCCTCGCTGTGCCACAAAGAGGTCCAGAGGTAACTATTTGTCCATGTGGCCGCGCAAGCCCCCCCGGCCGGCAATAAAAGCGCCGCCAGCAAGATACAAAACACCCATCCTTTGCTCATCACCCTCTTCCTTTTTACCGACCTTTTCGCTCGTGACTCCTATGCCGGGGCCGCCTGCCCGGCTCCCGATTCGCCGGCGCCTCCTTAGACGCCGACCGGCGGTGCAGCTCTTTCCGAGTGTGCTGTGGATGGTCCTCCCATCAGACTCCTGCAGGCCAAACCGGCTTGCTTGCCCGCGATACCGCGGCCAAACGGTGCTCAGGCACGAGGCCCGGCATTTCCAGGCTGCTGTTTGGACGCCTATACCTCAAGCCGGATTTCGCCGCTCATCTAACCAACGATCTCACAGGACCGTGCTGCAAGAATTGAATTCTTCAACACGCTCCTCCAACCGATAAAATCTTCGAACTAAACATAATTATAGCCGTCCTCCGCCAAAAGTCAAGGGAAAAGTCCGCCATCCGCCCGCTTCCGCCTCCACCCCTAATCGCCCCGCCCCCCCATAGCAGCCCCCACCCCTGTGGTGGGGGGCCCCTCTCACCACCCGCCGCCTGTCCGCCCCAGCCGCATTTACCCGCCATCCTTTTGGCGGGCCTCTGGTCGTGGGCATTTCATTTACCCCGCAAGCCCCCCCTCCAACCCAATCATTCCCCCAATTTTCACCACTTTCCATATTGCAAATTATCATGCACGCTTTATACTAACCCCCATGGTGAGGAAATCCATATCCGAATCCAGGAAGACTCAACCGGCTGGCAAGCCATCGGTCCTGGTCGATACGCGCGTCATCTATTGTGGCGACAACCTCGACCAGCTAAAGAAATTTCCCGATGAATGCATCGACCTCATTTACATCGACCCGCCCTTCAATTCCAACCGTAACTACGAGGTCTTCTGGGGCGAAACAAAGGAAAAACGCTCCTTCGAAGACCGCCACGCCTCCACCCAGGCCTACATCGAATTCATGCGCCCACGCTGCCTCGAGCTCCACCGCGTCCTAAAGAAAACCGGCTCCTTCTACTTCCACTGCGACTGGCACGCCTCCCACTACGTCAAAATTATGCTCGACCAGATCTTCGGAGAAAACCAGTTCCGAACCGAAATAATCTGGCGCCGCACTAACGCCAAAGGACTCGCCTTCCGTTCTTTCCCAAACGACCACGACACAGTCTTTTATTACACTCAAAGCAGTGACTACACCTTTAATCGCCAATACATACCCCACACCAAAGATTATGTCGAATCCTTTTACAAATATGTTGAACCTGACACTGGACGCCGTTATCGCTTAGGTGATTTAACAAACCCCAACAAAGACAGACCCAATCTTACCTATGAATTCCTCGGTATTAAACGGGTCTGGCGTTGGACAAAAGGTCGCATGCAAGAGGCTCATAAGAAAGGTCTCGTTATCCAAACAAAACCCGGCGCTGTTCCCGCATTGAAACGCTACTTGGATGAGCAGAAAGGCAATCCTGTTGATAGTATTTGGGGAGACATTCCGCCTATACAGGCTCAATCAGCCGAGCGCCTCGGCTACCCTACCCAGAAACCCCTTGCCCTACTTGACAGGATTATAAAGGCCTCCAGCAATCCTAACGACATTGTCCTCGATGCTTTTTGCGGGTGCGGCACAGCACTCGTCGCCGCCGAAAACCTCGGCCGCCAGTGGGTCGGTATTGATATTTCCCCGACCGCCTGCCGCGTTATGGCCAAGCGCCTCCGTGATGTCTGCGGCCTGAAAGAGGATGAGAAACTCTGGCGAATCGGCCGCGGGTTTGTCGTTCGTGACCTGCCGTGGACGGAAAAGAAGCTGCGCGACATTCCGCCGTTCGAATTTGAGAACTGGGCCGTTATCGCCCTCGGCGGCATCCCCAACAAGGCACAGGTCGGAGATATGGGTATAGATGGCCGAATCTACCCCGTCTCGGCCACCCCTAAGAAGAAGAAAGGCGAGCTCGATTTTATGGACGTTTGGTACCCAATCCAGGTCAAACAGAAAGAGAAGGTCGGCCGTCCCGATATCGATTCCTTCGAGGCCGTTATGATGCGCGAAGACCGCAACAAGGGCTTCTTCGTCTCGTTCGACTACTCCGCCGACGCCATCTCAGAAATTCAGGCCTTCTTCAAGAGGACCGGCAAATCCATCATTGCCTTAACCGTCAAAGACATACTCGATGAACAAATCGCCTACAAACTCGTGTGAACTCCGCAACCGTAGCACTCATACCGAGCCTCCCGACGTGCCCGCAAAACACAATCCCGACGCAGACAGGACTTGCGATCCCCTCATCCCCCTCTGGTATACCTAATCTTCCAGAATAAAATCCGTGAAAATGCTTACAGACTGCTTCGCCTGTTATCTCTCCTCTTCCTTCCAGCAAGACAGCTTTCTTTTCCATCGGCGGGATACCATAGGTTCTCTGCCCCCTCAACCGCACGTGGGAAAAGAAACTCGATTATATTATGAATAAAATATCCTGGAGCCGTACCCTCCAACTTGTATGCGTGCCATGATTCGTAAGGCATGTCGGAAGCCGTCTGTGGGTTAAACTCCCAAAACCGATAAAACTCGTTATCGCCAAAACAGAGAGCTTGAATCACGTAGCTTGCTGTTGGCTCTCCATTTACTTTCCGCAACTCGTTCAAAATTGTCTCTGGTTGACAAGCTATTTCCTCATAGCAGAATAACCCCAAAAATGGAGCAGGATGCACGCACCGCCGCTTCATAAGGTCCGAAATACCGTTAAGCTTTTTCAGGGCCGCTTCAACCTTCGATACCTCAATCTTTGTCTTCACTTCCACCACAGCACGAACGCAATCTGCCGTTGCAACCAGGAAATCACCGTCTCGAAATAGGATCGGTGCTGAGTCATCGCAAATGAGAATATCTATCTGGGTGCTGACATCTTCACCTGTCACAACAAATCCCGACCCCACAGTAAACGATGGAGGAAGATACTTTCGGATAACCGTACGCAAAACACTCTCTTTCCACGCTCCATCCGACGGCCAGTGGGCTTCTCCGATGAAATTGCGGATTCGGTTCTGGACCGCTCTCAATTCTTTTGATAGGTCCCGAAAATAATCGACTCGATTCATCTTTTTCCTCAACTAAAACATATTAATATTCTTGTTATCAGTTTATTGCACAAAGAATATAATGTCAACTTCTGTGTATGCGAACCGCAATCGTGGAGCACACCGAATGGCGCAGACGCCTGCTTGCTGCTCACTTCTTTCCCCTGCATCAGAATGTCTGTAATCCCGCTTGGCCTTCTGTCCTTTATCTTTCCCTGTTGTCTTGCCTCCTCAGTCTCCCACTCCCCGAACCTTGAAGATACGCTATTTACCTGCCGCTTGTCCGCCGCAGGCGGGTCCTCTTGGCGGAACGAGCCCCGATCCACGACTTTTTCCCGAAAACGCGAGCAACTGCCACACCGCTGTAACACTCGTCCGCCATCCTACCGCCCCATCCCCGCCAAGAACGCATCCACGCTCACCCAACTGACTCCGAGATCGCCGGATACCTTTTGGGCTGCTTCGTCATTTGTCACTAAGGTCATCCTGTTCATCTTGCAAACTTCAATAATCAACGCGTCTTCGTTATTACCTCTCGCACTCTTATTCCCTCGACATTCTGACAGTCTCCTCAAGATGTCAGGATGGTATTTGCCGTCTCCGCCGCCCCAAGGGCCGTGTCCCCACGGAAAGTGGCCCCATGGTGCTGACCGTATACGCACGCTTGCGACCGGCGTGGAGTTCTCTATGACTTCCAGGCCCTCCAGCAACTTTGTGCGAAGTCCCGAATCCTTTGTCATCAGAATCTCGGCACGCTGCACAGGCGTTATATAGTATTCATGATTCTTATCGAATTGAGCCGTATCCACCCTACTCTTGATCATTATGTTGAGCGCCACTGTATCAAACATATACCTCACGCTGTCACCTCACGCTACCCCGTACACGCCTGTCCACGACCACTTCCCGTAAACGCAAGGAACTATCACACCGCTGTCGCACTCTCCGCCATCCTACCGCCCAACTCGCCCAATGGTCAACCCTTTTTCCCCAAAAACCACCCCTCTTTGATCTTTGCGTTGTATTTTTGGCTTTTGATTTCTGCTGTTCCCCTCCTCCCCCCTCCACGCTCCCCGCTCCACCCTTCCCGCCTCTTGCGTCCTGAGTCTTGGGTCCTTTGTCTTGCCCACTTTTTCCTTTACTTCCACCCCAAAATCGAGTATAATACCCCCCAAATTGAATAGTCTAAAACACTCAATGCTCAATAGTAAATATCAAATCGTAAATAGTAAATCGGCAAGCTTTCCTATCGCCAACCAAATTACCCATCCCGCCAACTCAATACGAGCCACGAGGATCGAGTATCCAGAATCCTTCCGTCTTGCGTCTTCTCTGTTCGATTTCTGTCGAGAGTCCTCTACAAATTCGCCCTTTTTTGTACAAACGAACCCAATTTCCCAAACAGCCAAAATCAACGCAAACCCCTTTTCACAAACGACTTACGAAAATATGTGCCCTTTCGGCCGCCCAAAAACAAACCCAAAACAAACCCAAACAAAGCCAAAACAAACCCAATTTTTCGCTCCTCAGGGCCCCTCAAAGCCAAAACGAACCCAAACGAACCCAAAACAAACCCAATTTTTGGCCTGCCAGGGGCCCCCAAAGCCAAAACGAACCCAAACGAACCCAATTTATCGCGGCGGAGCCTGCTTGCCACGGCGAAGTCGGATCGGACCCAATTTCAAACGCCGCACGTACTCATCGACAACCCCTGCTCCCGATGCCCCAACATTACAGCTTGCTTCCGCGGAATTTGCAGTATCGCTCATCCACGCTCAGGGCAGCCCTATTCCGATAATCGGGGACGCTTTTCTATTGACAGAACCCGCATTTTTGTGTATCATACATGTTCCGAGGACGAGCAGCTAATGCCGTCTGAAGGTTGGCTGTCTGGTTGCAGACGGCCGGATTTAGGGTCGCAAGAAGAGGGTAGGAGCCGCCGAATACGGTTTTCGCACCCTGACAAAAAACACGGTTTATGGGAGGCATTTCAATGCTTAACCGAAAGACTATCGCGGTAATCTTCGCAGCCGGAGTTCTTGCCGCCGCCGCTTGCATAGCCCAGTCTCTGGAGGACCACTGGAACGACTACCTCCATTACGCCCTGATCGGCCGGCTCGATATGGCCAAGGCAAACGCACTTGCTATCATTGAAAGCAAGCCCGACCCAGTCGCCCTGCACGATTTGAGCCAGGCCAATCCGCAGGGCTATGCCTTGTTGTTAAGGGCGAAGGACACGCCGCACGACCCCGAGCTCGCCGAGCTCAGCACGAAGCTCTGGGAGCTTATCGAGCTGGGCAAGTTTATTCGGCGTACCGACCCGCAAATAATCGTCGAAGAGGTAAAGAGGCTCAGCAGCACGGAGCGAGGCCGGCACGTCGCCACAAAGCGCCTCAGAAGCGCCGGCGAATACGCCATATCTTTTATGCTCGACGCCCTTGCAGACCCTTCTCGTAGAGACGAGTGGCCCAACGTAATACAGGCCCTGCCCGAAATCGGCAGAGACGCTATAAGGCCGCTTGGCGTTGCCCTGCAGACCGGCAACGTCGCGGTCAAGGCCGAGATAGTCAAGGCCCTCGGCGGCATCCGTTACCCGCAGGCCCTGCCTTACCTGAAGTACGTCATCGAAAACGACCAGTCCACACAGCTTCGCGAGCTTGCCGGCCGAGGCATCAACCAGATTAACCCCGCGGCCTTGAATATGCCTGCCGCCGAGCTGTTTTATCGCCTTGCCCAGGATTATTACTATCACGGCGAGTCGTTGGCGCCGGCCGAGGACGCCGAGTTTGCAAACGTATGGTTCTGGGACGCCAACACCGGCCGGCTGACCAGCGAAAAGGTCGACAAAAACTATTTCTACGAGCTTATGGCCATGCGCGAGTGTGAATGGGCGCTCAAGGCCGATGCCGCCTTCGGCCAGGCCATCGGCCTGTGGCTCGCCGCTTACTTTAAGGCAGAGTCGACAAATATTGAGATGCCCAACTACTTCGGCCCAGGCCATGCCGACGCCATGACCTATGCCACCACCGCAGGACCTGAGTATCTCCATCAGGCGCTGGCTCGCGCCGTCAAGGACAATAATGCATACGTCGCTCTCGGCGCCATTGAGGCATTGGCGGTTACCGCCGGCGAGAAGTCCCTGCTCTATCGACTCGGTACCGCCCAGCCCCTTGTGCAGGCCCTGTCCTTCAACGACCGCGCCGTCAGGTACAGTGCCGCCATTGCCATAGCTTCCGCCGGGCCAAAGGAAATGTTCCCGGAAACCATCCTCGTGGTCCGCAATCTCGCCGAGGCCTTGGCACAAGAACCTCAGGCCGAATCCGAAAACTCTGAACGCTGGAATCCGGATCTGGCGCACAGCTATGCCCTGCGAGCAGTAACGGTTATGGCGAAATTGGCCCAGACTCGCAACCGCGTCATAGACCTGTCCGCCGCCCAGACGGTACTGATGGATGCAACTAAGAGCCGGCAGCCGAAGATTCAAATCCTCGCCGGTCAGGCCCTGGCCTATCTGGACAGTCCCGATGCCCAGCGCTCGATTGCCTCGATGGCTCTTGCTGAAACCAACGCCATGGACGTCCGCTTACAGGCGTTTGCATCGCTGGCCGCCTCCGCCAAAGTCAATGCGAGGCTGCTCGATAACGAGACTGTAGATGCCATCTATTCACTGGTCAGTTCTCGCGAGGCGGACTCCGGCCTGGATGCTTTGAGAGCCGCCGCGGCCGCTGCTTATGGCGCCCTCAACCTGCCCAGCCAGAAAGTCAATGTCCTCATACTCGACCAGGCGAAAAGCTGACTATGGGGTATGTGTGGCCCAAGGCGTCGCCTTACATGTCACTGATAAGTTCTTCCGTCGCTGTTGATTTCGACTTCTTATCCGTGGGACCGGCAGCCTTCTTCCTGTCAACCCCTGCCGCCGGCGGCTCGTTGACATCGCTGGGTTGCTTCGGCGTTCTTTTTCCTGCCGGCCTGGCCTTCTCCAATAGGCCATCGAGGGTTTTTTCAGGTGCACAGTCGTCCTTGCCCACAAACCAGTGGACCGTGTTGCACCACCAGCAGATGTTCGACTTGTGCGTCTGCCTGGCTTGGGGCTTATCGCCGAAGCCGATTCCCTGCAGCAGCGAATTTTGAGAAAGAGGCGTCATGGATACAAGAACAACGACAAAGCTCCAGACCAGAAAACCCGCCAGAAATCCCAGCAAAACAGCGCCCAGACTGTCGAGTAACATCGGAATGGAAACGTTGAACTGACCTGTGAAGAACGTATAGGACAGACACTGCAAAATCAGAAAGGTGCCGATAGCCGTGCTTATCACCGCGAGAACTGTGCTGTAAGCCGTGTCCGAAACCCCCGGGATAACCTCTAAAATGAGCGGACCGAGGAAAATAGCCAGGTACACGGCAATCACAACGTTGAACAGCACCGCCCACGTCTGATAGAAACCGATCTTGAAACCCAGCCAGGCGAAAAGCCCGCCTACCAATATGCCCAGCCAAAATGTCATAATCTCTATCCCACCACCCTTTTAAGGTCTTCCAGGCTGGTTATGCCCGATACCACCATCTTCAGTCCGTGTTTGAATAAGCTGGCCATCCCTTTCTTGCTGCCTTCTTCACGCAGAGCTGTGACCGATAACTGACTGTTGGCAATACTCGCTTTCAGCTTGTCATCGACCACAAGAATATCGAAAATCCCAATTCTTCCACGATAGCCGGTCCAATTACACTCGCTGCATCCCTGAGGCTGAAGTATGCACTTGTAGTTTATACCTTTCTTACGAAAGTCCAGCATCTGGCTCTGCGTTAGTTGGGCCGGCACCTTGCACCTGCTGCACAGTCGCCGAAGCAGTCGTTGAGCAATGATCACATTCAGTCCCGATGACAACAGCAGCGGTGTCACGCCGAGGTCCATCAGCCGTATCAATGCCGATGCGTTCGTGTCGGAGTGGATTGTCGCCAGCACGAGGTGACCCGTCTGGGCGGACCGGAGCGCTATCCCCGCCGTTTCCTCATCGCGTATCTCACCAACACAGATTACGTCCGGGTCCTGTCTCAAAATGCTTCGCAGGCTGTTGGCGAAAGTGATACCCGCTTTCGGGTTGACCTCAATCTGGCTCGTGTGCGCAAGCACACATTCGATCGGGTCCTCCACCGTGATAACATTGCGCGTGTAGAAGTCGATCTCACTGAGCATCGCGTATAGCGTCGTCGTTTTGCCGCTCCCGGTGGGACCACATAGAAGCAGCATCCCCGACGGCTTGCTGATGGCATTCAGTATGACCGCCCGCTGCTTCTCCGTCATGCCGATATTGCTCAGCGTGTACATGCCCGCCACTTTGCTGAGCACCCGAATCGACAGCTTTTCGCCGTGCAAAACGCCGGCGCTTGCCGCCCGGAAGCCCGCCGTCGCATCTCCTACTTTCGCCGCAAACGCGCCGTCCTGAGGCCTCCGTCTTTCCGAAATGTCCATACTGGAAACAGCCTTGATGCTGTTTATCACCGCGTGCCCCGACTCCGCAGCAATCTCGTCCACTACGCGCAGCACCCCATCTACACGAAACCTCACCGTGTAGGTCGTCTCGTCCTTGGGATCAATCAGGATGTCGCTGGCGCCGTCCTCAAGCGCATTCCAAACGATGCGTTCCGTTAGCTCAAGTGTATGGCGGTCCTCTTTTCTGCCTTTGCCCCGGCCGTATATCTCTTTGAGATGCCGCCCCGACGAATCGAGAAGCTCTATCTGAGGGTGTGTTTTCACGCCCGCAAAGCCCCCGGGGCTTATGCGCGCAATCGCCTTTTGTATTTGGCCGACCAGTATGCCGAACATGCTGTCCCCCGTACGGGAGGACTTTCTTGCCGAATCTGCAACCATCAGCACAAGCAGAAGTACCGGCCCGGTAAAAAGGGTGACGATATTCGCTATCGATTTGCGGTGCTTTGGCACCAGCATGCTCAATTGAACGCGCTGAACAAAGTAGAGGCAAAGGTACACCCACCCTATCAGAAGGATAAGTTTGATCGGATTAAACGGCAATGATACCGCCAGCGAACCTCCACTCATCAGCTTGTATCCGCAAGAATATTCGGCAAAAGCCCACACTGGTATATGATTCCCATCACCGAAAACCAATAGTTGTCTGCAAGCATAAAACAGATTACAATATTTCTTCGGCGTTCACAACGCAAAAACTTTGCCCTAAAAGGCCCGGGGTGCGCTGACCGCACTAAGGTGAATCACTGTCCTCTAATGAATCGAGCTCCTCCACGTCTTCGAAAGCCTCAAGCACTTCGTCCACAAAGTCCTTTTCTGCTGCATCCTTCTGCGGTGACTCCTCTGACTCTGCCAGGGCAAGGTCCTCCTCGTCTTCAAGCGCATCGAGCATTTCGTCCACCAAATCTTCTCTTGATGCCCTTCTCTGGGACGATTGTTGCGACGCCTTTGACGCTCCCATATTCTCAGGCCCGCCGTCGATCTGAAATACGAATGTCAAAGGGCCTATCCTTATGCGGTCCCCGGCCTTAATTTCCGCTTCGTTAATACGTTTGCCGTTAAGATATGTACCGTTACGTGAGCCAAGGTCGCGAATCCTCAGCGCCCCTTTGTCACAGTTTAACTGACAATGTCTCTTGGAAACCGACATCAGTGGCGCGTAAAGGTCGCAGTCTGCACGCCGACCGATTATCGTCACGCTGCTGGGCAAGGGAAATACCCTTCGTGTCCCGTCCTTCTTTACTAAAACCAAATTTACGTTCATGACTCCCGCTCCGTTACAATAATTTGGCCAAAGTTCAAATACCATTATATACTCTCAATTCCTTTTTAACAACAGATAAATCCGTCCCGCCCTTGTTTACATCACAATTGACAGAATCCACCGGGTGGCACATAACTCTTTTCAGGGCCGACACTTACGACCTAATAAGTCTGCGAACGCCGCGTCAGCTGCTGCAACTCATATTCCCGACCGCTGTTTTCTGGCCCTCACTTTCCAAGAGGGTTACTTGACAATACCTGTACAACAGCTATATTTATGAGTAACGTTGGCAATGCAGGCGTAGTGCGAATTAGAAGGAATGGTATATCGGATGAGTAGATGGTACATGTGAAATTGCCCGATGGCAGCTCGTTGGAGGCTGCAGACGGCATCACCGTACAACAATTGGCGGCACAAATTGGACCGGGCCTCGCTAAAGCCGCACTTGCGGCGAAAATGAACGGCCAGTTGGTCGATTTATCCGCCCCCCTTAACGCCGATGCCGACGTCCAAATCATTACGGCAAAAGACCCCGAAGGCCTACAGATTATGCGCCATAGCTGCGCCCACATCATGGCCGAGGCTGTCTGCAGTATCTGGCCCGATGCAAAGCTGGTCTACGGGCCCACCGTCGAGGACGGCTTCTACTACGATATTGACCTCGACGAATCCATCCGACCGGAACATTTCGAGATTATTGAGGAAGAAATGCGCCGCATCGTCCGAGCCGACCAGCCCTTCGTCCGAAAGGAAATGAGCAGAGCCGACGCTCTGGCAAAGCTGGCCCAGGACAAATACAAAACCGACAATATTAATCGCGCACAAGGTGACACTATCAGCTTCTACTCGCATGGAAGTCACTTCGAGGATCTATGCCGCGGCCCTCATGTGCCAAGCACCGGCTGGGTCGGAAGCTTCAAAATCATGTCCGTCGCCGGCGCTTATTGGCACGGCGACCCGACCCAAAAAATGCTTCAGCGAGTCTACGGCACCGCCTGGCCCACAAAAAAAGAGCTCGACGACCACCTCCAAAGACTCGAAGAGGCCAGGAAACGGGACCACCGCGTGCTCGGAAAACAGTTGGACCTGTTCAGTTTCAATGAGGCCGGACCCGGCTTCGCCTTTATCCACGCAAAGGGAATGGTTGTCTGGAACGCAATAGTGGACTTCCTCCGCCTGTTAAATGAGAAATACGGATACAAGGAAATTCAGACCCCTATTATACTTAATGAAAATCTCTGGCACAAGAGCGGACACTGGGACAATTACAAAGAGAACATGTACTTCACCAGCTTCGACGATACGGGCTATGCCATCAAGCCCATGAACTGTCCCGGCGGCTGTCTTGTCTACGGGACCAGACAGCACTCGTATCGCGAGCTGCCGATGCGCGTCGCCGAGTTCGGCCTGGTCCATCGTCACGAAGCCAGCGGCGTCATGCACGGGCTCTTTCGCGTCAGAAAATTCACCCAGGATGACGCGCACATCTACTGCATGCCGGACCAGACAGAATCCGAAATCGTTGGCGTTATCAATCTCATATTTGAGACCTACCGCGCCTTCGGCTTCGAGGATTTCCACATCGAGCTTTCAACAAAGCCCCAAAAGCACATCGGCTCCGACGAAATCTGGGACGTCTCCACAGACGCACTGAAAAACGCCCTGGCCCACAAGGGGATCGACTACAAAATTAACGAGGGCGACGGCGCCTTCTACGGACCAAAGATAGATTTTCATGTGGAGGACTGCCTCAAGAGGTCCTGGCAGCTCGGCACTATTCAGCTCGATTTCTCCATGCCCGAGCGATTCGGCCTGCTCTATACCGACAGGGACAATAACGAGAAGACACCCGTTATGATTCACCGTGCGGTGCTCGGGTCTTTTGAACGCTTCATTGGGATATTGACCGAGCACTATGCCGCCAACTTCCCCCTCTGGCTTTCTCCGGAGCAGGCAAGGGTCCTGCCCATTAGTGAAAAGACCAATGATTATGCCCTTGCTGTTCTCGGCAGGCTCAGGGAAAATCGCCTCCGTTGCGGCGCTGACCTCTCCGACGAAAAGATAAGCGCCAAAATTGCACGGGCCCACGCCGAGAGGCTGCCCTATATGCTCGTGGTCGGGCCGAAGGAGGCTCAGTCCGATACCGTCAACGTCAGAATCAGAGGCCGAAAAGAAAATGAAACCCTCGAAATAGACGGATTTGTCGCAATCGCCAAAAGCAAAATTGCCGATAGACAGATAGATTTGGCCTTGAAAGTTGGCGACCGAATTGTTAAATAACGAGCGAACGAATACCGTATGCTCTTTACCGGCTTGGCCGGCTGCGTTATTGTGTGCTCTTATGAAAGGTAAGGTGGTGTACTATAGGTAAATTAGGCTTAAGGATAAATGACAGGATCCGTGCCGACCAGATTCGCCTCATTGACGAATCAAATAGTCAGGCGGGAATAGTGGACCTGCGGGACGCCCTCAACAGGGCCCGCGAGGCGGGCCTTGACCTCGTTGAGGTCGCCCCCAACAGCAATCCCCCCGTTTGTCGAATTATGGACTACGGCAAATGGCTCTACCAGCAAAAACGGAAGGTTCGAGATGCACATAAGAAACATCATTTCCACGCCATGACGCTGAAGGAAATCAGGCTCCGACCGGAAACCGACCCGCATGATTTGAGCATCAAAGTAAGTCACGCGCGTGAATTCCTGGAAAGAGGACACAAGGTGCAGTTTACCGTCTTCTTCCGTGGTCGGCAGATGCTCCATAAAGAGCAGGGCTACACCATATTAACCGAAATCACGGAGACCTTGCAGGATTTGGCAAAGATCGAGCAGCCTTCCACCATGGCCGGAAGACGCCTCAAGCTCCTCCTTGTGCCGAACAAATAGCAGTCTGGAATAAGCATCGCTCCAAAGCCGATGCCAGCCAACCTGCCGTGGGTGCAAGGACATTTGTTTCCTGCACAAAGCATCGCGCCTCCGTCCCCTTCAGCGGAGTTGTCCCTGATGATGCACTTCCTGATGGTGCTGCTGCAGTTGTATAGTCCACCGCCGTAGCCGATGGTATTATTGTCCGCAATAGCACAGTCGACAATTTCGCCGCCGCCGCATCCGCCTTTTCATAATCGCCGATTTGCACATACATCCTCGCCAGCCGCTTCTGCGCCTCCACCGCCCACTTACTGCTCGGCCACCTCTCCACCGCCTGCTTATAAAGAAGGTGCACAATCTTCACTTGTCAAAGAGAATACTCCCTGCGCCTTGCTCCACTCCCCGAAATTACTTGCGCCCTGGGACCTCGGTCTACGTGCGAGCGGCCCATTTCTTGAGGCCCACTACAAGACCCACGACAATTACTATACCCAATGCCCCACCTAAGCCGACAGGCCAAGTCAAGGCCCGCTTCTCGTCTTTTTCCTCTTGTTTCTGTTGCTCCTGCTGTTCTTCGTGCCGTTCTTTCTTTTTCTCTTCAAGAATGTACTGCCGCTCTAAGTAGTCTCTGCCTTCCGGGCTATTTGGGAACCTAGCTGCCATCTCGCCCTCATACTCCTTGGCTTCTTCTCGTTGGCCCCGCTTCAACTTGACGCCCCTCAAAGCCCGCAGCGCGTCTTCGGCAAGAAAAAAACTCGAATGGCGCGACGCTTTTTTCAGTAGGCTAATCCCTCGCTGCACGTCCTGCTCATCATCGCGCCTACTATATGTGAGGCCGAGCGAATACTCCGCGTAGCGCGCGTACTGCCTCTTTGGAAATCTGGAAAGAAGTTCCTCCTGCTTGTCGATGAAGGCCTCCCACCGTGGGTGGTATTGTCGTCCAAAGTCTCGCATCAGAAAGCCCCCATAAGAAACATTCCTATCACTCATGCCTTTAAGCGCTTTAAGCAACTCGTAAGCAGCAGCGTCTTCGCCCCTCGGTTCCTTTATCTCTATTGTCAGGGTATTCGATTCGATAGGATTCTGACCCTTCATATCCGTCAATATTGCTTTAAGCCGGTAAAGCCCAGGCGTCTCAAACAGGTACGCACCGTGTGGCTGCTTATCCGGATCAGGGGCGTGAGCATAATACAAATACCCGCTCACGCTTCGTCGAAAGCCGCGCTGGAGAATCACCGGTCCCCCGCTCAAGGCCAGGGCAGGCCAATCGGATGTCCGGAACTGGTCAAAGGCCGAATCGCCTTTCGCAACATATATGCGAAGAAAATCCCCTGGCTCTATCATAGAGTGTCCTTTGACAGGGTGGTTAGTCTGGTTAGACAGGGTTACTGTGAATTGTATCGGTTCCAGAGGCAGAACTTCAACGCGGTCAGTCGATATCTTCAACGTCAATTCGTTGAAGTCCCCGATTTCCGCTGCTCTTGCCGGGCTACTAACGGCAACTGCCACTTGGACACATGTTAAGGCTATCAGCTTAAGGACGTTTGGTTTCATAGTCAAGGCCCCTTTCAAATTACGGTCTGCCAACTCCAAGAATTCATATCATAATTGGGCTCACTCGTCCATAGCAGCCTGCTGATTTTAGTTTCCTGGCGCGGATGTCTTGCCTCGGATCGTGGCAATATGAGCGTTACTAAAGTGCTCATCTACAGCCCCTACAGGTAGTACCGCGTTCATTATCGTGTTGGCAGTGTGCGCACTGTCCCCTTCTTCCAGAACCTGGTGGCCGATCTCGTGAACAACTGACTGTTGCTCCAGATTTGCTGCGCCAGCGCCGGCGATGTCGCTCATTGTCTCTCGAAAAGTAACGGATATCTGGAAGTTCGTGGAATGAGTAACCGCACATTGGGCTGGCGAATCTGTGTCCGGATCATAGTCGTTATTGAAGCCACCCTGATATCCTGAGAGTACATACACGACCCACCAATTGTCTGCCTCGCTGCCTGCCGAGCCCCTCTGAGCAGCAGCCTCAATGTTGCTATTGTAGGTCACTGTACTTCCGACGTGTCGCCTAAAGCCAACCGTATTGGTCCCCCCAGGAGCATCATCCACACAGTCAATGTAGCAGTCCTCAAATATATCATCACACTTGCCGATGTCCGGCGGCGAGGGCAAGAGACCCGTGTCATCATCATCTTTTAAGCTGTAACTACAGGGCCAGCCCACAACAGCATTGCCATCTACAACGATGTCATCGTAGCCGACATGACCTACTGTCCTCAACGGAGTCCACGGCACGCCGCATTGCTTATACTCGCCCCCTACGAAGTGATATTCCTTGCTCTCTTCCCAACAGGCAGCCAAGTCTTGGTTGAGAACGATCGTTGTTTCATTATTCCCCGAATCATAACTGAAATCGCTCGTGTCCACACCCCCGCGGACCCAATTATCTTCATCACCTGAATCTGCAACCTGCTCCATTGAATCACGTTCTATGTGTAATTTGCGCCAAACAGTCAGCATTTCGGTCATTATAACACACTCGGGCAGACTGTTACCGTCAACATCTGTCTGGTCCACCTCCCCCAGCTTGGCCTCGCATGTCGAAGCCGTTATCTTGAAATTGTCCCCCGGCTGCATACTCACGGTAAATGTCGCTTTCGCTACTCCACTCGCATCAGTAGTGGCGTAGGTTGGCACACTTGCTCCCGAACCATTGTTGTCCCCACCTGTAGGCCCGTTGCTGTCATTGTCGTCAAGCGGCGGATCATCTGAGCAGGGGTCGTCCACATCCCACCAGCTAAAATATACCTTGATGTCCGCGGCGGCAGGCGTTATCGTCGCCTTGACCGTGACCTTTTTCCGATCTGCCGCGTCCTCATCATTGTAAGTCTGCTTGCCCGGAAAAATGCGTTTGCCGCCGTTCTTCGGACACCCGTCCAAATCTGTGTTTCCGGGAAACGTTTCCCACTCCACTTCTGTCCCCTTGGCCACAAAAACCGTGCACTCGTCGTCACTATATTCCCACGCGTTCGGTGGGCTGGTGCTCGTTTCTATCACCCAGGCCCTTATACTGTGCTCGCCCGTAGTAAGAGCCGACGAATCCGTCACCTCAAATAGCTTGCTGTCTGTGTACCTCCCGCTGGTCGTATGACTTGTTTCTGCTATCTTTGTCCCGCTCGGCGGACGAAAGTCTTCGTCCTCGTCGTCGCTCGGCGTCCCCGGCTCCCATATCTCGATATCAAAGTCCCCGTTCTTTGTGGTCGCCCACCATTCGACATAGACCCAGTATCCACACTCGCATACATTTGCTTCCGTCTCGTTTGGGTCCGACATGTTCGCCCTCACATAAAAATCGTTTATCTGCAGCACGTGATGAGCCAGGCTCTTACCATCAATTATCGTACCACAAATCACTACCGCTGCCAAGCATAAACCAAGTCTTCCGCTCTCGCTCTTGCGTCGTCTGTCGTTAGTCGTCTGTTTCATGGTACACCTCCTTTCTCCAATGCCGTTATCCGCTCGGCAAACTCTCCACGCAGCCTGTCGGTGTCGGCTTTCTCGTACGCGCTCTGCAAGACCCCTAAGGCCTTGTCCGCATCGCCCAACTTCGCATAACACCGGGCCAAGCCCGTGTAACACGACCAGACGCATACATCGTCCGGGTAATTGGCGATATATTCCTCATATGCCTGAGCAGCCTTGACGTAATCCTTGAGGTGCCCAAGATAGCACCATGCCAAATGGTGCAGTGCTTTTTCGCTGAACCCATTATTCGGATATCGCTCAAGCTGCTGCTCGAACCAGTACGCCGCCTGCTCGTAGTCCTTCTTCTGCCGCAGATACAACAGGCCGATGGAATACGGCGCTTGCAGGCTAAACCGACTTTCCGGATATTCCTCAACGCACACCCGCAAGTTCTTTATCGCTTCATCATACCTGCCCATCTTTCTCTGACAGAGAGCCAGAATGAAAGGCAGCTCGCCCTTACCCGGATACTCCCGGTCTTGATAGCTACTCAGTATGAGTTCCATAAGCTCAATCGCCTTGTCGTACTTATGAGCGTAGTAGAACTCCTCGGCAATCTGAAAGAGGGCTTTGGCAATTTTCGGATGGTCGTTGTAATCGGCTATCAACTGTTCTATCGCAGCCTCCACCCTGTTTGGCTCTCTCAGCTTGATGCTCTGTAGGGCGATACCCACCTGCAATTCGAGCATTGTGTCCGGCGTCTCATCCCAGTTCTCAAGCAAATAAGCAAACAGCTCCCGCCCTTCCTCGTGCGCCCCGGTATTACGGTACTCCTCGACGACCTCATGCACAGCCGGCCCAAGCTCCTTATGGCCCGCAAAATCAGTGAGCAGACTCCCAAGGTCCTGCTCCGCCTTGGCCAAATCGCTCAATCGAAGCTGGGACATAATCGCCTTCATCTGGCACCATATCGCACGCTCATTCTCCGGCCAATGCTCCACGACATACCGATGCAGCGGATACGACTTGGCGTGACTGCCCGCCAACTGGTACTTATCCGCCACATCCTCTATCGCCGCGGCAATCCCCTCTGCGTTGGAAAACGACTCTGTCAATTTCCCCGCCGCCGAATCCGCCTTTTCATAATCGCCGATATGTATATACATCCGCGCCAGCCGCTTCTGCGCCTCCACCGCCCACTTACTGCTCGGCCATCTCTCCACCGCCTGCTTATAAAGCCCCGCCGCCTTTTCATACCTCTTATCGCCAGCATAGTCATCGGCAAGCTCAGCTAACTCGTACCCAATGCCCGGATTACCGCTGTAATCAGCTAACAGCTTCTCGATGGCCGCGGTCGCCCCCTCATCATCGCCTGCCTTCAGACACGACTTGGCCACAAGACGCTGTGCGTTCGCCGCTCGCTCATCGCCGCCCCAGTGACTGACAAAATACTCATTGACCATCCTGCAAGCCTGCCACTTGCGAAGACCTCGACACTCCTTTCCGAGATTCTCGACAATATCCGCAAGATTGGCCTGGTCCGCAAAATCCGTCACAAGCGAATCGAACTCAGCCTGTGCCTTAACATCCTCATTTAAGCCAAGATACGACTTGAAAAGCCCCGTTCGACACTGCATAATCTGACCCGCACTCGGTCCATGGGCAAGAATATACTCATAAATCTCGGCAGCCGTCTCGAACATCTTGGCGTCCTTGAACGCCCCTGCCGCCTCCCGGCTCAAGGCCTCCACCAGACCGGGACTGGCCGAATAATCAGCCATTAGCTGCCGATACACCGCCTGCGCTTCATCCTTCTTTTCCGCCCGAATAAGCACTAAAATCAGCCCCTCCGTCGCCGAAAGCCCCTCGGCGCTTCCTGCGTTGTCCGCCGCAACCTGCCGATAAAGTGCCTCCGCCTGCTCATACTCACCCTGCTGTGCGTACGCCTTGGCCTCGGCAAGCTGGGCTGAAACATCAGCTAAGCACCTGCCTGCCGGCAGCAAAAAAGCCAAAACTATCACAAAACCTGTTAAAAACCTTCGCTTGACCATGACAAGTCCTCCCAAATTAACACAAAATGACCGTTGTTTGATGTTTAGGCTGGTATCCCCTGCCCTCGCCCCAAGGACCAAAATAGGTATGGTTATCTTCATTTTGAGCCTTTCCAGCCCAAAAAGCTCCCATTTCTTGGCTCACATACGAGCCCTTCTATTGTTTACAGCGAACCTGCCCCGCCAAGTG
>DATKZT010000069.1:0-66451 GCA_035527845.1 Sedimentisphaerales bacterium | reverse complement strand
CATAGTGAGGATGGCTCCGATGGCCAGCGGAAGGATTCGCTGGAAGGTCGGTTTTGTAAATGCGGGAGAAAACTGAACAAAAAGTTCTTTTGCTGCCGATGGAATAGTAAGCATAATGGACTCCTTTCCGAACTTATTGTCATTAACAATAATAAGCATCGGCAGGAGTCCGTTTGCCGGTATAATGAATCTGCTATCCATCGTTCAATAGCCTAAAAATTGGCAAAAGTCGAGGTAAGAGTCGGCGGTTTTTTTGCTGACCCGACCCGCTTCCGCCAATGTAGCGACTGGTGTTAGACAATATGGAAATTCTTTTTGCAGCAGGGCCCGATAAAACTTCGTCTCTCTGGAGAGTGTGGTGGGGCGGGTTTCGATTTTTCGATGAAACCGGAATAGGCAGAAGGTCAAAAAAACTGAAAAAATTTATTTGACTTCTTGAAGCATACCGATAAACTCTGAAGTTGATTGTCAGGACTATAGTGGCTGTATCAAATATAGGATTTAAGTATCGAAGGAACAAGGTAGGTTTTTTTAAGGAGACAGACATGGAGAAGAAAGCAGTTTTGGTGAGTATTGTACTATTGTTGGGTGTTGTCGCTTTTGCCCAGGCCCAGGAAGGTGAGCTGCACGGGTCGGTCGATGTGACGTATCAGAGCAAGTACATCTGGCGAGGCTTTGCTGTGTTTGGTTCCAAGGGCGCCATCCAGCCGAGCGTCGATCTGGATTTGTACGGCACCGGCTTCGGAATCAACGTCATGGGCCACATCCCCACTTCGAGCGGGTACGTGAATGCCGAGCGCTACGACTATACCCTGTACTACGGCAACAAGATACTTGAAGATGAAATGTTTGCAACCAACTACAGACTCGGCTGGGTGTACTACAACTATCCGGATAACAGCTCAAGCGTTGCTGATCTCCAGGAATTACACGCGATTCTTTCCTGGCCGAAAGTTTTAGGCGTGGAAGGTCTGGTTCCAAGTTACGTCCTTGTCAAGCTCTGGCCCTCTGAGAGCGGCTCTTTAGTTAACAAGGTTGACCTCACGACGGGAATCCCAACCCGGGGGAATGCTTCCGGCTGGGCACACATCTTCATGCTTGACTATGCCCTGACGATCCCAGGTTTATTGCCTGAAACACCAGAGCAGGTCCTGAATCTCCACAGCGAACTGGTGTTCAACGACGGAGTAGGCCCGGCTGGCCAGAACGCGGATCACGACTGGTCGAATGCGGTCTTTGGCGCATCAACGGATTTTGACCTCGGCAACAACCTCTTCTTCACCCCGGGACTTTACTATCAAATATCAATGGATGACTCTGTCAACCCGGATGACGAGTTATGGGCCACACTGGGCATGAAGTACAAATTCTAAAGCGACAAAGTATTTTCTTTTGAAGACACCAAAAAGGCCGGTTTCTTGGAAACCGGCCTTTGTATTTGTGCCTTATACGTGAGCACACCCACCATGAACCCCAAAGCAGGGCTTGCAGTGCACCTCTTTGTTTTTGCTCCTCGACCCTTATGTAATCCGACGACAATCAGGTACTTGCCGGCCTCCGCAAGCGCACTTATCAAACAGGCGCCCTATTATCTCCCTCGTCGGCCAACAAATCCGGCCGTCTCTATCAGGGCCTTCTTTGCGTCGCTTTCCCGGAGCTCCGCCAACGCCGCTATTGCCTCGGCGACGAATTCACTCGCGCGACTCTGTGCATATTCCAGACTTCCGGAGGCCTTCAGCATCTCCACCAACTCATTCCTGCCGGTCAGTTCGCTCACCGACCTTCCGTTAGTCACGGTGTTTTCCTGTGTGCCAATCTCGCGGAGCAGGTGAATGACAGCAAGGGTCGGTTTGTTCATATATGCATCGCGGCCGAGCGTTTTACCCATTTTTTCCTCGTCGCCCATTATATCCAGAAGATCGTCGGTGATTTGAAATGCAATTCCAAAATTCAGTCCGAAGTCAGCCAGACGCCGCCCTTCTCTTTCGCCGCCTCCGGCCAAAAGACAGCCGAGACGACAACAGCAACTGAAAAGGGCGGCGCTCTTTTCCCTTATCGTCTCGATATATTCGAATTCGCTCAATTGCCAGTTCTGCCGTTGAAACACCTGCCTCAATTCGCCCTGGCAAACCCGAACCGCCGTCGCTCCGAGCATCCTGATAACATCCGGTTCAATATCCGCACACATCCTGAGCGCTTTGCTCAGCAGCAGATCCCCCAACAGAACTGCAGATTCATTGCCCCACAAACTGTTCACCGTTGGTTTTCCCCGGCGTTTCTCTCCTTCGTCTATAACATCATCATGCAGCAACGTGGCACTGTGGATTAGTTCAGCAATTGCTCCGACACGGACGTGTTTTTCGGTAATTCTGCCGCAGACGCCGCCTGCAAGCAGGACAAGCCCCGGACGAAGCATCTTGCCTCTGCCGCTGCCAAAGGCCGCCAGCAATTGCGCAACGCCCGCCGTGTCGGCGCCGTCGGTCAACTGCTCGGCGACGAGACTTTCCACCTTCGCTAAATCAGCACTGATAAGTGCAAAAGGTGGGACCTCATGCCGCGAAATGGCGTCGGATATGTCGCTTGCCGGTGTCTGCATGGTATACGATAGCCGACTTCTTGTCTGCACTCGCCCGACGTCCTCGCTGCAAACCCGTTGTCGGAAAAACACAGACTCAACCGTCCGCTATTTCTCCTTTCCGTGGGCGTAGTCAAAGAATTTCTTTCTTAGAAGGCGCGTAATGGGCCCCGGGTTACCGTCGCCGACCACCCTGCCGTCAATCTCCACAACCCCAATGACCTCTGCCGCTGTGCCGGTAAGAAAAAACTCGTCACAAATATACAAGTCAAAACGCGTAAGGTTCTTCTCCACCACCTCAATCCCTTCTTTCTTGGCCAGCCTGATAACCACCCCGCGCGTTATCCCTTCAAGGGCGCCGGTCTCGGCCGGCGGCGTCAAAACGATCCCGTCCCGAACAATGAAGACATTGTCACCGGTCGCCTCCGCAACGTACCCCTCATGGTTGTACATAACCGCCTCGGGCACGTTATTGTCCAGCGCTTCAATCTTGGCAAGTATATTGTTGAGATAGTTCAGGCTCTTGGCCTGCGGTGGAATTGCCAGAGGATGATTGCGCACAGTCGTCGCGCTGATTATCTTCATCCCCGTTTCGTAAAGCTCTTCCGGATAAAGCTGGATATTATCCGCTATTATGAACAATCGGCTCCCCTCACACACAAAAGGATTCAGCCCCAAAGTGCCCACCCCGCGCGTCACCACCAGCCGAATATATCCGTCAATGACGCCGTTGGCCCGCGTCGTTTCCTCGACCGCACTGGTTAGTGCGCTCTTGCTCATCGGAATATCAAGCCTGATGCCCTTGGCCGATTGATAAAGACGCCTGATGTGCGCTTCCAGCTCGAACACCCTGCCGTTATAGACACGAATGCCCTCAAAGACGCCGTCGCCGTAAAGCAGACCATGGTCAAAAACCGAGATCTTTGCATCCGCCTCGTCGACAAGCCTGTCGTCAAGCCAAATCTTCAGTCCCATAAATTCTCCAGTGAACAACTTGCGGCGCGCCGCGTCACTATATCTGCGCCCTTGTGTTCTTGTCTTCTATCATGCCGTCAGCGAGGGTAATGATACGCCCCGCCCTTCGCGCGATTCTCTCATCGTGGGTCACCATCACAATCGTCTGGCCCGCCCTATTCAGTTTTTCGAAGATGTTAAGGATAGCGTTTCCTGTCGCAGAGTCAAGATTTCCTGTCGGCTCATCCACCAGCAGCAGCCTCGGCTCATTCATAAGCGCCCTGCCGATAGCCACTCGCTGACGCTCCCCGCCCGACAACTGATACGGCTTGTGCCCGGCCCTTTCGGCCAGCCCAAGCTGCGAAAGCAGCTCCCGCCCACGCCTCTTCACGCGGCCGCGATTCGCAAGCCACCATAACACACCACGCGACGTCATCGCCGGCACAAAAACGTTTTCCAGCACATCTAATTCGTCCAGCAAGTGATAAAATTGAAATACGAATCCCACCATCTTGTTACGAAACGCGTTCAACTCGCCGCCGCTGAACCGACTCAAATCCCGCCCCTCCACCCTGACAGTCCCCTTATCAGGCCGGTCCAGCGCCCCAAGGATGTGCAGCAGCGTGCTCTTGCCGCTGCCCGAAGCACCGATAATCGTCAGGAATTCCCCCTTCCGAACCGCCAAGTCCACCCCCTTGAGCACGCTGACCTCTGTCGCACCCATCCGGTAAGACTTGTGCACCCGTTCAGCCGTTAATATCAAATCGTTCTGACTCACAATTGACCAACCCGCAATGTCTCGACAGGATCCAGCCTCGCCGCCTGCCAGCTTGGAATAAGCGCGCCCAGCACGCACGCAAAAATAGCCGAAATCGTAATTATCAGCAGCACATTATAATCTGCCTTGTTGGGAATATCCCCTATGGCATATATCGTCCTGTCCCATAATTGAAACCGAAAATGCTCGAAAAGCCAACCTTCAATCTCATTAATCTTCAGAAGGAAAAGCTGCCCGAAAATCAACCCCACCAGGGAACCCAGAACACCCACCAAGAAAGCAAATCCCAGGAAAAGCCTGACCACCCCCCCCGCCGAGGCCCCCACGCTCTTCAATATCCCGATGTCCTTGCTCTTGTGACTGACTATCATATAGAAAACCACAAACACAATAAAGACCGTCGTCACCCCCAGAAGCGCAAACAAGGCTATCAGCATCGTCTGTTCCTTTTCCATCGCGGCGATAAACTCACGCCGGTAACCCATCCAGCTCTGCACCTTCACCTGATCCAGCAGGTTCGCCAACCTGTCACCACTTCTCGCCCGCACAAATTCCTTCCACAGCACGGCAACTTTTTCATATCCTTCGTTAACGCCGACATCCGGCCTGAACTTTATGTAGATGGCCGAAACCCGCTTCTCCCCCCCACCCATGCCGCACAGCAACTGGGCCCATTCGAAAGGCACGTAAACCATCGAGCCGTCCACACGCGCCAGCCCACTTTGTGAAATGTCGCTGCAGCGAAAGACCTTCGTATTAACAAAATCCATACCAGCCTTTTCCAGTGCCCCTCTCGCCGTCAGGGGAAAGCAACTGACGGTGATCGATTCCTCGCCGGGGCCGGCGCCGTAAGAATACCGCCCCTTTGCATCGCGGCTAAGCCACAGGTCGACTCCCACCACACACCCCGGAACATTGGAATCAAGAACCGGCTCGAATACCCGCGCAGGATCGTCTTTATGATAATGGAGTGTCTCGCCGAAACCGGTCGCCCTGCTTTGCCTTTCCGCATCGATGCCCATAACCTGAACGCCGAAGCTGCGCTCCGAGCCTCGACGATAAAGCGCGTAGCTCTTTATCACCGGCGCGACCGAATCAACAAAATCCTCCCCATCCAGTACTTTCATAAAATCTTCGTAGTACGCAAACCCCACCAGCGATTCGGTGCCGACAACGCAGTCCCCTACAAACCTGTGGTTCTTCTGCTTGAAGTCCGTAACCAGCCCGCGCATTACCGTCATCACAACCGCAACAATAAAGACGCAAAGGGCCACCGCAAAAAATGCAAGGTAGCTGATACGCTTCCTGAACAGATAACGAAATGCCAGAATAATCTTGTACATCGATGATACCGTTTATTCGTACCTGAGGACGTTAACCGGTCGCGTGCGCGCCGCTATTATCGCCGGCGTCAGCGCCCCCAAAACCACCGCCAGAATCGCCGACAACACAATAATCAACGCCGAATTCCAGTTCACCTCGTTCGGTATCCGGCTGAACATATACACGCTGCTCTTCCACAGCTTCAGACCGAAAACCAACCTGATCCATTCTTCGATTGTGTTCACATTCCTCGTTATAACATAGCCCAGAATCGCACCCACCGCCGAACCGATCACACCTACGCACGCCCCGAAGCCTCCGAAAATCAGCACCACCGAGCCGCTCGCCGCGCCGCAGCTTTTCAATATCGCAACATCCTTCTGCTTCAATCGCACAATCATGTAGAATATGCAAAAAACCAGCAGCACCACGCCCAGACTCACCACGCCGAATATCAAAAGCAGAACTCCCATCTGCGTAATAAGTGCCGCAACGTACCGGCTCTGCATCTGCGCCGCCGTCTCGATGTCGGTGTATTTTATAAGATACTGGTTCCAACCGATCTGCTCAGAAGCAAACGCCTCCCATACCCCACGAATCTGTGCAAGCGCCGAATCAACCGACACACCGGGAGCCAGCTTTATGTGAACCTGATCGGCAACCGGCCACACCTCGTCGGGATACAATTTCTTCTGCAATTCCTCTATTGGCAGATACACAAAATCCTTATCAAGGACGTAAACGCCCGTAAAAACAATATCCGAAATCGTAAATGGTATGTTTATGCGCTTGAAACGCCCTGACTCGCCCGGCACGTCATTCGAGGATGAATCATCCGCCGCTCCGGACACAACTTCGGTTCCAGTGACAAGAACAACCTTCCGACCGATCATGTCCTTTTCAATCACGCCAAAGTCATACTCATCGGTCTTCTCGTCGGGCTCAGCCACCACGCCGATTCCCACAAATCCCCCAGGTTCATCCGGTGCGCCCGGAACGTTGAACGACGGCGCCGCCACCTGCCGGCTTTGTCGCCGCAACGATTGCTTCATGCCCGTTACCTCAGACCGCCCCACCGGCTCTATCCCCCACACCGCCACCGCACGAACCTCCCCTTTACCCAAGTACAACAACCCCTGCGTTGACAGCGCCGCAGTCGCCGTCTCCACCGCCCCCGTTTGCTCCAGACGCTCGATAAACAACGGATATTTTCCGAACCTCACCGGCGGAGTGACAACCACCTCACCTATCGCCTGAACCGCCGCACCCTCGAACGCCCGGATAAAACCCGTGAAAAGACTCGACACCACTATCAGCAAAGAAGTCGAAAGGGCCACCGCCGCAATACTCAAAAGGACGATCTTCTTCTTACGCAGGTACTGAAACCACAAAAAAAACTTCAGCATGTCACGCCCATTCCGTTTATTCCTGCAGCGGCTTCAGAAGCGGGAAAAGAACCACATCACGAATACTGACAGCGCCGGTCAACAACATCACCAGTCTGTCGATTCCGATGCCCAGCCCCCCCGCCGGCGGCATGCCGTACCTCAGCGCCGTTATATAATCCCTGTCCATCGTGGCAATGGACTCCTCCTGACCCCGAAGCTGACGCCTGAAATTCTCCTCCTGAACAGCCGGGTCGTTCAGCTCCGTGTACGCGTTCGCAAGCTCCATTCCAGCCGCGAACAGTTCGAACCGCTCGGCATAATCCGGATTTTCTTTACTCCGCCTGGCAAGCGGACAAAGCCCCGCCGGATAATCCATGACAAACGTGGGATCAACAAGGGTATCTTCAACAGTCGCTTCAAACACCTCATTGACAACTACCGCATCGTCCATATCCGCTTCGTCCAGCTCCAGCTCCCTGGCCTTCGCCCTGATCGCATCTATATCCTTTATCTCGCAGCCGCTGTATTCCTTCAGCAGTTCCGCATAGCGCACGCGCCGCCAGGGCCGGGTGTAATCAATCGTATGCTCACCGAATCGCGTCTGTTTGCCCTCGCAGTGATTTTCCACGCAAAGACAGATCAGTTCCTCCGCCAAATCCATCATCACCTGATAGTCGCCGTAAGCCTGATACACCTCGAGCATCGTGAATTCCGGATTGTGTTGCCTGCTGAGCCCTTCGTTCCGGAAATTCCGGTTTATCTCAAAAACCTTTTCCATTCCCCCCACGAGAAGTCTCTTGAGAAAAAGCTCCGGCGCAATCCGAAGAAAGAGGTCCAGGTCCAGACTGTTGTGATGAGTCACAAACGGTTTTGCCGCCGCTCCGCCCACTATAGTCTGCATCATCGGTGTCTCGACCTCCAGAAAGCCGCGCCCCTGCAGAAATTCACGAATCGTCGCGACGACCGCGCTCCGCTTCTTGAACCGCTCCATTACCTCCGGATTAGCCCACAGATCGACATACCTGTGCCGATAACGCAGGTCTGTATCTGAAAGGCCGTGAAACTTTTCCGGTGGCTGGTGAAGACACTTGCTAAGAAGTGTAATGCTGTCGGCCCATATTGTGATCTCGCCGGTCTTGGTTCTGCCCAACTGACCGGCGGCGCCGATTATGTCTCCAAGATCGAGCAGCTTAACGAGGGACCATTGCTCGCCCAGCAGCTTATTGCTTAGGCCAATCTGGATGGTTCCACTCCTATCGCGCAGTGTCAGGAAAATCAGTTTCCCGATGTCTCGCAACAGCACAATGCGCCCGGCACACCGCGCCTGCTCAACGGGACTGCCATCCTTGAATCTGCTCTTGACGTCCTCCGCCGCCTCCCTGCCCTCATATCTGCCGCCATAGGGCTCAATACCCAACTGCCTGATACGGGCAAGCTTCTCCTCTCTCTGCCGTTCAAATTTGACCTTCTCTCCTGCGTTTGTCAAATCCATGTATCTCCCAATACCAAGGACCCAAAAATCAAGACCAGAAGCTCCTGAACCTAAAGCGCCTCCGTTGCCAAGGCCGGACGTCTCACTTCATCCTCAACCAACTTGCTCATGACAACCAGTATCCCAACTTCCAACTGCGGATCTGCCGCCAATGTCTCCTCGATGGTTCGCTTCTTGAGCGACGTGTGACGCTCCCCTGAATTGGCCTGAACAAGCACGTCATTGTCCCTCTGTACTTCAAGCACATTGCGGAGCTCATCGCTTCTTAACTGAAGCTCGATATCCGGGGAAAGGCCCCAGTCCTTCCGGCCCTGTTTCTTCATCGCTTCCTGGCTTTCCACCCTTTGTCCCGAGGGCAAATGATAGTACGCCATCGTGTATTTCAACTGGGCGCCTCCACCAGGATACGGCGTTATCCCTTGCACGCTGCCTTTGCCCTGAGTTCTTTCGCCTACCAGAACGGCCCGCTTATGCGCTTTGTCCTGCAAGGCCCCCGCCACGATCTCCGAAGCGCTCGCGGAGACGCGATTTACAAGCACAACAAGCGGATAATTCGGATGCGTGTTCTCCTTGTGAGCCGACGCAAAAGTCGGTACCAACCGAGACCGTGTCCTGACTATCAAACCTTCATCGATGAATTTGTCGGTTACCTCAACAGCGCTGTCCAAAAGTCCCCCGGTGTCAAAACGCAGATCCAGGATCAATCCCTTCAATCCAGCCGCCTCAAGCTCTTTCAATGTATCCTCCAAATTCGACGCCGTGACCGAAGAAAAACTTGTGATGCGAACGTAGCCAATCTTGTTCTCCTCATCAACCATATAAAACCATTTGCCGGTATCGGTCCTCTGCCAGCCGCGGATTGTCGGAACCGTGATCTTGGCTCTGGTAATAATAATATCCTTGCTCTTCTCTTCGCCGGCACGCGCTATAGTCAATGTGACTTTTGTTTCTGCTGGCCCCGTAATCTTGCGGACCGCGCAGGTAAGGGACATATCCTTCGTCTGAAGCCCGTCCACCGCTTCTATTACGTCCCCGGCGTCAAGCCCGGAGTTGTATGCCGGCGTATCAGGCAAAAGGCTCGCTACCGTCAACAGCCCCTTTTGTCTTGTAATCTCTACGCCGATGCCCGTAAACTCGTTGGTCATTGTCTTTTCGAAATCCGGCGCTTGCCGCGGCCAGATCATCACGGTATACGGATCAAGCGTGGACAAAGCCGCTTCCGCAAAATGGACGATCAGCACCGGCTGCGGCATCTCGGCCGTGGTGCTGTTAAGTGCCAGAACCTTCTGGAAAACAGCTATGAACTTGTCCTTGGTAAACCCTGTCGCCGACTGATTGACTTCATCCAAAATAGCAGCCAAACCCGTTGACCAGGCTGCCAACCTCTGTGGATCCCGAATATCCTTGACAGACTCCGGGGCGGATTTGGTCTCGGAAGAGGAAGAAGAATCTTCAGCGTTTTGCTCCAATGACCCCATCACTTCCGCCAAAAACTCGCAGCGCCGGATAGCTTTGGACGCCATTTGACGATAATCGACAATGTTCACATAATTGAAATGCAGAGCATCAATGGCCTGCCTGAACATTCTCTCTTCCACCTTTTCATAACGCTCCTGGCGGGCCTCACAGGGGCTATCCCGCAATGAAGCAACAATGCTGGCCTTCTCCAAAAGCTGCTCGGCATAGTCCGAGTACTTCTGATCTTCCGGCATGATTGCCTGCAGCCAGCTATAACAAGTCATATATGCGTCAAGCCATTTGTTTTGAGACTCAAGCTCGGCCGCTTGGCTCTTGGCTTTTTCAAAAACCCCCTGTACAAATGGCGTAGATAGAAGCGCCTCCCTTTGCTCCTCACTCGCAAACTCACAGGCCTGGGCAATGACCGAGAGTACTTTTGTTACGTCATTCACATCGTTTGAATCGTTGCTGTCCGTTGCTGTGCCCAATTTCTCCACCTCGACCAACTGCCGCTGGTATGCCGCCTCCCGCTCGGCCTGGCGCCTTTGCTCTATCATCTCAAATCTGCGAACAATATTCAACAAACGACCGAGGCTCGCGTTATCTTGAATCTCTGCGCTTTCTATCACTCTGCCGGCAGCGGCAAATTCGCCCCGGCAAATCAGCTCACAGGCCCTGTCAACAATCTCAAGTTCCAGAGACTGAGCGGCAGAAGGTTCGACAATTGTGACCTCTGCGGCATCGACCTTCTCGGTTGCAGCCGCGCCGGAACGTCCCGACTCGAACTCAACCGGTCCGACCTCGGCTGGCCGGGACGCAAGGCCGAAAACCCCTGCCGAGAAAATAATAAGGGCCAGACAGCTCACACCGAACAAATGTTTTACCACGTGGCCTCCGTTAACTTGAATTTTGTATCTCATATTCTTTATCTCTGTGGCTGACACCGCAAACGAAGGCGCCGGCCGCTGCCAATATATTCCTTTTCAGATACACTCTGCCGCTTTTCCCGCACAGCCTAAGACGTGCAGCTTATGCTTAACCATTTCCTTTATAGCTTCTCTGCCCGGACCAAGGTACTTGCGCGGGTCGAACTCGCCGGGCTTCTCCGCGAAAACCTGCCTGATCTTGGCCGTCAGTGCCATCCGCAGGTCCGTGTCGATATTGACCTTGCAGACCGCCATCTTAGCCGCTTTGCTGATGGCCTCTTCAGGAACCCCCATCGCGTCCGGCATATCACCACCGTACTTGTTGATCAGGTCCTTGAACTCTCTCAGAACGCTGCTCGAACCGTGCATGACCAGTGGGTATCCGGGCATTCTATCAGAAACCTGTTGTATTACATCAAATGCCAGCTTCGGCTCACTCTTGAACTTGTACGCCCCGTGACTCGTGCCGCAGGCCACCGCCAGAGAGTCACAGCTCGTCTTCTCGACAAACTCCACCGCCTGGTCCGGGTCCGTAAGGTGCTTGCTGATATCATCCTCGCCCACGCCCACCACGTCCTCCTCAATACCGCCCAACTGGCCAAGCTCCGCTTCGACAACCACACCTCTTGCATGAGCATATTCCACCACCTGCCGTGTCACCTTCACGTTCTCTGCAAAAGGCAGCTTCGAAGCATCGATCATAACCGAAGTAAAACCGTCCTCCACAAACTGCTTGCACGTTTCGAATGTGTCACCGTGGTCCAGGTGGATCGCAATCGGAATGTCCGGATTCTCCTCCACCGCAACATCGATAATCGCCTTGAGATAGCTCATACTCGCATATTCGCGAGCCCCTCTCGAGATCTGCAGGATAAGAGGCGATTTCTCTTCGGCTACCGCCGCGATAATACCCTGTGTGATTTCCATATTGTTCACATTGAACGCCCCGACCGCGTATCCGTTCCTGTAAGCCATCGCAAACATTTTCCTCGTATCAACCAATCCCATAATGCTCTCCTTAAATTGTTAAAGCCCGGCTCATAATTTCTATCGGCAAATAACCAAACGCAAACTACCAATTCTATCAGTATTCCGCCGAATCCCCCACTTTCAAGTACCTTGTTGGCCCGATTGCCAGTTCCGGCACGCCCTGCGGCCATATACTGAATACGATCGCCTGTTTGTCCAGAGACTCGTCAGCACTGTAGGTAATACCCCAATAAACGCGGTGATACCGTCTTATCAGCGTTATATCGCTTTGGATACTTGCGCCGTAATCAAAATCATACTGCTGTGAAAACACCACCGTGTAGCGGGGGTCCAGCACGTACGTCGCGGCAAAAGTAAACACGTTGGACCCTTGCTCGCCCGGCACCCGTAGCCGCCGCAAATATCGGCTGCCGATATAATAACTCAAATCAGGCCACACCAAACGCGAAAAACCAACGTTGAATTGCTGCACCACGCCGCTCTGAATGTCAAAATTCATATCGCTCAGTATTGCCGTCGTATCACTCACGCGCCAGATGTAATCCCCACTGATGTAGTTACGCCGGGGCCCATATACGTCGCTGCTGCGCCTGTCCCGCGGCGGCACCGCATTACTGAACGTATCCACCAGCGGAATAAAAGGCTTGTTCCAAATGAACCGGTCAGGCCCCCCTGATGTGTCCCCGGAATCATTCACCCACGTAATGTCCGTATCCAGCCGCATCCAGTCAACCGTATGCTGCTCTTCAGCAATGCCTCTCTTGGTCTGCAGCCGCTGAGAAATACCTACATTCAGCGTATCACGCTGCTCAGCAACCATATCACTTTCCCCATAGCTCACTGCCGTCAAATGCGGCTTTATGATGTGCCGCAACTGATTCAAATCCCAGAGCCCCGACCTGACATTCGGATAGGTCTTCCAGTACTGGGTTGACACGCGGGCGCCGGCTTCGCCAATCCAGACTGAGTCTTGTGGCTCCCCGGCTTCTCCGTCAATATTCGTCCAAAAACCCCGCCCGTCGTCGTAACCTGCCGTCCCCGCTACAAAAGGCACGACTTTCATACTGCCGACCGTCATCGGCATATCAACTTCAGCTCTTTCCGACAAAAACGTTGAAAAACCTGCTGATTCACTCGACGAGCTCGAAGCAAAACGCTCGCGGAACCGGCTGGCCTGACTATCGCTGTATAATGTCAAATGGTCGTCCCAGAAGGACTGGCCTGTCAGGTGATATTCAATGCTGGGCAGCTCTTCAAGCTCATTGACGAAATCGTTTATCCTGACCTTGCCCAATAAAGAAAGGCCCTGATTATCCTCTATACGCTTCAAATGAGCAAGTGTTTCCTGTCCTTTGCCCACATTGAACTCATTACGAAAATATCCTTCGAGGAAATTTTCATCTGAGAGGTAACTCACCTCTGTAGTAAGCTGCCAGTCGTGAGGCAGAAACTGTCTGTGCTGCGACCGGAACCGTCCCCGAAGCTCTCGCGGCGGCTCCAGGTTTCTGCGGCTGTCGGCCCGGCCAAGGTCGTCTTCTCCCCTGTCGTTTATCACGTAGCCGATCAGCCTGCCGAAATAATTCTCTCTGGCGTACTTGATCTCCGCACCGCTGCCGACGCCGCGATCACTGTAATAATCCAAGGCAAAAGTGCTCTCGGTTCCCTCCGGCTCCTCCAATCCGAGCAGACGCGACAGATACCACCGAGTCTCAAGAATGGCCCCCCAATCACTGTCATAACCTGCGTGCACGCTCTTGAGAGCAGTATCAGGCCTCTGCAGATTGCCCCTGAAAAAAGGCCAGTAGAAAATCGTCTTATCGTAAGCCTTGAAACGCACATCACGCATCTGCGCATCGTAGCTGCTGTCCGATACCCGCCCCTGTTGCTCGTCGACCGCGCTCGTGTCGGTGATAAGTATGCTCGAGGCGCTAATCGATACCTGCGGCAGGTGGAATTCACTGCTTGTCAGCGTAACGTTCTCACCGGAGAACTTATTTTCCGCAAGCTGCCTAAGCTTCGCCGCCCGCACATAAATCGGAATCCCACGCTTTGCATCGAAACTTCTCAGCACGGCATTCACCGCCAGAGCCTTCTTCTGCTCGAAATCGTAATACAGCTCGTCGGCCCGGACCGTCCGCTGCCCTTCGGTCAGCTCAACGTCGCCCGACATATAAATCGCCGTCACGCTCCCGCCGGCTGAAAAAGATGAAAAACTTCCACTTTCCACGGCGCCACCCGCATCCGCCTCAGCCTTCGAGTCTCCCTGCCGATACCATATTACCGCATTATCCGACCGCAGTTCCAACAGCCCCGCTCTCTCCTGTTTCTGCCATACGTACAGTCTGCCCACCACCGTTACAACGTACGCCCCGTTCGGTTCGGAATTAACGTCCATTTTCGGCGACGCCTCACCCGCAGGCGATACGTTCACAGGGTATGCAATCTTGGCCTCTCGAGCGATTGTCCCCGGTTCCACCGGTCGTTTCTTTGCCCGCTCTGTCCCCGATTCAGGCGCAGCTTTCTCTGAACGAACCACCCGCTCATGTCCAACCGCCGAAGACGCCGCAACCGCCCTCTTATACAACTCTGATTGGTTCGCATCGCCAATCTCTCTGTCCTCAGAGGTAACGAAGACCTCGCCGCTCACGCTGCACCAAACAAGCATTGACCGGCCTTGTTCAATCATCTTCTGGCTCCAATTCGCAGGCTCGCCTCCCCGCCCTTTCCTGACTGACAGATTGCCTTCGAGATAACCTTCCACACGGTAGTTGGCCCGCACGCGACCATCAAATTCCGCACGCTCGACCTTGAGCCGGACCACCGCCCCGTTGCTGGAGAGCTGTTTACTACCGACCGACATCGAGAATCCGTCGTGAAAGATGAGCACTTGCTCGTCGGCGATCTGCTCATGGCTGACAACCTTTTGCCCCGCCAGATACAAATCCGGCCCGGCCGAAGCTGACGCTTCTTGTTGGGGAGCCTTGCTCTCCACAGCAGATGCCACACCAGCGCAGGCGCCCCCGACCCCAGACAGAAAAGCCAGCATAAGTAAGATGTCGACCCCGTTACTTCGCATAATCACTCTAATATCTCACAGTCCCCATCCGATTTTCGAACCGCATTATAGCCCCTGAAACCCGCAAGGCCAGCAAAAATCGCCTCCACAATCGATAACTTGACTTATCTGCACCCACATTGTAGAACCGGGGTCGTCAAGCGTTATCCTGACAGTCGGAACTATGAATATGGCCGAAAATGAACGTTCGCAATATCAGCAACATCTGATATCAAGGTATTACGACAACCTTGATGCGATAATGCTCGGAAAGCTCGCTGAGCTGGTTACCGAGTTGTACCTGGCCGATTCCGATGCGCGGCGCAACACTCTCTGGCAGAGGGCGCACAAGGCCATGCTCAATCTGAAAATCCCCGAGGCAATTGTCGCCCACATAATGCAAAAAAGAGACGTCGAGATACTCGCCAAAAACCTCCAGGACTGGCTTGCCAAAAAAGACAAGAAATAGACCTGGCTTTCTTTGCCGCTGCACCGGCATGTACCGCCTTGGCACCCTCACATCGCGGACAGACGGCGAAACCCGCCGATGCCCCAGCCCGCACCACCGAAATCGACCGCTCTTACCATCTGCTTAAAACCCCATAACTTACTATAGGCAAAAGCCTGATAGAAAAAACAGAGTTCACCCCGATTCCCAAACAGACCACCACAATCTACCATTAAACACGGTGGGGAGCAATGGAGTGAAGGTGCGCAATATGGCCCTGCGCCACATCTTGGTTGCCACCCCCTTGCTCCTGCTCACTCACTTAGCAGTGGCAGGAGTTGTGGAGGTGGACTTCGCACCTTTCAACTGCGACAGCAGCTATTGCAGCAACATAGCCATTTCCGTCGTGCAGGTTGTCGACGATGGCAGAGTTCACTTTGAGTTCCAAAATAACAGCACGGTAGAATCTTCTATAGCCCGCATCTACTTCGAGAAGGGCCCGCTAACCGGCATCGCGGGTTTCGAATTCGGACCCGGCACACTCTTTGCAAAGGATGCCCGTCCCATTCGCCTGCCCGGCGGGCAACTGCTCGAGCCCGTTTTCGACACCGCCTATAGCGCCCGGTCAATAGCGCCCATTTACCAGAACGGCATCGGACCAGGCGAATGCCTTACTATCATTTTCAACCTTGATGACAACGCCAATCCCGAAGAGCTGTTCGCTCACCTGCAATCCGGAATCGTCAGGATAGGCGCTCACGTTATTGGCCTGCCCGACGGCTCCAGCTTCTCTGCCGTCACTACCCCCGAACCCGGGACAATCCTCCTCTTGGGCCTCGGCTGCCTGATATTCATAAGGAAAGCCCGAGCCCACAGTCAAAGCTGAAAAACACCGACAGTCCAATTGCCACAAAGGCAGCTGCGCTCTCCGGTGAGCTTCTGCTTGTACTGCTGCAATGATAAGCGTCAATCGCCTTGCCCCCGAAGTCCAGCTCCCGATTGTCCGGGCCGGTATATGCCCCCGGCGCAACGACCACCTTATCGCCGGGTTGTGCGGCGTCTATCGCCGCCTGGATCGTTGAATACTGGCCCGGAACGAGCCGGTCCTCCGCCAGAAGTGCAGACGTGCAGACCAAAACCACCGCCCCCAAGCTGAAAATCGCCGCCTTCCACCTCATTTTACAACCCTCCAGTTTCTGGTTCACATTTGCACCACTCGAGCTCTATTTCCCTGACAGCCAGTTGTCGGCTATTATTGCAAGGTCAGCGAAGTTGAGCGAGCCGTTGCGGTCAAGATCGGCGCAAGTAATCTGCTTAACGAGGGCGTAGCCGGCGAATCGATCAGCATTGCCGGACTTCCCGGTCATCAGGTTCTCCGACAGCATCCCGAAGCCGCTTGACCAGCACGTATTGGCCACAAGGTCAATGCTCACAACATCACCAACATCAAGCGGGGTTACTATGGTTTCTCCTCCGCTGAAGCCGCCGTAGTTGTCGAACATCCGAACACCAACCTCATATATGTTCTGGTCGCCGTCCACCGTGACGGCATATTCAAGGCCGGCATTGGCATCGAGCGGCTCACCCAAGGCCCAGCTTGCCCACGCGCCGCCTCCAGCCCAATGATTCCTGCAATTTTCGCGACTTTCTATCTTGCAAATTATCACGCAGGCTTTATACTAACCCACATGGTGAGGAAATCCATATCCGAATCCAGGAAGACCCCACCGGCTGGCAAGCCATCCGTCCTCGTCGATACGCGCGTCATCTATTGCGGCGACAACCTCGACCAGCTAAAGAAATTCCCTGATCAATGCATCGACCTCATTTACATCGACCCGCCCTTCAATTCCAACCGTAACTATGAGGTATTCTGGGCCGAAACAAAAGAAAAACGCTCCTTCGAAGACCGCCACGCCTCCACCCAGGCCTACATCGACTTCATGCGGCCACGCTGCGTCGAACTGCACCGCGTCTTAAAGAAAACCGGCTCATTCTATTACCACTGCGACTGGCACGCCTCACACCATGGCACCGAGGTTATTGCCAACTCTCGAACGGTGTGTTAATATGAGACCAATGATAAACACTCCCCGCAACATACAAGACAAGCCGCTGAATCGAAGCCTGCACGCCGCCAAGGCGACCAAGCAGGACGAGTTTTACACCCAGCTTACCGACATCGAGAAGGAACTCAAGGAGTACGCCAAGCACTTCAAGGGGAAGACCGTTCTGTGCAACTGCGATGATCCCAAGGTCAGCAACTTCTTCCACTACTTCTCGCACAAGTTCCACACACTGGGACTCAAGCAACTCATCACCACCTGCTACAAGAACGTTAATCCGGACATCTTCAGCAAGCACCAGGGCAAGCGCGGCCTGCGTCTGATCTACAACGGCGAGCAAACCCCGGGTGGCCGCGTTCCCAGCTTGAGCCGATTAGACCTGCTCCCCCTCGAAGGCGATGGCGACTTCCGCAGTGACGAATGCATCGAACTTTTGATGCAAGCGGATATCGTCGTCACGAATCCGCCGTTCTCGTTGTTCCGGGAGTACGTGGAGCAGTTGGTGAAATACAAGAAGAAGTTCCTCATCATCGGGAACCAGAACGCCATAAGCTACAAGGAGATTTTCGCACTGATAAAGGAAAACAAGATATGGCTGGGCTATGCGCACCCCGTCGCCTTCGTCGTGCCGGATCACTACGAAATGCGAGAAGTCAGAAGCTGGCGGGACGAGAATGGAACGAATTGGCGTAGTCACGGAAATGCCTGTTGGTTCACCAACCTCGATATCCAAAAGCGTCACGAAGAATTGATCACGGTGAAGGAGTATACCGCGAAGGGATACCCAACTTACGACAACTACAACGCGATCGAAGTGTCGCGATACAAGGATATTCCGAGCGATTACGACGGAGTGATGGGCGTGCCCATTTCGTTTCTCGACAAGTATAACCCCGAGCAATTTGAGATATTGGGCATTACCGATCGTGGAAACGTGTGGGGATTGAAAACGAAGGAATACACAAAGAAGGACACTCCAAACGCGAATGACCTTAATCGGCGCGCCGCGATCAAAATGGGAAAGACCTACAAGCCGACGTATGCGCGCTTGCTCATCAAGAGGAAGTAGATGAATATCAAACCCTATGAAATCACGATAAAAAAGCTGACCGACGGCTTCGCTGACAACCACGAACAGGGCGTTGTCGCCTACGGCGGCAAGCTAGACATCCGCCCGCCGTATCAACGGGAGTTTGTCTATGGCGACAAGGAGCGCAACGCGGTCATCGACAGCGTGCGCAACGACTTCCCACTCAACGTTATGTATTGGGCAGTGCGCGACGATGGCACATACGAGGTCATCGACGGCCAGCAGCGCACGCTTTCCATCTGTCAATTCGTCAACGATGAGTTCTCGATGGATTGGGGCGGCCATCAGTTGTCGTTCAACAACCTGCAAGACGATCAGCAGGAACAAATCCTCAACTACAAGTGCATGGTGTACTTCTGCACGGGTACCGACAGCGAAAAACTAGATTGGTTTAGGACGATCAATATCGCCGGGAAGGAGCACACCCCACAGGAATTGCGGAACGCCGTCTATGCAGGCCCGTGGACTGCGGATGCCAAGCGATACTTCAGCAAGACGGGCTGTCCGGCATACGGACTCGCCAGCGACTACATGAAGGGCATCCCGATCCGCCAGGAATATCTGGAAACGGCGATCGACTGGATTTCGGGCGGGCGCGGTGCGCACGGCATTGAAGAGTACATGGGGAAGCACCAGGACGACAAGAACGCCACGCCGCTGTGGCAATACTTTCAGAAGGTCATCGGCTGGGTGAAAGCGACGTTTCCGAACTACCGCAAAGAGATGAAGGGAGTCGAATGGGGCGGTATGTACAACGAATTCAAAGACAAGGAGGTTGATACCGACAAGCTGGAGAAGCAGGTTGCCAAGCTGATGATGGACGACGATGTGGAGAAGAAATCCGGAATCTACCCGTATGTGCTGGATGGGGATGAAAGACACCTGAACATACGCGCCTTCTCCGCCAACATGAAGCGGGAAGCGTACGAGAGGCAAAAGGGCGTCTGCGTCAAGTGCAGGAAGAAGTTTCAGTTGGACGAAATGCAAGCCGATCACATCAAACCCTGGCACGAGGGCGGCAAAACCGACGCCAAGAACTGTCAGATGCTGTGCAAGGACGACAATCGAAGAAAATCGGGGAAATAATTACCGCGTGTTCTCCAAACAACCAAGAAGCTGCGTGAGATTCCGCCGTTTGAATTTGAGAACTGGGCTGTTATTGCTCTTGGTGGTATTCCCAATAAAGCACAGGTCGGAGATATGGGTATAGATGGCCGAATCTATCCCGTCTCTGCAACGCCAAAGAAAAAAGAAGGCGAATTGGAATTTATGGATGTCTGGTATCCCATTCAGGTCAAGCAGAAAGACAAAGTCGGCCGTCCCGATATCGATTCCTTCGAGGCCGTTATGATGCGCGAAGACCGCAACAAGGGCTTCTTCGTCTCGTTCGACTACTCCGCCGACGCCATCTCAGAAATTCAGGCCTTCTTCAAAAAAACCGGCAAATCCATCATTGCCCTTACCGTAAAAGATATACTCGATGAACAAATCGCCCATAAACTGACCTAAAATACATTAACAAAAGACCGGAAAGACAAAATGTTAGGCGTATCACAAAACGGCTATCAATATATCGCTTTCAAAGTACACGACAGACCTTATTGTCTCTGGGGTGTAGATTTGCCCCAGAGAAACTTAGAAGCCATTCATAATATAGATTCTGAACATTTTGATTTCTTAGCACAGCTTTATTGTGAAAAATTGCAATCAGAACACAAACAGAATGTCGCACTAGCAATAAGGATGGCATACGGTCATGCCCTTGAAACCCTTTTTTCGCTAATATGTGCCACTTTACAGGCTCCTTTTTGTTTTTATGCATGGATGTTAAAATACCGACCGAGCGATGTTCCGAGAATGATTCGGGAAATCCGAAATCATAATTTTCATCTTTATTTAAGTCCCAGTTACAATGTTAAACTATCTTCATGGAAAGATTTTTCTATGATGATACACCTAGTGCAAGGAGAAGAACAAAATGCAAATATAGCAATTAAATTTGGTGAGTTTTGGCAAAAATTAAGTTCTGAATTCATCGATGAAAACTTCAGAAACGAATACAATAGCATAAAACATGGCTGTCGAGTTAAATCTGGTGGTTTTTCAATATCGGTGGGTTTAGAACATATTCCTGGTGTTGCGCCTTCGAAAGACAAAATGAAACCGCTGGGTGGTAGCGAGTTTGGAACTAGTTTTTTCCTTGCTCAAGAAATTAAGGGAAACATCCTTGGGAGAGACCCTAATTTTAAGACTCGCAGATTATCACTTAACTGGAATGCAGAAAACAATGTCCATGCATTGACTTTAATCTCGTTGTCAATCCATAACATAAAGAGTTTTTTGAAACATGTAAACCATGTTGAAGAAGTTACCTTTTCATTTCCAGAAGAATTAGAACTTTTTGAAATGCCTTGGAAAAAAAAGCCCGGCGTTTTGAACTGTTCATTTGACCTTAATCTTGACGATACAAAAATTATTAAAAAGACTTGCAACGACATTGAGGCTATATTTGTAAAAGCCCAAGATAAGAAAGTGAACAATTAGAAAAACTAGGGACAGCGGGGCTGTTGAAAAACATTTTTGCTTTTTGATGTCTATTATATGAAAGCTTTTTTCGAGAAAAACAAAGTACCCATAACTATCATCGTTGCGGCGTCTTTAATTGCTGCCTCAATCTGGCTGTCAAAAAGGCCGGCGTCAGTCAGTCCGCAGGGCGAAATCGATAGAAGACCAACATCGCAACAACTCCCGAAAACAGCAAAACCGTTGCAACATGCCGCCATACGCATCGATTACACTGAACCACCGAATCACGTGGGAGAATATGCTTGTGTGGTAGGCAGAGTGGATCATGTTAACAGACCAAGAGAAACTACATTTCTAAATTTCTGTCCCGATTACAAAGCCTGTCCGTTTGGAGCTGTAATTTTTCGTTCAGACGCATATAAATTTCCCAACCCGGAACAATACGAAGGAGAAACTGTGGAAATCACTGGCTTGATAAGGTCTTATCAGGGCCGGCCGGAGATTGTCCTCAATGACCCGAAACAAATCAAAGTTCTGTCCCGCGAGCCGTCATCTATTAAAGAAGCGTCGGCTGTTTACCGCGTTGTAGAAGTAATCGACGGCGACACAATCAAAGTCGATATTGGAGGAGAAATTGAAGCCGTAAGACTGGTCGGGATGGATACCCCTGAGATAGCAGGTCCTCATAATCCACAGGATGATTATTTCGGCCCCGAAGCCGCCCGTTACACTAAGCAGCTCCTGGAAAACCAGCCGGTCTATTTAATCCCAGACCCAATGCAGTCAAACAGAGATAAATACAATAGACTTCTAAGATATGTCTTTTTGGAAGATGGCACTTTAGTCAACGCTAAACTCGTCGCAGAGGGGTATGCTTATAATTATATATATGAACCGTTCCAGTTTATGAAACAGTTCGATTATCTCGAAAAGCAGGCAAAAGAAAACCAGTTAGGGCTGTGGAGCGGCAAAAAAACTAAAAACTAATCTAAATATAGGGCACCATATACTTATTTCTGCTCCGCCGCGTTTTTTCTGCTTTGGTTGGATAATCCCGATAGCCACCGTCTTTCTAAACCAAAACTTGCCCGCCAGTTGTCCGCCATCCGTCTGGAGGAACCTCGGTGGCCAATAAAATCAAAAAACCCGCACAATCACCCACGAACCACCCTTTTTGATTCTTGCGTTGTATTTTTGCCTTTTGATTTCTGCTGTTCCCCTCCTCCCCCCTCCACGCTCCCCGCTCCACCCTTCCCGCCTCTTGCGTCCTGAGTCTTGGGTCCTTTGTCTTGCCCACTTTTTCCTTTACTTTCCCCCCAAAATCGGGTATAATCTCGAAGATGGGCCGGTTTTCGGCCCCCGGGCGGACGCAAAACCGCCCGTCGAAGATCCGCCCTAGCCTCGCGCGAAGGCGGACGCCTGAAAACTGAATATTGAACCCTACTCGACACCCAAAAGTGAGTTACCAATCACTAATCCCGACTCACCACCCGCTTAAACCCCACCAATCCTGCCCCGAAAGTGAAAATGTACGAAGGATTACGTACGAATTTATCAACAAATTATGCAAAACAAACCCAATTTCGAAAAACCCCAAAATGAACCTAACCTCGGTTGCCACAATGGGTTACGAAAAAACAAGGCCTTCGGCCGCCCGAAAAGCAAAGCCAAAACAAACCCAAACGAACCCAAAGCAAACCCAATTTTTCGCCCGTCAGGGCCACCCAAAGCCAAAACAAACCCAAACAAAGCCAATTTATCGCGGCGGAGTCTGCTTGCCACGGCGAAGTCGGATGGGACCCAATTTCAAACCCCCCACCTACTCATTGACGGCCTCGCACTCAGAAACCCTTCAAACCTCCCCATCCTTGCAAATCTCGCCCACCATATGCGGCCGGATTCTTCGCCCATTGCGAGGACTCACGTGCCCGCTAAAGGTTAACTCCTTTCAATGCCGATATTTAGGTTTAGGGCCGTGCGAGGCACGGCGGACAGAACACCTGCTGATTACTTCAATGCCCTCGATGCAGACACAATCTGTTGGCCGGAAGCTGCTTTCTCTGCCCCTGGGCCGCAGCGCCAAGGATTTTCTCGACTACCTGACCGTCGAGGTGGGTCTATCCACCAATACCGTCCTGGCCTACGGCCGCGACCTGAAAGGGTTCCTCAAATACTGCAAATCCGGCAAGGTAAACCAGCTCAGACAGATTAGACCGACCCTCATCCAAGGTTACCAGCGGTTCCTCACCCAACCTGCCGGCGGCGGCAAAAGCGAGGCTTCGATCAAGCGCGCCCTGGTAGCCATAAGGATGCTCCTGCGATTCGCCAAGTTCACCGGCCTTATCGACGACGATTTCGCCGGCATTCTCGAAGGGCCCAAGCTCTGGCAGAGGCTGCCCGTCGTCTGCAACAAACAGCAGGTTCTCAATCTCCTGAACGCCCCTTCGCCGGACGAGGCCTTCTACCTTCGAGATAAGGCCATGCTCGAATTACTTTATGCTACCGGAGTGCGTGCCAGTGAGGTGGCTGGCCTGAAGACCTCGGACCTGAATCTCGACATCGGGTATCTGCGCTGCCTCGGTAAGGGCAATCGGGAGCGAGTAATTCCACTTGGCAGGGTCGCCATTGCCGCGACCGTCGAATATCTCAAAGCACTCAGACCGGACTTGGCCAAGCCTTTTAGCGGCGATTTTCTCTTACTGTCCCGAACAGGCAGGCCTTTGAGTCGTATTGAAATCTGGAGATTGGTCAGGAAATACGCAGTCCGCTCGGGGATGCCGAGAAACCTGACCGTCCATACGTTGAGACATTGCTTCGCAACGCATCTGTTGACCGGCGGCGCTGATTTGCGAAGCGTACAGGAAATGCTCGGGCATGTGGATATAGCGACTACCCAGATATATACCCATGTTGACCAGGAGAGACTGCGAAGGATTCACAAGCAATACCACCCAAGGCAGTGATGCTCATTGACCTGGGTAATAACCAAAAAGTCAAAACTGCTTGACTTTGGCGGAGTCTTTGGGTTAAACTTGTGGGTGCCAAACTGACAAACAACGTTATATTCGGGATCATCCGAATGGTTATAAAGCGCCTCTTTCTGGTGATATTGGTGTTGTTCGTAGGCTGTCAACGGGCCGGCCTCAGTCAGGATGAGCCGGCTCTGCCGACCGCCGCCTCTCCTGAAAAGACGACGGCGGATACCCAATTGCAGTTCTACAAAGACGCGCTGACCGATAAAAGCTCAAGCCTGCAAATGCGCATCAATGCGGCGGACCTGCTCCTGTCCCGTAGCGACCCGGCGGCCCGACAAGTCCTGCTCGACATATTGGAGAACTCCGACAACGGCACCGCACGCTCGGCCGTCTGCAGGGCATTGAGTCAAACTCGAACGTCGCTTAAACCCATAAAAAATAAAGAAGACTTCATTGGGCCGCTGTGTCGGCTCTTGACTGCCGAGAATTCCGCTATTGCCAAACTCGCCGCCGAAGCAACTCTGATATACGAGTATGACCAGATATCAAGTTTCCTCGAAAGTCTGGCGATGGATTCCTCGCAGACTCCCAGAGCCAGATTGAGTGCAATATATGCACTGAAGCTTCAGCCGGATATGAGGGCGGTCGTTAAACTTATTGAGCTGCTCGATGACCCGGAGCTCCAGGTAGCCGCAGCATCAGAGAACGCCCTGAGACTCCTGGGCATACCGATAGGAAAAGATGCAGACGCTCGCAGAGGAATCATTATTGAAATCAAACGCAAAGGAAACGAGGCGTTCCTGCGCGGCCAGATAGTACGGCAACGCGAGCAGATGCGCGAACTGGAGACTGGACGCGATATGTGGCGAAACCAGTATTTGAGCGTCCTCGATAAGTATTACTCCGGCATGAAGGATGTCGCGGCCAGAGGCACTGTCCTGGCCGAGCATCTGGCCGGTTCCGAAGCAGCGATGAGACTATGGGCCTTGCGAAAGGTCTCGGAGTGGCTGACAGGAACGGAGCCTGCGCAACTGCCCGGCGAGGTGGGGCCTATCCTGCTCGGCTTGCTTTCCGACGAGAACCGGGAAGTTCGCTTGAAAACGGCGGGCTTACTTTCTTTGATAGTGGGTGTGAATTCCGCAGAGAAACTCTTGGAACAGCATAAAGTCGAACAAGATGACGAGGTCAGGACGGAAATCTTCTCTGCGCTGGGCGTGGTCTGTTCTTCGCCAATGAAGGTTTCACCCGAGATAAAAAGCCAGGTCCTGGAATGGGCCGGAGAGTACTTGTCCAAACAAGCCCCCGGAAAGGCACTGAAGGGGGCTGAAGTAATAAAGAAGCTGCTGCTTGAGCGCAATGCCTTGCCAACAACGGATTTTGGAGCGTATCTTCGCTTGCTTGCCCAAAGGTACGGGCAGGAAAAGGAAAACCCCGACGGAGCACTGCGGGCCGGATTGCTGAGCACCATGGCGGGGCTATGCGCGCCCGAAAGTTCCTGCAAAACCGAATCAGCGAAGCTTTTCGGGGCTTTGTTCGAGCAGGCGTTGGTTGACAAGACCGACTTGGTCCGGGAAGCAGCCGTTGACGGGCTTATCAATATTGATAAGATGAGGGCGCTGACCGCCTTCAGAAAGACCGATTTGTTCAATGATCCGAGAATAGAAATAAGGAAAAAGGTGGTAAGCCTCGCAGGTGAAGTCGGCGGCAAAGATGATTTGGCTTGGCTGTGGGAAATGAAGGGCTCGGGCGTGGAAAGCGTGGCCTGGGAGTCAATGCTGAGCATACTGAAGAAGTCTGATGTCGCTGTTTTGACCGATTGGGTGGTGAAATTCGATTCACCGGCCCCCGATAGCGGGTTATCCACTGAACAGAGACTCGCGGTCCTTAAAATTGCCGAGCAAAGGTTTTTGGAGACAAATAGGCCTGACGCGTTGAAAGATGTCCGGAGGCAATTGGCTAATCTATACAAGAGAATAGGCAATTTTGAACAAGCTGCAAACTACTTTGGAATGTTGCACGAGATGGCGGAGCTTGCGGAGGAAAAGGAGGCAATTTTGCCGGACTTGTTAGATGCCTATTTGAGGTGGCCCAACGCGGCGATGGCAGCTCGATTGGTTGATAACTATTTGCTGGTAAAAGACTTAGACGCTAACTGTCCTGTCGCCCTGTCTATTGACAACTATTTTCGCCAACCATCCCCCGCGGTTGATCCGAACACGGTGCTGGCCGAATTCTTTGCCAAAGTGAAAGAGCCTGTACGACCGAAACCGAAGTGGCAGGAGTTCTTGACCCGCTGGACTACGCGTCTCGGCGGTGCGGAAGAAATTGGTAAGCCGAGGAAGCTCAATGAGTGATTGCCTGCATTCAGTGCTCGGCGAGCAGCTGTCACTCTTCTTGGGGTAAGGCTTGGCCACAACGGTGTTTTTGATGGGATTTTTTGGGGAAAAAGCGAAAGCCCCGTAGTTTTTTTGTTTTTTTTAAGTTTTTTGTATTTTTCCGGGTTTTTATGTTTGCACTACGGCGGCGGCTTATTTATCATAGTTCGTTTATGTTATGAATAAGAAGGACGTGTGTGTTCCGGCCCTATGGGTTGTGTTTCTTGAATGGGGAAACCGGGCCGAGGTGCCGCTCGGGGGCTAACTGGCAGTTGAGTGAGCGGTTCCGTGTACGCTTTGCTGGACGTCGGTGAATAACAGATTTGGCGTTGCTGCTGTAGCTCAGCAGGTAGAGCGCGTCCTTGGTAAGGACGAGGTCATGGGTTCAAATCCCATCAGCAGCTGAATGCAAGCAGGTCAAGCTGGGAAGGCTTGGTGTTTAGCAATCTCAGTTGAAGGTTGTTTATAGAGGTTTGAATAACTGTTTTCGAGTCACGTTGAGGTGAGGAAACTAATAGTAACCCCGTGTATTGGAGGTTTAAGGTAAGATGGCTAAGGCGGTATTTGAGCGGACAAAACCACATGTGAATGTGGGAACGATCGGTCACGTCGATCACGGCAAGACGACCTTGACGGCTGCAATGACAAAGGTGATGGAGTTCAAGGGGCTCTGTAAGTTCAAGTCTTACGACGACATTGCAAAAGCGTCGGAGTCTCAGGGACGCCGGGACGCAACGAAGATTCTCACCATAGCCACCGCGCATGTGGAGTACGTCACGGAGAATCGGCACTACGCCCACGTTGATTGTCCCGGCCATGCAGACTACGTCAAGAATATGATCACTGGTGCTGCACAGATGGACGGCGCCATACTTGTGGTGAGTGCAGCCGATGGCCCCATGCCACAAACGCGAGAGCACATCCTGCTCGCCCGCCAGGTTAACGTGCCTACTATTGTGGTCTTCCTTAACAAGGTAGATCTGGTTGATGATCCTGAACTGCTTGATTTGGTCGAACTGGAGACTAGAGAGTTGCTTAGCAAGTATGACTTTCCTGGGGACGATACACCGCTGATCCGCGGATCGGCCATACAGGCGATGAACGCACAAAGCCTCGACGACCCTGCCTGTCAGCCTATTGTCGAATTGCTCAAGGCGATGGATGAGTATATCCCGATTCCTCCGCGCGAGGTTGATAAGCCGTTCCTTATGCCTGTCGAGGATGTTTTCAGCATCAAGGGACGCGGCACCGTGGGTACCGGGCGCGTGGATCGCGGCAAAGTACGGGTCGGTGAGGAGATCGAGATAGTTGGACTTGCGAAGGAGATTCGAAAGACGGTCGTTACCGGCGTGGAGATGTTCAACAAGACGCTTGATGAGGGGCAGGCGGGCGACAATATCGGTGTGCTTCTGCGGGGCGTTGAAAAAAAGGATCTGGAGCGTGGCCAGGTTATTGCCGCCCCCGGCAGTATTACTCCTCATACCAAGTTTTACGCTGAGGTTTACGTCCTGACAAAGGAAGAAGGGGGCCGCCATACGCCGTTTTTCGCCGGTTACAAGCCGCAATTCTACTTCAGAACAACAGACGTTACCGGTGGCGTACTCGGATTGATGAGCAGGGAAGGTAAGAGCGCAGAGATGTGCATGCCGGGAGATAATATCGCTATGGAGGTGCAGATCATTTCTCCCATCGCAATGGAGGAAGGTCTGCGGTTTGCTATTCGTGAAGGCGGCCGGACGGTCGGCGCCGGAGTGGTGACCAAGATTCTTGAATAAGAATCTCCGAATAACTGTTGAACTCCGCGATGGTTGTAAGCAAAGACGCTCGTATTGTTCCCGATTGCTGCGGTGGGGACTTCGGGTATCGGCAGTTTAAGGAGTCTTGCAAGTAGGCGAGCCTGCTCGGCGGGGACGGACTTTATGGCTAAAAAAAAGAGCAAAAGAGAGTATGTATGGCTCGAATGTACCGGCTGTGGCCAGAGGAACTACCGCACAAGCGTAAGTGTGGCAGAAGGCACGCCAAAGTTGCAGTTGAAAAGGTTCTGCAGCAGCGAACGGAAACATACGGTTCACAAGATACGCAGAAAGTAGGAAATCAAAACGCGGCCTTTGGCGAATTAGGCCAGTAGCTCAATTGGCAGAGCGTCGGTCTCCAAAACCGAAGGTTGGGGGTTCGATTCCCTCCTGGCCTGCTTTGCTGAAGCTGCCTGTCGATTGAAAGGAGACCGAAAGGCCGAGGATTAGTCTGATATGATTTTTGATATTTACAAACGTGGCCAAGGCAGCTACACGAGGCTTTGGAGTGCTTTTGGATTCGCCATAATCGTAACATTGGGTTGCTGGCGCCTGTACAACTTGCTGGAAGCCGGGATGCCCGGTCTAAGTCGCAGAGCAAGCCTGTGGGTTGCGACTATGGTTCCGGCGGGCTTGTTCATTGCCTCCAGCCTTTTGATATTCTGGCTGGTTAATAAGCCTGCCGTGGCTGATTTTATGATTGCTGCTGAAGGCGAGATTAAGAAGGTTAGCTGGTCCAGCAGGAAGGAAATAGCCGTTTCGACTTTTATCGTTATTATTGTTGTGATTATCATGGCCGTGCTTCTGGGCATCACGGATTTATTATTCTTCCAGTTCTTCAGCTGGCTGTTGCAATAGCATTTGCTGCGAGGAGGAGTGAGATGATGGCCATTTGGGCAAGAACGGAGATGTTTGGGTCTCAGAATATATCTTGAGATTGGGGTTCAGATGATAAAGGAGTCAGGCGTATCAGGAGGGATAGTCGGGCTCGTCGCACGGCATAGGGAGACTGTTGGGGCTGACAACGGTCCTGTTTTTGTTTGGACGCCCGAGGGGAACGATACGGCAACCGATTCTTTTGGCGTGTTTATGCCGTATAATTGGAGCGAAGTGCACTTTGGGCTCTGACGGTTTAGGTGCTGATTATGCAATGGTATGTGTTGCGAGTTGCTGCCAATAAAGAAGTGCAGGTTAAAGAGGCTCTTTTGCAGAAAGTGGAAAGGCAAGAGCTGAGTGACATTATTGGCAGGATAGAGGTTCCTGTGGAGATGGTCAAGCGTATTCGCAGCGGCAAGCAAACGGTCCATAAGCGGAAACTATATCCCGGCTATGTTTTTATGGAGATGGAGCCGACAGAGGACAGCCGGGTCCCCGAAAAAGCCTGGTTCATGATCAAGGAAACTTCTGACGTGGGAGATTTTATCGGTGCCGAGGGGATTCCGACCCCCATGCGGGACACCGACGTTGCCAAGATGCTCTTGGAGGCGGAAAAGCTGGAGGAAGCGCCGAGCATCAAAGTAGAGTTCAAGAAGGGGGATTTGATTAAGATTCGAGAAGGTGCGTTCGAGAATTTCGAGGGTACCGTCGATTCAATTGATCCTCAGCGCGGTCTCGTCAAGGTGATTGTTGCAATATTCGGCCGAAGCACTCCGCTTGACATAGAATATTGGCAGATTGAGAAGCTGTAAGAAGCCCTCTCAGGAGGCGACGAGGGTATGTGAGGTATGAGCGATGGCTAAAGAAGTGGCATTCAAGATCAAATTGCAGGCCCCCGGCGGACAGGCTACGCCGGCGCCTCCCATAGGGCCGGCGCTGGGTCAGCATGGTGTCAATATTGGGCAGTTCGTCTCCCAGTTCAACGAGCGTACAAAAGACCTTAACGGAACAATCGTGCCCGTGGTTATCACTGTCCATACAGACAAGAGTTTTGTTTTTGAAGTCAAGAGTCCCCCGGCCGCGGTCCTACTAAAACAGGCCGCAGACATTGCAAAAGGAAGTGGTGTTCCGAATAAGGAAAAGGTCGGCCAAATCACCAGCGAGCAGCTTCGTCAGATTGCCGAGACCAAGTTCAAGGATTTGAACGCCTATGACCTTGATCAGGCTGAAAGAATTATTGCCGGCACCGCCCGAAGTATGGGCATAGAAATAGTACCCCCGCCGTCGTGAAATGTTCGCTATATGCCTGTTAACTGCGGCGGTGGCATGATGTTTTTGAGGATGACCCGGAAGATTAGAGACAGAGTTTATGAGATTTAGAAGCAAGAGATATAAAAAAGAATCGCAGGATGTAAGCAGGGAGTCAGTGAGCCTGGCCGAAGCCGTCGAGAAGGTGAAATCGTTCAAAACCGCGAAATTTGACCAGACCATAGAATGTGTGATGCACCTGGGCATTGATCCGAAGCAGGCCGACCAGTTGGTTCGCGGCTCTCTCTCTTTGCCGCACGGAATAGGCAAGCAAAAAAAGGTTATTGCCTTCTGCGAAGATACGGATGTGGAGGCTGCTCGAAAGGCCGGCGCTGTTGAAGCTGGTTGTGACGCCCTCGTAAAGAAAATCTCCGACGGATGGATGGATTTCGATGTGGCGGTCGCCTCGCCAAAGGTGATGAGCAAGGTGGGCAAGCTCGGGCGAATCCTTGGACCGCAGGGAAAAATGCCTTCACCTAAGAATGGCACCGTGACCAGCGATATCGTCACGGCGGTGTCCGAGTTCGCTGCAGGCAAGGTCGAGTTCAAAAATGATGCGGGCGGTAATGTTCATGTGGTTGTCGGCAAGCAAAGCTTTGATACGCAGAAGCTTGTCGACAACATTGAGGCTTTTGTCTCGCACTTAAGGAGAATCAAGCCGGCGGCAACCAAAGGCACGTATATTAGGAAAATGTCCTTGTCTGCGACGATGAGCCCCGGTGTAACAGTGAGTATTTAAACGAAGTCGATCACGCGGATAACGGATGACCTGACGTGTGCATCAAGAACTGATAGGTGAACAGATGAGCAAATACGTAAAAGAGCTGCTGTGGGCAGAACTGGAAAAGAGAATTCTTGAGAAAGGTGTTGCCGATTTTTTGGTTGTCAGCACCGAAGGAGTCGGCGGTGTTGATAATAACCTCATGCGGGGCGAGCTCAAGAACAAAGGCGTCAGATTGTCAGTTGTCAAGAATTCACTGTTCAAGAAGGCCTTGTGCAACCGCGGGATGGAGGCAGCGGCGACTTTGTTCCACGGCGCCTGCGCGGTTGCTTATGGCGGCGATACCGTGGTCGATGTGGCCAAAGAGATGGTAGAATGGGTCAAGAAGGTGCCTGCCATAAAGATTAAGGGAGCCTTCTTGGACGGATCTGTGTTGGATGCCAAATCGGCCGAGGCGCTTTCGAAGATGCCGACGCGGGCACAATTGCAGGGCAGGATAGTCACTCTGGCCAAATCACCCGCGGCGAACCTGACGGCCGCCTTCGGCGCTGCTGGGGGGATTATCGCCGGTTGTATAAAGACTATCGTCGAAAAGGCTGAAAAACGGGCGGCTTAGACCGAATCTTTAACGGAATTTTCTTGGAGATTATTAATTGCCAAGGTGGCTGTCTCCGCTTCTGTAGCGGAGTTAAACGAAACGGCGTAGTTTCGGCTACCACCCGGCGTTAAGTTATGGGAGTGAACCTAAGATGGCGCAAGAGCAGGTGAAAGAAGCAGTGCAATCAGAGGAAACCAAAGAAGGAAAGAAATGGAGCAGTGAGGTTAAGAAGCTCGGCGATAAAATCGTCGGTTTGACGCTTATGCAGGCCAAGGAGCTCGGCGATTATCTCAAGGAGGAGTACGGTATTGAGCCGGCGGCAGGCGCTGCTGTTATGGTGGCGGGCCCCGCTGCCCAGGACAAGGCTGAGGAAAAGGAAGAGAAAACCACCTTTGATGTGATTCTGAAAGAATTTGGCGATAAGAAGATTCAGGTTATCAAGGAGGTAAGGGCGTTGACGGGGCTGGGCCTGAAAGAGGCCAAAGACCTCGTTGAGGGCGTTCCGAAGCCGGTTAAGCAGGGCGTGAGCAAGGAAGAGGCGGAGGCCGCGAAAAAGCAGCTTGAGGCGTCCGGCGCGGTAGTTGAGGTGGCCTGAAGAAAAAATGGTCCTTGATGGCGGGCGGAAAGCGGCCGTGCGGCACATTTGTCCGCTGTCAGCTGATTACGGGAGTGTGGTATGGTTCTACAGACCATTCGCAGTTTTGGCAAAGTTCGGGATGCGATCGAGGTCCCCAACCTGGTCGACATACAGAAAAACAGCTACGAACGCTTTTTGCAGCAAGAGGCCGAGCCTACCAAAAGAAAGCGTGTCGGACTCGAGGCGCTGTTTCACGAGATATTCCCTGTCCAAAATTATGACAAGACAATGTACCTGGAATATCTGTACTATGAGCTGGAGAGACCGCGTTATACACCCAATGAATGCCGACAACTAAGGCTGACATACGGCTATCCGCTGAAAGTCTGTTGCAGATTGCGCAGCAAAGACAAGGAGGACCTGGCTGAGCAGACGATATATCTCGGTGAGATACCCGTGATGATTGGCGGCGGCGAGTTTATTATCAACGGCGCCGAGCGCGTCATCGTAAGCCAGCTCCATCGCAGCCCGGGCGTCGATTTTCTCATCGAGAGCAAGGAAGGCGACCGGGTGCTTCATGGCGGCAGAATCATTCCCGAAAGGGGAAGCTGGATAGAAATAAGCGTCACTCACAGAGACATTTTGGTCGTCAAGATTGACCAGTCCAGCAAGATACCAGCCACCATCTTTTTGCGGGCAATCGATCCGGCCTACGCCGCCGCTGAGCAGATTATACGTGCCTTCTATCCGACCAAGACCATTCCGGTGGCAAAACTGGCCCCGACCATGTGGGCGGTAGGGCCGATCGTCGATACAGAGACCGGCGAAATTATAGTAAAGGCCGGCAGGCAGATTGGTGACAAGGTATCGCTGGTACAGCAAAGCGTGGGTGCTTCCGAAGGCCGGATTACTCAGAACAGGATCACAAAATATCTCAAAGAAGAATTGGAATTCAAATATGTCCCGACACCCACCCTCGCGCAGGATGACGCGAAATTAAAATCGCTCTTGGAGTTTGTTGAAAATAGGCTCATGCTTGAGTACCCAGACCCTGGCAAGGTCGATGAGAAAACCCGCCATTTGCCAAGATTCAACAAGAAGAACGACAAAGACAATGATGACGCTCGTGACGAAAAGAAACGTAGAGAATTTTTGAAGAGGTGCGACAGAGAGAGCACTGACCAACAGAAACAGATACTTCAAGAATGTAAGAATAAGATGCAAGACAAAACACCTTGGTATTCCAATCCGCATGAAGTTGAAGACCCTGCATTTAGAGAGCCTGGTCTCTATTTCTTCCGCAACAAGAAAACCGGGTTGGTAAACCACGGATATGTAGGCATCGCGCGTTTACGTCAAGGAAAAGGGATATACGGGCGAATGGTAGATAGCCATTATTCTCAGGCTCATCCCGATGACAGCCTGCGGAAGGCGATAAAAGAATGGCTGACTAGACCCCCAAACCTTATTGAGGTTATCGAACAGGTTCGCGACACCCTCATCTTGAATACGCTGGCCGAAGACGACTGCCAGAGCCATGAGCAGGCGCTGCTGAAGTTCTACATGAGGCTCAGGCCCGGCAATCCGCCTAATGAGGAAAAAGCCAGGACATTCTTCGCCGAGAAGTTCTTTGATCCCAACCGCTACCGTCTGGGCGAGGTGGGCAGGTTCAGATTGAACCGCAAGTTTGACCAGTCGGTCGATGAGCATGAGATGACGCTACGTCCGGAGGATTTTCTTAATACAATGCGATATATACTCGCTCTGCGCAATAACGAGGGAGAGGTCGATGATATCGACCATTTGGGTAACCGGAGGTTGCGCACGATAGAGGAGTTGGCCGGAGACGAAATCAGAAAAGGTCTGCTGAAGCTTCGCAAGACCGTTCAGGAACGCATGAGCATGAGACGCGATACCGAAGAGCCGCTGCGCATAGCGGATCTGGTGAACTCCAAAAGCGTCTCCAGCAGCATAAACTATTTCTTTGGCCGGGGTGAGTTGAGTCAGGTCGTGGATCAGACAAATGCCTTGAGTCAGTTGACTCACGAAAGACGCCTTTCGGCACTGGGACCCGGTGGGCTGAACCGAAGGCGGGCCGGTTTTGAGGTGCGCGATGTCCATATAAGCCACTATGGCAGAGTCTGTCCGATCGAGACCCCAGAAGGAACAAACATCGGCTTGATCGCCTCTTTGGCGATATTCGCCTCGGTGGACCAGTACGGTTTTTTGCTTACACCGTATCGCAAAGTCAAGAACGGCAAGGTCACCGATGAGGTCGAGTATTTGCGTGCTGATGAGGAAATGAAAGTGATATTTGCGCCCCCGAGCGAGGTTGAGCCGGAGACGGGCAAGATTCGTCAGGGAATGGTGCTGGCCAGGCACAACGGTGAGCTTGCCCATGTTTTGAGCGAAGAGGTTAACTACGTCGATATCTCTCCCAAGCAAATCGTGGGAATTTCCGCTTCGCTTGTTCCATTTCTTGAGCATGATGATGCCAACCGCGCGCTAATGGGTTCGAATATGCAGCGGCAGGCTGTCCCTCTGCTCAAGACAGAACCGCCGCTGGTCGGGACCGGTATGGAGAAGGTCGTCGGCCAAAACTCCAGCATGGTGGTCCGCGCAAAGAGGGCCGGAACTGTTACCGACGTTGACTCACAGCACATCGTAATTGACCAAACCGATGAGTATAAGCTGGAGAAATTTGTCGGGCTTAACGAAAGAACCTGTCTCAACCAGAAACCCACCGTCAAGCTCGGCCAGAGCGTATCGAAAGATCAAATCATAGCAGATGGGGGGGGCACCGCCGATGGAGTGCTGGCCCTCGGCAAGAACGTGCTCGTCGGATTTGTCTCATTCGACGGTTTTAATTTCGAGGACGCCATCGTTATCAGTGAGAAACTTGTGAGAAATGACAGCTTCACCAGCATCCACATCGATGAATTTACGGCGGAAGTTCGGGAGACCCGCCTGGGTAGCGAGGAGTTCACCCGCGATATTCCCAATGTCGGCGAAAGAGCCCTGCGAAACCTTGACGAGCACGGAATAATTCGCGAGGGAACCAGAGTGTGTCCCGGCGATGTCCTGGTCGGCAAGGTTGTTCCCAAGAGCAAGACCGAGCTGACGCCGGAAGAGAAACTGTTGCACGCCATATTTGGTAGAGCCGGCGAGGACGTCAAGAACGACTCCCTCGAGCTGCCCAGCGGATATGAGGGCGTGGTGATAAAAACTGAATGCTTCACCAGACGGGGCGTGGGCGGTGAGGAGCAAAAGAAGGCGCTCAGGGCGCAAATGAGTGAATATGAAAAGCAAACCAAAGCCAAAGAATGCCTCATATTCAGGCAGATGATCGAGGCGGTCCACAGCAAGTTTGATGTTACCATCATAGACCCCTCCACTCGTCAGAAGGTGGGCGAAAGCTCGGATGACGAGGTCGTCTATGAGCAGGTGGAAAACTTCGATATCAAGTGGGTCAGACCTGCCTCCATCCGGGAGAATGTTCAAAAGTTATTGGACAAGTATTTGGTGAATATATCGGAGGTTCAGCAGGAGAGGCAACGCAGGCTCGAACGTCTGAAACATGGCGATGAATTGCCCAGCGGTGTTCTGGAGATGGTAAAAGTCTATGTTGCCGCCAAGCGGACGCTTTCCGTGGGCGACAAGGTCGCAGGCCGACACGGCAACAAAGGGGTCATCGCCAAGATCGTACCAGAGGAGGATATGCCCTTCCTCGAAGATGGTACGAGCCTTGAAATACTCCTCAATCCCCTCGGAGTGCCCAGCCGAATGAACGTCGGGCAGATTCTTGAAACCCATCTTGGATGGGTGGCAAAGGTCCTCGGCTTCCACGCCGTTTCTCCCGTTTTCGACGGTGCTGCCGAATCTGATATACAGCAGCTAACGGCTGAAGCAAATGAGCTCATGAAGTCGCGTCGGGTCGAGCTGGAACAAAAGAAGCAGGCGCCGCCTGGCGAGGAGTTTTTTGTCAATATCCCCCCAAGCCTGAAGATTCAGTTATATGATGGCAGGACGGGTGAGCCGTTCGACCAGACCGCGACCGTCGGGTACATCTACATGATGAAGCTCCACCATCTTGTCGATGACAAGATTCACGCTAGGGCTACCGGGCCCTACAGTCTGATTACCCAGCAGCCGCTCGGTGGAAAAACCAGAACGGGCGGACAAAGGTTCGGCGAGATGGAAGTGTGGGCTCTGGAAGGATATGGTGCCGCTTATACGCTCCAGGAGATGCTGACCGTCAAGAGCGACGATATTGAAGGCCGTACGAAGATTTACGAGTCCATGGTTAAAGGACAGAACACCTTGGAAGCGGGGACGCCATTATCCTTTGACGTTCTCTGCAACGAGTTAAGAGGTCTCGGGCTTAATATTCAGCTTGAAAAGAAGCGCCTCGGTGGCATAGGCTTTTGAGCACAGTCGAGCGCCGATTAAAAGCGCAAAGTCAGCAACGGGCAAGTAAACGTGAAAAGTCACAGTTATTCGGTTTTTCAGGAGCTGGCCGCAAATGTTAGGCAATATTTACGATCGTATTAACGATTATGGGTCGGTGAAAATCTCTCTTGCCAGTCCCAATGATATTCGCAGCTGGTCTTTTGGCGAGGTTCGTAAGCCGGAAACCATCAATTATCGTACCTATCGCCCCGAAAAGGACGGTTTGTTCTGTGAGCGGATTTTTGGTCCGGAGCGCGACTGGGAATGCGCCTGCGGCAAATACAAAGGCACCAAATTCAAAGGGATAATCTGTGACCGTTGCGGCGTCAAGGTTACCCACAGCCGTGTTCGCCGCAAGCGAATGGGACATATTAATCTTGCCGCACCCGTCGTCCATATATGGTTCTTCAAGGCCATACCGAACCATCTTGGGACCCTGCTGGCAATGAAGTCATCCGACCTCGAAAAGATAATTTATTTTCAGGACTATGTGGTGACCGACGCCGGCGACAGTCCGTTGAAGCGAGGACGGCTTCTTAGCGAAGAGGAATACCGTGAGGCCACAAGCAAGTACGGCAGCTCGTTCAGGGCGTCAATGGGCGCCGAGGCCATCAGGACGCTGCTGGCGGCGCTGGATCTCGACTTGTTGGGCCAGGAATTGAGAGCGGCCATAGCGAAGACCGGAAGCAAGCAGAAAGTCAAGGAGCTTACGAAGCGCCTTAAAAGCGTAAATGCCGTCAAGAGCAGCAATAATAAGCCGGACTGGATGGTGCTTGAGGTTATTCCTGTCATTCCACCGGACTTGCGGCCCTTGGTTCTGCTTGAGAGCGGCAACTTCGCAACCAGCGATTTGAACGACCTGTACAGACGAATTATTAATCGGAACAACCGTCTCAAGAAGCTCATCGACCTAAATGCTCCGGATGTGATTATCCGAAACGAGAAGCGTATGCTTCAGCAGGCGGTGGATTCGCTCCTGGATAACGGGCGGTGCCGCCGGCCGGTTCTCGGCAGCAACAACCGGCCTCTCAAGAGCCTTACAGATATGATAAAGGGCAAGCAGGGGCGCTTCCGTGAGAACCTGCTCGGCAAGCGAGTGGACTACTCTGCCCGTTCGGTCATTGTGGTTGGGCCCAATCTGAAGCTCTATCAGTGCGGCCTGCCCAAGAGAATTGCGCTGGAGCTGTATCAGCCGTTCATCATTCGCAAGCTCAAACAGCACGGACTGGCCGACACCATCAAGAGCGCAAAGCGGATGATCGAGCGCCGTGACGAGCAGGTGTGGGACATACTGGAAGAGGTCATTCATCAGCACCCGGTTCTGCTGAATCGAGCGCCCACCCTTCATCGGATGGGCATTCAGGCCTTCGAGCCGACGCTTGTGGAAGGCAACGCCATCATGCTTCACCCTCTGGCCTGCAAGGGTTTCAACGCCGACTTCGACGGCGACCAGATGGCGGTTCACCTGCCCCTGAGCATTGAAGCACAGGCCGAGGCGCACACCTTGATGATGACCACCAACAACATCTTTTCGCCGGCGAACGGCTCGCCCATGGTTGGACCCTCGCAGGACATGGTTATGGGCAACTACTATTTGACTTTTATGGCCGAGAAGGAAAAAGGCGAGGGTTCGACTTTCAGGGATGTTTTTGAAGCAATAACCACCTACGACCTGGGAAAGGTGAGTTTGCAGGCGAAGGTCAAGGTCAGGATTGGCAAAGACAAGGTTGTTACCGACGCAGGCGTTGGTTTTCAGACCGTCAAGTCGCGGGTTATCGAGACTACGGTAGGCCGGTGTATTTTCAATGACGCACTTCCGGCAGAAATGCCTTTCTACAATGTAACGATGTCTCAGAAAATGCTGGGCCAGGCAATCAGCGACTGTTACAGCTTTGCCAGCAGTGCCGAGACGGTGGAGCTGCTCGACGAAATAAAGGATTTGGGTTTCCGATATGCAACGCTGGCGGGCCTGAGCTTCGGCGTGACGGACCTGAAGATACCGCCGAAGAAGCCGGAGATCATCGAGGAGACCGAGAAGAGGGTCAAGGCGATCCAAAGGAACTACCGGATTGGCGTGCTGACGGAAGGCGAGCGATACAACCAGGTGATCGACGCCTGGACTCATGCCCGTGTGGCGGTAACCAGCGAAATGATGCGAGGGCTTCGGGATGACAGGAAGGAGGACGGCACGCCGTACCTGAATCCCATTTACCTGATGAGCGATTCTGGAGCGCGAGGCAGTGTGGACCAGATACAGCAGCTTGCGGGTATGCGTGCGTTGATGGCCAAGCCCAGCGGTGAGATTATTGAGACTCCGATCAAGGCGAACTTCCGAGAGGGGCTGACGGTTCTGGAGTACTTCAGCTCGACGCACGGCGCCCGCAAGGGTCTGGCGGATACGGCTTTGAAGACGGCCAATTCGGGCTATCTGACCCGCAAGCTCATCGACGTGGCTCAGAACATGATTGTGACCGAGCGTGATTGCGGAACTCTTCAGGGCATCACCAAGAGCGTGGTGAGCCGGGGCGATCAGATAGACGTGCCGCTGTCGCAATTGATTATAGGCAGGACGGCGAGAGACAACATACGCAATCCGATTACGGACGAGATGGTTGCACGTGAGAACGAGGTGATTACGCCGGAGTCGGCGGCGAAGGTTGAGGCCTTGGGGCTTGATGCGATCAGGGTCCGCAGTCCGCTGACCTGTGACAGCACTTTCGGCGTCTGTGCGAAGTGTTACGGGTGGGACATGAGCACAGGCAAGCTGGTGGAGGAAGGGCTGCCGGTGGGCATTATTGCGGCGCAGTCGATTGGCGAGCCGGGCACACAGCTTACGCTTCGGACCTTCCATACGGGCGGCGTCGCTTCTCGTGCGATTCTGGAGCGGGAACAAGTCGCCACGCAATCAGGCGTGATTCAGTATCGTGACATCAATGCGATATCCTTCAAGCAGGAAGACGGCAGCACTCGCATCGTGGCGCTGAAGCGTAACGGCGAGATTACCATTCTCGACTCCAAGGGTCGGGAGCTGGACCGGTTCAAGGTCCCTTACGGTGCTACGGTTCTCGTTCAGGATGGCGCCGAGGTAAAAGTGGGCGCACGCCTGTTCATGTGGGACCCGCACCGAATACCGATTCTGGCGGAGGTCCCCGGGCTTATCCGCTTTGTGGATATCCTCGAAGGCGAGACGCTTCGGGTCGAAGAAGAGCGTGTCGGTCAGGTCGGCAAGCCCGTGGTGATCGAGCACAAGGGCGACAAGCATCCTCAGATTATCATCGAGGACTCGGCGGGCAAGATTCTTGACGTACACTACCTTCCTGCCGGCGCTCGCATCGAGGTGACCGAGGGCCAGAAGGTTCAGGCGGGCGAGCTGCTCGCGCATCAGCCCCGTGCGACGGGCGGCACGCAGGACATCACGGGCGGCCTTCCGCGAGTCACCGAGGTCTTCGAGGCCCGCAAGCCCAAGGACCCGGCAGCCATGGCCGAAATCAGCGGACGAGTCGAGCTAAAGAGCGACAAGCGAAAGGGCAAGATGACCATCATCATCAGCAACCCGAGCGGCATGGAAAAGGAACACCACGTCCCCCGTGACCGGCATCTGAATGTCCACACGGGCGACATGGCCGAGGCTGGTGACGCCCTGACGGACGGACCCCTTGTGCCGCACGACATCCTTCGAATCAAGGGCGAGGAGGCCCTGCAGCGGTACTTGACCGCCGAGATTCAGAACGTCTATCGCTCGCAGAACGTTACCATCAATGACAAGCACATCGAAATCATCTGTGCGCAGATGATGCGCAAGGTCGAGATCGAGTCGGTGGGCAACAGCGACTTTTTGCCCGGCGAGATGGTGGACAAGTACCACTTTCGCCGGGAGAACGAGCGTCTGGCCAACAGCATCCGCATCTCCAGCGTGGGCGACGCCACGGACCTGACGGAGGGGCAGGTTGTCAGCAAGGACCAGCTGGCGGCGATAAATGAGAAGATTGAGATGTTGGGCGGCGAGCCGGCCAAGGGCCGAAAGCCCAAGCCCGCCACCGCCAAGACCATGCTGTTAGGCATCACCAAGGCGTCGCTGAAGTCCGAGAGCTTCATCGCCGCGGCGAGCTTCCAGGAGACCACGAAGGTCCTGACAGAGGCCTCACTCGCCGGTAAAGTGGACGAGTTGTGCGGCTTGAAGGAAAATGTGATTTTGGGGCATTTGATACCGGCCGGGACCGCCTTTAAGCCTCACCTTGAGCTGAAGGTCAAGCATCTTGTCGAGGCCCCGGTACCGAAGGAGCTCGTCGAGGTTCGCGAGGCCAAGGAGGCCGAGGCAAGGGCCGAAAGTGCCATCAAGGAAGCACTCGGCATCAAATAGTTCAGTGGCATAACGGTTCCTTTCAAACCTTAGTATTTGTCCGTCATTCGCCGGTAAAACATTACCGGGCTGATAAAATGCCGGGGGCGACACCTGTAAGGTGTGGTGCCGGGGTAAAGCAGACGAGGATGCCGAGCGACGCCGGGGCTGCCTTGGTCTGTCAGCGACCCGCCCGAGATCCGGCAGCGCCCACCCCGAATCAACGGCCAATAGCGGACTAGGTTAGCCGGACGCACAAACAGAGGACTTGCACCCTTGGCCAGCAGCGCCGCGTCTGCATCGTCAAGGTCGGTATTCCAGATAGCCACCTCAGCAAGGCGCCTCGCCCAGTACCCCGTCACCGTCGAGCGGGCCAGCGCCCCCGACCCCGGTCCTGTTAAGCCCGCTCGGATTGCGCGACCCGGCATTGGTCCCCTTGTTCCCCCCATCCAGGTAAACCCGCCGGTCGCTTTGCTACTTCCAGACCCCCAGAGCGTGGTGCTATGTGTTCAGACCAGCGTTCGCTGTCGAGAAGGCCTCAGCGGTTCCCGCCGAGGTCCGCGACTGTGCTTGTCCAGCCGGCCCAGCATTTCCAACTGAGGCAGAAGACCCCTCCCGGTAGCCCGGAATATCGCTCACCCTATCCTCTAAAACCGCGCAGAAAACCCACTCCATCAGGCCCCGCCCTGCGAACGAAGCCTCGCGCCTGCCTTTGCCGTCTCGGACGCTTACATTCCCATAGCTCCTATAAAATCACAAAATCCAGCCTCCTAACGATATTATCTGCATCGCCCGATATACATTGGAAGGTTTTAGTTCTTTTCCCAAGAATTCACATTTCTTGTAGAAACTTTCCTTGGGGATTCAGCCTTCCAGAGCAATGGTATCCCTGCCCAACCGGCCCGTTAAAGCCGCGTCCGTGCCCTCACCGTCCCGTGCTCGCTGTACCCACGCGCTGCCATAGCCTTAGGATCAGCCCCAGCTTAGAAGTGCGCTCCACCTTCCGGTAGATGTTAACCAGGTGAATCTTGGACGTGCCGACTTCTACGCCCATTTCTTTCGTGATCTGGTCGTTGGATTCGACGCCCTTGGATATGAGCTTGACTGTCTGGATCTCGCGGTCGGTCAGCTTGTACTGCCGCTTGATCTCCATTAGCTGGCGCGTGTTAAGCATAGCCCCTCCCGAAACTTACAGCTTGCATCTCTCCTGCCTGTTTTGTACAATGACCCCATGCAAACAGACTATGCCCAGAAACCCGGAACACCCGTCTTGGGAGCGTTCATCACCTGCGCCTAATGCAAACGCTCATTTTTCAAGGTTCTACGAAAAATCTGGAAATTGAAAATCAAAATTTTGTTGTTATTTCCGCTGAGGATGTTAAAATTCCGTGTTTGCCGGTTCAGTGCCCCTGCTGTTCAGGGCGTGAGCTTTACCGGCTGGAATTTCTTTGAACCCTTTAGGAGCTATAAATGCCCACGATAAACCAGTTAGTTCGCCGGCCTCGCGCAGGCAACAAGGGCCGAAAACGTGTCTCAGATATCTCCGGCTCGCCGCAGAAAAAAGGTGTCTGCCTCATCGTCCGAACCCAGACGCCAAAGAAGCCCAACTCGGCGCTGCGAAAGATCGCCCGCGTCAGGCTGACCAACGGCAAAGAGGTCACCGCGTACATACCCGGCATCGACCATAACCTCCAGGAGCACAGCACCGTCACGATCCGCGGCGGCCGAGTCCGTGACCTGCCCGGCGTGCGCTACCATATCGTCAGAGGCGTGCTCGACTGTGCCGGCGTCGCAAATAGAAAACGAGGCAGAAGTAAGTACGGTGCAAAACAGCCAAAGTAGGACCGGCTAAAACAGCCCCAGAACCAAAAACACGAGGAGTTATAATGGCGAAAAATTGGACTGCTTCCAGCGAACAGTTAAAACCCGACGCGAGGTTCAATAGCAAGCTCGTCGCAAAGTTCATCAACTGCATGATGTGGCAGGGGGAAAAAGGCGTCGCACAACGTGCCTTTTACGAGGCTATGGATATTATCGCCGGAAAACTCAAGGACGCCCCGCTCCTCGAGGTCTTCGAGACCGCCGTCAATAACGTCAAGCCGCTCCTCGAGGTCCGAAGCAAACGCGTTGGAGGCGCCAGCTATCAGGTCCCCATGCAGGTTGGCTCCAGGCGACAACAATCCCTCGCTTTTCGCTGGATAATCCAGTCCGCCAGAAGCAAAAAAGGAAAGCCCATCGCCCAGCGACTCGCCGCTGAGCTGATTGACGCTTACAACAAACAGGGCGGCGCAATGACCACACGAGAAAACGTCCATCGTATGGCAGAGGCAAACAAGGCCTTCGCGCACTTCGCCTGGTAATAATCGAACCCTTATACTGCCACGGAACTCACAATTGGACCCAGCCGTGGCCGTTTTTTTATATCTCCATAATGAAATGAACAAACTCGAAAAATTACGCAATATCGGCATCATGGCACACATCGACGCCGGAAAAACCACTGTCACCGAACGCGTGCTCTATTACACCGGAAAAACCTACAAGATGGGTGAGGTCCACAACGGCACCGCCGTCATGGACTACCTCGAAGAGGAACAGAAAAGAGGAATTACCATTACCTCCGCCGCCACCAGATGTCCCTGGAAAGGCTTTCAAATCAATCTTATCGATACCCCGGGACATATCGACTTCACCGCTGAGGTCGAAAGGTCCCTGCGCGTCCTCGACAGCGCCGTCGCCGTCATCGACGCAAGCGAAGGAGTACAGGCCCAGACCGAGACCGTCTGGAGACAGGGACGAAAGTACGAGCTGTCATGCCTGTGCTTCGTCAACAAAATGGACAAAACTGGCGCCGACTTCGAAATGACCGTCCAAAGCATCAGGGATAAGCTCCTGGCTAATCCCATAGTCCTGCAGATTCCCATCGGTGCACAGGGCACCTTTGCCGGATTAGTCGACCTTATCAAGATGCGAGCCGTCTTTTACAAGGCAGAGCAACTGGGCGCCACCTTCGAGGAGCACGAGATTCCTCCAGACCTGCTGCCCGCCGCAAAGAAAACAAGAACACAAATGCTCGAACAGGCCGCAGAATTTGATGAGCAGCTTATGGACGCCTACGTCCACGATAAGCCCGTTACTGCCGAGATGGTTGCCGCCGCCATCAGGAAAGGAACCTTGACCGGAAAGCTCAATCCCGTCTTCCTCGGCTCGGCACTCAAGTACATAGGAGTCCAGAGACTGCTTGACGGCGTCGTCGCATTCTTGCCTTCACCACTCGATAAGGGCGATATGCTCGCACACAAACCAAACGATAAAAACAAAAAAATAACCGTCAAATGCGACCCAAACGCAAACCTCGTCGCTCTGGCCTTCAAGATCACCAACGATGCTCATGGAGACTTGTACTTTCTCAGGATCTACCAGGGAACCCTTAAGTCCGGCACCAGGGTCTTGAACGTTAATCGCAGCAAGAGAGAGAATATTACACGTATCTTTGAAATGCACGCCGACGAGAGAAAAATTCTGGATTTCGCCGCTGCCGGCGATATCGTCGCCGTCGTCGGCCCAAAGGATACACTCACAGGAGACTCCCTTTGTGACCCAAAACACCCCGTCTCCCTGCCCAGCATCACCTTCCCAGAGACGGTTATCAGCATGTCCATTGAACCAAAGACCGCCGCTGAAAGAGCGAAACTCTCTGATGCCCTGGCCGCATTGAAACGAGAAGACCCCACTTTTGGCTGCAAAGTCGATTCCGAGACGGGCCAGACCATTATCAGCGGCATGGGTGAGCTGCACCTCGAAGTCCTCCAGCACAAGCTGGTCAAGGAAAAGGGCGTCAGCGTCAGGGTGGGCAAGCCGAGGGTCGCCTACAAAGAAGCCATCACAAGGTTGGCAGAGGCAGAGGGCAAGTTCGTCCGTCAAACCGGCGGACGCGGCCAATATGGCCATGTCCTCTTAACCGTTGAGCCGATCTATACCGAAAACCGGCATTGGAGCTCGCAAAACGACTTTGTGAGCAGCGTGGGCGGACAGATGGTGCCCAGGCAGTACGTCCCAGCCATCGAACGTGCCGTAAAGGAAGCTTTGAACACCGGCGCACTTGCAGGCTATCCCGTTGTCGGAGCAAGAGTTACGTTAATCGGCGGCTCATTCCATCCGGTGGATTCATCAGATATTGCCTTTGAACAGGCCGCTATAGCTGCCATGGGAAAGGCCCTTAAAGACGCTGGCCCCGTGCTTCTTGAGCCGGTTATGTTGCTCCAGGTGGTTGTGCCGGAAGCCAATTTCGGCGTCGTGCAGGGCGGTTTGCTGGCAAAAAGGGGCCTAATCACGGACTGCAGGGTGCGTGGTAATATGAGAGTCATTGATGCGAAGGTACCCTTGGGCGAAATGTTTGGCTATTCGAGTGAGATTAGAAGCGCTACGGCCGGCCGTGGAACCTTCACCATGGAGCCGCTCAGCTACGAGAGAACACCAGAGCAGATAGTCGAGCAGATTGTGTTCTGAAAAGCCCTCACAAAATTTTTTTGTGTTTGGAGCAAAATTTTTGTCGATATTTTGTTGACCTGTCCTTCCTTTGTGGTAAACTACAGGTTTTTCAGCCTAGCGAGCATTGCTATGGAAGGCGTTGCGACTACCAGTAGGGCTGCTGCATATCTTGGGTTGGTCGTCACGGAAGGTTTTTGAGGACTCTGTTAGGCTTCCTTGGGAAGCCGAATTGGGTAGCAGGTTTGGGGCGCTGGTGATTTCTGATGGCCGTCAGGTGCTTTGAGGATCAGGACCCTTAACTCTTGAAGGAAGGCGGATTTTCAGGCCTTTCCTGCCGAAAATCAAACGACATAGGTTCAGCGGATGAAAACAGCTAAACGCTGCAATCCTATGGCTTTTAAGGTTGCGTCTGGTGCATAACTTGCTAAAATCTAAGGTCTTGTACATTGACAAGTGGTAATCTGATGTAAACCGGCAATCCTTGCCGGGGGAAAGAGAGTTATGGCCACTGAAACCGAGAGAATCAGAATACGCATGGAAGGTTACGACCACAGGACCCTTGATGCTTCTGCCAGGGAGATAGTTGAGCACGCTCGGCGGACAAATACACGGGTCAGTGGTCCGGTACCTCTGCCCACGCGGGTTGAAAGGTATACGGTTTTGCGAAGCCCCCATATTGACAAGAAGTCGCGAGAGCAGTTTGAGCTAAGGACTCACAAACGCCTTATTGATATTTACGACGCGAACGCGCGAACGGTTGAAGTGTTAAATCGGTTGGTTGTGCCGGCAGGCGTCTTTGTAAAGATAAAGGCCTGAGTGCTAACGCCGCAAAAGGCAAGGATAGTGAACGCGAGACATCAAGCTTATGGCAATGTTGCTGGGAAAAAAGGTTGGAATGACGCAGGTTTATGACGAATCTGGCAGGCTGTTGCCGGTTACGGTCATTCAAGCCGGCCCCTGTCCGATTTTGCAGGTCAAGACTGTTGAGTCGGACGGCTATAATGCCCTGCAGCTGGGATATGAAGACCTAAAACCCTCCCGTCAGAAAAAACCGCAGGTCGGTCATGCTCGGAAAGCTAACACCGCGGCAAAGAGATTTGTCAGGGAGATGCGTCTGCCGGACGATGCCGAGCCTGAGTACAAGGTCGGAGATTGCCTTACGGTTTCGGCCTTTGTGGAGAGCAAGTACGTACATGTCCTTGGCGTAAGCAAGGGCAAAGGATTTGCGGGCGTGATGAAACGGTACGGCTTTCATGGGTTCCCTGGGTCACATGGCACTGAACGCAAGCACAGAGCCCCGGGTTCGCAGGCAAGTTACGGCACAGACCGGGGTCACGGAGGCAATATCAAGAAAGGCAAGAAAATGGCGGGGCAAATGGGTAACAAGCGCGTGACAACAAGAAACCACATCCTGGTGGCAATAGACCAAGAGAAAAACTTGTTGGTAGTCAAGGGTCCTGTGCCCGGTCCTGCCGACGGATATGTTATAGTCCGAAGCGGCGAGACGGCTAATTGAGCCCATGGTTTGGTGGGGCGGCTGTCTTTGAGCTGAGGTGTTGACTTGTCTCGAAGAATGGAAGTTTGAAATGATCGAGTTGGCTGTCTACAACAGAGAAGGGCAGGAAGTCGAGAGCCTAAGCGTCGATGAGTCGGTGTTTGGCGGCTCGGTCAGATATGCGCTGCTTAAGCAGGCGATTGTTATGTACCACGCCAACAGGCGGGTTGGAACAGCGGCCACGAGGGGCAGAGGCATGGTCGCCGGCTCAACCCGAAAGCTCTTCCGACAAAAAGGTACGGGAAGGGCGCGTGTTGGAAACATCAGGACCGGCAAGCGTGTCGGTGGCGGCGTCACTTTTGCCAAGGTCGCCCGAGACTTTGGAAAGTCGATGCCGCGCAAGCAAAGAAAATTGGCCGCCGATTCCGCAATCCTGGCGAAGCTCCTGGGTAACAATGTGCTGGTAGTCGATGAGTTGAACTTTGAAAAGCCTCGTACACGCGATTTTGTGGGCATTCTGAGCAATTTGAAGATTCATGGCGGCTGCCTCGTGACAATTGGCGGCTATGATGAGAATCTTTACAGGTCGGCCAGAAACATCCCGGACGTGGCTGTCGTGTGCGTGAACGATTTGAACGCGGGCGTTATCTGCGGTCACCGCAAGATGCTGTTTACTAAAGAGGCGTTCTTGTCACTCATGAACAGGAACAAGGCAAGTGAGAATTGATGCCGTATGCTTAACGACTACAACATAATAATTCGGCCTTTGATTACGGAGCAGGGCATACACTTCGCGAATACCAGGGGCGCCTATTCTTTTGAAGTGGATAAAAGGGCTAATAAGGCGCAAATAAAAAGTGCCGTAGAGAAAGTATACGGTGTGAAAGTAGAGAAGATCAGAACGGCCAATCGCAAAGGTAAGTATCGCCGCAGGGGCAGAACCTCCGGTATGACCGCAAGTTGGAAAAAGGCCGTTGTGGTTTTGAAGCCGGATTATCACATTGATTTGTTCTGATAAATGTCTTAGACAGGGAAATTGAATACAGGTGGTGACCTATGGGTATTAGACTTTACAAACCGACAAGCGCCGGGCGTCGCAATGGGTCGGTAAACGATTACGCCGAGCTGACGACGGACAGGCCCGAAAGGTCGCTTTGTCTGCGACTCATTAAGAACGGCGGTAGGAACCATCACGGCGTTACCACCAGCCGCTTCCGAGGCGGCGGTGCAAAGGCGATATACCGTTGTATCGATTTCAAGCGTAACAAAGACAGAGTGCCGGCAAGAGTGGCCACCATCGAGTATGACCCTAACCGGAATTGCTTTATATCCTTGCTGCTCTATGCTGATGGGGAAAAGAGATATATATTGAGTCCGCACGGCATAAACGTCGGCGACCAAGTGGAAAGCGGCGCCTCTTGTGAGCCCAAGACAGGTAATGCTATGCCTCTTCAGAGCATTCCTGCAGGTCTTGAAATTCATAATATTGAAATGACGGCAGGCCAGGGCGGAAAGCTGGTTAGAGGCGCCGGCGGCGCGGCCAGAATCGTGGCCAAAGAGGGCGATTGGGTCACTGTCGTTTTGCCGAGCGGAGAAATGCGGATGGTCCGCAAGGAGTGCCGAGCGACCATTGGCCGATTGAGCAATCCCGACCACCAGAATATCAAGCTTGGTAAGGCGGGGAGAAAGCGGCATATGGGTCGCAGACCTCATGTAAGGGGCAAGGCCATGAACCCTGTTGATCACCCCCTGGGCGGCGGAGAAGGCAGGTCAAACGGCGGGCGGCATCCATGTTCGCCTACAGGGGTACTGGCGAAAGGCGGAAAGACGCGAAATCCGCGAAATACGAGCAGCAAGAGAATAATTCGCCGACGAAAGAACAAGAGGCAAGGCCAGTTGGTTCTATAGTGGGAGTCGTTTTGAAGCTTATGTGTAACCGTCCGCTATTAACCGTGAACTGATTGAGGAACTTCAATGGGAAGATCTCTTAAAAAGGGACCATACGTTGATGAGAAGTTATTTACCAAGGTCAACAGGCAAATGATGTCTGGTTCTCATGAGCCGATAAAGACATGGGCCAGGAGATGCACGATAATTCCGGAGTTTGTTGGTTTCACCTTCATGGTTCACAACGGCAAAATATTCAATAAGGTTTTTGTCACGGATGATATGGTTGGGCATAAGCTGGGCGAGTTTTCCCAGACCCGGACATTTAGAGGTCATTCGAGCAAGAAAATAAAGTAGCAAAACGGGCTCTGGTGTCTGCAGTATAGAAAAAGACGCCGGACGTGATAGGGTTGAAAGATACCTGGATGTGAGGTACCAAGAATGTTGAGTGCTGCTAAGTTGCGAGTGCTTTGCGAGCAGCGCCAGATTAGTCTGGAGCAGTTGGCCGAGCAGCTGGTCAGGGGGGGGCTGAACAGCAAGCAGGCGGCCGGGGCCATCAGAAACTGGCAAAAAGGGCTTTTTAGGCCTTTGCCTCGCAGAGACGACGTCCGCCGGCTGGCCGCTGCTTTATCTGTGGAAGAAAATGATTTGGTGGTCTGGCGCTCGTCTTGTCGCTTCGCTCCTGTATCAGCACGTAAGGCAAGGCTGGTTACCCAGTTGATTGTGGGCCGAAGTGTCCAGGATGCCATGGATATCTTGAAGTTTACGGCAAAACGCAGCGCTGAAGTGGTGGACAAAGTTCTCAGGAGCGCTGTCGCGGATGCGGATGAGCAGCAAGCGGAGGTGGACAATTTGTATGTGAGCGAAGCTCGCGTCGACGATGCGGGTATCCGGCTGGGCACCAAGAGGTGGATTGCAAAGGACAGAGGCAGAGCCCATCCTATTCGCAAGAAGGCCTGCCACATACATGTAACGGTTTCAGAAGTCTAACAAGGCACGAATAAGGACTCAGCACGACATACGCAATTTGAGATACTGAATTATGGGCCAAAAGACATCGCCAATAGGTTTCAGGACCGGAATTACACTCGGATGGCAAAGCACGTGGTTTGCCACCAAGGCCGATTATGGTGATTTTCTCGTCGAGGACCAGAGAATCCGGCAGTACGTTGACAGGAAACATAACCGTCAGATGCCCAAAGGGGCGGTGGCAAAGATTGAGATAGTGCGGACGCGCAGCGAGGTCAAGGTGACACTGCACAGTGCTCGGCCCGGCATGGTTATCGGTCCCAGGGGCGGCGAAGTGGATAAGCTTCGGGAAGAGCTCGAAGCGATGATAGGACGCAAGGTGAGTGTCAACGTCATCGAGATAAAGGACCCGGAGCTCAATGCCGTTTTGGTGGCTGAGGCAATTGCCGAACAGTTGAGCAAGCGGGCTTCGTTTAGGCGAACGATGAAGCAGTACTGCGAAGCAGCGATGAATGCCGGTGCTAAAGGGGTCAAGATTATTTGTTCCGGCCGGTTGGCCGGTTCGGAAATGGCCCGAAAAGAAACACAGAAGCTTGGTAGTATCCCATTGCAGACATTGGAGGCTAATGTTGACTACGCCGCGGCAACGGCGAGAACGACTTACGGGGCGGTCGGCGTCAAGGTCTGGATCTACAAGGGCAAATTCGGGGAGGAAGTTGAACTGCCCCAGACTCGTCGCCGTCGTTCGTTTAGGCATGCGGATACGGGGCCGCGTGTCGCTGATCGCCCCAGATCCGAAGCGGCAAGAGCCGGTGAGAGTGCCCCGGTGCATGAAAAAGTTGAGATAAAAGACGAGGAGTCATAGGTGCCAGGCGCGGGTCTTCTTGGTTTTGTTTGTCGCCTCCGCTTTTTGATTTCTTTGGCTTCGACGAAAGGTTTGTAAGAATATGGCAATGATGCCGAAAAGAGTCAAGTACCGCAAGAGCCAGCGCGGCAGGATGAAGGGCAGTGCGTCCAGAGGGAATTTCGTGGCTTTCGGCGAATACGGCCTGCAGGCTTTGGAAAGCAGTTGGATAAATGCCAGGAGTATCGAGGCGGGCCGAGTCGCCGCAACTCATTTCCTGCATCGCGAGGGCAAGGTATATCTCAGAATATTTCCTCATAAGCCTGTCAGTGCAAAGCCGTTGGAAACTCGGATGGGAAAAGGCAAGGGCGAGACAGAGTTCTGGGTGGCAAGAGTCAGGTCCGGCACCGTTATGTTCGAGATCGGCGGAGTAAGTGAAAATGTGGCAAAGCAGGCCATGGTTAGAGTGGCTCACAAAATGCCGATCAGGTGCAGGTTTGTTAGGCGAAGACATTCATAATATAAGAGATGCTTGGGATGAAGGTGCAGCAGTACCGTGAGATGAGTCCGGACGAGCTCGTGAGCAAACTTGAAGAGCTCCAGAGACATTTGTTTGAGTTGCGGGCGCAGGCAGTTACAGAGAAACTGGAAAACTCCAAGGCCCTGACCAATGTTAAACGTGATATTGCGAGAATTAAGACTGTGATGCGGGAAAATGAGATAGCAGCGGGAACCTGAAATGCAGGATCGAAAATTGAAAACTTTAACCGGCGTTGTGATTAGCAATAGTGGTGACAAGAGCATTAAGGTTGCCATTGATTTCAAGATCAGTCATCCAAAGTACGGCAAGTACGTCAAGCGCAGAACAAAGCTGGCGGTGCACGATGAACGTAATCAGGCCGGTACGGGTGACCTGGTCGAGATTGCCCAGTGCAGGCCTTATAGCAAGACCAAGAGTTGGCGTCTGATTGCAGTGGTACAAAAGGCGCCCGAGAAATGAATTTACAGAAGTCTCGATTGACGGGGCGTAGTTGATTTTCCGGAGCGACAGGTAGAACGTGATTCAGCAGGAAACAATGTTGGATATAGCCGACAATTCAGGTGTCAAGTCGGCGCTGTGTATTAAGGTTCTCGGGAAAGGCGGCTCTCGAAACCGGAGGGCCCGCCCTGTGGCTACCATCGGCGACGTCGTCTGCGTTGCTATCAAGAAGTCGTTGCCGACTTGTCAACTGGATGACAAGAAGGTGCACAAGTGCGTTATTATCCGCACCAGAAGTCCGGTCAAACGTTCTGACGGAAGCTATGTAAGGTTTGATACGAATGCCGCCGTGATGATCGATAATGAGGGTAATCCTATCGGAACGAGAATCTTTGGTGCGGTGGCGCGGGAGCTCCGCGAGAAGAACTATATGAAGATTATTTCACTGGCCGGCGAGGTTGTATAGGTCAAATTCTTTGAACGAGAGACCAAAAATGGTGCTGCATATAAAAAAAGGTGATATGGTTCAGATTATTGCTGGTGACCACAAGGGCGCTACTGGCCGTGTGTTGCGTGTCATCCCCGAAAAGAACAAAGTGGTGGTTCAGGGGCATAATATGGTCAAGAAGCACGTCCGACCTTCGCGCAGAAATCCGCAGGGAGGCCGCATCAATGTTGAGCAGCCTATACATGCAAGCAATGTCTTGCCGGTGAACCCGAAAAGCGGAAAAGGAACCAGGGTTCGTTATCGCCTGGACGAGGATGGCAGTAAGAAACGTACGGCGACCGATGGCGCTGAAATCGGAGCCGTCACAAGGCCCAGGTAGGCAGGGCTTTGTAAATCGCAGATAGAACGGTAAGTGATATAAGAAATTTGAGATGTAGAATGGCACGCTTAAAAGATCTATATAAGTCTCAGATAATTCCGGAATTGACCAGGGAGTTCAACTATAAGAACTCCATGGCCGTACCCAGAGTGGAAAAAATCATCGTTTCCATGGGCGTTGGCAAGGCGACGCAGGACAAGAAATTTCTGGAACTGGCCAAAAAAGACTTGGTGCTGATTACCGGTCAAATGCCGGTCGTGTGCAAGGCCAAGAAGAGCGTCTCGAACTTCAAAGTGCGTGCGGGTCTCGAGACCGGCCTGAAAGTTACTGTCCGCGGCGAGAGGATGTACGAGTTTATGGATAGACTCATCAATCTTGCCATCCCAAGGGTCAGAGATTTTCGAGGCCTTAATCCGAACAGTTTTGACGGCAGAGGCAACTACTCGATGGGTTTGAGCGAACAAAGTGTTTTTCCCGAGATTAATGCCGCGCAAATCGAGTTTCAACAGGGCATGAATATAACGTTTGTAACCACCGCAAGGACGGATGAAGAAGCAAGGAGAATGTTGGCCCTGTTCGGTATGCCGTTCAAAAGAGCGGCAGCGGCCAATTGAGGATTTGTATTTGGAATCTTAGTTTATGTCGACCAAGGCACTGGAGAATAAGGCACGAAGTAAACAGAAGTTTCGTGTGAGGAGTTATACACGCTGCGAGCTTTGTGGAAGGTCAAAAGCTGTTTACAGAAAGTTCAAGATATGCAGGATTTGCTTTAGGACGTTGGCCAACGAAGGAAAGATTCCCGGACTGAGAAAGGCCAGTTGGTGAGTAATATGTCCTCAATCACAAGGTGTGTTGTGAGCGAAACAGGGGTTGGCCACAAGCAGGTACAAGAAGGGAGATTATGAGTCTGAGCGACCCGATAGCTGACATGCTGACGAGGATTCGCAACGCCGTGCGAATCAATCGAAGCCAGGTTAATATTAGGGCTTCGAAAATCTGCCAAGGTATAGCGGCCGTGCTGAAGGAAGAAGGGTATATCGAAGATTTCGACCGCATCGACGACGCCAAGCAGGGAATATTGAGAGTGACCCTTAAGTACGACCAGGACGGGCAGTCCATTATTAATGAAATAAACAGGATCAGTAAGCCTGGGCGGAGAGTATATACCTCCATTGATAAACTCCCACGCGTTTTGGGCGGTTATGGAATAGCGGTCGTCTCAACAAGTAACGGTGTCATGAGCGACAGGAGCTGCCGCAAGGCCAAAGTGGGCGGCGAAATACTTTGTACGGTGAGCTAATGAGTCGTATCGGTAAAAAATCAATTGCTATCCCGCAGGGAGTAAAGATCGAGCAGAGCGGAGACTCTGTCAAAGTTACCGGAGCGATGGGTTCGTTGGAGATGGACTGTCACCCGCGAATGAAGGTCAGAATCGACGGCTCGAAGGGCGAGATAGTTGTTGAAAATGAGCATTCTGAAGCCCGGCAGGGCAAGCAGCTACACGGTACTACACGGTCCTTGATTTACAACATGGTAATCGGGGTCTGCAAAGGCTTTGAGAAGAAAATGGAAATATACGGCACGGGCTATAGTGTAAGAGAGCAGCAGGGCAAGTTGTCATTTCAGGTGGGCTTAAGCCATCCGGTGGAGCGGGCCATACCTAATGGCATAAAGGTAACCATTGAGACGCCCGCAACCAGGGGCAACGACGTCCCCGCAAAGTTCACACTGTCCGCGATCGATAAATGCCTGTTGGGGCAATTCGCCGCGGATATCCGGAGGATTAGACCGCCAGAGCCCTATAAGGGCAAGGGCATTCGTTATGCTGACGAGCACATTAAGCGTAAGCTCGGTAAGGCGTTTGCTTCAGGACCGGCGTAAATTGGGTATATAGGGCCCGGGAAAAAGCAACGAAAAGTCCGGGCCTGAGGATAAATCTGGATTTGGAATTTGTTTACTATGCGTGAAGACGGGATAAAAAGAGCAGAACGGAGGCGAAAACATCACGTTAGAAAGAAGGTTTTTGGCACTCCGGACAGACCTCGATTGTCGGTGTTCCGCTCGAGCAGGCATATTTACGTCCAGATTGTAGACGATGTTGCCGGAGTAACACTTGCTGCTGCCAGTACGAGGGCTAAAGGACTGCGGGAACGATTGCCCCGTGGCGGTGGTAGAAACGCCGCCCACGTCATTGGTGAGGCGGTCGCAAAGCAGGCGCTGAGTGTCGGAATCAAGTGTGTGTGCTTTGATAGAAATCGCTATAAGTTTCACGGCAGAGTTAAAGCACTCGCCGAAGGTGCCAGGAAAGCCGGGCTGGTGTTTTGAAAGAACAGACGTAAGCTTGGAGAAAAGAATTGGCAGCAGAACCGCTTAAGTTGTCGAGTCAGCAGGAACAGCCGTTGGAAGAAACGGTGGTTAAGGTATATCGGTGCGCCAAGGTCGTCAAAGGTGGCCGCAGGTTCAGCTTCGCAGCCTTGGTCGTCATTGGGGACCATGCCGGGATGGTTGGCGTCGGCTACGGAAAGGCAAATGAAGTTCCCTTGGCCGTGGAAAAAGGTATAAAGGATGCCAAGAAGGTTCTTCACAAGATTACATTGCTCGGTCGGACCATTCCCCACCAGGTCATCGGCCGATTTGGCGCCACAAAGATTATCTTGGTTCCCGCCAGTCCCGGTACTGGTGTTATTGCCGGCTCGAGCGCTCGCGCTGTGCTCGAACTGGCAGGTGTTCAGGATGTTCTCACGAAGGTTTATGGCAGCACTTCTGCCAAGAACGTTGTCAAAGCTACGTTGGCAGGTTTGCTGAGGTTGCGCAACAAGGAGATGGTCGAATCTCTGCGGGGCGTCGAAATTAATGCGGTAAAAAGGTGGTGATCTTTCGGATGTTGAGTCATGAGATAACTTCGATGGCCGGCAAACATACCGCTCGCAAGCGGGTGGGCAGGGGTACCGGAAGTGGCCACGGAAAAACATGCGGGCGAGGCCACAAGGGAAGTCTTAGCAGGGCCGGTTCGTCTTTGAGATTGCTGTATGAAGGTGGGCAGATGCCTTTGTTCCGACGGTTGCCCAAGCGAGGCTTCAGCAACTATAAGTTCGCCACGCGGTATGAGATTGTCAACGTACTGCAGCTTGAAAGATTTGAAGACGGGGCTTCCATCGGTTTGGAGCAGTTGTCCAGCGCCGGTCTTATTGACAGTTGCCGAAGCAGGGTCAAGATTCTCGGCAACGGCGAATTGACGAAGAAGCTCGAAGTGGCGGCTCACAAGTTCAGCAGGGCCGCTGAACAAAAGATTATGGGCTGCGGCGGCACGGCGAAAGTGATAAAGTGATTGTGTTCAGCTTTTTCCGGTGAGATGTGAAATATGCTTGGAACCGTACTTAATATATTCAGAGTCCAGGACCTGCGCAACAAGATACTCTTTACGGTGGCGCTGCTGATAATATACAGGGTCGGTTTCCATATCCCTAATCCTTGTTTTAACCATGAGGCGATAGCGAATGCCGCCAAGAGCAGGGGGACGGATACTCCTTTGGGCAGATTTACCGAATACATGCAGATGTTCACAGGCGGGACCCTCAGCAAAAGCAGCTTGTTTGGCTTGGGAATTATGCCCTATATTACCGCTTCGATTATCCTTATGCTGCTGGGCGAGGTCATTCCTGCTTTGAAGAAGTTGCGCCAGGAAGGCCAAACCGGCTACAAAAAGATTCAGGAGTACACACGCTATCTGACCGTCCTGATATGCGTCATTCAGGCGATAATGTTTATGAAGATGTTTGCCTTCAGCGAGTATACTTACGCTGGCATGCGAACACGAGCGGTGATAATGGGCGTTGTTGGAATGACGGCAGGCACAGTCTTTTTGATGTGGCTCGGAGAACAGATAGACGAGTACGGCGTCGGTAACGGCATTAGTCTGATCATCATGGCCGGCATCGTTTCAAGGATGCCTTACGCCGTCAACAGTCTTCTCGAGAGAGTTGATCTGCAGGTTGCCCCTCCCCCGGGGGCCATAGGTCCGGCAAAGGTATTGTTCCTCATCGCAGCGTTTATCTTCGTTGTCGCCGGCGCCATACTGATAACTCAGGGCCAGCGAAGAATACCCATCCAACAGGCAAAACAAATGCGGGGGCGTCGAATGTATGGCGGCCAGAGACTTTACTTGCCCCTCCGCGTTAATCACGGCGGAGTCATGCCCATCATCTTCGCATCATCCTTTATGATGTTTCCGCCGGTCATCATCGGCCAGTTGTTGAAGAGATTCCCAACATCTGCATTTCTTGGGACTTTGAACGGTGCTTTGGGCCATGGGGGCTATAGCTATAATATCTTGTACATGTTGTTGATCTTCTTGTTCGCTTACTTTTGGGTAACGGTGCAGTTTCAGCCCAAGGAAATGGCCAAGAACCTGCGGGATTCCGGCAGCTTCATACCAGGGCTGCGACCAGGCCGCAGGACCGCCGACTACTTGGAGGCCGTTATGACCAGAGTCACTTATTTTGGAGCCGCCTTCCTGGCCATTATCGCCGTTGTACCATCGGCAATTTCAATGTTATTGGGGGTCGGCTGGGAAATAGCGAACTTCCTGGGCGGCACCGGCCTGCTGATAGTGGTTAGTGTCTCTCTCGATTTGGTACAGAAAATCGAAGCTAACCTGTTGATGCGCAGTTACGAAGGTTTCAGCGAAACCGGCAGGATAAAAGGAGCATACGCATGAGGATAGTCTTGTTGGGTGCTCCCGGTGCAGGTAAAGGAACGCAGTGCAAGAGGATTGTCGGCAGATACGCCCTCAGTCACCTCTCAAGTGGGGATATCTTGCGCCAGAACAGAGCCGACGGAACCGAACTTGGCAGGAAGGCCCAGAGCTATATGGATTCGGGCGGATTGGTCCCGGATGACGTAATAGTAGAAATGATGGCCGATGCGATCAAGAACACCCAGGAACCCGGCTTTGTGCTGGATGGCTTTCCGAGAACCGTCAAGCAGGCCCGAGAGCTTGAAAAAACGCTGGCCTCAAATGGCAAAAAGATAGACCTTGTTTTGAATTTGACGATAGACGACCGCATTGTGTTGCAGCGAATGACGGGACGACGAAGCTGCCCGGTGTGTGGGGCGGTTTACCACATCGAGAACCTTAAGCCCAAAATAGAAGGGATATGTGATAATGACGGTGTAGAGCTTGTCCGACGGCCCGATGACACCCCGCAAGTGGTGACCAATCGACTTCGGACCTATCATCTCGAGACGGAGCCCGTCGTGGACTACTATAGGGACAATAACGCCGTCTATGACATCGATGCCGCCTTGGACGTCGATGACGCCAGTGCCTTGATGTTCGAGAAGTTGGACGCTTTGGTCAAAACCCAAAAAGGTCAAGTGAAATACGAGACAAAACACTAAATGGCTATAACGCTTCGCAGCCGAAGAGAGATTGAGCTTGTTCGGAAGGCGGGAAGGGTTGTAGCGGATGTTCTTTCAAAATTGCAAGAGACTGCCAAGCCCGGTGTGACTACCGGCCAGTTGGATGCTGTAGCTTCGCAGATGACTGCTGATGCCGGAGTTCAGGCCTTGTTCAGAGGCGTGCGAAGTCCGGTGGCTCGATCGCCATTTCCGGCCTGCATCTGTACGTCGGTGAATGACCAGGTGGTTCACGGCATTCCTTCACAGACTGCAAAGCTTAAGGACGGCGACATCCTGAGCATCGACTTTGGCGTGAAACGCGACGGTTATTGCGCAGATGCGGCCGTGACAATTGCCATTGGCAATATCTCCGGCCATAAGCGTCAGCTAATAGAAGTAACAAGGCAGGTCCTTGATATGGCCATTGCGAGGTCTGCACCTGGTGTTAAGTGGAGCGACGTGGCCGCGAAAATGCAGAATTATGCTGAGTCGGCCGGCTTCTCGGTAGTAAAGGATTTTGTTGGGCACGGCATCGGCCGAGAAATGCATGAGGAGCCCCGCGTCCCCAATTTTGTCAGCGAAGATTTGTTGGCTGACGACATTGTTTTGGCTGAAGGTATGATTTTGGCAGTTGAGCCGATGATTAATGCCGGCACCAGTGACGTGAAAACGCTCAGAAATGGCTGGACAGTCGTAACCAGCGATGGCAAGTGTTCGGCTCATTTTGAGCATACGATTGCCATAGTGGGAAAAGGCTGTGAGGTGTTGACCATAACAGAATGAAGTCAGATGCGTTCTTTCGTTTACTTTTCCTGCAATGGGCATGGAAAAGAGCGAAACAGTATGGATGCAAAACAGGCGTCTATGGTTAAGAAAGAGGCAATCAGATTGCAGGCTACGGTGACTGAGGCTTTGCCAAATGCCATGTTCAGAGTCGAACTGAAGAACGGCCACAAGATTTTGGCACATGTTTCAGGTAAGATGCGCATGCATTATATTCGAATCTTACCGGGGGACACGGTTACCGTTGAAATGTCGCCGTACGACTTGAACAGAGGCCGAATAATCCTGCGTCATTAGCCCTGATCTGCATCCGGCTTATCAGTCGATGATGTGAAAGGCAGCTAATAGAAAAATGAAAGTTAGAAGTTCGGTAAGACGAATATGTGAAAACTGCAAGGTTGTTCGTCGCAAGGGCGTCGTGCGGGTGATCTGTACAAATCCCCGCCACAAACAGCGACAGGGATAAGGCCTGGGTGATCGGGCAAAACCAGTGCCTTTTACGTCTTTTTCAGAGGAGCTTGTATGCCGCGCATAGTTGGTGTTGATATCCCCAATGACAAATCTATATGGATTGCATTGACCTATATTTTCGGTATAGGCAAGTATACGTCTGAGCAGATTTTGAAAGAAGCAAGGATTGATAAGAGTACCAAGGCTGGCAAGCTCTCCGAGGACGAGCTCAGCCGGATAACGCAGGTGGTTGACCGCAATTACATTGTCGGAGGCCAGCTCCGCAGGCAGGTTACTCAGAATATCGCCAGACTGCGTGACATAGGCTGTTACAGAGGTATCCGCCACCGCAAGGGGTTGCCTGTTCGTGGCCAGGCCACCCAGAGCAACGCACGAACACGCAAAGGCCCCAGAAAGACTGTGGCGGGCAAGAAGGGAGTGAAAGAAAAACGCTGACAGCCTCATTGTCGCCGGTCTGCCGATGCGTCGAAGTTTTATTGTTTGAGGGTCTTTTAATAATGGCAAAAAGTCCAAAGCGAAAAGTAAGGAGAAACATCGCCAGAGCTATTGTGCACATAAAGGCGACGTTCAACAACACTCTGATTACGATTGCCGACCTGAATGGTGATACTATCTGCTGGGGTTCGGCAGGCTGTGTTGGTTTCAAGGGTTCTCGAAAAAGTACGCCCTTTGCTGCTCAGCAGGCCGCCCAGCGATGCGCCGCCACGGCTCTGCGCAACGGCATTCGGGAGGTTGAAATCAGGGTCAAAGGTCCCGGCTCGGGTCGTGAATCTGCCATTTCAGCGCTCCAGCAGGCGGGATTGCGGATCGCTTCGATAGAAGATGTAACATCACTGCCGCACAACGGTTGTCGGCCGCCAAAGCGACGACGTGTGTAAACAGAAGGGGCAAAATATGTTTCTATGGACTTTCTTGGGAGATAGTTGAAAAGATGGGACGTTATCTTGGTTCATCTTGTAAGCATTGTCGTCGTGAAGGAATGAAGCTGATGCTTAAGGGCGTCAGATGTGAAACGGCCAAATGTCCGGTCGAAAAGAAACAACGCAATTTGACGCCGGGCATGCATGGTTGGCGCAGAGGCAGAGCGAGCGAATACGCTGTTCGGCTCCGGGAGAAGCAAAAAGTAAAACGATACTATGGTGTGCTGGAGCAACAGTTCATGAGGTATTTTCACAAGGCGGAGCAGACCAAGGGTAATACCGGTGAAATTCTGTTGCAGCTGTTGGAAAGACGCTTGGACAATGTCGTGTACAAGTTGAATTTAGCGCCTTCGCGCAAAGCAGCCAGGCAGTTGGTTACTCACGGCCATATTTATGTAAACGGCCGAAGAGTCAATGTGCCCGATTACACCACTAAAGTGGGAGACAAGATGACGGTCAAAGGTTCTGACAAGAGTGTCAAAAGAATCAAACTGCAGCTTGAGAGCAACCCCAACTTTACGACACAAAGTTGGTTGCAGTTGGATCGTGGAATGCCTCAGGCAACTGTCGTTGCACTGCCCACACGCGACGATATTCAGATACCCGTTGAGGAGCAGTTGGTTGTGGAGTTCTGTTCCAGGTAGTGTTCAGTTCTGTTGCCCGGCTTTTTGGGTCTCAAATTTCGAGGCAACAGCTATTGTTAATAGCCGGTACTAATAGGAGGTACATATGCGAGTTAAATGGCGTGGTTTGGAGTTACCGACTCGAGTTGAGCGCGATGCGAGTGTGTCGCACAACAGATACGGCCGGTTCTTTATCGAGCCTTTCGAGCGGGGTTTCGGCACCACTATTGGAAATGGACTCAGACGCGTATTGCTTTCGTCGCTCGAGGGCAGTGCCGTAACATCTGTTAAAACCGCAGGTGTCGACCATGAGTTTACCTCGGTAAAAGGCGTATTGGAGGATGTCACCGACATCGTTCTGAACGTCAAGAATCTTGTCGTTCGCCTCCAGGGCGAAGGACCGAGGACAATGAAGGTTGCGGCAAAAAAAGCCGGAGTCATAACCGCCGCTGATATAATTACCGACCCGGCCATAGAAGTCATCAACAAAGATATGGTGATCGCCACTCTGACCGAAGCGGTCGATTTCGAAATGGAAATGGTGGTCGAGAACGGCCGCGGCTATGTGCCCGCTTCGGAGCGGATAGCCGACATGGACAGATTCGATCAGGAAGTCGGCGTAATATTAGTCGATGCCATTTATTCGCCGGTGACAAGGGTCCGCTATATCACGGAGGACACCAGGGTGGGCCAGAGAACCAATTACGACAAGCTGATTCTGGAAATCTGGACCAACGGAACGATCACGCCCGAAATGGCGCTGGTAGAAGCTGCTAAAATCCTGCGAAAGCACATCAATCCGTTTGTCCAGTATTTCGAGCTTGGTCAGGAAACCGTCGCCGAGCAGGTTGTTGCCGAGGAGCAAGTGGCGGAGGAAAAAGTCGATGAGGAGTTGGTCCAAAAAATAAAAATACCTATTCAAGAGCTGGAATTATCGGTCAGAGCCAGCAACTGTCTTGAATCGGTGAAGGTCGAAACCGTCGGCCAATTGGTGGCCATGACGGAGGCGGATCTGCTCAAAATTCGTAGCTTTGGTAAAACCAGTCTGCGAGAAGTCAAGAGAAAGCTTGCCGACATAGGTCTGTCTCTCGGAATGACGGGGATATGAATCACAAATGGTCGCCATGATAGCAGGAACCTGGGCTACATGCCGGATGTGTTAGACATTCATAGATGAGGAATTTTGCAATATGCGCCATAGAGTCGCAGGACGTCGATTGAGTCGAACAAGTGAGCATCGTTTGGCAATGCGCCGAAATTTGGTCGCGTCTCTCTTCGAGCACGAGACAATTTCAACTACCCTTCAAAAGGCCAGAGAAGTGAAGGCTTTTGCCGAAAAGTTGATTACAGTGGCCAAAAAAGGCACCCTCGCTGCCAGACGCCAGGCGATTGCGATGCTTGGCGACCGCGACATCACCAGTTATGAGGACGGCAAAGCCGTCAAAAAAGGCACCGTTATTGGAAAACTGTTCAGCGAGCTCGGACCCCGATACCTGGATAGGCCGGGCGGCTACACCAGGATTATTCGGCTGTCTTTGAAAAGGCTCGGGGACAACGGGCAGTTGGTATTACTGCAGCTCGTGGGTGAGGACGAAGCCGCAAGTAAGGAGCCCAGAACGGCTACAGGAAAAAGCGCCAGACGGCGAGCCAGGAAAACTGCGCGGGCCAAAGAGGTTCTCGAAGTCCAAGAGCCCGTCGAATCCGAGGAAGCGGCAGATTCGGCTGATGACCAGCAGTAGCTTTTTTTGAGCAGGACGGCTGCGAGATGGACGACAGTAATTGCATCTTCTGTAAGATGGTCAAGGGTCAGATACCGGTCACAAAGGTCTATGAGGACGAGTTGATCCTTGCTTTCTTGGATATTGCTCCTTTGAGCGACGGTCACACGTTGGTAATCCCAAAGCAGCATTTCGGACAAGTGCATGATTGCCCCGTGGAGACCTTGGGTCAGGTTGGTTTGCGTCTGGGCAAAGTCGCCAAAGCAGTGGCCGCTGCGATGAATGCTGACGGTTATAATATCTTGTGCAACAACGGCAGGGCGGCTGGCCAGCTTGTCGAACATCTCCATTTTCATATAGTACCTCGCCACAGCGGCGATGGTATCTTTGATCGCTGGCCCTCCTACAGTTACCCTGAGGGCAGATTGGCTGAGGTCGCCGCAAAGATTAGCGAAAATCTATGATAGGCTGGAATCCGCTTGATAGTCGAAGCTCTTTTTGGTATTTTAATAATGACCGCGGGGTAGAGCAGTCTGGTAGCTCGTCGGGCCCATAACCCGGAGGTCGCAGGTTCGAATCCTGCCCCCGCTATTTGTTGTAGATAAAGGACTTGCGTCACAGCAAGTCCTTTTCTTTTTGCCCGAAAAGGGGTCGGCCAGCCCGGCTTCGTACAGGACTTGGCGTGGGCAAGAGGGGTACGCCGCGACAAATTGGGTTCGTTTGGGTTTGTATTGCTGAAGGCTGAAGGTGGTTGGGTTTTCATAACTGTTTGTTGGAACTGAGCTTGCGTTGATTTTTGGGTTTTTGGGGGGGAAAGCGGCCTGCGGGAGGGTAGGATGGCGGAGAGTAGCAGCGGTGTGATAGTCCCTTCCGTTTAGGGGAATGGATGGTTATTGGCTGAATGGTTCAATGGTTCAATGAGTGAATGGGTAGAACCGCGGCGGCTGGTGAATGGTGAATCGTGATTGGTGAAGCTGACTGACCCGCGCAGGGCGGATAAGCGGCGGGCAAGATGGGGGACCGCCGGCAGTCCGCCTACGGCGGACAAGTGCCGGGGGCTAATACCAATTTGATTTAATAAATGCGCTCGCTGCAATCGTAATTCGGGACGTAACTGCTATTTGCGGGTCGCTAACGGCCCGGCGTGTGGTTGACCATAGCGCAAGAACTAATTCCAATTGGTATAACAGATGAGGAAGCGACGCGGGGCGGGTCAGGTCCTGGCGGGCTTTTTGGCTTTGTGGGCCTTCTGAAGGGACTATGGCTCGGCAACCTTGCGATAGCCCAGGGCCTTTATTATTTCGAGCACTTCTGTCCCGGTGGGAAACGGTTTTGCGTTTTTTTTGGCTTGTACTTGGCGGTGGCCGAGTGCTCCTTCTCCAGACGCGCTTCGACCGTCGAGTGCAGGACTATCAGCGTTGGCTCCAGCGGATCCCTGATATCGAGCAGGTCGGTCGTATTGTGCATGATAATGCAGTAGTAGGTGCTCTTTGATTGCTGCGCGTCAGACAAGATAATCAGTCGGGCATTGGGCGGCACCGGACGCATCCGCTCCGTTCCGTCTTGATCCGCTTTGAAATTCCTTTTCCAAAGTGGGCTTGAAAGCACTTTTCATGACCGGAAGCTGGCCGGGGCGACCGGTCAGAATGCAAAAACAGCCCTTTTCCAAGGGCGTTCCCGCCTAATGTCCCTGTTTGCCTTAACCTCCGGTTTGGCTTGGACTTACAACTCTCTTCATTTGTGAGCCGCGAGTGGTTTCTGAACCAACTGAAAAAAAAACGTCAAAAACGTAAAAAAGTTTATCAACATTCGGCAGGGCTGGTTCGCCATTCATACAGGAAGCATCAAGGTGAATGGATGCTGAGTGTGGACGAGACGCCTGTCGCAAGCCGATGGTCGAGGCGGTCCGTAGCTCGCCCCGATCTGCCGGCTTGCAATGAACTCGGTGGATGCAGATGAACCAAGGCAAGATGTGCCGCAGCATTTTTGACGAGTGCGGTGTAAGTTCGCAGTCTTTCGCGAATTACAGCGGGCTCTCCATGCCAAGAGACGGGCGAAAACGGAGAGCGAGGATAATAGTCGCGATTCTGCTTACTCAGTCGATATCGCTGTCTGTGTGCGGTAGCGGTTCGGAGGTGAAGACTTGTTTTCTACCATGGCAGGTGATAGCAACTAAAGTGCAGGATGGCGTCCGTTTTTGTGAAAACAGGCATTCGGGAAAGGGGGGTGAAAGGGCATCGTGCATAGGGGTTGGCGGAAGCGGTTTAGATCCCAACAGCAATTACGCATTTGTGGCGGGGGAAACCTTGACGTTCAGGTTGCCTGTCGGCGCGGGCCAGCGGAACTCTTTTGGAAGGCTCAAAGTAAACATTTCAAAATGGGCCAATGGCCTGTGGAAAGAGGTGGGACAAGAGAGCGCAGACACTGATTCCAACTTGATTAAAGTGGCTGAAGGTATTGAGGAAGAAGGCTTCTTCAGATTGAAGTTTGCTGCGGCAGCGCCCGAGAGCGGGCAATTCGACATAGAGGCATATGCGGTTATTTCTGCTGACTGGAAGAGGGATATCCTGGCGTTTTGCCGTGAATTGAAGGAACAGGTTGAGACCAGGCCTGACCCAAAGCTCATATTCTCCTCCATTGCGGTATCCCACTTTGATCACGCCATGGAGATGGCAGGCGAAGCCTCCTTCTTGTCGGGCAGAATGCTGGGAGCATTGGTTTGTGCGATAGAGAATAAGAGGAAGTTTGAGGCAGGGGCATGTCCCGATTTGGTCGTCGGCCTGGACAAAATCAGATTGAAACGGTTCGAAGGGGCGCAGATTGCTGAGTTTGTAGTTTTTGTTCCGGAAGACTATGATCCCTCTCGGAAGTGGCGAGTATACCTGTATCCCGATCCTAAGCGTTTTTATGCTGGCAGAGATTACTCACAACGCTCCGGATTGATTGATGTATGGTGGCCCTTTTCCGGATTCAAGGGATTTGAATGGAAGGATTACGAGTATTTCCTCGATATCCTCAAGGACAGGATTAATCTGGATGAAGACAGATTCTACCTTCATGGTCACTGTGGGAATGGTATTCCGGCTATGGCCATGGCCTTGCAACATCCGGACAAATGGGCCGAGTGCGCTACGTTATTGGGCAACAGCTATCGCCATCTCGCTGGAAATGCACTGAATCTTCCGTTGATTCTTGTGGCAAGTGAACAGAAGGATGGTTCTCTAATCGGCTATTTTGACTTTGCGGTGAAGTGTTTTCAATACTATGGTTGCACAGATTTCAAGTGCAGTTGGACTGAGGGAATAGTACAAACTCGCGGGACACCACTACCGGAAGCTGTGAGACAGAAGCGTCCCCAAAGGGTTCTATATACCATTGAATCTCTACACAGTCCGCGAGCTTATTGGGTTCAGATACTTGGCCGCAAAGACGAAAACTTCACTGCGACTATAGACGCTTGCATCGAGGGCCGAACGATTCTTCTGAAAACGAGAAATATCGATGCATACAGCCTTGATCTCGTAGGAGCTCCCGTAGATTCAAACGTTCCCATTGAGATTATTGAGAATGGTGCGAGCCTGGGCGGGGTGAGGATGGAGGTTTTTACCAAGAGGCCGCAGTGTTATGAGGATGCCGTTTATGTGAAGAACGAACGGATTCGTGGTCCGATCGGCGATGCTTTTACCGACGCGTACGTGGTTGTATGGGGCGCCAATGAGGGTGGCTCGCAATTGGCGGAAATCAGCAAGAAGACGGCAGCGTCCCTTGCCCATGGGGCGCCGTGCTTTTCGGATGCAAATATGCCCCCGGAGTTGCTTGAGACTCATAACCTGATTCTTGTGGGAACGGCAGAATCCAATCGGTGGCTGGCAAAGGTATCCACAGGTCTGCCGGTTCAAATTGAGGCAGGTCAAATCGTCGCCGACGGCAAACGTTTCAGCGGGTCTGACATCGGGTTTATTCT
>DATKZT010000068.1:0-30344 GCA_035527845.1 Sedimentisphaerales bacterium | reverse complement strand
GCCAGGACAATCAGCGGAACCGAACAGAAACTGAAGTCCCAGGCCGAGTCCTCCGCCCAGACAATAGAACAAACCCAGGGCCGGATGCAGGAAAAGATAAGAGCTTATGCAGAGCAGGCCGCCAAGGCCCAGCAACAGGCCCAGTCCGAGACCGAACAGCGCAGCAGAGCAGAAGCCAGAATACAAGACCTCACAAGAGCAATCGCTGCCGCCGAAAAAAGACTCAGGCCGCAAATCGAGGCGCAGGTGCTAACGCCAATAGAAGAAGAGCTTGAGGCCCGGCAGAAGATGCGTGTTTCAACCCACAGGATCTCCGCCGCCAGGCGTACGGCAGATACATCCGCTCAAGAACGGGCCGAACCTCATCGACCGCCCATCGAAATCGTCAGTATTCCCACCGAAACCGTGACGTGTGAGTGCTGCGGTAGAAAGAATATCGCCGAGGACCAATCCGTCAGAATCGACTCGGGCCAGGTGTTCTGTCAGGATTGTTTCAGTGCATTAAGTAGATCCTCGCTCGTATGAGAAAGGCAATCTGCAAGGGTCGCCTTCGCACAAAAGTCGATCTTGCAACAAGACCCAATTGAATGTGGAAACCATACCACAACAACTTATGATCCCAAGAATTCTGCTCGTGAATCCGCCAATCTACGACTTCGCCGCATACGACTTCTGGCTAAAACCTTACGGCCTACTCAGCATTGCCGGCTACCTCCGAAACCGCGCCCGGTTCACACTCTTCGACTACCTCGACCGCCTCCATCCCTTTACCACACCACACAGACAGCTTGAATCCGACCAGTGGGGACGAGGGCGATTCCTTGAACAAAGGATTCAATCTCCCCCCTGCCTGGCGACAATCCCCCGCCACTTCCGCCGATTCGGCCTGCCGCGAGATATGTTCAAAAACTTCCTCAGAGCAACAACCCCCTTCGATTTCGTCCTCGTTCAAACAATGATGACATACTGGTACCCCGGCATCAAAGAAGTCATAGAGGATGTCCGCACCCTGCAGCCCGCCGCCAAAATCATCCTCGGCGGAAACTATGTCACTCTCTGTGGCGGCCACGCCCAGGCTTCAGATGCCGACCTAATCGTTCAAGGCGCCGAGCTGGGGCCGTTGTGGAAATATCTCGGTATGTCGCCGCAGCCAAACCAGCCGGCCCTGTGGGAAGCTTACGAACAGCTCAATGTCGCGGTGACAAAACTCTCCGACGGATGCCCCTTTAGTTGCACTTACTGCTCTGTCCCCAGGGTCTATGGCAAGTTCAAAGCCCGACCCATGGAACGATCTCTCGCCGAGCTCGAACTGCTGGCAGAACGTCAAGTTCAAAATATCGCTTTCTATGACGATGCCCTCTTGTTCGACACCGAAAAAGTCCTCATGCCCTTCCTCGAGGAAATCCTAAGACGCAATATAAGGGTGAATCTTCATAGCCCGAACGCCCTTAACGCCCGCTTTCTCACCAAAGAGCTGGCCCACCTGATGGTCCGGGCAGGCTTCAAGACTTTCTACCTCGGCTTCGAAAGCGCATCTGCCCAATGGCAGAAACGCACCGGCTCGAAAGTCTTTTCCGATGAGTTGGCACACGCCGTCGAACACCTTCTAAAAGCCGGAGCAGAACCCGCCAACATCACAGCCTACCACATCCTCGGCCACCCACACACCGATATTCAGCAGCTCGAAGAAACCATGCGCTTCGTCAACAGCCTCGGCATCCGCGGAATGCTCGCCGATTTCTCACCCATACCAGGAACGCCCGACGGCTGCGCCGCACGAAAATGGGTCGATATGGATGAACCCCTCATGCACAACAAAACCGCATTCCCCATCATCATGCTTGGCTTCGACCAGACAAACCGCCTCAAAGACCTCCAGCGAAAACTCAATCGCTCCCTTACCCCGACGTAGCCGATTTCCCACGGCCCATCAAGCCCTTGCCTTTCACGCATAACCCTATATACTGTTCACCGATATTAAGGATAACGATATGCCGTCGATTGCGCTTGTGGGAATTATTATCTTCGTCGGGTTCGTTTGCGGCGAGGCCGCACAAAAAGTAAAACTCCCCAAAGTCACCGGCTACATCCTCGCCGGCATAATCCTCAACCCAAGTCTGCTCAGCCTAATACCACAGGACTTCACCCAACACACGGACATCGTTACAAACATCGCCCTCAGTTTTATCACGTTCAGCGTCGGCGGCACACTCCTCTACCCACGAATAAAAAAACTCGGCAAAACAATCGTCTACATCACACTCTGCGAGGCTGAATTCGCCTTTGTCACAGTGGTTGCAGGAATTACTGTCGCTGCACCCTTGCTCATTCACGCCCCCGACGCAACCTGGACCACCACCTTCATACCCATCGCCCTGCTTGTCGGCTGTCTCGCATCACCCACAGACCCCTCCGCCACCCTCGCCGTCGCACACGAGTACAAGGCAAAAGGCCCCGTCACTTCCACCATCATGGGCGTCGCCGCCTTTGACGACGTCCTCGGAATCGTCAACTACAGCCTCGCCGTCGCGCTCGCACAGGCCCTCGTGGCGCACAGAAAGCTCGACCTTTCATCCTCACTGTTGAAACCCGCAGCCGTTATCCTCGGCGGAATCGCGCTCGGCGTCATCTTCGGCCTGCTGTTGAACCTGCTCACAAAACACATGAAAAAGGAAACAGAAGGCGCCTTTATCGTCGCGATTACCGCACTGCTGGCCCTCTGCTTCGGCTGCGCCACTCTCCTCCGCACCGATGAGCTGCTCGCAACAATGACCATGGGAATCATCGTCGTCAACTACAACACAAAAAGGGACAAAATCTTCAAAATCATCGAACGCTATACCGAAGAGCTTATTTTCGTACTCTTCTTCACACTCAGCGGCATGCAGCTCGACTTTTCCGTCCTCGTGCACTACCTGCCGCTCGTTGTGTTCTTCGTATTGCTCAGAACCGCCGGCAAAGTATCCGGGGCCATAACCGGCGCCGCCATCTCCAAAGCTTCAGCCAACGTAAAGAAATACGTCGCCGGAGGACTTATCCCGCAGGGCGGCATCGTCGTCGGCCTCGCACTTATTATCAAGCAGAACCACCAATTCGACCATATAAGCGACATCATTATCAGCGTCATACTCGGCGCGACCATCATCCACGAGCTGATCGGCCCGATATCGGCAGAAACCGCCCTCAAAAAAGCCGGCGAAATAAAAACCCATCAATAACCGCGCGCCGCCTCCCAAGACAAGACCGCCTTGCCAACCATCAACCCTGGCCTCGGCCGGACAGACCGCCTAAGAGGTTGCCTCCAAACCGGACCGCTTGCCGCACCAGCACACCTAATTTGATTTTGCTGGCTTATTCGGTTATACTTATCTTTCTTTATGAGCGGCAAAACGGTACATATTGAGTCCTTTGGGTGTCAGATGAACAAGCTGGACACCGCTCTGATCACTTCCTCGCTGGAAAAAACAGGCTTCCGCCTTGCCGACACCGTCAAGCAGGCCAACGTCGTCCTGATAAACACATGCTCCGTTCGCGACCACGCCGAGCAGAGGGTCCTTTCCCGCCTCGGCCACCTGAAACACATAAAAGAGGCCCGTCCCGATTTGGTCGTCGGCGTGATCGGCTGCATGGCACAGCGACTCGGCAGCGAGCTGCTCCGGCACGATGCCGTCGATATCGTCTGCGGACCCACACAGATACCCCAGATAGTCGAGCTTGTCACCAGGGCCCTGCGCGAAAGAAATAAGGCGCTCGCTGTAACCGAAGAAATCCGCCGGCCGACAAATGGCCAGGCCCGCGCCCTCGAACAATTCGAATCCGCCTGCGGCATCGACGACCGGCACATACCAGCCCAAGCCTTCGTCCGCATAATGCGAGGCTGCAACAACTTCTGCACCTACTGCGTCGTACCCTACGTCCGAGGACCGGAAGTATCCCGCCCACCCGCGGCAATAATAGAACAAATAAGAGAACTCGCAGACCACGGCGTTAAACAGGTCACATTGCTCGGCCAAACCGTAAATTCCTACCAGTACACCGCGGGCCAAAAGACCTGGTGCCTCGCCGACATACTCGAAACGGCGAGTAACATCGACGGCATCGAGTGGATTAAGTTCGTCACCAGCTACCCATCCGAAGAATTCTTCGACCAGATTATGCACGCCATGGCCTCCCTGCCCAAGGCCTGCCCATATCTGCACATGCCCGCCCAGAGCGGCTCCGACAAAATCCTAAAAGCAATGAACCGCCGACACACCGCCGCCCAATATCTCGAACTCCTCGATAAAGCAAGGGCCGTTGTCCCCGACATCGCACTATCAGGCGATTTCATCGTCGGCTTCCCCGGCGAAACCGACGACGATTTCCACGCAACCGTCAACCTCGTCAAAGAAGCCCGATACAAGAACTGCTTCATCTTCAAATACTCACCGCGCCCCGGAACAACCGCCGACAACCGACTGCAGGATAATGTCCCCCCCGAAGTAAAGAAGAAGCGAAACATCGAGCTGCTCGCGATCCAGGAAGAAATAAGCGACCGCCTGAGCCGCGATTTTCTCGGCAAAACCGTCCGCGTCCTCGTCGAAGGACCGAGCAAAAAGCCACATCTCAATTCCGCCGAATCCGCCAACAACCCCCAGCTCGTCGCCCGAACCTCTGCCGACTACATCGTCGTCTTTAACGGACCAGAATCCCTCGCAGGAAAGTTCGCCAACGTAAAGATCACAAAAACCGCACCCCTGACCCTCTTCGGCCGGCTTGTCCCATAGCTATCCTGCGACAGCACATCACCGCCTGTTTTCTCTTCCCAATCTCTTCTTGAGCAGATGCCTTATCACAAGAACAGGATGCCTCGTCGCCATTCTCGGCCCCGCATATCGCATCACCTCTATTATCCGCCCCCGCAGCTCAGGCTTGTAGCAGTGCACCTCGCACTTCGAACACGGACCCTTATCAGGCCCGAACGGACACTTCGCCAGACGCGCCCTCGCATACTCAAGCAGCCCAGCACAATCCGAACACAACGCGCCTTTCACCGACCCGTGATGATCCCCGCAATACATCCGAATCATCACAGCAATCGTCTTGGCTTCTCCGGCCAGCCCCTTTTTCAGTGCCATAACCACACAATACTCCCACACCCGCCGTCAGACAACACCTTTCACCGCCAAAACCCCACATGCCAAATCCGAGCGCCCCGCCTGCAAGCACAAAGACGCCCCACGTCCGCAAAAAACACTTTTTTCATTAAGTTTTTTGCCGCACATTACGATAACCAATTATAGAGAAAATACGTTTACCTACGGTTTTTAAGAGGTGACCTATGCAGGTTGAAGGCGTAAACCCGGGCCATGCCTACGGCTGGCAAAAAGTGCAAGACGAAGAAGAGCAAATCGACCAGACCACCGAGCCCCAGACAACCGAAGCCGTCGAAGAGCCCGAAGGCGACCAGCCCGACGGCCAGCGGGGCGTCATACGACTCCTCCAGGAAGGACACTTCAAGGGCGTCTCCGACCTGCGCCTGCGAATAAACTTCTTCGACGAAATCGCCGGAATCGAGGCCGCACAGGTCCGGACCGTCACCGCCGAAAACGCCTCCGCTGCCGTTGCTTCCGTCGGCGCCGTCGTCGAATCCTTCCTCGCTGGCAACGAGCTCTCAGAGGACCAGTCCACAGCCGTATCTGACGCCCAACAGGCCTTCGAGCAGGCCGTCAGCGACGCCGAAGACAAAACCCAGGCGCTCAACAACGCCTTCGCAGCCCTCGTAACCGCCCTGCAAACCCTCTTCACTCCGCCGACAGAACCCGAAGAAGAACCCCCGCCTCCGGACGCAGAAGCCCAGGCTGCCGGCGAATCTTCTGAGCAAACCATCGAGGGAACAACCGAAGAGCCGCCAGCCGAGCCACCCGCAGAGCCGCCGCAAGAACCCGCCGCCGACGCCGGCCCCGACTGGCTCGCCTTCATCGAAAACCTCCAGGCCGCCTTCGACGCCGCCATGCAGCAGCTCAACAACGCCGTTAATTCCACCGCTGCCCTGCCCCCGCTCAGTGAACCCACCGGTAACGGCGTCGCCTACGACAAATTCCTCGCCATCTATAACCAGATGCGAGGCATAGAACCTCCCGGCCAGGACCTCGACCAGACCGAACCCCCCGAACCCGAAACATAACCCCATTGCTTTTTGGTTGAATGGCACGCGGTTAAGCCGTCGAACGGTTTTGATAGGCCCATTGCGCTCTGCCGCATCCTCTTCCACCTTGATTCCCAGCTTTGCACTTTACATTTTGACTTTTGACCTGGCCCGCCCACGATGACTCCGCCAACGCCCTTGCCGCCGGGCTTATCCAACAAACGACCGGAAATCGAATAGCCGTCCTTCTCAACCGCCGCATCCTTGTTCTCACCCTGCCCGGTTGTTACCGCCGGCGCCGTAAGAACAATAATCGCCGTCAGCAGCACACTCACAATGGTCACAAACGTAACCCTGCGATAAAGCCGCTTGCCCGAGCGCATAATCAGCAGAAAAGCAAACGACTCTTTGCGTATGTGCATCTCTTTCTCTCCTTCACTATTTAATGGACCAAATTAGTCCAAAGGTTAGTATAACAGCCTCAAGCGCTAGCGGCTCTGTAAATTCTATGTAAAATCCTCTTGCACAACTGTTTTCGTTTTACCATTGACCTCATGACTCTAATCAGCAGGATGAACTCACTGCTCAGCCTTGGTGAAAAATTCTGGCTGAGGAGTTCGGATTTTTTCTTGCCCATATCTCCCAGGCCCTGATGATACTCAGGAATTCGTCCAGCCCTTCGGAATTCTTCGAAAAGTGATCCGGTCCGAGTTCAGGTAGATCACCGTATGTCATATTCCATTCTTTATCGAGTATGTGAAGGATCCATTTTGACGTAGCATATCTGGTATAAGTTGGTTCTTTTTCTACCGCTGCAAACCAGTCGGCTAAAGTGAGCCCTTCACTGGCTGCCAAATAACGAGCCGATGTCTCTCCAATCTCCGCGTCATCCTCATGCACCGATTCTGCAAGTGCAGCCACAATGCGAGGATCATCCTTGATTCGAACCAGGCGTTCAACCGCGTTTCTGCGATAGCGAACGTTTTCGTGAGTCAAGGCCAGGAAAAATACCTCCAGGGTCTCATCCTGCGCGTTTTCGTCATAGTACAAGCTGACAAGGCAGTCGACAATGGTCTCATGGTCGATCTTCATCTCTTGGGTAAAACACTTCTTGAAAAACGGCAATGCTTCCGGGCTTAACATCTGCCGTATTGCCCCGCCCATCTGCGCACGAAAACGCTTGTCGGTTTCTGCTTCGATTTCTGCAATCAGATATTTCAGGCCAGTCGGTCCCAGTTCTCCGGCCAATTTCTTGAACTCGACCACTGTTTTTGTACCGTTACGTACTTCGGCAATCCCACGGTCAAACTCCTGCTTTACATACCGCTCGTATTCAATCGGCTCTTTGACTGTGAACTTTGTCGGTGGGCAAGTGACTTGTCCGGGCCAGTCTTCAGTATCAAAGCAAAGCCGTGCCGTGGCAGTATATTCACCGGCAACGTTTGGTTCAATTGTCCGGGTGCTGCTGACAGATTTATAAGCTTTGAGTTCCAGCGGATCAAACGGAAATGGTTGCTCTTTCGTCCCAAAATCAGCGTCAATGACTCCGTTGGGATGCGAGATGCTGATTTCCAGCGGACTTGAAAGTTCGGGGTGCAGTTTGAAGGTATAGTCGTTGGCCGACTGGTTGCGTATCCAAAGGGTAAGTTCAACCGAGTCACCCAATTCATAGGTTGGTTTAATGGTTGAAAATCCCAAATGCAGTACCTCAACAAGAGGAGGCAACTGCTCTTGGGACGGCTGTTCATTAACAACCTCAGGTGGCTGGGAAATGGGCTTTGGTAAAGTCCACGGTTTTGTCTTGATGCGCTGCCAACCGGAAGGTAGTTGCGGTAGCTCGGCGGCAACCATGTCTTCATCGGCAACCCACATAAGTTTTCCCTCGATACGACCATCAGTGACTTTTCGCACTGTTCTTTCATTGACGTCGAAAATGTACACACCCATGCGTCCCGGTCCTGTTCGAGTACCGACCTTACTCCATGCAACCTTACTTGCGTCTGGTGAAACCTCGACCAGTGCAGCGTGCTTCGATTGTTCTATGGGACTGTCCTTGTACAGGATGCATGGTGTCCCTTCCATAGACCCAATACTTAGATCAGGTGCAAGTGTTACCTCTTCAAGAAGCGAATCCTCCTCCAAGTTGACTTTGTATGTGGTTTCAACCCACCTTTTGAAACCTTCTTTAGCTTCAGTAATAAGAGTGACACGCACCCGCCCTTCTTTGCCCACTCGAAAGCCTGGAATTGCGTTATGGTATCCGGCAATTCCGGGAATACCTGCAACGTCATACATCTGGCCGGTCCCGATATCGACAGCGGCAATACCAAGCCATAACCTACCTTCGAAGAACCTGTCCCCCCTTGCGACCAGCACGGTGTTATCGTCATGCCACACTATTGGAGGCGGCTCAACGCCCCCATTTCCATACCCACCGCCAGAGCTGGTCCCGAATGGCGAGGCAAAGGGCGTAGGCATCCGCACCTGTTCACCAGTCGTCAAATCGAGAACAACCAGTTTTGTATCCCGATGGTACCTGACCCAGGATTCCTCATCGCCGTCCTGCGGTTCAGCATCAGGTAAGTCTTTAGCCTTGTGGTACTCTTGATGACTGTACAGTGGAACATCGATACCGACGTCATTGACCTCATCGACATAAAATTCCATGCGCATCGGAGGAACATTCGGTTCGGTGAATGCCAAATGCCGTTCATCCAATGAAATCGCCATTCGCCTCGCATAACCTTTCCCTATTCGTCTATGTCCTGGAAACTTAAGGAAACGGCCAAACGGTCGACTCATGATATCGCGCCAAGCGAACCGTTTGAAATCGTATACCACCAGACGGGCGCCCTGTACACAGTAGACCCTTCCCGACCAATGCTGACAGTAATGCTCGATGTCCGTTGCCACAATTCGCCTCTGGCCGCTGACCAGATCTACTTCGATGAGGTTATGCTCATCTCCCATCATGACGTACGCTTTCCCCCTGGCAACCGTCAGCAGGTCCGGAGAAACTCCTCTCGAGTAATACCCACCACGCCCTTGCACCGAATCAACTGCCGTCACCTCAAAACGGTCAGCCTCCCTTCTTGCCAGAAAGACCGTCCCGCCGTCGCTAAATACCAGATGGTTGTAGGGACCATCGTTGGTGTTATAGTGCTCCGGCTGCCAATCAATGTCTTCTGCTGCGCTATCGTCCGTCTCATGCTCCGCTGCAGCCGCCGACAGATCTACCGCAATCACACCCTCCTTTTGCCCGCCCGCTGCGTTCTCATCTGCGGCAGAGCGAACGTTCATGTTTCCAGATACAGTCACCTCATGCGTATTTGGTATTTTCTCCCGCATCGACATAGTGTTGACTGTTTCCGGTAAAAGCGGCTCTTCAGGAGATCTGGCAATATGCCTGTATATCAAGACAGCCCCAATAGCCACGGCCGCTGCCGCTGCTGCTGTAATCAGCTTGGCGCTTACACCGCTGGTCACGGTTGTGATACGCGGAGTCCTTGCGCTGCCGAGGCCGGCCGCCGAAACTTCAGCCGTGGCCGCGGCGGAGGTCTTCACGACCAGTGCTGTGACCGAACCCATGACGATTGAAGTAAAGGTCTTGCCGGGTCCCGTGCGTCTGATAGTACTCTCGACCATTCCTGCGATCTGCTCTTTCAGCAGGTTTCGCCCGCGAGAAAGACGCTGCTTCACAGTGTCTTCCGATAGCTCAAGCTGCTTTGCCACCTCCTTTACCGACTGCTCTTGTCGATAGAAAAGAACGAGTGGTTCACGATAGATTTCAGGAATGCGCTGTAATGCCTCACGAACGACCACCTGTCGTTCCTTGCCTATCGCAGTCTCGGCAGGTTCGGAATCCCCCGTCGCGGCATCTTCGATCTCATCGATTGGGACAGCCTTGCTCAGGGGATCGCGCCGGCGACTTCTCAGCGAGTTTTTGACCAGGTTTCTGGCAACGCCGGCAAGCCAGCTTCGGAATTTGCTCAGGTCTTTCAGTTGCCCCAGGTCCTTCCATGCACTGACAAATGTTTCTTGCGCCAACTCTTCACTCTTTTCGACATCTCCTGTGGCGCTGAAGGTGATTGCGCAGATGAAAGACTGGTACTCTTTGACAATTGCTTCGAACGCGACCGTGTCGCCTCTGACGCTTGCCTTCAGCAAATCCATCTCATTGTGCATTTCTGCCGACATACCCAAAATCCCTTCGAATAGCATGATATTGCTTGCTCAATACAATAGGAACAGTAAATGAACAAAGGTGACAGCCATCGTGAAAAAAAAGTCAAAAAACCTGATTTTTCCACAAAAAAACTGCCGTCTTGGTGTATGTGGCAATCGGCATGTAAAACAGCCATACGTTGAAGGTCCGCCGACTGTCCGCCGTTTACCCGCCGTTTGTTTGGCGGGTTTGTTTGGCGGGCCTGTCCGCCGCTCGCCCGCCGGTCTCTTGGCGGACTTGCCGGCCGAAGGCCGGTTTTACATGCGGCTCTTGCCAGGCGCAAGCAAGAACCCCTCGCATCTTCAACCCAGACCTGATAAGCTATCGCAGCTAACGGCAAAGACCGGCCAAAGCACAAGTTTGGAAAGGAAACAAAATGCCTCGCAGAACCGCCCCCTCGGCCCAACCACATTCGCCATTGCTTGACGCAGGGCCGAGTTGGTGTTAGAATACCGCTTCTTGTGCAGCGTGGCTTCAACTGCACTGAGATGTTTTGAATAGTCTTGTTCTATGATTCAATTCAAATGCGGAAATTGTGGGTGAAAAATACGCACTGCTGACCGCAACGCGGGCAAGAAGGGAAAGTGTCCCGGATGTAAGAGTGTGGTAATCGTACCGGCAGCCCCAGCTTTATCCCCTGCGCAACACGAGTCCGTCGGCCCGGCTGCCACGTCAGGTGAGACAGGTCCCGATAGCAATCACGCCTTGGCGGCTACCCCTCCTGCAGAGGCATCCGCCGCACCAACGGACTCGGCGGGTGAGGCTGCCTGCCCCAGCGAGACCGCAAAGAAGAAACGCGGCCTGCTCAGTCCTCATTATGATGAGGCCACGTTATTCTCCATGAGCGCCATGTTTGTCATCCTATGCCTTGCCGACAGCACTATGCGAGCTGACCTGCATAAGTTATTTGCCTCCTTCCGTCATCACGACCACCCGCTCTTACTGGTACTAATGCTCATTCCTTTCATTGCAGGTCTCGGTTATTCTGTTTTTCATGCCTTCAGCAAGCGGGAGAAACTGATGTGGGAAAAGTCTCTGATGCTGCTGTTTGCGGTTCTGGTCAGTATCTCTACCGGGCTTTATGCAGCAATGCAGATGGTGGAGACTTCGCGTGGCTGGATGATAGTCTTTCCGATCTGGAACATTATCTACGCAGGCCTGCTGCTCATAATGTACAGGAGAGGTCTCATCAATGAAACCTGCATCAGCGATCGCAATGCCGCTCCGGCGCAGGTCATCCTCACGTTGTTTGCCGTTGTTGTCATATTCATTTGCTGCCGATACTAGTTGGGACTTCACTGGGCAATTACATTCTCGATTTGCATTGCTTATACGACCAGTCTTGACAGAGCTATTCGAGCTGTGTTTGGCCGGCCCTGACGCCCCCAACTTTACTCACGGACTCACTCTTTATCTCGCCCCGCGATGACTATCGTGTATTCGCCTTTCGGCTTTGCGTCCAGCTCTGAGAGCAGCTCTGAGAGGGTGCCGCGCTTGACCGATTCGAACATCTTTGTCAGCTCCTTCGCCACAGCCGCCCGGCGGTCGCCGAAAACCTCAAGCGCATCTTCGAGGAATCCTCGCAGCCGGTATGGACTTTCATAATAGATGAGCGTGTGCGGGGATTCTCTGTCCGCTTGCAGAAACCGCCGACGCTGACCGCTCTTGCGGGGCGCAAAGCCGCGAAACGTAAAGCTGTGCACCGCCAGCCCTGACAGGACCAACGCCATAACAAAAGCTGCCGCGCCGGGAATCATCGTCACCTCCACCCCCGCCTCGACCGCGCTGCGCACAAGGGTGAAGCCCGGGTCGGATATGCCTGGCGTGCCGCCGTTGGTCACCAGCGCCACGGATTTGCCCTGCTCAAGCAAACCCATGATCCTGCGGCCGGCCCGCCGCTCGTTGTGCTCGTGGAAGGAGATTTGAGGCTTCCTGATATCGAAGTGCTTCAGAAGCACGCCCGTCTTGCGAGTGTCTTCGCTCGCAACGTAATCGACCTTTGCAAGCGTCTCCAGAGCCCGGGCGCTCATGTCGGAAAGATTGCCAATCGGCGTCGCAACCAGGTAAAGCATGATTCCCTCACCCCCCCGGATGCGAATCGTTTCGCCCATCCAGCTCGCCAAGCTCGTAGAGAATAACCGACGCGGCAACGACCGCCGCCGTTTCCGTCCGAAGAATCCGCGGGCCCAAAGTGAAAGGGATGGCGCCGCCGGCTCGGCCACGCTCGACCTCATCCTCCGTAAAACCGCCTTCGGGGCCCACTATCAGAGCCAAACCCACCCCTCCAGTTAAACACGCTCCACAGCCACGAAGGGAGTCTCGAAGGCCCATCCCTTGAGCCCTGGTCGACGCTATCAGCGAGCGTTCGAAACCTTCCAGCTCGGCCATCCCTTTTTCTAACTTGATGGGTTCGTCAAGTACCGGCGCCACGCCCCGGTGCGACTGCTCCGCCGCCTCGGTGATAATCCTTTTCCACCGCGACAGCTTGTTCGCCCCGATCTCTCGGCAGTTGCGAACTACGCTCCGCTCGGCAATAACCGGCACGAATCGGACTACTCCGATCTCAGTGCACTTTTGCAGCACCCATTCGAATTTGTCCTGCTTGCCCAGACTCTGAAAGAGCGTAATTCTCACTGCCGGCTCACTGGTCGCCAGCTCTTTCCCCACCACTTCTGCTCTTATCTCATATTTTCCAACCTTTGTCAAGCGTAATTTATGCTCCCAGCCAAAATTATCCAGCGCGATGATATGCTCCCCCGGCCCCAGCCGCAGAACCTCCGAAATCTGGTGTGCCTGCCGGCCCCTCAGAATGGCGTTTTCGCCCTCCAAGGCCTCCGACGACACGAAAAACCGGTGCAGCGAATCCGCCGGCACGTGTGACGCATATCGCTTGTGCGACCCCGTTTTTTTCATAATCCACTATTAAATATTCACCGTGTTATTTCCAGCACGCATAATAATACACCTCGGCGAGCCCTTTATCAAGATTGCCCCGCCCCATAAGGGTTTTTACCTATGAAAAAAACAGGGCAATGCCCGATTTACAAAAGGCAATCAAAATGGGTTAATATTCGTAACAAGTGTAAGGACAGTCGAATGATTACTAATAGCATTGAAGGAGAAAAGAAACGAAGAACTCTGACATGAACATTTGGCATCTATTTGCGGCACTGTTAGTGCTGGCCGCCTGCCCGATTTATGGACCGTTCGGGCCGTTTGGTATGCTCCTTTCCCGCGCCGGTTTTGCGCAAGTGCCCATACTGACGCCGTTATTGTACGTGGCCGTCATTGCAGCTGCCTTGTGCTGCATCGCGTTAGTGGGGACCATTTGGAGTAGGTGGCAGACTCGTTCGATCGAGCCGGTCCATTTGTATGGGGGACCCTCGCCGAGGATATAACGTGACATCGGCTGCCAGACAGCGCAGCCGAACATTATCAACCATATTTGAGCCCCGGCTTAGACTCCTGCCGGGGCCTTTTTCTGCGCCCAGCCCAAAATGAACCAACTCCGGCCTGCACCCTCCAGCGCCGAGGCAATACCCGCTCGCACCGCACCATAAGCCCTGCGGCCGCTCGTCCCTGCGGTTTGCCGCAGCGCATAATAAGGGTTTCAACTTCCGAAATACCGGATAAACCTGAGGCACAAACGCCGCTCGATTCCCTATACTAGATAGTAACCGAACCACCAGGATGGCTTTGAAGGAGGTTGATGGGGCAGCTTCCGTTTAGGCTGCAAAAAGCGTGGCTTCCGAGCCACGCTTTCATTTTACCTGCTTCTCGCCGACGAAACTGGAAATCGTTCCGCCGCCTGCTCCACCTGCCTTCGCCTCGCTCCCAAATTAACACCCTCTCACCGAGCCACCAACCACGAGCGACGAGCGACTAATCCGTCCCCCACCCGCCAGCCTCTTTCAGACGCTTTATCGCTTCAAGCTGCACGACAGCCTCGCGGTCGCGCGGCCGATTCATCGCCCTTTTAGCCTTTATTAAAGCCTCAAGGCTCAGCGTGCGCAACTGCACATCCTCTACATCGACCACCTCACTGGCGCGCTTGACCTGGCTGTAATCGCCGACGCCGTCAACAAAGCCCACGCAATCGAGTTGGCCGATGTCCGTATCCAGATACAGGTTCTTGAACTGTCCGCAGTTTTCCTCTGTCAGCTCAAGCTTCTTACGCTCCGGCGTCATCCGGTGAACCGGGTGCAAATCGCAAAGCCCTTCCTGCAGCGCCAGCAGATTAGCCGCCGAAAAGTCGCAGCAGATATCCACGTCCTGCGTGACATATGTACATCCGTGCACGACGCCCGCAAAACCCCCGATGATCACGAAATCCACACCACCACGAACGAGCCGCTCCAGCAGGCTCATAAAATCGCTGCTCACAGCCGCCTCGCTTTCCGCAGCTTCTGTTCCGTGTTGAGAGCCGCCTGATGCCGAATGATACGCTCCGTGCAGCTTCTGGCGAGATTGTCAACCAGCATCGAAACATCAATCCCGTACTCGATTGCCGCCTGAATCTCATCCGTTTGCCTGCCATCGTTTGTCCCCGGCCTGCTTTGCTTTGTCTCTTCTGCCATAGCTCAAGTATAAACCTCCCGCCGCACCCTTTCAACACCAAAGCACATATTCCCTGCCTGCAATAAAAAAGCCCCGTCCGAAAACGCAGACTTATCCGCCGCTTGTCCGCCGCAGGCCATCTGTCGGCCTTGTCCGCCTCCCTCATCTACCCATCAACGCATCCCGCCCGGCCTTGCCCGCCAAGTCCCCTCCACGCTGTACCCTGCCCGCAACACCCTCTTCGCTATAATTGCGATCCATGAGCCACTATTCACTGGTCACGGGACACGAGTTTCAGTCAGCTTAACCAATCGGGCGAATGCCCCACGGAGCAGGGAAATTTACGTATGGCAAGAGTAAGGCTTGCTCGTATGGTATGCAACAGTTGTGCTCCGGGCCGTGTGTAAAAGTATCCGCCAAAGTGGACGTATATTATTTTGAAAGTGCAGCTTTTTCTAAGGAGGTTGGTAGGATGAAACCACAATTGTTCAGAAACGCTTTGTACTTGTTGCTGTTGTGCATTCTGCCGGTATCGGTGACGGAAGCGAAGACGGCTGAGCGGTTCCTTTACAGGCACATTAGCGATGTTATAACGCTTGACGCGGCGCAGCAGGAATTGGACTACCGCTTCTGGTTTGAGGATTGGGACATTGGCGGATGGGACACGAGGGTAATCCGCAACGAGCTGACATACAGAAGAGGCTTCTCGGACCGCCTGGAAGTGGGGGTCGACGCAATGTACTCGTCTGTGTGCTACGTGGGCTGGGGCAGCACCAGTGTGTTCAACGATACTGACTTGTATGCCAAGTATCAAGTTATAAGCGAAGAGGACCAGCCCGTTACTTTCGCGGTTGGGGGGAGACTTTTTGCCCCCACCGGAAAAGAAAGCAGAGGATTCGGTGTGGGCGAATGGTATAGTGGCGGGTTTTTGGCTCTCTCCAAGAAGATCGACCCCTGGAGAATAGGTGCATCTTTTGGCCGGACATATATCGATGAGACCGGCTGGAGAAGTTACAACAACTGGCAGGTGGGCGCGAGGTCAGATTTTGGACTGAACCTTGAACTGGTTGGAAGTGAGGCCGCGCGGCCCGGGTCGGACCATAGATTGTTGGGGGTCGTCGGCGTTTGGTGGCCGACAGAGGGCCTTGATGCCGTCAGTCAGCTCGGTCTTTTGATTCCGATGGACGGAAGCGACATGAATTTGGGTGTCATATTCTCTATAGGTGTCACCTTCTGATCAGACCTGCCAAGGTGGGGCCGCTCCCCCGAATTCCCTGCCAAGAAAACAAACCAGCAAAGAAGATAACGACCTTTCAAAAACCAACCGCGAGGTTGCTGCCAGCAAACTGCTGATAGCGCCTCAAATGCACAGCCAGGGTAAATTTTGCGCATCTGCAAAACGAAGGCAGCTCCGCCGAAAAGAAGCCAAACATATTCGGATGAATATGACGATAACATAAGCAAGGCATGCAACACGCGCCGAACCCGCCGGCCTCATATAGCGAATTCAGGTTTGCAACGTCGCCGCCGGGACGGTAAGATTGTGGTCTGTGATATGGTACGTGCGACATAAGGAGTTGGCATGAGAATTTTCTGCTTTGTCATTTTGATCCTGGCCCTTGCCGGTCATCAGGGGGTCAATGCGGCTTACGACGACACGAACGAGCCGAACGACGCCAACGACCCCAACTATCCCGCCGACCCAAACGAGCTGGTGCGACTCAAATGGGATGCGGCTGTTTCCGTCCTTCAGAACAAAGACCTCGACCAGCAGGCAAAAGACAGGCAAATCGACAAAATCGTCACCCCGATTTTCGATTTCCCCCTGATGGCCAAGTTAGCCCTCGGCAGAGACAACTGGCCGAAATTTACCGACCCACAACGAGAGATATTCACCCAGCTTTTCGTCAAACGACTAAAGGCCTCATACCAGGAAAGAATAACCCTTTACACCGATGAGAAGGCCCTTTTCCAGCCCGCCGTACAACAGAAAAACAAAAACACCATCCACATCCCGATGCATCTGGTATCAAAGGACAAAGAGACAGCCGTCCTCTACAAGCTCCGCAAGGTCGACAAGCGATGGAAGATATACGACGTGGAAATACAGGGCGTCAGCATCCTCCTGACCTATCGGTCGCAATTCGATGACATCCTTCGCACCGCGACCGTCGAGCAGCTTCTTGCCCGACTGCAGGAGCCCCGGCCCAGTTGATGCAGAATTCATTCGACCAGACCGGTATCATGACCAAGACCACCACAGCAGCGTCATTCTTTTTCGACCGAGTGGTCATGCAGCATCCCAAGACGGTCATTGTCTGCATGCTGGCGGTGGTGGGATTTCTGACGCTCGGAGTCAAAGACTTCCGTCTCGACGCCTCCGCCGAGACCCTCGTTCTGGAGAACGACCGGGACCTCCGCTACTCGCGCCTGATAAGCTCGCGCTACGGACAGCACGACTTTCTCGTCCTCACGTATGCTCCGCGAGGCGACCTGTTCTCCACCGAAACCCTGGCCGCCCTGGCGCGCCTGCGCAATGATTTGACCTTGCTCGAATGCGTCGAATCGGCGCTTTCCATTCTCGATGTCCCTTTATTCGAAAGTCCCAGGCGCTCCGTTAAGGAGCTTACGGGCGATTTGCTGACTCTCGAATCGCCCGAAGTGGACAGGGACCTGGCCCGCGAGGAGCTTCGCAATAGTCCCCTTTATCGAGAGCTGCTAATAAGCGCCGATCTGCGGACAACGGCGCTGCTGATTAACTTCGCTGACGATGACCTTTATTACGATTTGCTGCAGCGGCGCAACGATTTACGACAGAAGAAGACAGCCGGCTCACTGACCGCGCCGCAGCGCCTCGAACTAAAGCAAGCGACCGAGCAGTTCCGAGAACACAGGGACGAATTGCGGCGGCAGCGGCGCGAGGACATCGTGGCGATACGGGCCATCATGGACAAGTATCGGGGCGATGCGGAGCTGTTTCTCGGGGGCGTGAGCATGATTGCGGACGACATGATCACCTTTATCAGGAACGACCTGAAGGTCTTCGGTCTGGGGGTGCTCGCGCTTCTGATTCTTACGTTGGGCATTATCTTCAGAAGGATACGCTGGATATGCCTCCCGATGCTCTGCTGCGCGGTCTCGGTCGTCTGCATGATTGGCCTGCTGGGCTGGTTCGGATGGGAGGTGACGGTCGTATCGTCCAATTTCATTTCTCTGCAGTTGATTCTCACTATGTCCATAGTGATTCACCTGATTGTGCGGTATCGAGAGTTGCTGCTGCAAAGTCCCCCCCAGACGCCCAACCGCGAGCTTGTTTTGGATGCCGTCCAGGGGAAGCTCAAGCCTTGTGTGTATGCGGTTCTGACAACGATAGCGGGTTTTGGCTCTCTGCTGCTTTGTGATATTCTGCCGGTCATCACGTTCGGCTGGATGATGATTGCAGGCCTGATTGTATCACTGATAGTGACCTTTCTGCTCTTTCCTTCCGTGCTGATGCTGATGCCGAAAGACCGCCCGGTCCGCAGGCCTCCCATGCGCTTTTCCATAACGTCCGTCACTGCCGCTTTTACTGAAGCTCACGGTCGGCTGATAGTTTTCGTCAGTGGCCTTGTCCTCATCGCCGGCATCGTCGGCATCGCAAAGCTAAAAGTGGAGAACTCCTTCATCGACTACTTCAAGGAAACCACCGAAATCTATCAAGGCATGAAGGTAATCGACCAAAAGCTCGGCGGCACCACCCCGCTCGACGTTATCGTAGAATTTGAGGGGCCCCGCGCGCCGGCGGCGGCGGGCGAGGCCGACGCCGCGCCCGGCGGCGACGACTTCGGCGAATTCGACGAATTTGACCACGCCGCAAACGACGAGAAATACTGGTTTACCGCCGAGAAGACCAGACGCATCAAGGCCGTTCACGAATATCTGGAAAACATACCAGAATCCGGCAAGGTGCTCTCACTGGCCACTATGTTAAGCATCGCAGAGAACCTCAACGACGGCAAACCGCTCGACAGTTTCGAGCTCGCCCTGCTCTACAGCCAGACGCCTGAGAAGTTCAAGAACATGCTGGTCAGGCCCTATGTCTCTGTGGCCGACAACGAGGTCCGTTTTTGGGTGAGAGTCAGGGACTCCGAAAAAACTCTCAGACGCAACGAGCTGCTCAAAGAGATTAATGCCGACCTGACGGGCAAACTGGGGCTTCAGGCCGAGCATGTTCATCTTGCCGGGCTGTTGGTGCTTTACAATAACATGCTGCAAAGCCTGTTCGGCTCCCAGATACTGACATTGGGTATCACAGTCCTGGCACTGATGGTCATGTTTCTGGTCCTGTTCAGGTCGTTAAGACTGGCCCTGATTGCCATATTTCCCAACGTGCTTTCCATCGCCGCCGTCCTCGGCGTGATGGGATGGCTCGACATGCCTCTCGATATGATGACGATAACCATCGCCGCCATCAGCGTGGGAATTGCGGTCGACGACACGATTCACTATATCCACAGATTCAAGCGTGAATTCGACAAGGACCGCAGGTACCTGCCTACGATGCATCGCTGCCACGCAAGCATTGGGCACGCGATGTACTATACCTCGGTGACAATCATCATCGGTTTCTCGATTCTGGCCCTATCGAATTTCATTCCGACCATCTACTTCGGTTTGCTGACCAGCCTGGCTATGCTGATAGCGTTGATTGCGGCGCTGACGCTCCTGCCGCAGATGCTCATTCTGATTAAACCATTTGGCAGGGAAACTTGAGAGTTTCCTGTGGGGATGATTAGATGCAGTTGAGGGCTTTTGACACATTTATCAAGAGCGATGGCGTCAAACCGATGGCGTTGGCCGTTGTCGGCCTGGCCTTTATGTTTTCCGGCTGCGCGGTTTCTGAGAAACGGCAATCTTCGGATTATAGTGCGGATGCCTCGGCGAACCGCTGGAAGGTCATCGCTGCCGCCAGGAAAGGGGGGCCCTCCTCAGATAAGGGCGGCGGAGCAACAGCCGATGAGGATTTTGACCTGCTGGAAGAGGAGCTTGTCGAGCAGAAGGTTGAGATCGCAGACCCCCTCGAGCCCGTCAATCGCATTATGTACTCGCTGAACGACACGCTCTACTTCTGGGTGGTCAAGCCGGTCGCCGAGTTCTACACTGATGTTGCACCGGAGCCGGCCAGGATAGGCATCCGCAATTTCTTCAACAATCTGACCACGCCTGTCCGTCTGGTCAACTGCCTGCTGCAGGGAAAGGGCCACGCCGCCGGAAATGAAGTGCACCGCTTCGTCGTCAACACCACGATAGGCGTCCTTGGCCTCGGCGACCCGGCGCAGGACAAGTTCGGCTTTAAGCCAACCGAGGAAGACCTCGGCCAGACGCTCGGCCTCTACGGATTAGGCGACGGCTTTTATATCGTCTGGCCGCTCCTTGGGCCGTCCACCCTGCGCGATTCGGCTGGCAGGCTGGGAGATGCCTTTCTTAATCCGGTCTTCTACCTGGAACCTGATGAGGCCGCGATTGGCGTATCCGCCGGAAAAAACATCAACGACGCATCCTTTCACATCGGCGAGTACGAAGCCTTCAAGGCCGACGCCGTCGAGCCCTACATAGCCATGCGCCAGGCCTATATTCAATACCGAAAAAAACAAATCCACCAGTAGCCGCTTCCTGCCTTCGTCACAATGTGTGCCGGGGTGTACTGGTCAGGGGTGGATGGCCCAATATGGAATGGAACTCGTCGAGGCGGGTCCGACCTGCGGCAGAACTTGGCGAGTTTGAGTAAAAAAATGTTGTGGGCGGGCGAAACAAGCATATAATTTGCACTTTGTACGGATGGCGGCTCGGCAGAGCCGATTGAAAGAACCAGAACATCCGCGAAAGAACAACACGATTGCACGGAACAGGCAGCAGTGAGTCGGCATTGCAGGCCGAACGGACGAATTAAGAAAAGCAGTTGGAGGCTTTGGGATGGACAATCTCGTTCCCAGCAGTGTGTTCCTTACCAAGGGAGTCGGTCAGCATAAATACCAGTTGAAATCCTTCGAGCAGGCGCTTCAGAAGGCTGGCGTGGCGCAGCAGAACCTCGTACAGGTATCGTCCATTCTCCCGCCCGGCTGCAAGGTCGTCAGCAGGGAAAAAGGCCTCAGGAGGCTGATTCCCGGGCAAATATGCTACTGTGTCTTGGCCAGGGCCGATACGAACGAACACGGCAGGCTGGTGGCCTCCGCGATAGGCATTGCCATCCCCAAGGGCGACAAAAACTGGGGGTATCTGAGCGAGGTGCACGGGCACGGCATGAACCATGAGGAAGCGGCGGATTTGGCCGAAGACCTCGCCGCCGGTATGCTCGGCACAACACTGGGACTCGAGGTTGACCCAGACAAGGCGTGGTCGGAAAAGGAGCAGGTCTATAAGTCCAGCGGACTAATCATCAGGACCTCCAACATAACACAAACCGGCCGAGGAAAAAGAGACCTCTGGACTACAACCGTGGCGCTCGCAATGTTCCTGTTCGACTAAAGGGCCTCCTTCAACCGAATTCGCCGCGAACCATTCGTTCAATGGGGCTCTTTGTGCAGCGATAGACGCGGATACAAAACCACTATGGCAAAAGCAATCAATTTCGGGGACCTTTCGGAAGATTATTCCGCCTTGAGCACCGCAAACGTGGTGATAGTGCCGGTTCCTTACGACCGCACAAGCACCTGGATAAAAGGAGCAGACAAAGGTCCCGACGCCATAATAGAGGCTTCGGCCAATATGGAACTGTACGACATAGAAACCGACTCCGAACCTTACAAGCACGGCATATTCACCGATCATGCCCTCCCGCCGCAGTCGTCGCCGCAGAAAATGGTCGAGGCCGTCAAAGCAAGGGTACAGGACTATATCGAACAAAACAAATTTGTGGTCGTTCTTGGCGGCGAGCATTCCGTTAGCATCGGGGCGATAATGGCGCACTGTTGCAGAGACAGGGACATTATCGTTTTGCAGCTTGATGCCCACAGCGATTTGAGGGATGAATATGACGGCTCGAAGTATAACCACGCCTGCGTCATGGCCAGAGCAAGAGATCTGGCCCCAATCGTTCAGGTCGGCATAAGGAGCATGGATATTTGCGAGAAAGAGTTTATCAACAGGGACAATATCTTTTTTGCCGAGGATATTTACGACAACACCGAGTGGATTGAAAAGGTTATGGCCCGGTTGTCGGATAAGGTTTATGTCACTATCGACCTTGATGTTTTCGACCCGTCGGTAGTGCCTGCGACCGGGACGCCGGAGCCTGGCGGTTTGTTCTGGTATGATGTATTGGCTCTGTTGAGGACGGTCTTTGAGAAAAGACAGGTCGTCGGTTTTGACGTTGTCGAGCTGTGTCCCAACGAGCACAGCAAGGCGTCCGATTTTCTCGCCGCAAAACTCATTTACAAGTTGTTGAGCTATAAGTTCAGAGACTAATATGGAAAAGCAGGATTTCCTCAAAGAGCCGGTGCAACACATCGACACAACATCATTCGATTCGACCGAAATCATTGAAGCGATGAAGCAAATGTCATTCACCGCCAGAGACACGGCGTGAGCGGCCGACCTTCTCAATCAAATGATAAATTGACAGGGACTGCACAATCATCCTCTGCATCGCGGGCAGCACCAGCGCCGGCGGGTGCATGCAGATTTACGCCGATACGGCCAGGTTCAATATGGTCGACGTCGTCGCCGCCGCCGGCATTTTCACTCATGAGAATCTCCTTTCAGCCATACCGATTGGATTAACCTATTTGACGGCGACACATCAGCCGCCTTTTGGGTCTCCAATGATTTGTTTGAGGGCGGCAATGTGTTCATCGAAGGCGTCGTGGCCCTTGCCCGTGGGGCTGATAAAGGTTCGCGGCTTGCGCGCAACGAACGTCTTTTCGATCTTGATATAACCGGCATCTTCGAGCTTGGTCAAATGTGCCCCGAGGTTGCCGTCGGTGAGCTTCAGGATCTTCCGCAGATGGACGAAATCGACCTGCTCACCCGACTCAAGGGCCACCAGCGACGACATTATTTGCAGCCGGGCCGGCTGATGTATCATGTTATCGAGTTGAGCCATGACTATCTCCAACATAAGCGAATGTATAAGCCGGTTCCGGCAAGGGTGCCGCCACCTAACACGGCCATCCATAGCCAGAATAGCGGCTGAAAATGAAGCAGGAAGAACCCGAACAGGATCAGCAATGTCACAACCACACCCACCCATAGTAGGACTCTGTCGGCCCAAACGCCCGCTAGGATATAGGCGAACATAGGGACCGAGGCCAAGAAAGCACTCATCTGATACTCGTTCCAGGGCCTGAGCAACGCGAGCCATACACCTGCGTAAACAAAGAGTACCAAGAAGCAAAGGCCCCAGCGTTTGTTATGCTGCCTCTTCGTTGGCGCTCTCCGGACTTCGATAAACCAGCTTGCAGCCACCCCAATGGGGATTAGCAGTAGCCAGCACAAACCAGCCATATTGATACCGATGTTGATGTGGTCGCTAAGCTGAACGAAGTAGGATGGAGAGCCCAATAAGTAGCTCATGTAGGTCCCAAGATACGCGATGAACCAAATTGCTCCCCAGACAATCAAAGCAGGGGCGGTCGAGCCGGCAGCAAGCTTTCTTCTTGTCTGGTTCACCACCGCTCGAATCTGGTCCAGCGAATCACGGGCCTCTTGTCTTGTCATGTCCATATCAAGATTCCTTAAAATAGAACGACGACTGCACTGTACTCTATTTTACAGAGTACTCTACGCTAATGTCGGGCTGTCCGCAACAGGAATTTCAGTTTTTCTGCAATCTTTCTTGTGGTTCAGGACGCACCCAAGGCCGCCAGCCCTATGTAACCTCTTTCAGCAAAAGAGGTTATGGCAAATGGGCCCTGCTGAACTTTTTTTCACAAGAACAGTGAGAACTTACTTCTTGGCGAGCAAAGTTCGTCCACCTGACTTCCAAGGACTGGCGCCAAACAAAATCGTTTGAAAATTTATCCCTTCGCTATAGACTGTCCGATTGTGTAGAAGATGGGCTTAATTTTGACTTGTCAGGTACGCTATGGGTGAATTCAAGATACTTCCGGCGCAGCGGATAACGCGTTTGCCCCCCTATCTGTTTGGGCGTTTGAATGCGCTCAAACTCGCCAAGCGCCAGCAGGGGGCTGATATTATCGATTTGGGGATGGGCAATCCCTCCGATGGCGCGCCGCAAATCGTCATCGACAAGCTCTGCGAAGCAGCACGCGACCCGCGAAACCACCGATACAGTGCCTCCAAGGGCATAAAAAACCTCCGGGGCGAAATTGCGAAAAAGTACGCCAAACTGTGGAATGTTGACCTTGACCCGGAAACTGAGGTCTTGGCCTGCATAGGGTCGAAGGAGGGCTTCAGCCATTTATGTCTGGCTATGTTAGGGCCCGGCGATACGGCGATTGTGCCGGACCCGGCCTTTCCAATACATAATTATGCGGTGGCGCTGGCCGGGGCAAACGTCATATCCGTGCCTCTGGGCAACGATGCCAAGTTCGTAGATACTATCGCCATGGTGTGCGAGCGTCTTTATCCAAAGCCGAAGCTGCTGATCCTCAATTACCCGCACAACCCGACGGCGATGACGGTGGATAAGGGATTTTTTGAGCCCGTGGTGGATGTGGCGAAGCGCTGTGGAATTGCGGTGATTCATGATTTCGCATACGGCGAGACCTGCTTCGATGGCTACAAGGCGCCCAGCTTCCTATCCGTCAAAGGCGCCAAGGACGTCGGCGTCGAGTTCACCACCCTCAGCAAGCCATACAATATGGCAGGCTTTAGAATCGGCTTTGCCGCCGGCAACAGGGACATGCTTGATTATCTTGCGACGATTAAAGGGTACTACGATTACGGTATCTTTCAGGCTATACAAATTGCGGGCATAATTGCGCTTCGCCACTGCGACGAGGAGATAATCGCTCAGAACGAGAAATACCGGTCTCGCCGAGACGTGGTTTGCGACGGCCTCAACAGAATCGGCTGGCAGGTCGAAAAACCGCGGGCCTCCATGTTCGTCTGGGCAAGGGTGCCTGACGAACACCTCAGAGGCAAGGGCACCATCGACTATGCGATGGATCTTATGGAGCACGCCGAGGTCGCGATTGCTCCGGGCCGCGCCTTCGGAGAGAACGGCGAAGGCTACATGCGCATCGCTCTTGTGGAGAACGAACAGCGTCTTCGCCAGGCTGTCCGAAATATCAGCCGATTCGCTCAGCAGCGACCCATTAGAAAGACAAGAGCTGAAAACCACACGTGACACGCCGCCCTGCTCTTACTCCATTCTCGGCTGAGTCCGCGAAAGACCACCAGGCCAATAGACCGGTCCGCCCAGCCGCAAAGTATGAGCGGAAAATTCTTCCACCCACAACTGAACCACGAGAAAAACTCCTCTGGCCCGCCCACCCCCAAATCCGTGCTTCCGCCCTTTTCGGGCCTCTTTTACAGGACGCTGCCTCCGCTCAACACGCCAAAAACGCCCGGAAACCGGGAAAACACTTGACCTGCAGACCAAAATTTGGTCTAATACGTTTATCAGAATTGGGGGTTGTGAGAGAGCTACTGAATAGCGATCTCAGTTATTGCTTCTTGGCTAACTTAGGTTCTTTTGTAGTCAGGATTCTGTACAAGAAATAACACCAAAATGGGGGTGGAGGACGCAACGGTGCGGCTATAGTGATTCGCACCTTTTCGGATCGGAGCGGAGCAAATTCTGTATGGGTTAGCAGGTAAGCGCCGCAAAGGTGTCACTGCCAAATTCGGAGGCAAAGCATTTTCAGGCGCGAACACTCAACTGTTACTGACAGGAAGGTCTTCTTCATGGAGGAGCAATAATGTCTGCGTGCCTTCTCGGACGCTTCTGATTATTGAAGGGGAAAGAGGGATGATGAAAACCGACATAAAATTCAACTTCCTCGTTTTGCGGGTGCTTGTCGGCTTGCTATTCGCGCCCGTTCTGCACGCATTGCCCATCACCGGAACCCTGCCCGGATGGGGGCCAGACGCCGTCCTTTTTGACTACACCTACGACGGGCGACGAATTGCCGGGCACATCGACCACGCCGTTTACGAAAGCTATCAGAACAATCCGCTCTCAGGAGGACAGTACGTCTATGCCTACCAGATCGTCAGTTCCGCCTCGTCCAACGCCAGCATTGATTCCTTCTCCGTGGGCATACTCGACGAAGCTATCGTTAGTGACATCGGTTGGGAAGCCGCTCTTGCAGCCGAAGTTGAGCCTTCTTTCGCCTACTTCTCACCAGACGCAGTGACCCCGCAGAGCGCAATGTATCTCTTTCTGCCTCAGTTTGCAGGCGTGATACCGGGCGGCGCCAGTTCAACGATCCTCTTGTTCAGCAGCGACAGGACTCCTCAGGAGGGCTTCGGCATTATAGAAGGCGGCAGCATCGGAGCGACCGTTGCCGGGCTGCCAACGCCGTCACCCGTGCCAGAACCTGCCACCGTCTTTCTGCTCGGCAGCGGCGGCGCCATGGTGACACTCTGCCGCGCAGCCAAGAGACACTACTGAAAAACGTTGCAATGCTGCCCCTTGTGTTGCCGGCAACAGCAGCACAAAGCTAATCAGGTTCCCAGCTTGCGACAATACTGTATGGGAATGCTTGATGGAACAAAATAAGTTGTTATCCCGGAGCTGGACACGAATCATTCTCGCCAGCGTCATTTTGGGCGCCGCTGCCCTCAGGCCGGCCGGCGCACAGGTCGGTACCTCCGTGCTCTTGATGCAACAGACCCCTTCCACCGGCGGCATGGTGACCCCAAAGGTGGGCGTACATCATTTTGGCACAAATGAAAACGTGGCTCTGAGGGCTACGCCAGAGCCGGGCTACCAGTTCCTCTACTGGCTCGGCGACGTGCGAGAGCCTGCCGCGCAGGCCACCGTTGTTCAGCTTGACGCCCCGAAAATAGTAATTGCAGTATTCGAACGTTCCAAGTATGAGCGACTCGATGTCGAAACCCGATCGCTCAGCGCGCCGGTCGGCGGCCTGATTCCCACTGCCGCCGATATCGCCGGAGCCGGTTCCATTACAAGCGGAGCAGCAGGACCGCGCACCCGCACATCCGCCGCGCACGTGGGACCCGAACCCAACAATTCTCCGACGCAGCAAACAACGGATGATGACCTGACCCCGGTACCGGAGCCGGCTACCGCACTACTGCTGGTTTTTGGCAGTGTGCTCGCCCATATAACAGTGAGAAAAAACCAGGTGCGACGGAGAAAGTTGTATAATAGAAGTTGGCTGAGCAACCTTGGCTAAGGAACTTGACGGTTGAAGGGGAGCCTTGGAGGTGACGCGTATGAAGAGGTTTACAGTGATTTGTGTGTGCCTGGCATTGACAGGCTGGCCGGCCTCGCCGGCAGGAGCGGAAACCTGGTTGGTCACATCGGGCGTCAACACCTGGCTGTCAAACGGCACGGTTCCGCCCGGTTTACCGCAGTATGACTACGAGTGGACACTGGCGCAAGCGGAGATTCTGGTGGATTGGCCCGGCGAGCCGGACTGGCAGAACATATTGGACCTTCTGGAAATTGAAAAGATGGGTTCGGGCAGTGAACAGTGGATTCCGTTTCAGTTGGCCCCTATTGAGATTCGGCTGGACGGCGCCGAACCTATTGTTTCGGCTGATATTTGGCTTGGCGCGGCAGTTGTGGACGGGCAAGGCCGCGGCACGGCCCACCTTGACGCCGGCACGCTCGAACTTGGCCAGTTCGGGGGATACGATGTGTTGGACGCACGGTTCGGCGGAGACTTCACGGTTACGCCGGAACCTGCGACAATCGTGCTGCTTTCATTGGGCAGCCTGGTCCTGTTGAGGAAGAGATAGAGTACGAAACAGAATTTTAACGGCTCGGTCTGAGAGGCGATGGTTACTGGCGGCGCACCATAGCGCCCGGAAAAAGATAATGACGTTTGTCCCTCATGGTCCCCCCATGAGGAACATTCCAGCCAAATCGTCTGGTTCGGCGACGCAGCCCTGCCGGTTATCGCGATTCTCACTCGAATCGAAAACCGCACGTCTGTTCGGTAATAAACTCTGCTTCCGTTCTTGGATACTTTCTGCAGTTTAAGGGGCGAAAGGCGTAGATTGTGCAATAAGACTTTCCGTCAGATGCGTACTTGAGGAAGCGACACACGTTCGGGAGTTTGCAGCACGCACCACAGCTAATACACTGACCCTGTCGCTTTTTTGAAACGGGCAGCACCGAGGTAAAGGTTCTCTTTGCCTTCGCAAGCCAGGTGTTCGGTTTTCTTTCAGCCATAATCCTTCATTTCCAAATGGTGTTCATACGCCTGCTCGCGGAGCAGGCTGTTTATCAGAGGCGGGCTGATTCGGGTCCGCGGCAAGTATACGAGATGCAGCCTTGTAGGAAAGTGACTGTCTGTCTTTTTCCGTTTTGGCCAAGGTGCGAACTTTCCTTGCGAGCTGTCTGGCCTCTTCGAGTCTTCCGGAGTCCTCATACACTAACATTTTTACCACGAGTGAAAGGGCGTGGTCCGGTCTGTCTGTGAGCATTTGTTCGGCTGTTTCTTGAGCCTTTTTGGGGTTGCCGCACTTAAGAGCATAAAGGACGAAGGTCTCCAAAGCCGCGTCGCGTCCGCCCGGCACAGGGCTGTGCTCAAAGAGGCTGATGCAGTTTTGCATCACCTCATCGCCGGTATCTTCGAGTCCCATCATATATAACAGCCAGGCGGCGTTCATCCAGCTTTGCAGATTGTCGGCCGAGAACTGGAATTCGTGCAATTCCATCACTCGCAGCAGGTTGATGAGCATCTGTTCATAATCGTTGTTCTTTGACGCGGCGTTGAAGGGAACCGTGTATTTTGGAATGCCCTGCTCGCGGGTGCTGAAGGTCTGGTATCTGTTGAGCCGGGCATCCATGTCTTCGCCGGTCACGTTTTTTATGGCGCCGATGATGTCGTCGCCGGTTCTGGATTCGGCGCCGGAAAGCTCGTCGAGTGTCTTGCGGACACAATCAATGCCGTGTTTGTCTATCAGCCTTTGGGCCTCGCGCATTGCGTAGGCATAGCGAGCATCAATCACCCTTTGCTCACAGTCGATTGGGGGCCCAAGGGGAAAGACACAGTACTGTCCGGCCATCCAGTATCTTAGATTGATTTGCTTCTCCAACTCCTCGTACTCGCGGAAGTCCAGCATTTGGCAATACTCTCCGGCCTGGTTCTCACTTATGTGCTTGCTCAATATCTCGGATGTTATCGCATTGGCAAAACCGTCGGTGAACCATCGGCAATAGGGCCCCTGCGGTTTTAATCGGCTAACCAGACTTGCCTCGGTGACTTCATGTATGGCCAGGCCCACTCTCGTTGCGGTCGCCGGAGGAGCCGAAACGATCTCTGTCAGTTTGCCGAACAGCAGAGCAACGACTTGTTCGAACTCAGCCTCGGACTTCAAAGGGAAGGCAAACTGCGGAGTTTGCGTGGCAGCCGTGTTCGATGTCCACCACAATTGGAGGTGATACTCGGCGGTGTCGGTGGCTTTGTCGTATTTGAAACCCGGGAGTTTTCCGCCGGCCCGGAGGAAATCCTTGGTGGTACCCTGCGTAACCAGAAAGAAGGTCGGCTTTGGAAAGGGCAAAGGCCGGGTTAGATCTTCCAGCATTCCGCGCTGGGTCTGTATGTTCGCGTCCGCAATTCCAAGGATGCGATTAATCTCGGCGATGATTGGGTCTCTATTCGGCAGAGGTTCCGTCTGCTTGCTTTCTGTCGCTTTGAGGAACTGTCGGTAGGTTCTTTCAAAAAAAGGCAGATTGGGCTCGAAGCATTTCTCGTAATAGACCGTAGCGCCGGCAATGTCCGTCCTGCTGAGGTTCAGCTTCTGCCACGTGTCGCTCTGCGCCGCCGCGCCGTAGCCGCCCAGCACCAAAGCAATAAGAACAAATCTTAGGGTCATCTTTGTGCTCATGACTCACCTCTCATACCGACTTCTTTAGGGAATCACCCAAATGAGACTCACAGACTGCTATCTTATGATAAAGGCCGCAAACCCGCAAGCGGTCACGGCTAACGCCCCGTCGACGTCGAAAATCACATACATACCAACAGCCCGAACATATCCCAAAAATCCCGCGCAACACCGCTTCTCGCCGTAACCGGTCAGTTACGGGTGGCTTGGCGGTTGGAGGATGGTTGGAGCCGTTGGGGCCGTATGAGACTCAAGTCACAAGCCCAAAAGACCCCATACTAACCAAGTTGGTGAACGTAGATTCAATGTTCAGACAGGGATGTATATGACATACTGCAAAGACTGCCTTAGCAAACAGCAAAAGATTAATGAGCTGGAAGAAGAGAATGTTCGGCTTAAGGCCAGACTGCGATATCAGGAACGCACGGCCAAGGAAGGTTACTTCGGCTCGTCCACCCCCTCTTC
>DATKZT010000067.1:0-44510 GCA_035527845.1 Sedimentisphaerales bacterium | reverse complement strand
CACTTGGCGGGGCAGGTTCGCTGTAAACAATAGAAGGGCTCGTATGTGAGCCAAGAAATGGGAGCTTTTTGGGCTGGAAAGGCTCAAAATGAAGATAACCATACCTATTTTGGTCCTTGGGGCGAGGGCAGGGGATACCAGTCTAAAACATCAAACAAGGGTCATTTTGCGTGAATTTGGGAGGTATTGTCATGGTCAAGCGAAGGTTTTTAACAGGTTTTGTGATAGTTTTGGCTTTTTTGCTGCCGGCAGGCAGGTGCTTAGCTGATGTTTCAGCCCAGCTTGAGCAGGGGGAGCGGTATGCAGACGAAGGGCAATATCAGCAGGCCGAGGCGATTTATAAGCAGATTGTCGCAGAAAATCCGGGCACCGATGCAGCACTGGACGCCCAGGAGAAACTGACCATCCTGTACGTTCGGCAGGAGAAGTTGGAAGAGGCTGATGCGGCTTACCAGCGGCTGCTTGCGGATTTTGGCGGGCACGCAGGACTGGCTCAGGCTGTTGACCATGTTGGCGACGCCTATCGTGAAGCCGGGGAGTATGAGAAGGCTCTACCAGCCTACGAGGAGGTTGTAGCAAGATGGCCGGAGGCGGACAACGCCATTGAGTGCCAAAAGAACGTTGTGGTGGTCAATATCCTGCGTGGCGAGGCGGCGGCAGCGGAGGAAGGTATCGACGAGCTTTTGAGCAAATTCGGGGGGAATGCCAAGATGCCGCGGGTCATTGAGGGAATTGCAGAGCAATACTTCGACCGCGAGGAATATCCCGCTGCAAAGCGATGGTACGAACACGTGGTATCGAACTGGCCCGATGCTGAATATGCCCTGTGGGCACAGGTTGGCGTGGCCGCGTCATCTATCGGGCTTAGGGATGAAGCAGCCTCAGTGACGGCTATTGAAAAGTTGCTGACCGACTATGGCCAAAGAGATGGTATTCAGCGGGGATTGGAGGAATTGGCGGATAATTACCTTCGGTCTCGCCAATACGATAAGGCGATACAACTCTATGAGCGAGTCGTGAAGGGCTGGCCGGCCACCGACCGTGCGGTGTGGGTCCAAAGAAGTCTGGCAAGGTCATACATTCTCTCGGGCGATGAGCCAAATGGGATAGCGGCAACGGACAAGCTGGTTGCGGATTACGGCGGCAGCGACAGGGCGGCCCGCGCTGTAAGGCAGATTGCAGACTGCTTCAGCCAGATGAGCAATCACGAAAAGGCCGGTGAGCTTTATCGGCTCATTTTAACTCGGTGGCCGCAGAGTGACGAGGCGATTATGGCGCAGCAGGGCCTGGTCACGTCGCGCATCAGACAGTGGGACCTCGATGGCGCTGAGGCTGAACTTGGTAATCTGCTCACTGATTTTGCGGGACGGAAAGATTTGCCCGATGCTGTTCACGAGATAGTGGAGGAATATCGGAACACCGGTGCCCACGAAGAGAGCCGGGAGCTTTTCAATTACCTGCTGACCGAATGGTCAACGGGCGGAGAGACAATGCTTGAATTGCAGGTGGGTATTGCCTTGCAGAGCATTAAGCTGAGAGAGCCAAATAGGGTGGAGGCTGCGATAGAGCAGTTGATAGCCGACTATAACGACCATCCCAAGATTGCCAAAGCCCTCTTCCAGATTGCTGAGGAGTTCTACTACGCTCATAAGTACGACAAGGCGATTGAGGTTATGGAACTGGTACTCAGCGGCTATCAAGGTCGGGAGTATCCGGGTAAGGGCGAGCTGCCTTTTATGCTGGCTCTGTGTCAGAGAAAGGTCGGCAGGTATGATGATGCGATAAAGAACTTGCGGGTGTGCGTTGAGCAGTATCCGGAAAGCCGGTTTAGCCTGCAAGCGCCATATTCGATCGGCCTGTTGTATCTGCGGCAGAAGAAGGACTACGAGCAGGCGGCGTACTGGTTCGAGCAGCAGCTTGAGCGATATCCGAATAGCGGGTTCAGCGAAAAAGCACTGCACCATTTGGGGTGGTGCTATCTTGGGCATCTGAAGGATTACGTCAGGGCGGCCGAGGTTTATGAGGAATACATCGCCAATTACCCGAACGATGTATGCGTTTGGGCTTGTTACACGGGCTTAGCTCGGTGTTATGCGAAATTGGGCGACGCGGACAAGGCGCTGACAATTTTGCAGACCGCCCACGAGAAAGCCGACAATGACAAGCTGCGAGGAGAGTTTGCCGAGCGGATAACGGCGTTGGAAAAAGGAGGTGTACCATGAGAGAGACAACGAACCACATAGCACGCAAGAGCGAGAGCGGAAGACTTGGTTTATGCTTGGCAGCGGTAGTGATTTGTGCTACGATAATTGATGGTAAGAGCCTGGCTCATCACGTGCTGCAGATAAACGATTTTTATGTGCGGGCGAACAAGTCGGACCCAAACGAGACGGAGGCAGATGTATGCAAGTGTGGATACTGGGTGTATGTCGAATGGTGGGCGACCACAAACAACGGCACGTTCGATATCGAGATATGGCAGCCGGGCGAGCCTTGCGGTCCGGCAAACAACGACTTCTACGACGATGATGACCCAGGGCCGCTGGGGACAAAGGTTGGAGAAATAAGTCATACGACCAGCGGGAGGTACACAGACAGCAATGTCTTTGAGGTGAACGATGTGGATGCTCTTACCACGGGAGAGCACACTATAAGGGCCTGGGTGAGAAACCACGATACCAGGCCACCGAACGCGTGGGAATACAGCGAGAACTCATGCACGGTTAACCTTGTGGAGATGGTGAGCGTTGGCGAGACGAGCACGGAAGTGTGCGTTGACTCGGATGTGAACTTTACGGGCAACTCGTCAGGCGGGACGCTTGCCTGCCTCCAGTGGCAGAGACAGTACAGAGTGGACAGCAACTCCTCGTGGGGGTCGTGGGAACCGGCGGGCACAGGCCCGACAACGGTACTGAACACGGGCGTCGCTGGTCAGTATCAGTATCAGGCCCAGAACGGAGACGATGCGAATTGCGCTCCGTGGAAACAGTCGTCGATAGTGGATGTGGTGAAGGTGGAGAATGTGACCTTCAGTCCGGATGCCCTCTGTGCCGACGGCAGCTCGACATCGACGGCCTCTGCCACAATTACGCCCTCGTCGCGTGACATCACATGGTCGATCCACGGTGATGGGTTGGGGTGCAGCATCGATCCGAACAGCGGGGTAATTACGGCTGGAACAAGCCCAGGGACGATCTGTGTATGGGCTACTGATGCCAACGTATCGGGCTGTCACGCCGAGGGAGAGTTGGACGTAGTGAAGGTGGAGATCACGGATGCGGATGGGAATCCGATCACCGCGCCGCAGACAGTTTGTGTCGGCGAAAAAATTAGTCTCAAAGGAAAGGTTGAGCCAAGCGGGATGACCGGCTCTTGGCAGTGGACGGTGCCGGGAACCGTTGTCAAGGATTATGTGGATGATGAGGCCTTGACCGGCTCGCCTGCAGGGCGAACAACAGCATATGTTGTGGACCTTACGGCGGCAGACAAGCAGTTAAGTACAATCGACTTCTACTGGGTTGATGGTGCTGATGGGCGCGACGTGGCTCTCGAATGGACCGGGGATCTGACGTCGTGCTCAGATACTGTTACATTTAACGTCAAGGGCCCAACACTGAATAGCTTCACCTCGGATACGCCAGGGACGATATATGTGAACACTGGCGTATCCCCTCCTAGGCTTGACTACGGCACTTCAAGTGTGCCAGGGTGTAAATGGCATGCTGGGGTCACAGGACCGACAGGATTTGACGGACAATTCAAGTTTGTTCAAGTAAACAAAGGCAGTTGTGTATTAACCAAAACCGATGACTCAACCTGCACTCGGAGTGTTGACAACTGGTGGCTTGACAGCGATAATCCATATGGTGGCCCATGGAGCCTCCCAGGGGGAGATACAGAAACGTATGACAGTGAAGATCGGCCTGGGAAAACTTTGAACGTGGGATTTAAGAAGGCAGAGATAATAGATTGGGACTTCAAAGTATATGTAATGTGGAGGTCGGTATTGTCAAATACGATCTGGGTCCCTGTGGGAAGGCTGAATTGGGGCTGGGATGCTGTTGCTACGAGTGATGATGGTGGGAACACGTGGACCCTGTCATCGGGTTCTTCCGCTACACGAACTTCGGGTGCAACTACGGAATTTGCGGAATGGCCGGATACGGCTAAGGGTGGCAGTCCACCGTACCCTGACTTCGAATGTGAATGAGTTGAGGTATGATTACATGTTGATAAAGGAGATATAAAATGAAGAAATTGTGGTCTGTAACAGAGATTACCTTGCTGAGCATGGTCGTTTTCGCGGCCCAGCATGGTGAGAACGAGAAGACTGAAAGAGAGCCTTTGTGGCCCAACAAGGTATGGGGGGAAGCGTTCAAACAAGCTGCGTTATCGGTTAGTCCCATGAAGGAGAAATATAAGCCTGGTGAGAAAATCGAGATATCTGTCGTTGTTAAGAATCTCGCCGACAAGGAACTGGTTCTTACTTATGATGGGAGGCCTAAGCGGAGAATAGCCCTCTTTGATGAAGAAGGACAGCCAGTTGAGAAGACGGAGACGGGAAAGGAAGCCGACAAGTATTTCTCAAATGGGTCTAACAATCCGTTCGCGATCTATTCTGCGCGCGTGCAAAGGGTGCCGCCCGGTGGGACGTTTCCGGGGCCAACAGGGTGGCATCTATTGACTCTGAATCATTGGTTCAAACTTGATAAGAGCGGGACTTTTACATTAGTGATGATGCAACAGATATCGTTGGAGGATACGGACTTTTTGATTTCCAATGCGGCACATATTAACATAACAGAGTAGTCAGCACGAAGGGGCCTGAAGAGCTGCGCTGTGATCGATTCTGCTGGTATAGTAGCGGCGAAGATAAGGTTGTAAGCTTGAAGTAAAATGCCGTCGAATGGACTGTCGCATTGAGGTAGAAGATGAGCAGCGGTACAAAGAAGCGTTAGAAATCCACGGTGCATTTATGCGCTGTTTGCAGACAGAATTTGCGGAACGGCTCAGACAAGCTGGCCGAGAGTAGAAGATAGTGCCACAAATACCAAGGGTGTTTATGTGCTGTTTTGAATAGCTGGGGAGGGAGTATTGCTCCTTGAAAAGTGAGCCCGCGGTACGCGGTAGGGAGAGAGGAATTATGAATTCACCCGGGCTTGGTTGCAGGTATTTTACCTGCTGCCTGCCAGCTTAGACCCCTGTTCCTACCCCCCCTCACCGAACAAAACCTTGCGCCTGTCCGAACTCCAAGGCCACGATTTTCCCGCCTACCAGTTCACGGTTGGACACCCAGCCGCCAGCCCGGATGTCAGTTTCCGACAAGGGGCGGTGGATGCAGGATTGGTGCGGCTGAGTGAATTGGCAGGCGTCGAAGGTGATGCTGCCAAGGTTCGCGGAGCTTATGGTGATTTTTGCAGGTATCTCTTGCAGGTCCGCACAAGAGAAGCCAAACGCATCAAAGATATGGTCGAAGATAAGCTTCTGGAGGACCTTGAAGCAGGTAAGGGCGAGGTTCTGCTGGACCATATGGGCGATTTATACAGGGACACACGACAGTATGAGAAGGCGGAAGAGGTTTATGAGTATATCGGTGACAATTGGCCGGGCAGTAAGTGGGCAGTGGAGGCGCAGAAGCGGCTGGCGAGGATGGCAATTATCTGCATGAGGAGATTTGCGGGGAGGCGTGCGGGGAGACTTGCCCGAGAAAGCGGTGTAGAGAATCGGAGGTTCGGTGCATGGATTGTCTCGGGCGCAGTAATGGGGATAGTTGGTGCTGCAATTCTTCTTAGGCTGAAGAAAAAGGGAAGTGCTGCAAACAAGTAGGCTCTTGATCGTGAGGCCGAGGCGATTTTGGCCCGGCTTTTTTGTTGCGCGGTGGGGATGTGTGGTGGTTTGTGGCGGAATTTCGGGTAACTGTTGCAGAAAACGGGTGAAACCTGTAAAATTGGGTGTAACAAATCGGAGGAATAACCGCCATAGTAGTGGCTGCGCTTTTTGCCGGTACTCCATGGACGAAGAAAGGCATTACACAGAATTAGTCAGGCAGGCCCGGCTCGGCGACACGAAGAGCCTGGATAACCTTGCGGCCCTGGCGTGGGGGCGGCTGTACGCGTACGTCTATCGAATGGTGCTGGATGAGAATGTGGCCCAGGATATTGTTCAGGAGAGTATGTTGGAAATGTTCAGGATATTTGGCGAGCTGGATAGAGCGGACAGGTTCTGGCCCTGGCTGCGGGCGATAGCGTTCAACCGGATAAAGCGGCATCGATCGGACCGGCGGCATCGTCGTGAAGTGCCGATGTCGCATCTGGGCGAGGCGCAAGAGCCGCCTGAGGATGGGCAGGAAGGCCTGACGGAGCTGGTGGGCAAAGAGATACGCGAGATCGTTGTCGGTGCTATGGAGCAGTTGCAGCCGCGGTACCGACAGGTCCTGACGTTGCGTTGCTACGAAGAAATGGACTACGGCGAGATTGCGGAGCTTTTGGGCTGCAGCGAGCTGGGCGCCCGCGTGCTGTTCTATCGTGCCAAAAGGGCGTTGGAGAAGGGGCTCAGCCGGAAAGGCTTGGGCAGAGGATTTGTCGTCACGGCCCTGGTTTTATTCGGAAAGATGACGGCTCCGAACAAGGCGGCAGCCGCTCAGGTAACGGTCACGGCTGCCACGACGAAGGTGGGGATGACGGCGGCACTGGTTGGTGCGGCGGGCAGCAAGAGCGCGGTGCTGTCGTTGGCGGCGGCGGGCGCGCTGACGGTTGGTGCAGTGGTGGCTACATCAGGTCCCGACAAAACGATGGGTGGGCCGGGAGTGAAACCGGCTGAGAATACCAAGGTTGCGGGGTTATTGGCCGACCCAAAGGAGAATACGGAGGAGTGCTGGTACTATTTCCCGGAAAGCACGGACGGGCCGGTGATGATGCGGTTGATGAAGTCTGGCTCGGAGGCGGGAAGGTTCTATTGTGAGTGGCGGCAGAATGACCTCGCGAACTACCACTATGATAGGCGGAAGGACGCCGTCTGCATCGAGAACTTCAGGACGTGGCGGGAGGACCTGTCGGTCTGGCGGCTGCCGACGGACGGTCGGGAACTCACGCAATTCCTTACAAAAGTTGAGGGAAGGTCCCAGGCCACCGAATACGTCGCCGGAGAAGGACAGGGGCTGTTGATTATTAGCACATCCGGCGGTGCAGGCGAGGGCGGCCGCTCAAAGATAGTCCGTGAGCACCCGGTGCTGGAGGAGGAATACTTCCGCTACGACTGGCCGGCGGGAGTCAAAAGAGTGGACAATCGCGACCCAATGCACAAGCGCGGGTGGACGTATTTCCGCGTGGAGGGCGATATCGCAGGAGAGAAAATCTCCGGCGTCGGGCGGCTGCCGTTTGTATATGCGGCCGCTGAAGACCAATGGGCCTGGCTTAGACTCCAGGTCGGGAACCGACTGAGGATTGCCGATGACGGCGAGGCGGCGGTGGTGTATGACGGCGGCGGAGCACCGGCGGCCGGCTATGCGGGGGGCAGCTTCTTGAAAGGCTTGCCCCGGCCGTGGATGGGTCTGCATACGATTGATACGGTGCGCCGGGACGCGGCACATCGCCAAGTACCGTTCGAGACGGAGTACAACAAGCGAAAGAACACGGCACAAGTGGTACTCAGGCCTCAAGGCGGGACATTGACTTATACGATTGATATGGAGAAGGATGTCGTCGAGGCGATAAGGTTCTCGATGTACGGCGGCAGAGAAGGTGAGCTGCGGTTCTCTTATCTGCAGGATATCGATAAGGCGGGCGACGAGTTTGTCGAGCCGAGTATTGACAAAAGCGAAGGCGAGGGCAAGGAAAGCTCCGGGATACTCTGGCTGGTCCATTTGGCGCAAGGAGGCCTGGTGATGTGAGGTAACCATACCCATTGTGGGTCCACAAAAAAAGAAAAGGAGGCAGTAAAATGAAAAGGCAAAGTATTGGTTTATGGGTCTTATTGGCATCTCTTTTCTCAACTTCCTCGGTTTTAGCTCTGCCCCAAACAATAACAGTGGGGCCGGGCGGGGATTATGCCACGATTCAACAGGGGATGGACGCAGCGAATCCGGGTGATACGGTCCTCGTTTATGCGGGCACGTACCCTGGGAACATCAATTTCAACGGTAAGGTTATTACGGTCAGGAGTTTCAATCCGGAAGCTATGGCAGTTATTCAGGGAACGGGCCTAGGGTCTGTCGTGACTTTTTCTGGCAGCGAGGACGCAAATTGTCTGCTCAGCGACTTTACAGTTACCGGGGGCAATACGCCTGGGGACGGGGGCGGAATTTGCGGCAACGGCACGGAAGCTACTATCGCAAATTGCGTTATGACTGGTAATCACGCAGACGGCTACGGCGGCGGGGTGAACGACTGCAACGGTACGCTCGTCGGGTGCACGATAAGCGGCAATACGGCAGGTTTTAGCGGCGGAGGCCTCAACTGCTGCGGCGGTTCGGTTATGGGGTGCACAGTCGTGGACAACTCGGCGGATCACGGAGGTGGAATCTTCTGCTGGTCGTCTGATGCGACGATTGAGAATTGCGAGATTACCGGCAACTCAGCGGCGGTCTCGGGCGGCGGCGTGTATTGGGGCGGTGTGAGCGGTGCGATTGTTAAGAATTGTCTGGTTAGAGGGAACTCGGCGGTCACAGACGGTGGGGGGATTAGCTGTGACTGGTATGCGGATGTGCAGATGTCCAACTGTACGATTGCCGACAACACCGTTACTGACGGCCGCGGCGGCGGCATCTACTGCAGCTATGAGGGGAATGCTGAGGTTATCGATAGTATTATTTGGGGCAATAGGAGCACTTTAGAGGGCTCGCAGCTCGCGCTGAGCAGCGGTGACGTTGCCTATACGCATGGCTGCACCGTCAGCGTCACCTACAGTGACGTACAGACGACAGATACGCCTGTGGACGCCATCTACGTTGAAGAGGGCAGCACGCTTCTTTGTTGGGATGGTGCAGGGTTTGAACCAGGCTGTTATAACATCGCTGAGGATCCACTTTTTGTTGCCGGTTACTATCTAAGCCAGCTCGCGGCGGGACAACCAGGAGAAAGTCCCTGTGCAGATGGGGGCAGCGATTTGGCGAGCAATCTGGGTATGGACGGCCGTACCACGCGCACCGATGGCGCTGGTGATGGGGGTATCGTTGATATGGGGTACCACTACGGCGAGGCGGTCGCCGTGTATGAATTAACGGTGCTTGTGGTCGGAGCGGGCACGGTGGAGCCGAACAGCGGCTTCTATTTTGCGGGGACGGTGGTGACGCTGACGGCGACGCCGGACGAGGGCTATAAACTGAGACGGTGGACAGGCACCGACGCGGACGCGTGTTGCCGTCTTACGAGTACGGTGACAATGGATTCTGACAAGACGGTCACGGTTGAGTTCGGAGTCCCTCACGTGTTGGTGGTGCCTGGTCACTATGGGGACCTCCAACAAGCCATTGACGCGGCCGCTTGTGGGGACGTGATTGTCGTTAACACGGGTTTATGGTCGGGGGATATCCATTTCAACGGGAAAAATGTCATTGTCACCTCGGCGTGTCCGGATGATCCGGTGGTGGTGGCGCACACGGTTCTTTTGGGCAGCGGCACGGGGCCGGTGGTGACTTTTTCGGGCTGCGAGGATGAGACCTGTGTTCTTCTTGGCCTTACAATTACCGGCGGCAATACGCCGGGCAAGGGCGGCGGGATATATGTCGGTTCGGGGGCGAGCCCGACGATTGCGCATTGCGTCGTCATTGACACCGATCTCTATGGAGGCAATGGCGGGACACCGGGAGCTGCCGAGGCCGGGCTTAACGGCGATGCAGGTGAAGACGGCGGTAGTGCATACGGCGGGGGTATTTACATTGGCGCGAGAAGCAGCCCGACTATCCTGCAGTGCAGAATATCGAGGTGCCGTGTATTCGGCGGCAACGGCGGCAACGGCGCGAATGGCGGCGACTGGAACGATGATTTGAGTCGGGCCGGTGACGGGGGCCGAGGCGGCTGGCCCGGACAAGCCTACGGCGGCGGTATATTCTGCGCTTCGGAAAGTACTCCGACGTTTCTGGGGTGTACTATCGAGGGTTGCGAAGCGATCGGTGGCAACGGCGGCGATGGTGGAAACGCCGGCGAGAGTGAATACTACAGCGGCTGCGGCGGCTACGGCGGAAGCTGGAGCACATCAGGAGCATGGGACTATCCACCAGAGTGCTACGATGGTCTTTATTGGTGCGATACATTGGACAAGGACTATTTTGTGGAAGGCGAATTGTGGGAGCACTGGGGCTATGATGGAGAACCCTCCGACTATAGTGGTTGCGGCGGCGGTGTGTACTGCGATTCGGGCAGTGAACCCACATTCATAGACTGCACGATCAACAACAATACGGCTGACGGCGGGGTCAATGGCGTGGGTGGAGGCGGCGGGGGCGGTTTTAAGGAACGGCCGATAGATCACGATGAGATACCCGGCTTCGGTGGCGGGATGTTTTGCGCACCGAACAGCAGTCCGACGCTTGTAAACTGTTTGATTCATGATAACGATGCAGATAGTGGTGCAGGGGTAGTTTGCGATGACTACAGCAGTCCGACAGTAGGCAATTGCACCATTGCAGAAAATGTGGCGGTGTTGGGAGGCGGAGGGCTGTTTTGCGGGCTCGGCAGCGGACCGGTACTGACCAATTCTATCGTGTGGGGCAACAGCGGCGAATACGGCGGGCAGATTTACTCGTTAGGCGGCTCGCCGGTCATAACTTATTGCGACATCGAGGGCGGACACGCAGGCGAGGGCAATATCAATTCCAATCCTATGTTTGTTGATGCGAACGCGGGTGACTGGCACCTCGGTGCGGGCTCACCGTGCATAGATGCAGGCGACAACAACTCAGTTCCGCCATCGGTGGTCAAGGACCTTGACGGCAATGCCCGTATAATTAATGGCGTCGTGGATATGGGCCCTTACGAGAACACATACTACTACGTCGATGGGGTCAACGGTGACGACAACAACGACGGCAGGAGTCCGGAGACGGCGTTTGCGACGATTCAGAAGGGCATCGATACAGCCGAGGACGGCTGTGTCGTGCTCGTTTTTCCCGCCGAATATCTGGAGCCGGACCCGTGGGACCCGCAGAGCATCGATTTTCTCGGCAAGAATATAAAGGTGACCAGCGCCGAGCCGGGCGATTGGGATATTGTCGAAAGTACGGTCATCAGGGGGATTGTGCTGTTCGACGGGAGCGAAGATGCAAACTGCGTGTTTACAGGCTTTACGGTCAGTGATATTTCGAACGGCGCTATTTACGGCAATCATACGCACGCGACGATCAGTCACTGCATTGTCAGCGGCAACGGGCCCTGCAGCGCCACGGTGATTGAGAATTGCGACGGGACAATCAGCAACTGCCTGATAACTGATAATCTGACCATTTATTATTGCGGCGTATATCCCGTTGTTATGGGCTGCCACGGTGTGATTAAGAACTGTACGATAGCGAACAACGCCTCCGGCATAGGAATCCTCGATGGCGGCGAGACGACCATCGAGAACTGCATCGTCTACCGCAACGGGGATCCGAACATTTTCGAGCCGCAAATCCTGGTTGGCAGCGGCGGGACACTGAACATTTCCTATAGTAATCTCCAGGGCGGCTTGCCTGGAATATCCAGCGACGGCACGGTGAACTGGGGCCTCGGTAACATCGAGGCAGACCCCTGCTTTGTTCGGTTGGGTGCCTGGGGCTATGAACCCTGGCCTTGGGAGCTGGCCGAGGGCGATTATCACCTCAAGAGTGAAGGCTGGCGTCTGAGCGAATACGGCCCCTGGTGGGTTTACGATGATGTTACAAGCCGAAGCATAGACTGGGGCAATCCGGGTTGCCCGCTGGGCGAGGAGCTGATGAGCATTCCGCGCGACCCGGACAATATGTATGGTGTAAATGTGCGTATAAACATGGGCGCCTACGGCGGCACAGCGGAGGCGAGCATGGCCCCGCACGGCTGGGTCCTTCTATCCGACCTGGACAACGATGGTGCTACAACTTTGGTGGATTTGGGCAGGCAGGCAGAAGACTGGCTGCGGTGCGAAAGCGACCTGCCCGGAGACCTCAACCGCGACGGCCTGGTAAATATGAAAGACTATGCGATTCTGGCTGCGGCATGGGAGCTGGGTGAAGATATGATGCCGCCCACACCCAACCCGATGCAGTGGGACATGGGCCTCGATGCAAACGGCTTTGACGGCAGGCCGCGGGAGGTCTGGCTGGGGCCGGACCCAGTCTGGGACTACGGAGTAACAATGAGGGCTGATCCCAACACCTTTGACTGGAGCAGGTTCGAGTTCTACTTCGAATGTACGACGCAGGCGGGTTTCAGCAGCGGATGGATTTCCTTCCCGGCGCCGCCCTACATATACACGGTCAAAGTGGGCCTCAACGGACAAAGTCTTAACTTCCGTGTGAAGGCTGGTGACCTCTCGCCGAACCACAACGAGACGGCCTGGTCGACGACTCTTCCGGCCCTGCCGGCGCCGCCGCCTCCGGATACTTTCCCGCCCGCGCCTCCTCCGTACCTCGTGTTTGTCGAAGCAATCTCCCCGAATGCAATTACGATGCACGCCTCTACCGCCTACGATTCGAGCGGCGTGGAGTACTACTTCGAGTGCGTATCAGGCGGCGGCTCGGACAGCGGCTGGCAGGATCAGACCGATTATACCGACGCCAACCTCGTTCCTGAGACAGAGTACTGCTATAGGGTCAAGGCACGCGACAAATCGGCGAATCAGAATGAGACGGGGTGGTCCGACATAGTTTGTCAATATACCGCTGCTCCTCCGCTCCTGACGCCTCCAACACCGAACCCAATGCGGTGGGATTATACGGTGATGGATGTGAACGGCTATCTCATTGACGGCACACCTCACGAAATATGGCTGGGCCCGGACCCCGTCTGGGATTACTACGTCACGATGAGGGCCGACCCGAACACTTACGACGAGAGCGGCTTCGAGTTCTACTTCGAGTGTACCAACCGGGCCGGCTTTGACAGCGGGTGGATTTCATTTGCGGAGGGACCGCCCTACATCTACACGACCCGCGTAGGCCTGATGGGACAAGTTCTTTACTTCCGAGTGAAGGCCCGCGACCTTTCGCCCAGCCACAACGAGACGGCCTGGTCGCAGGAGCTGCCGATGTACATCGAGTGGTAACAAACATGTTTTCCGAGTATTCATGGCTGCGGGCCGAATTTCCGCAGGCTATGCTGAAACAGGTGAAGGTTGAGTCAGGGAGGCGAGCCATAGGTTCGGCGCCCTGACTGTGTGCGCCCGATAAGGCGATAACGCGTATATAGCCGACAGGACAGGAGGTAAACCGCAAGGGCCGAGCAGCCTTGCAGGCGTGGCGCTTGTGCCTCACGATTCCCGCCTTCTGGCCCGAATAATTAGGGGCCGCAAGATCAAGATAAGGACAAGAAATTTGCACAAAAACGTGGTTTTCGCATTAGGATGCTATTATAATGAGTTAGAGCATCTACGGCGCACCTTCGAGAGGTGAATTTTCGGAGCCGAGGAGGAAAAACCAATTAGCGCTTCAGGTTACAGGCTGGTATCGGGTCGTAAGTGGGGGTGGGGAGTCACTTTGCTTGGACTTCTGGTGGTAATCGTCTGCATCTCAGTCTTGACGGCCATCCTGCTGCCGTTGCTGGCAGCAGCCAGAGCCCGCGCCAAGGCCCTTCTGTGTATGACCAATCAACGCGAGATAGTTAATGGCGTGAGCCTTTTTGCCGCGGACAATGACGGGAAATACCCGAATCCCGTGGCGACCTCAAGGCGCGGGGTAACGTGGAGCTGGCTGGAGCCAACGATGATGACAGCTTACGGCAATGGTGTCAGCAGACCGATCCCCGGATGCTTTCCAGGCGAGCACCGTTCGCTCGCCGCATACCTGCATAAGTACATTGCTGATGCGAGCATCATGTTTTGTCCGAGCGCTCCCTGCCGATACAGATACCTGCAGGAATCCTGGGATGCCGGCGACGACTGGGACAATCCGGAGACGACTGCCGAACCGCAAGATATGGTCCTGGGTACCTACTGTTTCTACTGGAACTACGTGGGCTACCTCGATGGGGACGCTGGTCCGTTTATTGGGCCTTTGGGGTCGTTCTACCGGCGAGACCGCAGCAAACTGCTGGTGAGTGATTATTTCGGGTATGATTATTGGCGAAGCCCGGATGCCTACGGAAGCTGTGAGAGGATCAAGGGAGCGGCCGTCACGGAGGGCAGCTCGGCCTCCTCGGCTTATTGGTCCGTATCGGGGCAGGACGACAGCGCGACTTTGGCGGTGCTCAAGGTCGAGCTGCACGCGGGCTACACGGATGGACACGTTGAGCGTTACGGCCCGACAGAAGTCGTACCCATGAAGGTCTCCTGGACTCCGAACGGCGGCGAGGCGTTTCCGAGCTGGCTTGGAAAGGGCATCTTCTATCTGCCGCAAAACAGCGTGCGTTGAAGCCGCAGGCGCGTCTTGTTTTCGGGGGCGGCTCACAGGTATCAGGCCCAAAAAAGTGCGGAGCACCCGGCCGGTAAAATCCTGATTAAAGGGTTCCAAATTCCTGATTCACCACGCACAGGCCACGATCTGGCGCAATAAAGAGGGATTCCAAATCGAGCCCACTGAGGGGCCGAACGCGCTGAGAACACATCTTCGCATTTGATGGTAAAATAATATAGAGTGATATGTTGATAACTTAAACATTTTTTTGGGAGGCATAGGTTGGCAAAATTATCAGTTAAGAGCGATGGTAAGGTGGGTGGTATGAGGCTTACAACCGAACAACGTCTGCGAGCGCTGGAGCGGGATATAGTCGTGCTGCACGATACGATAAAGCTGCTGCACAGGATGATGAAGGACCAGGGGCAGTTGATAAACGAGTACATTGTTCAGAGAATCGCAAATTCGAACGGGCTCGAGGGCGGCGAGGATACGAACGGACGTCCGGAACAGGAGCTTTACACCTTTGTCTGTCAGAAGAGATTCGATAATCTTGAAAAAGATATCAAGAGGACTCTTCAGGCGGTAGAGAATCTTAAGTTCAGATTGAAAGCGGGCTAAGTCAAGCGACCCGGGGGGTTAGCCCGCTTTTTCGGGAGAAAAAATCTCTGTTAGTACGGCCTTTAGACTTTCGACGGCACAGCCGACCCGGCAGGACACAGGCTGACCAAATCTGACGTGTTCAGGCTGCACGCCGACAAAATAAACTTCCGTTTCAATTTCAGCTCTTATCATGTCCACAAACAGACGCAGCGAAGGGGCATGTGTTGAGAAAGCTCCGGAGCTCAACTGCTCCATCTTGAAAAGGCTTATCGTGCCGGGAGGGGCCCCAGAATCAACGGCGTCGATGATAATAAGATTTCGCGGCGCCTTTCTTATAATCTTTCCGATGTGGTTCTCCGGCACGGCGCCGGCGTCTATCAGCTCGGCGGAAAGGTCGGCATCTCGCAATTGCTCACAGACAAGGGGGCCTACTCCGTCGTCGCCCTTCAGGGTGTTACCGATTCCAACGATGACGGTTTTCGAGCCGCGCAGCTTAATGAGCTCTTCCCGTAGCTGTTCTTCTGTGGGCATGACTTTCTTTAGAGGCGAATGTTCAGCTCGCACTTGCACTTGGGACAGAGGATTCGCATGAAGTCGCTGGTCCGGCTTTCGGCGGTCGGCGGCTGCGCGACCTCCTGCGGCTTTGTCATCAGCTCACCGCTCCTGGCAATCAGCAGCGAAGGATTCGTGTAAGCCAGCGGGCCGAGCTTCTCGTAAAGCCAGATGAGGTGCTTCTTTGTGCCTATCTTCGCGCCGCATTTTTCGCACATCTGAAGCTCGAACTCGTGGATCTCAACCTCGCTTTGCTTGTCCAGAGTAGCCAGGTCCCACTTGTTGGACAGTTTAATGCTCTTACCCGTCGTGCAGTTAGCCTCACAGTTGCCGCAGAATATGCAGGTATAGTAGCTGAGGGTAATTCTTCTGACCGGCGGGTCGGCCTCGAGGTCATCTTCCTGAGCGAGGCATACCGAGCTTGGGCAGGCATTTACACAGGCGCCGCAGCCGATGCAGGTATCAAGGTCGAATTCGGGTTTGCCCCTGTATTTTTCCGGGACAACACAGGGCTCGGCGGGAAACCGCGTGGTGAATCGCCGCCCGGGCAGCACCGAAGAAACCGCCACTACCGCTTCTTTCAATTCTCTTAATTTTGGCCAACGCAATTTGAAACTCCCAAAATGAAGCTTGTTTTTCAGCTACACTATTCCGTTTTCTTTCCTGCATGCTCGGCGTACTTGTCGACAACGCTGTTTTCCCACAGGGGCACGCGCGAGGCGTAGGCGCCTTTGGCGATAGCGTGCGCGGCGGTGGGCGAGGTTATCAAAATAAAGATGGCGCACGTGATGGCTTTTCCGCCGATGGCGCCCGAGCCGCTGGCCAGCGCAACGCCCAAGAGCAGCAGAATGGTCCCGAGGGTAACGCACTTTGTCGACGCCTGGAGTCGGTTGTACACATCGGGGAAACGAACCAGGCCGATACAGCCGAATATATCGAAGAATATTCCGATTACTATCAAAATGTATCCTATAATTTCAGTCATCGAACGTTCGGCCCTCCAGGAATTTTGCCAGAGCTATGGTTCCGATGAAACTCAGCAGCGCCCAGGCCATCGCGACATTCAGATAGAAGTCCTCGCCGGTGTGCAGCCCCAGCAGGCCGCAGAACCCGACTATGACTATCCCCAATATGTCGATGGCGACGGTTCGGTCCGGGGCGCTCGGGCCTCGGCCAATGCGATAGAGGCACAAAAAGCAGCACAGGAACAAGCCCAAAGATAATGTTATCATAACAACCTCTTTTTACTCGAAAATCCTCTTGATGAACCACTCGAACCGCCTGGCGATGAACTCGGTCGCCTGCTCGATGTCGTCGGACTTAACGTTAATCCAATGGACATACAAGAAGCCGTCATCGGTCAAGTCCACAGTTAAAGTGCCGGGCGTGAGGGTAATGGAATTTGCAAGGGCGGTGATTCCGGAATCCGTCTTGAGACTGGTCTTTATTTTCACGATGCCGGGCCTTATCGGCATCTTGGGGTGCAGGGCGCGATAGACAACATCAAAATTGGCCTTCATGACATAATAGAAGAACACCGGTACATAAACGATGCCCCAAAAAGCGCGTATCGGGGAAATGAAAACGTGATGCTCCTTAGGCAGTATTTCATGGAAGAGTACGGACACAATAGCGGAAGCTATCAGGCCTGCTATGACGACCTGCCAGTCGATGCGCTGCCAAAAGGTCTGGCCGGGGATAAAAGGCCAGGCGCCGACTATCCAGATAACGAACGCTATGACAAAATAGATAAATCGCCTCATTTTTACACCTTCATTGCCATTCTGATAACATCGGTGGAGTACGAAACGCCTCTGGTCAAGGCTTCCACGGCGGGGTCGAGGACGGTTGCTCGCACAGCCGGCACGAGCAGCAACCCCATAAGCACACACAAACAAGCGAGGAAGGCCATAGGCACGAGCATTGAGCCGGCGTTTTCCTTTGTCTGCCGGAGGCTTTCGGGCAGCTCGCCGAGAAAGACGTGCCTCTGGACTTTCAGATACATAATCAACGTACAAAGGCTGACAAAGACGATAACAGCCGCGATCCAGTAAAAATGGGCCTGCACCGCGGCGATGACCAGAATCAGTTTGCTCCAGAAGCCGCTGAAGGGCGGCACGCCGGCGATGGAGGCTGAAGCGATGGTGCAGGCGGCGCGGGTGACGGGCATAGTCTCGGCGAGGCCGCCCATTTTTCTCATTTCTCTGGTTCCGGTGGCCATCTGCACTGACCCGCTGCTCAAGAACAACAAGGACTTATAGACGGCGTGGTTTACGAGATGGAATACCCCGCCGAGGACCGCCAGAGCGGCCCAGGCCGGCCACTTGGGATTCTGGCGGGCGAACTCGGCGTCGGCGCCCTTGGCCATTATGAGTGCACCGAGGCCCAGACCCAGAACCACATAACCAATCTGGCTTATGCTCGAATAGGCCAGCAGCCGCTTGAAGTCCCATTGTCCTATGGCCATCAACGCGCCGGCAACCATGCTCACCAGCGCCAGCGCCGTTAGAAGCCAGCCGATTTCAACCGACACGCCGAAAACATTGAAAACGATTCGCGCCAGTGAATAAACGCCGAGCGTCTTTATCAGGATGCCCGAGAGCATTGCCGAAATCGGCGCCGGGGCCGACGGATGTGCGTCCGGCAGCCAGGCGTGGAAAGGCATCAGGGCGGCCTTGAGCCCGAAGCCTGCGATAAACAAAGCCAGAGCAAAAGCAAGGCCGACATTCAGGCCGGACGCCTGGATGGATTGGCAGATGTAGGCCATATTCAGCGAGCCGGTGTTGCCGTAAACCAGCGCCACTGCGAAAAGTACGAACAGCGACCCGATGCTGCCGAGCACCATGTACTTGAAGGCCGCCTCGAGCTCTTCGTGCTCGCAGCCGAACCCCACAAGGGCGTAGGAGGCGAGCGAGGCGATCTCGAGGAAGACAAAGAGGTTGAAAATATCTCCTGAAAGAACGACGCCGTTCATGCCCGCGACCATAAGCAAAAACAGGCAGAAATACTTGGCTTTGGCGGTGTATTGCTCCATGTATTTTGCGCTGAAGAGCATCGCGGCGGCACTGACAATGCTGACGGCCAGAAGCATCAGAGAGCTGAAGCCGTCAAGGACCATATTTATGCCGATAGGGATGGACCACCGGCCCACTTGGTAGACCTCGCTGCGGCCGATTGACAGGCAGGCCAATATGAGCAGTGAAATGGTTGCCGCGTTGGCCAGAACCGTTGCGACAGCCTTGCCTTTTCTGCCGAAGCTGCCGACGATGGGCAGAACAAACGCCGCGACCAAAGGAATAGCAACAAAAAGGGGCAGCGGTATGCTCATCCTTTCAATCTCCTTATCTGAGTAATGTCAAAGGTGCCGTATTTCTCGTATGTCCGGATGCATATCGAAATCATCAGGGCCAGAGAGCCCAGACTGATGACGATGGCCGTAAGGACCAGTGCCTGGGGCAGGGGGTCGACGCAGCTATTGACAAACGCTTCTGTAAGCTGCCCGCCCGGCCCGGCTAAATCGTTGTGAGCGACAATCGGCGCTCGTCCGGGGACGCGGTAGCCCGGCATGACGTTGGCGCGGTATCCGAGCATGATAAGGAACAGATTGACGGCGTATTCCATGACCATGATGCCGATGACAATCTTGACCATGTTCTTTTTAACAACTGCACAGTACAGTCCGAGTATGAACAGCAAAAAACACAACGCGTAAGGCATCTTGTCACTCCTTTTCCTTAACTGCGCCGTTTGGCCTGAATGCCGACATGACGAGAATTACCATAAACAACGACGCGCCGACCTTCAGGCCGATGGCGATATTCGACAGCGGTATGGTGCCGGCACTAATAAGTCTTAACGGTTGGCCGACCTCATATTTGCTCCAGAGGAAGTTCCAGAAGAAGGAGGCTGCGCCGTAGCACAGGCCGAAGAGAGCCACCGCGGCAAACAGCAGCGCGCCCACGCAGTCAATCTTTGACGCCCAGGGCAGAGAGAGGTTCTCCTCGGCGAACTCTCTGCCGAAAGCGAGCATTAGCAGCACATAGGAAGAGGCCAGAATAACTCCGCCGGCGAACCCGCCTCCGGGTGTAAGGTGGCCGAAGATAATGATATAAATGCCAAAGAGAAAGATTAGGACTTTCACCCAGCTGGCGATTGTCTTGACTACTACGGTCATGCCTTTCATTCGTCCTGGTCCTCCAGCAGCTTCTTGCTCTTCTTGCGAAGTATGATGGTTGCGCCGATAATTGAGGTAAACAGCACGGCTGCCTCTCCGAGAGTGTCGTAGGCTCGGAAGTCAAGAATTACCGAAGCGACGAGATTCGCCGCCCCGGTTTTCTGCAATCCCTGACTGATGTAAGTTTTCGACGCCGCATCGGGAACCTCGGCAAAGATCGGGGTCCCGAACTGAGGCAAGGTGCGGAAAATGCTTATGCCGGCCAGTCCTATGGCCAGGATAATTACGATGGAGACCACCATTCCGAAGAACTCGCGGTCGCCGCTGATAAAGGTCAGGTCTCGGGCGATAGTGGCACGAATAAGGATAATAAGCCCGAGCACTTCCACCACGATCTGCGTTATGGCGATGTCCGGCGCCCGCAGAAACAGAAACATCAGCGACCCGCCGAAGCCGATGGCGCCGACGCAGATGACCGAACTCAACAGGTTGTCGGTTTCTATCGCAATGATGGCCGCGATGATTACAAACAGCAGTGAAAGGTAGAACATAGCAGTCATATTTGCCTCACCAAATCTTGCATACCACGAAAAGTATTATCAATAATCCCAAAGTCACCCAGGTCAGATATATGGGCAGGATTCCGCAATGCAGCCACCGCAGAAAATCGCTCAGGGCCAGGCCCGTTCTCGAGCTCAGGTTGTACAAATCGAACCAGCCTTTTTCCTGGCACGAGTAGAGCTGCCTGAGTCCGCCCATCGAAGAGACGGTTTTGTAGAAGTGCGTGCCGGGTACTATCATTTGTTCGTTGTCCTGCACCTCGCCGCAGGTCCAGGTCGGCACAATCCTGGCGGTCTTCCTTATGGCGCCGACCAGCAGGATAAGCAGGCCAAGGACGATGCCGACAATCAAAAGGATGGTCGCAAGTCCGGACGCCCACGTTCCGAAGATTACCTCCTGCTCGTAGCCCAAAGCCGGGTAGATGAACAGGCGCAACGGGACGTGATAGAACACTCCGAAGAACACGCACAGAGCGGCGAGTATAATCATCGGAGCAGTCATAGCCGGCGGGACTTCTTTTACGTCTTTCAGGTCGCCCGGCAGCCGGGAAAGAAATATCGAGTGCAGCAGTTTCACAAAAGAAGCCAGTGTAAGGGCGCTTCCGAACATGGCGGCGACCAGCCAGATAGGCCACAGTCCTGCCGCCCAGCCGCTTTGCTCGGCGCCCATCTTGATGGTGCCCTGATAAACCATCCACTTGGAGACGAAGCCGTTGAATGGCGGGACGCCCGAAATACTCAGCGCCGCAATCAGACAGGTAACGAACGTAATCGGCATCTTCCTGCCGAGCCCGCCGAGCCTGTCCAGTTCGGCCGTGCCTGCGGCCTGTTCAGCCGCGCCGCCGCAAAGGAACAGGCAGCACTTATATATTGAGTGGTTGAGCATGTGGAACACGCCGCCCGCAATGCCTACCGGCGTCATAGTCGCTATGCCAAGAACCATGTAGCCGACCTGGCTGATAGCGTGATAAGACAGAAGCTTCTTCAGGTTGTGCTGGACCATCGCAATCATTACAGCGATTATGATTGTCGCGGCGCCAATCAGCGCCAGAACAGCACTCAGGACGCCAGGCTCGAGCACGAACAGCTCCTTTACCACAACCACAAGCAGGTAGATTCCGAGCAGCTTATCGATAGCGGCCGGTAGAAGCGCCATAACTGAGGCGGGGGCGAACTCGCCGCTTGTGGGCAGCCAGGTATGCAGGGGCAGTGCGCCGGCCTTGGTGATGGCGGCGGTCATCAGCAGCAGGAACGCAATAATTGTAAGAGGAGAAGTGGCGGGCAGACTTATAAGCGAAATGACGAAGGTGCCGGATGTTGCGCCCACCATAAGTATGCCGAGCAAAAACGCTGCGTCGGACGCTCCTATCATCGCAAAGCTCTTGGTGGCGGCGAAGTTCGAGTTCTTACCGCCGGTACTTATCAGAAGATATAACGAGGCGGTGACAAGCTCCCAGAAGATAAGCAGAAAAAGCAGGTGGTTTGACAGCAGGATTCCCGCCGAGCCCCCCACGGTAATAAGAATCGCGCCATAAAACATGTTGGCGCTCTTTGCATCAGCCATTGACTTGAGCGAGTACAAGGTTATCAACAGGGCAAAGGCCATGGCAAACACTAACATGAACGAGCCCAACGGCCGGGCGGCCAACAGCAGGTCCAGTCTGAACTCGCCCAGGTGAAGGCCAAGAAACGAGTAGTCGTATCGCCTGACGCAGAGTATCCATATAGCTGATACGAGTGCCATCGCGGAAATGATCACGGCCAGCGCCCTGGAAACGAAGCTGGTTGTCCGGGGCAAAAACAGCAGCACAAAACCCACTATCAACGGACCAAAGACAATCAAGGGCAACACGTTAAACAATTTGCAAATCCTCCGAGCTTACAGTACCTCTTTCCTGATGCGTTCTGTTTTTTCGCGGCTGAGTTTCAGCAGGGCATCGTAATCATGTGTAACGGCGCCGTGGCTGTCAACGACCGCCAGTCTTTCGGTGCAGCTATAGCACGGGTCCACCGCGGCAAGCGTGATAGTGACGTCGGCGATATGCTGTCCTATACAGGAGGCTCTGAACGAAGGCACGTTGACGTAGCTGGGGGCTCGGGCCTTGTGGCGAACCGGCCGGTTGCCGCCGTCGCTGCGCACATAGTGGAACGTCTCGCCCCGCGGCGCTTCGGCGCGCCCGCAGCCTTCGCCGGGCGGTATCTCCTTGACCTCAACTGTCACCGGGCCCTTCGGCAGCTTCTGCAAAGCTTCTTTGGTCATCTTAATTGCCTCAAGGATCTCCAGTAAACGAACAACAGCCTTGGCAAAGACATCACCTTTCGGCTCAGTTATTACCTTCCAGTCCAGTTGGCCATAAGCGGCGTAAGGGTCATCGCGCCTGACATCGATGGGCACGCCGCTTCCTCTGGCCGTCGGCCCGGTTACCGCATATTCGATTGCAGCCTCCTTAGTCAGTATGCCCACGCCTTTGAGGCGGGCGTGGATAACCGGATCGTCAAGCACCGCCTTGGTCAGCATCTCGGTCTTCTTCTCGACTTCATCAAGCTCCTTGAGGAGTTCAGGGATCAGCTCGTCGGGGATGTCTTCACGGCAGCCGCCGATCTTGACGTTTCCGTAGTTGTTTCGGTTGCCTGTGATTCGTTCGAGCAAATCAAGGACGGGCTCCCGATATTTCCAGGCCCACATAAAGACGGTATCGTAACCAATGAAATGCCCCCCCAGGCCGACCCACAACAGGTGGCTGTGGATGCGCTCAAGCTCGTTGATGATGGTGCGTACATAAAGAGCCCTGTCCGGGGGCGTCACGCCGGCGATTTCCTCAACCGCCTGCACGTAGGCCAGAGGATGCGACGCCGAGCAGATGCCGCATATCCGCGAGACCAGGAACGGCACCTGGTCAAACTGGAGAGTCTCACTGATTTTTTCGATGCCGCGATGGTTGTACGATATTCTCACGTCTATATCCACGACCTTCTCACCATCGACGGTGAGCTGGAAAAACTCCATCTCCTCCTGCAGCGGATGAAACGGCCCGACCGCAATTACAGGTCTTCTTATGTTCTCTTTCATGTCTTTGCTTCTTTCCTTTCCGGATACACGCCTTCCGGCCAGTCGTCGGCCAGAATCAGTCTCTTAAGATTGGGATGATTTCTGAAATCGATTCCCATTATGTCGTGCATCTCTCTTTCAATCCACTCGGCAGCCGGCAGGAACGGTGTGATAGACTCCACGGCGGGGTTCTCGCGATCGCGGATGAAAGCCTTGGCGGTGATGACGACGCCCAGCTGGTCGTATGAAAAATGATACAATATCTCATACCAGTCGTCGGAATCAATGCACGTTGCAATCACGAATCGGCAGGCCAGGTCCTCGAACAAGAACTTGCAGATGTCATGGGCGTTTTCGCTCTCGCACAACAGGTAGATTCTAAGTTCCGTCGTCTGCTCGACGGCTGTGACTTTGTCCTTTATTTCTTCCAGTTTCTTTATTAGTTCTTCTCGGGTCATTTTTTGTCCTGTCAGATAGCCGCCAGCGCCTTGAGCACACCGGACATAATGGCTTCCGGCTTCGGCGGGCACCCCGGCACATAGACGATGATTGCGTTGGGGTCTTCTTCTTTGATTAGCTTGTCCACCGGTCCTTCGACGTGATAGCCGTTGCTGAATATGCCCGTACCGCAGGGACAGGCGCCAATCAGAAAGACCACACAGGGCTTGGCAGTCTGGCGGTACACTTCCTTCAGACGGGGCACGGCCTGCCGCGTCCCAACCCCGGTTACCAGCAGCGCGTCGGCGTGGCGAGGCGAGCCCACCAGTTTTATCCCGAGCCTTTCCACGTCGAACTTCGGCGTCAGGCAGTTGACGATTTCGATGTCGCAATTGTTGCAGGCACCCACGTTCACGTGAAACACCCAGGGCGATTTTTTCAGGTACTTAATTTTCCAGCTCATATATTCACCTTACAGCCGGGGCCAAACTAAACTATGACTTATTATTGCCAGCGCGACCGCGATGACCAGAGCAAGGCTGCAGTAGACCCAGAAGAACTTCATGGCCTGGTCTATCCGCACTCGCGGGTTGGTATTCTTTATCAGGATAATCAAAACGAGCACGAGGACGTACTTGCCGATTCCCGCCAACGGCCCTGGTCCAAATCCGCCGAGAAATACCACAACCAAGAACAGCGGCAGGACCACCAGCAGCACGGCCTGCATGACCTTCCAGACCGCAAGCAATGCCCCCGAGTATTCCATCAATACGCCGCTGCCCAGTTCGGTTTCGGCCTCGGCTATGTCAAACGGGACGAAGCCGAGCTTGGCCTGAACACAGAACAACGCCACCAGAAAGGCCAACATATTGGATACGCTGAAAACCGTTGTGTTAGCGCCGATTGCCCCCAGATTGAGAGTGCCGCCCGTCTTAATAATGACAACGATGAACGCCAGAACCAGCGGCAGCTCATAACCCATGACCAGTTTCATTTCCCTGCTGGTGCCGATGGCGGCGTGGGGACTGGCGCTGGCCGAGCTTCCGAGAATCAGTGCCAGCGACGGCAGCACCATCAGGTAAATCGCGACGATTATGTCACCGAGGAACGCCGCCCGCACCAACGCCGCATGCCAAAGGAGTATCGCCAGCACGAGGGTTCCGGCCAGACCGACCAGCGGCGCGGCGATGAAAACGGCCTGTTGAGAATCCCGCGGTATAAGCGTCTCCTTGCCCATGAGTTTCATGACATCATAAAAAGGCTGCATGACCGGCGGCCCGATGCGATACTGCACCAAGGCGCTGACCTTGCGCACTATCCAGGAGGCCGCCAGGCCCAGGACCACAGTTACAGGGATGACAAGAATCCAGAACAATATATTTGCAGGCAGACTCATTTCTTAACCTTTTCCTCTTCTCTCAAGAACGGCTCCCACAACTGGCCGCCGGAGACGTTGACAACGATGTCTTCGAAAACCTCCACCATATCATCTCCCTTTTTCAGGTCGACCTGGCGGTAGTCGATGCTGCCGTTTCCGGAGCTGACAACGCATAAGGGCTTCTCGCCGGGCTTCAGGCGTCCCTTGCAGCGGTCGCAAACGCTGCTCGGATAGGGTATCAGGTCCGTGTAAATGGTTCCGAAGGGGCAGGCTATAGCGCAGGTGCCGCAGCCGGTGCACAGCATGTTCGCCCGCTTGAGCACGCCGGCGTCGTTGGTTTCGCTCGGAACCTTCTCCAGCGCATCCATCGGGCAGGCGGCGATGCACGGGGCGCTTTCGCACCGCCGGCAAATCAGGGCAAAACGAATCATCTCCAGAAGGGCGTCCAAGCCTTTGTTTTGGGGGTGATGCTTGTATGAGCATCGGACCCCGGACTCACCCTGAAGGTCGCATTTCGCCAGGTCTATAACCAGTTTAGCAGCCATATAAGCCTCTTGTGATTCCTCGCTCAATCCCAGATACCCGGATATTTCTTGACCTGCTCGTAGGTAAAAACGGGGCCGTCCTTGCACACGTAGTATTTGCCGATCATGCAGTGGCCGCATTTGCCTATTCCGCAGCTCATGTTCTTTTCCATCGAAAGATAAATCTTGTCGTGGCCGAACCCGAACTCCAGCAGCTTCAACGTGGCAAACCTCATCATGATGGGCGGACCGCAGACGACCGCGACGGCATTCTTGATATCGATGTCGTCGGGCTTCAGTATCGTGGTCACAACTCCGACGTGGTCCTTCCACTGGCCGTTCGCCTTATCCACGGTAAGCCCGATACTGACGCCCTTGATTTTCTGCCAGGGACCGAAGAGCGTCTTTTTGTAAATGAAATCCTCCGGCGTCCGGGCGCCGAACCGGCAGACCACCGACTTGAAATCCTTTATTCGCTCGACCAGCGTCAGGAACAATGAACGAATCGGCGCCAGGCCCACACCGCCTCCGACGATGTAAACCTCTTTGCCGACGAATTCATCGATGGGGTAGCCGTTGCCGAACGGCCCGCGAATGCCGACCTTTTGGCCCTTCTTACACTCGTGCAACATCTCCGTGACCCGTCCGGCCTTCATTATGGTAATATCCATCTTTTCGGTAACGGCAGGCAAGGAAGAAGGCGTAAACGGCGCTTCGCCCTGGCCCGGCAGCGTCAGCTCTACGAACTGCCCCGTTGCAAACTCGAACGGCTCTTTCGGCACAACCACAAAGGTCTTAATCGTTGGCGACTCATCGACGATATCAACGATTTCACCGTCTAAAGGCTGGTACGGGTTCTCGTTCATTTTGCCACTTTCGCTTTTTGCTTGTCCTTGAGTTCCTCGTTCAGTTTCTTCAATACCACGCGAAGGTCCACTCCTCCGGCCTCGGCATCTATGCACCGGCCGCAGCCGACGCACATCTTCAGGCCGTAGCGGTCGAGGAAGTAAACAAACTTGTGCATGAGCCGATGTTTGAGTCTGTCGCCCAGAATCTTGTGGGGATTGGCGCCGCCCGCCACCTGAGCGTATGCCATCCTCATGCAGCTATCCCACATCTTCATCTTGGAAAAATAATCCTTCTGGCTCGTGTCATACAAATAAAAGCAGTGGCAGGTCGGGCATATCCTCGTGCAGGCCTGACACTCGATACAGGTTCTTGCCTCCTGGTCAAAAACATCCGACTCCTCACCGTTTTCCACAACTTCCTTAACAGGTCTGCCGAAGCTAAGCTCCGCGTTCTGCTGCTCGAGCTGCTTCTGAGTTTTGGCTCTTTCCTCGTCGCGCTGGCTCAGCAGCGTTGCAGGCGCATCCGAGAAAAGCTGTGAGTGCTTTTCCACGAACTCTTCGCCTTTGTCGGAGCCGGTCTCGATAACAAAACCGTCCCTTACTTTCGAGACGTTCAGGTCGAAACCGCTGGTGGCGTAAGGCTTGCCCTCAAGGACGTTGCAGATACAGCTTTCTGCGGGGTCCGAACAATCGGAGGCGACTATGAACATGTTCTTACGACGCTTGATATAGAACGGGTCTTCGAATTCCTCCTCGGCAAAGACCTTATCGAGCACTTCAATGGAGCGCAGGTCACAGTCCTTGAGCCCGAATACGGCAAAGGGTTTTATCTCAGGCGGCTCGACCGGCTCCGGGAACACCGCCGCCAGCTCGCGAAGCGGAAACAAAAACTCCTTGACCGGCGTGCACGCCCGGATGTTGTTCAAATCCACCGCGGCGACGGGATCGTATTTGCTGAATACGTAATAATCCTCGCTCTTTTTCGGGATGTACAGGTCCATCCGCTCGGCCAGAGCGTCCAGCAACGGTTTTAACTCACGTACAAAAACAGTTTTCATCCGACCAACCCAAATCCACGTTAAACATGATTCGGCATTTTTAGACTACCGACGGCGAATAGTCAAATATAATTCGCCTTTTTTCTCGCGTTCTCTCGATGCCGCTTACAGGGCCTTGGCGCACACCGGCATATAATACGGCAGCCGGGCAAGGTCCATCGCAATATCAATCGTTATCACTTTGACCTTCCTGGGCACGGTAACGTAGCAGGGCGAAAAATTCAAAATGCCCTTTACGCCCGCCTCAACCAGCCTGTCGGCGGTCTGCTGAGCGGCGTCTCGGGGCACCGCGATAATCGCAATGTTGATCTTTCTTTTCCTGAGCGATGACAGGCGCGAGACGCTCTCTACCCGCACATTATTTACTCTTTTGCCTACTCTTTCAGGGTCGTTGTCAAAGGCAGCGGCAATATCGAAGCCGTAGCTTCGAAACCCAGGATAAGCCAGCACGGCCGAACCCAGGTTGCCCACACCCACCAGCGCCGCCTTATGGACGACGTCGAGCTTGAGTATTCTTTTTATTTGCCTGGTCAGGGTGTGTACTTTGTAGCCAACGCCGCGGGTGCCGAAGTCGCCGAAATATGAGAAATCCTTTCTGACCTGCCACGAATTAACGCCGAGCAGCTCGGCCAAATCCCGGCTGGAGATGTCCTTCCTGCCCTGCTCGGCAGACAGCAGCAGGCCTCGCAGATAAATCGGCAGCCGCCGGATTGTCTCATCCGGAATTCGATGATACCTCATAAGCCCGTAAGCCTACTTAGCACTTGTGTTCACATTCACAAACAACCAATGATTTTAGCATCTGCCCTGTCCATGTGTCAACCCGGCACAACCATTCGCCCGATAAAAATTGGACGCGCAACATCTTTTCAGCCAAGGGTTTAAGCACACGCCCACCATGCCGGCAAAAAAAATGTAAGATTTTCCTACTCAGGTGTGCGGCGCTAACTCTTCATTTGTGCACAGGATAGGCAGAGTGGTTGCGGTTGGTTTTGCGCGACACGATGCGACAGGAGGACAAAGCAAGAGCTGAAGATGGCCTGCCCTTCGCAGTTTATGGTTGCATTCTCCGGCATGGCGGAAGGTTTCAATCCGGTTTTATTACTTCTTGTGCCTCGAAGACTTTGCCGGACAGGTAGTCGGTGAAGGCGACCTTGACGGTGAGCGGCTCGGCGAAACTTTCGACTATGCCGGCCACGTCAAAGGTGAGCCGATAATTGATGGTTATCAGCGTGCCGAACCAGAGCTTCTTCAGTTCTTCCTGCTCTACGCGCCACTGGCCGAGCAGGGCCTTGTCGGCCTGGTTGTTGAGGTTCCAAAGCTGGACATCGACGGCCCCGGCGGCCTTCACCACGTCGCCCTGCTGGTCGATGGGCTGGATATAGACAATGAGCTTTTCTTTGCTGCCGTCTCCGTCCTTGTCGTAGAGGTTGGTATAGCGGCCGATTTTCACGCTCTCCAGCGGATAGAGGTTTTCGCCCCTCGCCTCCTCGGGCAGACCCGAGAGCACCTGAACCTGCTTCTCAAGCTGCTCGTTCTTTGTTCTAAGCCGCTCGGCGAGACCAGTCAACTCTGATTTTTCCTGCCTCAGCGCCTTGATCTCTTCGGTCAGGGACGGAGTGTTGCCGGCGCTCTCGCAGCCGGCGACCAGAGCAAACAAACATGCAGCCAAAGTAACGCTAACGATTTCGCCGACGCATTTACGTTTTGTCGTCCGAGACATCTTCACTTTGCTGCTCCTGGTTCTTGACGATTTCGGGGGCCCTCTGGATGATTCGGTCGGCCAGCCCATAGTCGAGGGCTTCGGCCGCTTCGAGCCACAGGTTTCGGTCACAGTCTTTTTCTATCTTCTCAGGCGTTTGACCCGTATGTTGCGCCAATATATTGTACAGGCGGCTGCGGAGCCGAAGGATTTCCTTTGCCTCAATCTCCAGGTCGGTCGCAGTACCTTCCAATATACCCGCAATCAAGGGCTGGTGCAGGAGGATCCGGCTGTTGGCCAGAAGGAACCGCTTGCCGCTGGTTGCGCCGGTCAGCAGCACGGCAGCCATACTCGCGGCCTGTCCCACGCAATAGGTCGCCACGTCGCAGCGCAGAAACTGCATGGTATCATACACTGCCAGGCCCGCCGTTATAGAGCCGCCCGGAGAGTTAATGTAAAAATGGATTTCGGTCTTTGTGTCCTCGTTACTCAAAAACAGCATCTGCGCGATAATCAAATTGGCCGTGGAATCGTCCAGCGGCCCGCCGAGAAAGACTATCCTGTCCTTGAGCAGCCGAGAATAGATGTCGTAGGCGCGCTCGGCCCGGCCGCTCTTCTCAATCACTATCGGCACTAAGTTCTGGTTTACCGTCATACTTTCCATCCTTCTCGGCTGCGGGCTCTCCATTTTGCCGTGAGCGACAAAACGGAGGACCCGCAACGCAGTGGTCTTTACTACTCACTTTTATCTGTTTTTTTTTCGCGTTTTTTTTCCTTTTTTTCTTCCTCTTTGAGCACCTCGTCAATAAGCCCGTACTGACACGCCTCCTCGGCCGTCATATACCTGTCCCTTTCGGTCTCGGCAGCGATTCTTTCGATGCTTTGGCCCGTGTGCTTAGCCAGGATTTCGTTTATCATGGTCTTTGCCTTGAGGATCTCCTCGGCCTGTATCTTTATGTCCGCCGCCACCCCCGTGACGCCGCCCCAGGGCTGATGGAGCATCACTTTGGCGTGTGGCAGTGCGAAACGCTTTCCCTTGCTGCCCGCCGCCAATATCACCGCCCCTCCCGATTGGGCCCGGCCGATGCAGTAGGTTGAGATCGGCGAGCCGACAAAACGCATTGTATCGTAGATTGCCATGGTGTCATCGACGCTGCCGCCGGGGGAGTTGATGTAGAGACTGATTTCGGTTTCACGTTTGAGGTTGTCCAAATAGAGCATTTTCATGATGACTTCAGCCGCTCTTGCGTACGATATCTCTCCAATCAAGAACACAATTCGGTTCTCCAGCAGCATGTCATCGAGGCTCATCTGCCGGTAGCGCTGATAGGGGCCGTACTGGTCGTATGCCTGCAAGTCCTCCGGCCTGTTCCGGCCGGAAGTGGTGAATCCGGAACCTTTTGCAATTTCCTGTGCGCGATGTTCAACAAACATTCATTCTTTCCTTAATACAGCAGCCCAAAGTAAACGGTGCGCCCGCTGCCGGAATTAGTCGGATACCCTTACTCCTGGGCCTTCTTCTTACTTGCCGTCTTTCTTCTTGGCGACGTTTTTTTCTGAGGCGATTCGGCCTTGCTCGTTGTCCTCTTTGTTGTCTTTTTAGTGGTCTTTTTGGCCTCGACTTTTTTCTTCTCCGGCTCGACCTCCGTTATCTTCGCCGATTCGAGCAGCTTGGCGACGCATTTTTGTTCGCGGACCTGAAGTCTGAACTGTGCCAGCGAGCCGTCGCGCTCCATGTTCTCTCTCATCCGTTCGGGCCGTTGTCCACGCTGAATCGCCAACTGGGCGATATGGCCGTTGATCTCTTCGTCGCTCACCTCTATCTGGAGCTTTTCCGCAACCTTGTCCATCACGAAGAATGTCCTTAGCTGTTCCTTTGCCTGCTCCTCGCTGCTGGCCCGCAGCTGCTCCATATTCTCGTCGACCTGCTCGCGGGGCAGCCCGCGCATTAGCAGGTTCACGTACTGCCTTTTCAACAGCGTGGTCGAATGGTCGGCAACCACGTCCAGCGGCAGCTCGAAACTGGTGTTATCGAGAAGGTATTTGTAAATCTGTTCGGACATCTGCTCTCGTGCTTGCTGTTCGAGCCGCCCATGCAGCACGTCGCGGACGTTCTCTCGCAGCTCGGCTTCGTCCTCGACGCCGAATCTTCTGAAGAAATCCTCATTCAGGGCCGCGGGTTTTAGCCACTTGACGTCCTTCACCTGCACCTCGACATCGACTTTCTTGCCGCGATATTCCTCTCGAAAGTAAGTTCTCGGGACCTCCACGGTGGTCTGTCGGGTCTGCCCAGCCTTGGCGCCGACCAGAAGCTCGTCGAGCTTCTCCACGGGAATGCCTGCCACGAAGCCGCTGGGCCTTACGAAAATCTCGATGTTGTCACGCTTATCTTCCTCCTCGACACCCTCAACCTTGAGCACGGCATCGGCTATTATCTGGTCGTCGAGCTCAACAGCCTCATCCTGGCGGGGCGTCCAGACGCCGGCCCATTTCAGACGCTGCTCAATATCGCGGTCGACCTGCTCATCGGTCACTTCCAGCCTCGTCTTGTTTACCGCAATCCCTTCGAGCTCGGGCAGCTCGAATTCCGGGCGGACCTCGACCTCAAAGTCGAACTTCACCGTGCCGGTCTCCGGCAGCTCCACCTTCTCGAAGTCGATGTCCGGCTCGCCCAGGACGTCCAGCTTGTTGTCCTTGATAGCCGCCTCGCTCGCCTTGGCCAGCAGCTTGAGCTTGATCTGCTCGGTGGTTTCCTTGCCGAACCTCTTTTCGAGAAGCCGACGCGGCGCCCTGCCCTTCCTGAAGCCCGGCACCAGCGCTTCCTTACGCAGCGTTTCATACTGTTCGTCGGCGAGGCTCTTTATCCTTTCCTCCGGTATCTCTATGATTACCTTCTTCTTGCAGGGCCCGGCTTCCTCGATGGTCACTGTGTTCTTCGCCGTCACAGGCTGTTGTTCTTCCTCTGGCATCGTTCACCGCTCCTTATGCAACTTACTTTTCACCGTCGAGAGATACTAAACAAAAAAGGCGTCGGGGAAAAACTCCATCGTCCCAAACGCCTTCTGCATTTGGGATTCCCTTCCCTTAGCCATACTCTCATGATTTTCGGCCCCGTCTGCGGGCAGCTCAGCGTATCGGCAACCAACGCCCAACTACTGATTAGCCGGTAACTCACCGATACTATATTTACACACAGCGGGTGATGGGACTTGAACCCACGACATTCACGTTGGCAACGTGACGCTCTACCACTGAGCTACACCCGCGAATTCGTCGCTCGTATCTCGTGGTTGAGTTCCTGCTTGGCACATAATTATAGGGTGTCTTATCGGCCATGCAAGGGGATTTTTTGCAAATTTTTGACAAACAACAGCGAACCGCGCCCGGCCTCCACCTAAGACGGGTGGCTGATGCTGTATGTTGCCGAGCCGCACCCGCAAGTGTTGATCATTCCTGAGGCCGCGCAAAAAAAGCTCGCCGCTGAAAGCCCCGTCCCCGAAGGAAATCCGAATGCTCAGGCAGGCTTTGCCCTCACGGCCCCACCCTGTCACACGCGTAATCTTTGGCGGTTGAAGCAGCACCGCCAACGGCGCCGTGCCAGCCGCAATGACTGTGTAAGACTCAAGATTATGGGCCAGCGCAAAAGAAAACATCGAGTAACATCCAGCTACCCGATGTTTTCCGGAGGGGAGAAAAACTCTTGCTATTTTTTTATCGGCCAGAGTAACCCAGGAACTTTAGCTCCCGGATCCCACTCCGGCTACTATTATTGTACGCGATATGGGGGGCAAAGTTCCAATAATTTATTTGAAATTTTGAAAAATTTTTATTCTTGCCCCCTTAATAGAGGCTCATGGGCTCTTCGCGGCGGCTCCGGCGGCGATAGACCGTAATTCCTTTACAGCCAAGCTGATACGCCAGTTTATAGGCCCTTTCGACTGCGCCAGGGCCGGCCTTCTCGCCGAGGTTTATCGTCTTGCTGACGGCAGCGTCGCAGTCTTCCTGAAAAGCGGCCTGCATTCGGACGTGCCACTGCGGGGCGATGTCGTAGGCACACTTGAAGATTCTCCGCAATTTCACAGGGATTTCAGGGATTTTCTGGATGCTGCCGGTCCTGGCAACCTGATTCGCCAGCTTCCGGCTGAAAAACCCCCCTTTTTCAGCTATTTCTTTGAAGACGGGGTTTACATGGAGCATTTTTGAGCCGGTCAGTATCCGCCGCAGGAACACGAGCGAATACGCAGGCTCGATGCCGTTGGAGCAATCTGCGAGGATGCTTATTGTGCCCGTCGGGGCGATACAGGTAACGGCAGCGTTGCGAATCTTCGTGTTCCGCCTGGTCCGCCAGATGCTTTCGTTCCAGTTCGGAAATGGCCCGCGGAGATTGGCGAGGCTCGTGCTGGCCTTATGGGCGCTGGTATTGACAAACTTCATCAGCGTCCGGGCGAAATCGACGGCGTGCTGTGAATCGTAACGGATGCCGAGCATGAAGAGGCAGTCAGCGAATCCCATTATGCCCAGGCCGATTTTCCGATTTGCCTGGGCGAGTCGGACGGTGTTTCTGACCGGATAGTTGCAGACATCGATGATGTTGTCGAGGAATCGGACGCCAAGGGTTATGGTATTTGCCAGGGCGGGCCAGTCCATTTGAGGTTTGGCGTCGGCATACCTGACAAATCTCGTGAGATTGACGCTGCCGAGTGTGCATGCTTCGTATGGGAGCAGCGGCTGCTCGCCGCACGGGTTTGTGGCCTCGATAGGTCCGAGGTTGGGGGTAGGATTGTCTCGGTTTATTCTGTCGATGAATATGAGGCCCGGCTCTCCGGTTTGGTGGGCGCATTTTATAATCATTTTCCAGACGTCCCCGATGGTATAAAAACCGCGTCGGTCTGCCGAAGCGGGGAAGGATTTGCCGGTGAGCTTGTGCAGGTCGTTTATGGTGTAGGTTGCGATATTGATTTTGCGCGGCAGCAGGTACCTCTGGCGGGTGCGTGGATTCGTGACGATGAGCAGGGACTGAGGCGACTTGAGAAATGTCTTCATCCAGTCGTCGGTGACTTTGACCGAGATGTTGAAATTGGTGAAGGCCTTGAGGTTCTGCTTGGCGTGGAGGAATTTGAGGATGTCGGGGTGCTCGACGCTCATCATCCCCATATTTGCGCCGCGCCGAAACGCGCCCTGCTGGATGGCGTCGGTGGTTTCAGAAAAGACTCGCCAGAAGCTGATGGGGCCGGACGTCGTGCCGCCGCTGGAGGCGACGCGGTCGCCGGTGGGCCTTAATCTGTCGAAGGAGAACCCCGTCCCGCCGCCCGCCTTCTGGATAAGGGCGGTCTGCTTGACGGCCTCGAATATGGCCTCGATGCTGTCGTCGATGGGCAGGACGAAACAGGCGCTGAGCATGCCGCCGGGTCGGTTTGCGTTCATGAGGGTGGGGGAGTTGGGCAGAAACTTCAGAGAGGCCATCAGGTCGTAGAATTTTCTGTGCCACTGCCTGATGTCACTGGGGGCGGCGCCGTAGCGTGCTTCGGCGCCGGCAACGACGACGGCGACCCTGCTCAAAAGCTGAGCCGGCATCTCGATGCATTTGCCGCCATCGTCTTTGACCAGGTAGCGGGCCTTGAGAACCGCCAGGGCGTTCTCGCTCAGAACCGGAGCGGCGCCGGGCGCAGGTACGGGTTCGAAATCAGGCATAAGAACTCCCAAAAAATCGGCCGGTTGCCGCCCCCTGCACTGCCAAGAGTCACTTTGTCACTCGACGTGGTGAGATTCTTCGCCCTGCTCGGAATGACAGCCATACCGTGTGTCCGTCTTATTATATACTTTAAGCCATTTGAAACGAAAGACTCTGCGAATGCGTTCGGTGAATCGGACGCCCAGCCGCTGGGTGCTGGTCTTGAAGTCCGCGCGCTGCAAATCAGCCTTGCCCGGCTTCGCCGGCGACCTGCCAAACACCGACAGCACCCAGCCGGCAAGCAATCCGAAGAACCAACCTGTTTTAGTGGAATCAGACATGCGCTACTCGATAGCATTCAGCCGTTGGCAAGTGCCGGGACACATAATTATCTTTGAACCGCACGTTTGAGGCCCGCCAGCAATTCTTCGCCCGTGCGGCTCTCAAACCGCGATTCTCCAAAAAGCTGGTGCCTTTTCAGTATTTCGGGAGCGGCGTCATAATAACTCTGGACGCACCCGATGCCGCCTTCGGCGGCGCCGCTTGTTCGGTATTCGCCCTCCAGAAACCACGAGCTTACCTCGTCGTCGTACTCGGCAGGGTAAATAACGGCGGTTACGAATTTCTCGTCGCTGTACTTAGCCAGATGGACCTTGGCCCGACAGGGCGGGGCAACGCGCACGGCCAGATTGACCAGCTTCTTGAAATCCGCTTCGGCGGTTTCGAGGTCGCTCGCGTAGAAGAACATTCCGGCTTCAAGCTGGAAAATCTCCGTCGGCACGCCTCTTAGCTCGAGCGTGCCATCCGGGTACGCCTTATGGATTCTGTACACCTTGCAGTCCTTGTATCTTTCGCTCTCCAGCAGCTCGGCCGCCTCCTGCGCAGTAAAGCCCACACCCGCCTGCTCGCCGAAGTCCAAAACATACAGGCCAACATACCTTTCGCTATTTTCCAGCTTGGGCAGTTTCATAAGGATTATTATAAACGCGCGCTATGTGAATTTCACGGTTTTTTTGCAGCAGCTATTTGTCCGGGCATTTATAAGTCCCCCAGCACGGCCAGCAGACCGACACCAATGCCATTGTGGATGGCATGGGAAAGGGCGGTTACCCAGAAGCCGGTCCATCTTGATTTTTGTCGCCAATGGACATAGGTAAAGCCAAAGTAGAAGCCGCCGACCAGTCCGGCCGAAATCGCGGTAGTAAAACCTTCCATAATATGACAGGCCGCAAATATGACGGTGGAGACTATGACCTGTACCCTGAAGGATGCCTTGAGTTTTCTCGCCACGAATACAGGCAGGGCCTGCAAGAGTAATGTTTCCAGCGGCGGAGCAATCAGAACCCCCACCAGGAATATCGCCCCCATCGGCAATTGGAGAAATTCGCGCTCCGCCTCACCGATGATAAGGGTCAGGATAGCCGCAGCCAGTAAACCGAGCACCGTGCCTTCAACAGCTATTCTCCAGCAGAAGTCCCACGGGCTTCTTTGTTTGTACCTTTCAAAATGCTCTTTCAGCCAATTCATCTCTGACTGAGTCCACACACTTAAAGGAATCTGTATTCGAACCTGAGTTGGACGATGGATGCTGTTATGAGCCAAGCACGAGTTCGAAAATATCCCTCAGATTTTCAGTTTAGCGAACTTACGTTTGCCCACCTGGACGACCATGCCCGTTTTGGGGGTGATTTCGGCGTTGGGGTCGGTAACTTTATTGCCGTCGATGGTTACTGCCGACTGCTTTATCATTCGCTTTGCTTCGCTGCCGCTTGGAACGAGCCTACAATGGACGATGAGCTTGGCGGCGGAAATCGTGGCGCCGGCTGTTTCAATTTCCGGGATTTCGTCGGGCAGTTGCTTATGTGCAAAGACCTTTTCGAAGTGTGCGGCGGCGGCTTTGGCCGCGGCCTCGCCGTAGAAGTCTGCGACAATGGTCTTGCCTAAGAGGACTTTTGCCTCTTTCGGGTGGGTCCTGTCGGGGTCGACAAGCTCAGCGATTCTCTGGGCCTCCAGGCCCGTCAAAAGCGTGAAGTAATTCTCCATCATATCATCGGAGATGCTCATCACTTTTCCGAACATATCGTTCGGCTCGTCGGTGACTCCGATGTAGTTGCCTTTTGATTTGCTCATCTTTTCCCTGCCGTCGAGGCCGACGAGGATGGGCATGGTGATTACGATTTGCGGGCTTTGCCCTGCGATGCGCTGCAGGTCCCTGCCGACGAGGTTGTTGAAGGTCTGGTCGGTGCCCCCTAATTCGACGTCGCTTTCGACAACGACCGAGTCGTAGCCCTGCATAAGCGGATAGAGAAACTCGTGAATGCCGATGGGCTCGCCTTTCTTGTAGCGCAGCTCGAAGGTATCTCTCTCGAGCATTCGGGCGACGGTCATGCTGCCGGCCAGCTTGATGACGTCGGCCAGACGCAGCTCGGCCAGCCATTCGCTGTTGAATCTTACTTCGAGCTTTTGTTCGGAGGCGTCGAGGATTTTGCCGGCCTGCTGGAAATACGTCCTCGCATTTTCTTCGATTTGCTCCGGTGTGAGCACGGGTCGGGTGGCGGTCTGCCCGGAGGGGTCCCCGATACGCGCAGTGTAATCGCCGATGATCAGAACCGCCTTGTGCCCCAGGTCCTGGAACTGCCGCATCTTTCTAAGGACTACCGTATGACCGAGGTGTATATCGGGCGAGGTCGGGTCGAGGCCCAGCTTGACTCTCAGTTGATGCCCTGTCTGGCGGGCCCTGGCGAGCTTTTCCGCCAGCTCGGCTTCGGTGAATATCTCAATTGTGCCGCGCCTGAGCAGCTTTATTTGTTCTGCAATTATATCAGTCATGACTTTTCCTGATAAACCAATTAGCTCGAATTCACAATTATAAGACATCTGCGGCAAACAGGCAAGAATTCACTTGACAAAAGCAGCCGCCGCGGAGAATCTGAAGATAGCGCAGTATCAATATGTCTGCCTGGTTCCTCGGCGGTCGCTCAGCCGGCCGCGGACCTCCTGCGGCAGATGCGAACATTGCGAGCACGATTCTTTTTGGCAGTGAGCGGAAAGGCAGGGAAAGTATGAAGGCTGGAGCATATTTTATCGTCATTCAGGTTTGTGCGGCGCTGCTTTGTGCCGGCGCTTCTGCCGAGGTGGTGGTGCCGCACAGTGAGCAGCCGGCGCTGATTGGCGCCCCCAACCCCATGCTGGCCGGCATTGAGAACGTGGACGTGATAATCGAGGCGCCGGATGCCGAGCCGAACAAGGATGGCCTGATCTGGCAGGCACTGGAGGCGAACGTAAGGCAGAAGCTCTCCGAGGCCCGGCTGTTGCCAAAGCATTCGGCGCGGGCCCAGCCGGGAATCAATCCCAGTCTGCGGATTGATGTTGACATGCTTAAGCTGCCGGAGTCAAAACTGTACGTCTTCCGTGCGCAGACCTGTCTGGCCGCAAAGATGCAGTTGACAAGGGACAGCCCGCATTTTGTTCAGGCCGACATCTGGAAGGTACAGCCGGCGATGGAAGCGGTGCCGATAATGGAGATGGCGGACACCGTAACGAGGGTGGTCCTCGAGCAGGTCGACGCCTTTATACATTGTCACTCGGTGGCAAATCCGAAAGAAGTGGGGCCGGCGGATGCCAATGTGGCCGATGCGCCGCCGAAGGCAATCCCCATGCCGGCGCCACAACCAGACGCAATCAAGTACAAATACATCTGCTCCCGCAAGAGCAACGTCTTTCACAAGAGCGATTGCCGGTGGGCGCAGCGGATTGCGCCGAACAACCTTGTCGGTTACAACAGCCGCGAGGAGGCGCTGCGCACAGGAAAAAGACCCTGCAAGCGCTGTAAACCGTAGGAAAGAATTTCGAGGAAATACCATGTCTGAGCAAAAAGACGTTATCTTCCGGGAAGTCCAGAGCTTTGGGCTGTGGATTCGTTTGTTTTCCGTTGCTTCAATGCTTTTCGGCGTGGTGATTATGCTCTATGCAAAGGCCACGAGCGGGTCCCTGAATGAGCCGTTATCAATTCTTCTTACGGGGGGCCTGGCCCTGCTGCTGTTAGGGCTGGCGGTCCTCTTCTTTGTTGTTAGGCTCGAAACAGAGGTTCGCCGCGACGGGCTGTATTTCCGCTTCTTCCCGATTCACATCCATTACAAGAAGCTAAGGGCTGGCGAACTGGTTGACTGTTATGCGCGGCAATACAGGCCCATCCGCGAATACGGCGGGTGGGGCATCCGCTGCGGGCTCAAGGGCGGCAGGGCATATAACGTCAAAGGCAACCGAGGCGTGCAACTGGTGTTGGACGACGGCAGGCGGCTGCTCATTGGCTCGCAAAAACCCGACCAGCTCGCAGAGGCAATCACCTCGCTAAGGCAGCTCGCCGGCCGGTAGGACGCGAAGCGACTCGGCGGGCCAAATCGCCGACTCATCTTCGCTCCTATCGTTTGCGGTGAGCCGGTGGGCTCATCTGATGCTCTTTTTGAAAGTAACGCGAAATGTGCTCGACGCCGCCGAAGTCCAGAGCCGGCGCACTCGGGCGGTTGTGGCAAAAAAGTCGGCAATAAAAAAGGGAACAGAACCTTGCTTTTGCGCATCTTTATCAATGGTGAGCAAAGAGTATGAAGGAGGCAGCTTATGAGTACACATAGAGGCTTTACCCTGATAGAGTTGCTGGTAGTCATCGCCATAATTGCGATACTAATGTCCATCCTGATGCCGGCACTGAATAAGGCAAAGGCGGCGGCATATGACGCTGCGTGCGTTTCGAATCTGCACCAATGGGGACTTATCTGGAACATGGTCCTGGACGACAACGACGGCAAGTTCTTCAGCAGGGCCGATATGGATTTCTGGATGAAAACGATAACAGATAATTATGCCACGGCCCTGTCTCCAGATATGTGGTTGTGCCCCTTTGCTACGAAGCCATTCGGCGAAGGGGGACGCAATCCGAATGCCGCCAGGGACGAGTGGCGCGACAATAGGTACTACTTAAGCAGTTTTGGAGTGAATTTTTGGGTTTCAAATCACGACGAGGATGGTTACTGGAGGACTAACGCAGTTAGGGGAGGCGCTTATGTCCCGATATTTGTCGATGCGATGGAAACGGATATGCAACCATACCCAACGGATGTGCCCCTGCAATACGAGCTTGATCTGTGGCAGTCCGGTGCAAACGAAATGCAGCGCTGCAATCTGAGGCGCCACGCTCCGTACAGCATAAACGTGCTGTTCATGGACTTCTCCACGAAGAAGAAGACGGTCAAGCAGATGTGGCGAGTGCCGTGGAGCCGTGGCTGGGATATGGAGGCCCCGCTGCCAAATCCGAACTGGCCTGGCGGCGATTGGCCGGCGTGGCTGGCGGACATCCCGGACCCCGATTTGTTGTGAGTTCCCCCGTTATGTGGTTGGGCACTTTGTGTGCAAGGCGTTGTACCTTCATTGTGCTTCGTGCAAGGATTAGGTTGCCGGAGAAACTACCCCATCGCTGACAGCGTAATTTGCCTGGCCCCTACAAGTCAAGAATGAGCATTCAGTAGAAAACGCTGACTTCCAAAGCTCGCCCTTCTTATTGAGCCTGCCTGAAACACGCTCCCGAGCCCTGCGATTCACGATGTGGGATTGCCGCCTTTGTTCCTGTTGATACTCATGGCAGCTTTCTTCTGCAGTGGCGACGGCGGCGGTTGTGGGCTCCTGCTATTTGCCCGCACCCTGTGTTTCTCTTAGCTTTCCTTGCTCCCCCAACTTGCTGTAGCCACATTTGGGACATTTGTCTTCCGCCTCATTCGGAAGAGACCCCGGCTCAAAGACCAGTCCGCAGTTGACGCACTTTATGGCCTTGTACACGCTTGCCTCGCCGCACTTTCGGCAAGTCATTGGCGGGTCCACGTCTGAGAGGCGATCTCTGTGTGTTACCATATACTGGAAGTAATCGTTATACTCAATCTGATATTGACCTTGACATTGTGGGTTGCGGCAAATGACCCAGATCTCGTCCCTGCTCGTACGTCCGCCGCGGCCGCGGGAAGGCGAGGTCAGAAAAGTAATTGCGATGGCGACGACAAAACACACAACAACAAGGGCAATCAAAACCAGGTTCTTGGCGCTCTGTTGCATACGGAATCCTCGAAAACAACAAACAAGAACATCCTTTATCTGTTCTACGCCGACAGATTATCTGACGTTAAATTATTCGTCAAATGCTTTTTCTTCTTACAAGGTCATGATGGCCTTAGTCGTTTTGACCATTATTGCTACGACATGTCCACCAGATCTGGCTGGGGGAATCTTTTTCCGATGATGGCGGGCGCAACCTTGACCCGGGTTTAGCAGCGGTGCGCCATCAGGCGGCACACACCATACAGCATCAACCTGCTTTTCATGGATTGGTCCGTTCGCAAGAAAACTATCAAGGAACTGTGGCTGATCCCGTGGAAAAAGGACTGGCCCGCAGACTGTTCGACCATTCCTCCAAACGGCGTAGATTGGCCTGAATGGATGAATGTAGCGCCAGACCCCCCGGAGTGTATGTAGCAGCATTGAACCGTAGTGCTTCGGTTATCAAGCCGACCTTGAAAGGCGGCGACCGCCTCTGGCCGCCTCCTGGCGGTGTGCCAAAGTAAAGCGGCCCACCCGGCGAATCGCGCACCGCAGCCGCCTCCCAAATAACAGATGGAGTCAGAACAAGTGTAATCGAACAAAGGCGGATTGTCCAAAATCGGCCTTCTTTGCGCCGCATGGCGCTGGATACACAGAAAGAATCGCCCGCCGCAGCCCGCCAGGAATTTTTTCAGGTTTTTTCTGCTTCCCACGCAGGCCAACCTTGTGGTATAATCAGGGATTAGATCGGCCGGCAGCACTGAGAATCTACTGGAAAAAAAGTGCAGTGATTGCCGACATTAACATAAGGTAGAACACCTTGTTTGTTTTCCATGTATAAGCCGATACGCAAAGACAGACAGGAGGCTTATTATGAACAGACGAGAAGGGTTTTCGTTAACCGAGCTCTTGACGGTAGTGTCGATCTCAACATTGATGGTCTCGATAATGCTGCCGGCGATGAGCAACGTAAAGACCAAGCTCCGCTCCACCATGTGCACCTCGAACCTGCAGCAATTGGGCCAAATCTTCACCATGTACACCGACGACAACGACGGAAAATTCATGAAACGCGGCTGCAGCTACGGCTCGGGCGCCGTAAGCTGGTTCCATTGCCTGCGAAATTACCATGACCCAAACGACGACCTCATCTTCTGTCCCCTCGCCGTCGACACAATTCCCGATGGAGGCAGAAACCCCTATATGGCGTGGCTGAACACAACCGAGACCGACCCCCCCGCCTACTACGAGGGCAGCTACGGCATTAATCTCTGGGTCGCAAACGGCGATTCCTGCGCCTGGGACCCGGACCCCAACGGCTTCGAGAGGCTTTGCTGGAGGACGCCTACCGTCACCGGGGCCTCTTCCGTGCCGCTTCTCGTGTGCAGCCAATGGAAGGACATACAGCCGCATCCTACCGACGAGCCTTTGGAGTATGAGAGCCTCCTCTGGACCGGCGGCCCGTTCAATGAGATGCAGCGCCCGTGCATCAAACGCCACGCGCCCTACTCGGTCAATGTGCTCTTCCTCGATGCCGCTATAGACAGCAGGACGATCAAGGAGCTGTGGCTGCTCAAGTGGCACCAGATGTGGCCCGCAGGATGCGACCACGTCCCCGTTTGGCCCGAGTGGATGGACGACGTACCCGACCCCTGCCCGTAGCAGGCACAAACAACAGTCCTTTCGCGCGGATATTCGACATTCTCTGTTCGATACCTTTCCCCCGCTTGTCCGCACAGCGTCGCCTCCTTCTCTGTTAGCCCCCGGCACTTGTCCGCCGACGGCGGATACGAGATGCGAATTACAAGCCGGGAATTGCGGTTTTGGGTATAATGTCGGGATATGGTGAAAACAAAAAAGGTCTGGCCTAATAAATCACCTTCCGGCCCTCATACTTTCCAAAAGCACCTTATTATCAGGATACTTCTTGAGCAGTTTCAGCATCGCATTGACCCCCTCACGATTGCTGTAACTCGACAGCACGCGCCGCAGTGTCATCAGCCCACGCATATCGTCCTCACCGTAGAGCACCGCTTCCTTCCGTGTCCCGCTCGCCGCTATGTCGATCGCCGGAAATATCCTCGCCTCCGCCATCGACCTGTCCAAAACGATCTCACTGTTGCCCGTCCCTTTGAACTCTTCGAAGATAAGCTGGTCCATCCGGGAACCGGTCTTGATCAGACAAGTAGCTATGATCGTAACCGATCCTCCGTTTTCAATATTGCGCGCCAGCCCAAACAAGCGCCTCGGCACTTCCAAAACCCCGGCCTCCAGCCCACCGCTCATTGTATGACCACGCGGTCCCCTTCGCCCGCTGACCTGATTGTTGAACGCCCTTGCCACACGCGTCAGGCTGTCGATCAGCAAAACAACCTCCCTGCCGCACTCCAGTTCTGTTTGCACGTGCGCAAGCACAAGCTCGACTAATTCGATATGTTCGGCCGTCTTCTTGTCGATTGTGCTCGCTGCCACCTCCGCACCCGGTACCGCCCTGCGAAAAACAGTCACCTCCTCCGGACGCTCATCCACCAGCAATACGATTGTTTTCGTCTGAGGACTGCAGTGCCTGATCGCCTGCACCAGCTGTTCCAAAAGCACCGTCTTTCCTGCCTTCGGAGGAGATACTATCAACTGACGCGTCCCCTTGCCTATCGGCGATATAAGGTCTACAATTCGCATGCTCTCCTGCCCGCATCCCCCCAGGTCGAATCGCTCCTCCGGATTGATAGCTACAAGATCGACAAATCGTGGCCGGTTCCCGAAATCCTCCGGCTTCATGCCCCCTATCGACTCTATCGACGCCAGCCTTGCCCTGCCTTTCTTCCGCTCGACCTCGCCCACAACGCCCGCCCCTTCGACTATGCCAAAACGCTCAACCAGTTCAGGCGCAACCATGACCTCAGCCGCACCCCGCTGATAGGACCGCTCCACCGTCCTGACAACATACTGGTTTCCGCTGACTCGTTTAACTACCCCGCTGCTAACATCGACAGACAAAATGCACCTCCGAATTCGAACTTTAATAATGATAATTCACAAAACATTCACATCATAACACCTATCAAGGCAATTGAAAAGCATCGAATTAACAACAAGTCATAGGACATTCCGACCAACGCGGAGGAATCTATTGAGAAAACCGCGACGCAACCCGTCGCTTCCTCATCTGTTAGCCGCCGGCACTTGTCCGCCGTACGCGGACTGCCGGCGGTACCCTTGCTTCGCCCCCGCGATTAGATAATATGAAGGCCATCCTTTCAACGGTTATGATTCTCGAAAAATCATTAACCGAAACCGTCATTTGAAAGGGATGGCCATGAACAAAAGACTATCGAAAAAACAAATGTGGTTCAAGCAATTTAACCCCACCAA
>DATKZT010000066.1:0-25526 GCA_035527845.1 Sedimentisphaerales bacterium | reverse complement strand
TCCAGTTCTTTTTGTTCTTCCGTCGTGAGCCGAACGATATATTTCTTGTTCATACCGATCCCTTTCAGAAAAATGATACTCTGAAAGTTGTATCGGCAATTCCCTCTCAACGGCTAAAATCAAATGTTATGAAGTACTAGGACGGTAGTGTGCCGATCGAATCTCCGTCAGTGGTCATACGTATTCAAAATGTACACCGATGAGCATGATAACAAGTTCATGTCAGGATACGAATACGAGAATTTGATGACAGGTCCCTCCGGATACAGCGGCGAAGGAAGTATAGACAGCCCAGACCATTCATGGCCGCTGATCCTGAGATCATATTACAGGGACGAGAAGCTGCTGTGCTGTCCTGCTGCAAATAAACCGCCCTTTACAGAACACGGTGAGAGAGAGCGCAGCGACACCGTTTTTTCCGCATGGGGACTCTGGATTTACTATAGAACCGAAAGCATATACGGAAGCTACGGTATCAACTCATGGCTTTTTAATCGAGGCGGTGAGGTTGAGCGCTGGAAAACCGTAGTTGCACGAAAAGCCGAAAGAATTCCGATGCTGCTCGATTGCTTCTGGTGTGAGGGTTATCCCAAGCACTACAATGAACCTCCAATTTCGCGAACATTCGGTTCCTTTGGCGACTCCGAAAATCACATGAAGCGGTTCTGTGTTGACAGGCACGACGAAAACACAAACGGCCTGTTTATGGATCTGAGCGTAAGAAACGTCGGAATTAAAGAGCTCTGGGAATTAGATTGGCACCGTGACTGGAACAGGGGAAACGCTCCCCCGCCTGTCTGGCCGGAATGGATGAGAGGTTTCAAAGAATACTGGACACCGTGATATTTCGGTGCACTTTCCGATAAATCTCTTCTGTTCTTACCTGCCGGTTTCTTTCTTTTCTTCTGCCAGGACGGCGAGGAGCCGGCTGCAGGTTTCGGGGGATAATTCGTGATATTCGGGCGGCGTGCTCACCTTCGGTTCATTGCTCGGCTGCTTTGGCGGAATGTCCGAGCGGTTCGGCAAATTGATTATGTCTAGGCACGCCTTGCGGGCGGTTTCCTCTTTGTCCGATTCTGTAAGCTGTACGAGCCTGGCTGCAGCCAACGTTTTGTATCGGGTGATGATAAGCTCGGTTTGGAGATTGAGCCATTGGAGGCGGCGGTTCAGCTCGGCCATAAACGCATCCTCGCCCAGCCAGCGGTTGAAGGTCTTTTGGCTCACGTTATGTTTTTCCAGTACGGCCTGCTCATCCAGCTCGCCGGCGAACATATCGTCCAGGACTGCGGATTGTCTTTTTGTCAAACGTAAGTTGTCAGGCATGTCTGCTGCTCCTGGAGATAAAGTATGTATAGCCGCGCCTATCGGAATACGATGGAAAGCCGAGGTCCAAATGTGGCATTACTGCAACCCTTGTGAGTTCTTTGGGGCCAGCACGTTAGGTGTTGCCGGGATTGTCCGGTCTGCTGGCAAGGAATTGTTCTGCAATGCGTGTTAAAGCCGCTGCATTTTGCGCGGCCCTGGTTTTTTCCTTTCCACTGCGGGCTGCCAGCGAAAGGGCCTCATTAACAATCTGCTGCTGCCTGTCGTCGAGGAAAAAGACGACTGGATTTGTAAAGGCCGCGGCGTCTATCTTGGCCGGCGCGCTGGGCAGCTTCAGGTTTGTCAATCGCTCAATCTGCTTTCTTGTGTGGGGGATGAGTCTGGCAAGTTCGCCGGTGTCGAGTTTCTTCTTCAATCGCTTGAGGAGCTCGAGCTTCTTGCCTAATTGGTCCGAGCCGCCGAGGCGGTTGAGCGTGGCCAGCAGTATGTCGGTCTGCTCGTCGTCGATGTCCCAGACGACGCAGTCGGCGGCTTTATGGCCGAGCTTAGCCAGGGCCTGACAGCGGTGGTGGCCATTGATGATTTGATAAAGACCGGGTTTGTTGGGGCAAGGCCTGACCACCAAGGGCTCGTATCGGCCTGTACGCTCTATATTGTGAAGGAGCTTTGCAAAATTAACCTTGCTCTGGCGGTTGGGGTTGTCAGGATGCGCAACGAGTTTATCCAGAACTATCGATTTAATCGCATTTGCCATTAGTGTCCTTTCCAACCAAGCACTTCTTTTCGGACTCCGTCCTTGTCGGTGACATCCAAGACCTGTCACCGGCCCAGGCAGCCGGCGGCGGTACTAATCCGGTCCGGCCTTACCCGCTGTCATTCTGATCGCGTTGAAGAATATCAAACCCACAGATGGGCTCTTCTTCCATTCGCCAGCCGGATGTTTCGCTTCTACGCTCGGTCCCTTGGGGACTGCGGAGGACGGCTCGCTTAACATGGCAATTCCATGCAGGTTATGAGCATAGCCTCTTAATGTGTCACCAGCTTTAACTTGGGATTGAACCAGATGTAATAGACAGGCCTTTCGGTTAGCCTGCTCAGCACGAATCGCGTCCGCTCGATGCCGGGCTTCATGTTGCGTTTTTCGCCGTAGCTGTGCAGAAAATTGACTATCTGGCCTTCGATGAATTCGGCCTTGTTCTTCGAGAGCTTGTCGAGCTTTCGCTGGACCTTTCGCGGGTCAATCAATTGTTGTTGTTCGATTCCAACCGTGCTGAGGGCCTCGGCAAGCTGGACGCACCTAAGCGGGATTTTGGCCGTGAATGGAGTCATGCCTGCTCTTTCGAAGAACGGGTTTACCAGTCCCATGACGGCCATCGCCTCAATGATAGGGACATTGATTTTCGGCATTGTTTCACGGACGATTCGACCGGCCAGTCCCAGCCCGCGAAATCTCGGCTCGATAATGACCCTGCTTATGCAGCGGATATTCTTGTTGATGACGGCCATTCGAGTTGTGTTGTCAAGGCCCGCGAACAGATTGTCCGTGGCGACGCTTCGCAGCTCAAGGCCGGGACTGGGCATCCGGTAGCCGATGACCCCGATTGTCGTGGCGCCGAAGCGCGCGGCCAGATTCTTGGCGGGCCTGATGACGAAGATTGAGGTAAACGCCGCCTCACGACTGTCGCGGTAGTGGAAATGTGCCAGCCTCTTGTAGTCTTCGAGGTCGCCGGGAGTGATACGCAGATTTCTGGTGACGCTGCAGGTTCGCACGTTCATCGCCTCTTGTGTCTGTAGGTGATCTCGGCGGGGCCGGAGAATTGTTTGACGATCAGCACGTCCGGCTCGAGGTCGAGCAAGGTGTCGTCGTGACTTGTTGCCAGGATAAATGTCACGCCGGTCCGCTTTGCAAACTTGTGAATGTTGTAGGCTATTACCGCGGCGGTAATGCGGTCGAGGTTCGAGCAGAATTCATCGGCGAAAACGAATTTCCTGCCCGATACCAGGGCCATCGCCAGTCGAAAACGGTACTTTTGCCCGTCGCTGAGGTGCGTCGGCTGATTGAGGACGCAGAAGACATCGTTGAGGCCCACCTTACTGAGTGTTTTGAGCCCCGCAAGGAAGTCGTCACCCACGCAATCGATCAGCGTTTTGTCGGGCGGCAGCTCTATTTCATCTATGTTTACCTTGTCGGAGGCGGGGATGCATTTCTCCAGCTCTCTCAGGATAACGCTCTTGCCGGCGCCCGAGGGTCCTGTGATGCAGACGATGTCGCCGGGTTTGATGTCAACTGTGCAGTGGTGGGTAAGGGGCTGGTCGGTGAGGCGCTCGGTCGTCAGGCCGAACATCCTCATTACGGCCGCGACCTTTTCGGTGACTTGTCCCTTCCAGGGAAAGGTTCGTGAAATGCTATATGTCGGCATATTGGTCCTTTCCATTTTTGCTCGCGTTATCAGCGGCCCGGGCGAGTCTTTGGACTTTCTTCACCATCTTTCGGACCTGATAGGACGTACACTCGCGCCTTACTGCGATTTTCCTGAGCGGCCAGCCGCGGATGAAGTGGTCCCTGGCCACCAGCAATTCGGTTCTGGTAAGCATCTGGCGGTTTCGCAAGCACATTATGTATTCGTTGCCGGTGAGTCGGGCTATCAGTCGGCGGATTCTTCGGGCAATGTTTGCCTCACTAACGCCCGCGAGCCGAGCGAGCTGGCGAAAACTGTTGCCGTTCTCGAGGTACATGGTCATCAGCAGCCTGTCCTTGCCACTAAGCAAGCCCACTCTGCTTCGCAGGAGCTCGATTCTGTCACGATAGGGGCTGTTTACGAGCGCAGCACTTTGAGGCGTGTTTTCATGAGCGGTTTCCACGGATGATCCTCCGGTTCTCGGTCAGTTGGTCCTGGCCTAGTGGGTGGGGTATGGTTGCCTTTATCCTCCGACCCTCGGGAAACTCGCCTTTGTGTGTTTTCGACGGTCAGCCCGAGATATCTTGATGCCTGAAAATATGAACCGGCACCCATTGAGAGCAGTCCCTTGAGCTTATTAGTTGCCACCGATTCTTGATTTTTCTGCTGAAAAGGCATTTATGTAGCCTTCCGCATCGCACTGTGGTTCAATATTCGCACAACTGGTTGATATTTTAACAAACAATACAACAAAGTCAAGGGTGTTTTTCATTTTTTTCTAAATTTTTTCAGATTTTCTTAACTGCTGAACTGCGAGCAGTTAAGCAGGTAGTTGATGTTGTCCGAGCGAGCTTGATTATTGTTCGGTTCAGGCGGTGAAAGCGACCGGATTAGGCTTTCGTGGGATGGCAAAAAGTTTCAGAAATGCGCAGGGATTGTAGGATTTTATGCTTGACATTGTTCGCAGGTGGTGCTACACGGGCTCATAAGTGGTAGAGAAAGCAATCGTGTCTGCTTGATTGCGGGTGTAGTTTGCCAGCCTTGTGGGGTCCGCACCCGAAGCTGGGGCATCAGGGAGGGTGTTACAGCGGCCGGTGGCAGAGGAGAAGAGTCCTGGTGAGGAGAGGTTACAGGTTGTTTCGTGAAGTCGTCGGTGTTTCAATCTGCGGGCGGAAACCGTCTGCGGCGGTGACGGGCCGTCTGAGTATTTTTGTAAGTGTTTTGTACGCGCGGCCTTGGCGGAGAAGCTGTGCGCCGCGCGTGGGCGAAGACAACGCAATGAGCTTGTGGGCTCCGGAAAGGGGGTGTGGATGGTTAGAGTCGGTTGTAGTTCCAAAGGGAGTGTGTACTTTGTAACGGAGTGAAAGAGCGGTAAAGCGGTGGTAAGTAACCACCGGGCAAGAACAAGAGTCTTTTCTTGGAGGATTATCAGATGCAGATGAAGAAGCTATTGACAATTTGTTTTGTGGCGGCATCTCTGTTTGCCGCCAGCAGCGTGGTGCAATCGGCTACATTGGAGGTGAGGCTGCCGGGCGGGACGGGCGCACTCGGCGACGTCTATACCAGCATCCAAGCTGCAATAGATGACGCAAATGATGGTGACACTATTATAGTCCATGCGGGGACATATGATGAGCGGATAATAGTTGATAAGGCTATTACACTACAGGGGGCGGGAAGTGCAACCACTACAATCGATGGCGGTGGCGGCTCAGGTAGTAATGTCACGGTGGTGTACATTACTGCTGCCGGCGATGTGACATTCAGTGGTTTCACAGTCAAGAACGCCCCGATTACCCTGCCAGGTGATTTAAGATTCGGGATCCTTACAAACTCGCCCGTTTCAGATGTGACCTATACCATCTCGAATAACAAGGTAATTGGAACCAACGACCCAGATGCGGAGGAGGACTATGGAATCTATGGTCGCAATGGGGGAAAGGAAAACCTGGTGATTACAAATAACCAGGTCACGCAGACCGGCGCGAACAATATCGTCATCGAAACGCATCAGGGAACAACAGATATAAGCTACAACACTCTCGATGCCGGCTGCTATGGTGTTGATGCCATTTTCGTGATGACCCATTCTGGAAAGGATGTTGCCAATCTCCAGAAGGTCGCTCACAACACGATCGATATGGGAACCGGCTCAGGCACCTCTTCGGCGACAGGCATTACCTTTGCTGCTGTTGCCGCTTATTATGGTGTTTCTCCGGCCCGTTTCCTGGACCACAGCATCGAGATAACGAATAACAACATATCTAACCTGAGTGTGAATCGGCGGGGTATCGGTTTCTGGAACGATGCTGCCGTCGGTTCCGAGGGCGACATTGTTTCTCCGTTAGTTTCGAACAACACTATTACAGGGGCATCAGGTGATGTGTCAGCAAGCATGGGAATCGATACTATCGGCCTTGTGACTGACGCAAACGTTGCCAACAACACCGTTACGGGTGTTGACTACAGCTTTAAGGAAAGAGTCTGGAGAGACAATGTTGCTGCCGGCACGCAGCTCAACCTCAACTGCTTCTCCGGCAACAGCGGTGGCGTCCTCACAGAGAGAACTACGGGCGTACTCAATGCGGAGCGCAACGCGTGGGGTGATGCCAGCGGGCCTCATCACCCTGTGACAAACACGGGGGGGCTGGGCGACGAGGTCTCGGACGGCGTGGCATATTATCCATGGTATCCGGACTGCGACTTCACGACCCCCGTTTACAAGCCGGTTCACAATGTCACCATCAACGCCTATTATGACACGATTCAGGGCGCGATAGACGAGGCAAGCGATGGGGACGAGATAACTGCCGATCCTATTACCTACAACGAGTCTGTTACCATCGACGTGGATAACCTTACCATTACCGGTATTGAAGGTTCTCTGCCGACAATTACCGGCGGTGTTACGTTAGCCGGCTTGAGCGGCCTGACTTTGGAGAACTTCGTCATTACCGGCGACGGCGGCAGCAACTCCGTTATCCGCATGACGGGCGCCGTGACGGACCTTACCCTGGATAACTGTGTCCTGGACGGCGAGAACGTCTCCGGACGCATGGGTCTTACTGGCGGCCAGCTTGAGGGCGACGTGACTATCACCAACTGTGAACTCAAGAACCTCCTCGGCTGGGCTGTTCTTGACAGCAAAAGCGGCAGCGGTGGCGACGGGTCGGCGATGGGTACGGTCACATTTGCCGACAACAATATCCATCACTGCAACGGGTCTATCGTGTTCCGCGGCCTTTCGAGCGACCGCACCGATGTCGTGAATGCCTACGGCAACACCTGGAACTCTATCGGTGGCAACAACGCAGAAACAGGCCAGCAATGGGCGGCGCTGGAGATCAACCGTGCCGTGGCCGCGAACGTGTACGGCAACACGATTAGCGGTGTTTCCGAAGGCGAGTGGGGCGAAGGTCAGGCCCTGCAGGTATGGGACATCGATACGCTCGATGTGTACGATAATACGCTGACGGGCAACTTTCAGGGGATTTATGTCCACGGCAGCGACCCAGCGTACGGCGGGTCGCTGGCAGTTCCCGGCGGCGCAATCTACTGCAACAGCATCAGCGGCAACAGCGACTACGGGATTTCTGTGGACCCGTCTGCCGTCGGTGGGCCGTTAAATGCTGAGTTGAACTGGTGGGGCGACACCAGTGGACCGAGCGGCTCAGGCGGTGGAACGGGCGACGCGGCATTGGGTGATGTTGACTTCTTCCCGTGGCTTCTGAGCACCGACTGCAACGATCTTACCGAGGTGGTCGCCGACTACGTGGTTGACGATGACTGGGAAGGTCTGCCGGATTGGTCAACGGTTAGTGTGGGCGGTGTGGATTATTACATCGGCCTGAATGCCTTTGACACCATTCAAGGCGCGATCGACGCCGCCAGCGATGGAAACAGCATCAGCGTTGCTGCCGGTACTTACAATGAGGCTGTTCTGATTGGTAAGTCTCTGAGTATTCGAGGGGCAACCGCTGATTTGAACAAGAACGGCTATACGGTTCCGGCCGGTTACGCGTGGGATGATACGGTTGAAAGTATTATTAACCATCCGAATCCCAGCGGCGGCTATGTAACTATCGTGGATATTTACGATGTTAACGACGTTACCTTTGAAGGATTTGTTGTTCAGGAGCTTAATGCAGAAGGCAACAAGAATTCTTCGCTGGTTCGTGTTTATGCTGTTACCCATGAGATTTCCAATATCAAGGTCAGAAACAATGTTATCGGCGGCAATACCAATGTAGCTGCCCAGGACGGTGCACAGGGTCGTATGGGGCTGTATATTGTAAACCACCCATACAGTGACAAAGGCGTTGTAAACAGTACCTTCTCCGGCAACAAGATTTTCGACTGCAAAGGCAACGGCGACAACATCTTCATCTGGTCGTCTTACTTTGCTTACGGGGCGCCTGGTCCTGCTTCGATGAGGGGTACCGTCATAGAGGATAACGAGATTTATGGAAGTCACCGCGCAGGCATTGAAACTGCAGGCGGTTATGCCGACCTGACCATTCGACGCAACACGATTTACGGTAACACCGGCCTGATTTCAGACGATCCGAATAACCTCAAATACGGTAACGGAATCCTCCTTATCAGAGGAAGCAGTGACAAGTTGGGCGGAGCAACAACCGCTTACGGCCCGGTGAACCTGACAATCAAGGGTAACGAGATTTTCGGCAATGAGAAAAACGGCATTTATTCAGGGCCTATTCTCAGCGGCGTCTCAGTAACCGGCAATGCCATGTACGATAATGGCTGGGACGCTGTCCGTGTCGATTTGGAAGGTACCTATTGGAATCCCACCTTTGAGCCCGAGCCCAATGACTGGTCCTGTTATGATGCAGTTTGGGACGTCGAAGTCAGCTTTAATAATCTGTTCGACAACGGTTCCGGCGTTAGAGTTGTGGGAATCCCAACTAACGGCTTTGTTGTTGACGCCACCTACAACTGGTGGGGCGATGTAAGCGGACCGGCAGACCCGTGCGGCACGAGCGAGACGGACGGCGTGGACTGCCACGATGTTTCGACGGTCAAGAATGCCGACGGTCTGGGCGATGCGGTGACTGCGGACGTGGAGTACTGTCCGTGGCTTGTCGCGCCGCCATCGAGTTCGAATAATCCGCTGCCCGCCGGGGACCTTAACTTCGACGGCTGTATCAACTGGCTCGATCTTGCCGCTTTGGCCGAGGGCTGGCTGGATGGCTGCGAAGAATAGAAAGGCTGCACCGGGGCTGTTGATTTTTTGAGGCCCCCCGTATGCAGGGTTGATTGAAGTATTAGTTTTGAGAACGGCTGACAGGGGCGTCGGGCTGGCTCCTCCACCCGGCGTCCCTGTCAATTGGCGAAGGCTGGCAATTCTCGTATAAGGTTGTTTTGCGGCAGGAAGGCGTATATCTGGACGAGGGCCTGTTGGCCGGACGATGAAAGCGTATTTGGGATTGGAGTTGCGGTTTTTGACGCTTTGTGTAGCTTATTATCGGTACGGACGTTCACAGATTGCTGTCAAAGCCAGCAGGAATCGCGTACAATAGCAGTTTGTCTCGCGTCTCAAGGTTTTGTTTTGGGTGCGTGTCGAGCATTACAAGGCTAAATGACTGGTTGGCGCGACGTGAAATCTACGGAAGAAGAGATGGCAGATACCAACTTAAGTATTCAGCTAACTGAAAAATCGCGGGCGGTTGACAGGGTACTGCGGGATCTCTTGGTCGCCAGGCAGATATACAGCGAACTGAACGAGGCGCTGCGTTATACGCTGGAGGCGCCGGGCAAGCGGATACGTTCGGCGCTGGTGCTGTGGTGCTGTGAACTGGTCGGCGGCCGGACCAGTTACGATGCGGAGATTGCGGCTGCGGCGGTTGAAATGGTTCACACGTATTCGTTGGTGCACGATGATTTGCCAGCGATGGATAATGACGATCTTCGCCGCGGGCTTCCCACATGCCATAAGGCTTTTGATGAGGCGACGGCGATTCTTGCGGGCGATGCACTTCTGACGCTGGCGTTCGAGGTTCTTGCCGAGGAGATTGCCGAGCCGGCTAGGGCGGTGACGCTCATCAGGCACCTCGCAGAGGCGGCGGGGCCCAGCGGTATGATTGCGGGCCAGATGGCTGACCTGAGAGCGGAGAACGGCCAAGGCAATCGGGAGTTGCTTGAATATATTCACACGAACAAGACAGCCAAGATGTTTCGCTGCGCCGCTGCGATGGGTGCTATTTGCGGGGGTGCGGATGAAAGCCAATTGAAAAGCCTGGAGGAGTACGGTCTGAGGATTGGGCTGGGGTTTCAGATTGCCGACGACATTCTTGACGTAAGTGCCACGAGTGAACGTCTGGGCAAGACCGCGGGCAAGGATGCAAAGGCGGCCAAGTGTACTTACCCGGGGGTGGTAGGGATGGAGGAATCAATACGATTGTCCAAGAAGCTTGCGGATGAAGCTATTGCAGTGCTGGCGCCTTTCGGGCGGAAGGCCGACACCCTCAGGGAATTGGCAGTGGTGCTGCTTGAGAGAACGAGGTAAGGGGTCTTTCGACAGCGCTGCTGTGGTTCCGAATAGAACTGGTCGGGTCGGGGTTGTGGTTCCTTATTTGCTGTCGCCAATCTCCATCAGGCAGACATCCGGTGACCGGCAGCGAGGACACTTGACTGATCCGACGGGTTTGCCGCCGGAGCCCGCGGCATTTCGCCTGAGAATTCGGCCGGTGCTTTCGACCTTCAAGTATTTCTCGGCGGTGTAAATGAAGGTCGTCTTACAGGCAAGACATTGCATAAACCACCCGACCAATATCTTCGCATATTGCATAAGCCCTGAACTTTCAAGCTCAACTGGTAGACGCCCATTGTCACCCGCGCCGGACATATTTCTTTAGCGGTTTCCATTTGTCACAAATGCGGCGCTTTATGACCATGCGAGGAAGCCGCTCTCTCCGGTGAGAATGACAAGTCTCGGCGAGTCACCGCTGGGGGCGACTAAGGCTTGTTGAAGACATATTTGTTGGCCACTCTGGCAACGACAACGATTGTGCCGATAGGTACGTCGCCCGCGGGATTCAAAAAGTCATCGCTTAGGTCCACCGCTTCAAACTCCGAGCCGATCTCAACCGGCAGTGACCCCGGCGTCCCGATTTCAACCATGCGTACCTTGTAAACATTGTGCGATACCAAGCTCTTGACCTTACAAGTGAAACTCTCGGCCCTGGCACCTGGTGAAACCACGCCCTGTACTTCCTGCATCTGCTGCTCTTTCATGTTCTTTGTCCTTTCTTCAATGAGCCCGCCCTTTGTTTTTTGCGAGTTCGGGCACCAAAAGGATGGACCACATGTCCTTCCATAATTGGAGCAACTTGCGCGTTTGTGTTGAAAAAACGGGGTAGGGTGCTTGCACTTTCGGGGACAACCTGTTATCCTGTAAAAAGTTAGAAATTTTTTGAAAATTCTGATTTTTGCTCTTGTCGTACCTGCGATTCTGGTTGAGAGTTTGCATCTTATTTTGTACAATGGTAGTTTCCAATGGGCGGGTTATTGGAACAAGTAAGCGGTCCCGACGACTTGAAGAAGCTGACGGTGGGTCAGCTCAAGGTATTGGCCGAGGAGATCAGGCAGTTCATCGTCGAGTCGGTCAGCAGGGGCGGCGGCCATCTGGCCAGCAATCTCGGAGTGGTTGAGCTTACGTTGTCGCTACATTATGTCTTCGATTTCAAGAGCGACAAGCTGCTCTGGGACGTTGGACACCAATGCTACGCGCACAAAATCGTCACCGGAAGAAAGGAGCAGTTCGCGCATCTGCGCAAGGCGGACGGAATAAGCGGGTTCCCGGACCCGTCGGAGAGTATTTACGACCAGTTTGTCGTGGGCCATGCCGGCACAGCCATTACGACCGCCATCGGAATAGCCCTGGGTCAGGACCGGCTGGGAAGAAAAGATAGGGTCGTGGCGGTTGTCGGAGATGCGAGCATCGTTAACGGCGTTTCTTTCGAGGGGCTCAACAGCCTTGGCCTTGTCAAGAGACAATTGCTCATAGTTCTTAACGATAACTCCATGGCGATTGATGCCACTCAGGGAGCGGTGGCCAAGTACTTTTCGAAAGTGCGGCTGAGTCAGACTTATGAGGATTTGAGGAAGACAACGAGGAGTATTTTGGAACACATGCCGGTTATCGGAAAAAGCGTTGAGGAGGCTATCGAAAGGATAAAAAAGAGTATTCGAATGGCGCTGCCCGCGAGCCAGATGTTTGAGAGCTTAAATATTCCATACTTTGGTCCAGTTGACGGCCACGACGTTGGCTCGCTCATTCAGTTATTCAAAGCACTGTCGCATTTGAATCACCCTGCAATACTGCACATTTATACGAAGAAGGGCAAGGGCTTTGTTCCCGCCGAAAAGGATGGGCGCAGGTATCATTCTACGGGGCCTTTCAAGATCAACGGGGATGTTGCCGGCGTCGATGCCGAGAGAAAGAGCTTTACCCGGATGTTTGGTGAGTCTTTGGTAAAGCTTGCCGAGAAGGACGAGCGAGTGATTGCCATTACGTCGGCGATGTGCGACGGGACCGGCCTGGGAGAATTCCGTCGGCGATTCGGCGACAGGTTCTACGATGTTGGGATAGCCGAGAGCGCGGCGGTGGATATTGCTGCGGGACTGGCCAAGGCTGGCCTTAAGCCGGTAGTGGCCATTTACTCAACCTTTTTGCAGCGAAGCTTTGACCAGATATTGCAGGAAGTGGCTTTGCAGAATCTGCCGGTTGTTTTCTGTCTGGACCGGGCGGGGCTGGTGGGCTCTGACGGACCGACCCATCATGGCCTGATGGATATCGGTTTTTTGAGGATGATGCCCAATATGGTTTTGATTTCTCCTGCCGATGGTGTGGAGTTGGGCGGGGCACTGGAGTTTGCACTTCAGCATGATGGGCCGGTGGCGATTCGGTATCCGAAAGACGTTGTGCCCGAGCCCAAATATGTGCGAGCGGCATCGGCAAAGCCCTTCAGACTGGGCGAGAGTGTTTTTGTCAAGAAGCATAAGAATTCAGTGGTGGCGATTGTCAGTTACGGAAGTGTCTTGAAAGAGGCGTTGGAAGCTGCCAGACTGCTGGCCAGAGATGGTATCGGGGCCGACGTGGTAAATGCGAGGTTCGCAGCCCCCATCGACGAGAAGATTGTCTCTTTGCTGGCGGCGGGCAAATGTATGATAACGGTTGAAGACCATGGTGTGGCCTGCGGCTTTGGGGCGGCTGTCATGGAGGTTGCGGCGGCGACCTTGAAGAGGCCCCTGGAAGGACCGATATCATTAGTTGGAGTGCCGAGAAGTCTTGTGAAGCACGATTTGAGGCCTCGGCAGCTTATGAAAGTCGGGGTGAATGCCGATAAGATTGCAGAGCTTGCAAGAGAAATGTTGCGCCTGGCCCAATCGCCCTGACGGTTCACTTACAAGGAAAAGGGTTTCAAGAGAGGAAAGGTGGGAGAATGGCAAAACGACGTTTGCCGAGGTTAGTGATTTTTGGTGACCCGAAGAAGGGCAATGTAAGTGCAGCAGTTGAGGAATTTGCTGACTTTGCGAAGGATAGGGTCGAGATCATAGCCAGGTGCGTGATAGATGAATGCACGGTTGACATGTTGAAAGATGCTGACTTTGCCGTGGTATTCGGGGGCGACGGCACGATTATCTCTGCCGCGAGGCAATTGAGCGAATGCACCGTTCCGGTGATAGGTGTTAACCTCGGCAAATTAGGGTACTTAGCCGAGTTTAGTATCGAGGAACTCAAGGAGCTCTTTGAGCGTATAATAGGTGGAAAGACGATCATTGAAAAGAGAATGATGCTCACGTGCAGGATTTCGAGCGGCGGCCGAGAGGAATTCCGCTCGGCGGCCATTAACGATGTTTTCATAAACGCGGGCCCGCCGTTCAGTATGATTGAGCTGCAGATATCGGTTGACGGTCAGCCTCTTGCCAGTTGTGTAAGTGATGGTCTGGTAGTTTGTACGCCTACCGGTTCGACGGCGTACAATCTTTCGGCGGGAGGGCCGATACTGGCGGACAATATGGAAGCCGTGGTGATTGCGCCGATCTGCCCTCACTCGCTGAGCTTCAGGCCGATCGTAATTAGCGCCGATAGCCGCGTGGAGGTTCGCGGCATTCAGTTGAATGAAGGTACGACGGTGTCGGTGGACGGGCAGATTTCGCATAAGCTGGTGAATGCTGACGTGGTGAGAATCGAGAGGCACCGAGGCGACTTCCTGGTGGTGAATAACCCGGTTCGGACTCAATGGGACGCGCTTGCAACAAAGCTGAGTTGGGCCGGAAAACCGAAATACAAGAGCTGAAGTGGTTTATTGGGTGTACCTGCTTTGGAGCGGTACCTGGTGTTATGAAGATTGGACGACTAATTCTGGCGGCAACGGTTGTTGCGGCTGCTCTGTCAGAGATTGCTTTGGGTATAGAGAACCCTGCGGGGTTGGCGACTGTTCCGCCGAGCAGCATCCGCAGCGGTCTGGTCCCCAGCCCTAATCCGATAAACACGAGCGGCAACCTGCTGATTACAGGTAACGTCGGGGGCGACAAGCACTTTCGGGGTGTTGTGCCTTATCGAGCAACTTCGGATTTCTCGGGGTCACTCGGCTCTGCATCGCTCGACTCTTTTCTGAGGCGTTCTTATATTCCGAGCGGCTTTGATCTTTATACAAGGACTTACCAGCCATATTATTCACCTTCACGAACGATAACGACAGCCGGCGTCGGTCAGAGTGGAAGTGGAATTGGCAGATTATCAGCCCAGAAGGTTAACGATCGTGTCGGCGACGGCCTGAGTGTGTCTTCTATGTCTGGTGGACAGTTGGGGCTTTCGGAAGGATTGTCTTTGCCAGAGGAGGCGGTGTCTTACAGCATTAGTGGCGTTGCACCAAGTACGGCACCAGGAAGCGGCAAGATTACTCTGCCGGGTATTGGTACGCCCAGCGACCTCGAAGAATCAGCAGACGCCATGTCCGGACGATTTGACATAAGCAGGGTTTCAAGGCCACCTGTCCCGGACGGCTTGTCGCTTGAGGAATTGAGCAAGAGTTCTCTTCCCGCAGATTTTCGGGAACAGTTGAGGCAGGTACCCTCAGAGGTAGTGTTCGGACGGGAGATTCCCAACCTAGATGAGCTGCCTGGTGCGGGGCGGCAGGACAGAGGAAGGACGCAGGGGCTTGAGAGGGTGGAGGCGAGCAGGGGCGATGGACTTCTTGAGTTGCCGGGCGGCGAAGATGTGATGCCGGCAGACGACTCAGTTATTGTCGGAGATGGGAGGGTCGCGAGTGTTCCCGAAGCGCAGAGGCCGGCGTACCAGACCGACGGACTGTCGGCCTTCGGTTTTGGGCCAGAAGAGCGGAGCGCTTTTTGGACAGAAGCGGAGGAGGCTGCGGTGCGAGCCCGGGGCGGTGATTTCGAGCAGCCGAGAGCGGTGATAACAGATTTTGGAAAGGGTATTGACCAGGCGGGTCAGTTGGGTAGCGAGACATACCTTTCAAAAGGCGGGCGCAGTGGCGGGGCGCCGGGGACGGTTACTCGGCATAAATATCAAGACCAGGCAAGAGAGATTTTGGGTCCGCGTCACAGCGTTGCTTCGTATTCGAGAGAGAAGTTCGAGCAGTATATCCGGTCGGCGGATGACTATCTCAAGCTGGGCGAATATTATCGTGCGGCGGATTCGTATTCGCTGGCTATGATTTATGAGAAGGATGATCCGACGGCCTATGCGGGCAGGGGCCATGCGTTGTTTGCTGCGGGTGAATATATCAGCGGCGCTCTGTTTATATCGAGGGCTTTGGAGGCTTTCGGTGGTGGTGCAAAAGCGGGGGCCGAGGGCCGGCAGCAGAAGGATGCGACATCGGCGCTGATTGCCTTGAGGGGCAACTTCAGTGCTATTGATAAGGATGATATCGAGAAGAGAATCGTCGATGCGGAGCAGTGGCGCAAGACCAGCGATGTGGGTGAGCTGCATTTTCTGCTGGCTTACATATATTATCAGGTGGGCAGAGCCGAATTGGCCAAAGCAGCTATTGAAAAGGCATACGAGAAGATGCCGAAAGCACCGGTGGTAATTATGCTCAAAAGCGTCATCGAGTCGGCTGCCAACCGCGGCAGCAGCCCGACGGGCGCGCCACAGGATCCGGGCCGGTGATAGAGGTGTGCCGCCACAAGCTAATTACTTTCCGCACTGTCTCGACCGTACTTTTTCAGAAACCAGCCGTTTACGTAGACTAAGACATATTCTTTGTGCCCCGTATCAACATAAACTGTCATCCTTCGGTCGGCCAGCAACGCCGGAGCCTGCCCACCGGCAGGCAGAGGCGCAGGCGTTGCAGACTTCGGCGAGCTCAGTCGAGCCGTAGTGTCTTTATTGTTCTCTGTTATAGTATTGTTATTAGTAGTTGCGCATTTTTGGGGAAGTCGAAACGCAGATTTGATGAAGTGAGTTCCGCATTTTGATGAGGTGACCTGATCATTTTGAGTAAGTGAACCGGATGAACTGACTCCCTTTTGCCTGTCCTCTTGCCGGCATTGTTCGGCCGCCGTCCGCACGTCCGGGTGTGAGCCGCCCGGCAAGTCTGAGCGACCGGGGCCTGAAATTCGTTTCTTCACTTGGGCTTATCTGGGACGGGACCGACGTTCTTTCAGTCTCTCTTCAACCTTACTGAAACCGCACTGTGAGCACCGGTCATAATAATCGGGTCCTTTCCAGCCCGCCTCGAAGATAAGCCCGCAATTGTCGCACTCGATCGCCCTGTATGCAGTCTTCTGCCCACACTGTTGGCAAACGAGTGGAGGGGGCGTCCGCGAATCCGGATGTTCCTTAACATAGTCTTCGGCAACCGCGTGCCACTGGTTCAGGTTGATTTGATATATGGCACCACACTCACGGCACATTATCCATGCCATAAGTTCTCCGCGACCATCTTGTCTCGGTTCGAGATACTCGCCCTTTATCGCAGGCAGCACGCCGTAGAAGCCACCCTCCGGCCCATTGCAATCGAAGTAGTATATCGGCTGAACATAGTCCTGCTTCTGAGGAGAGGTATAATATCTAAGTGTTATTTCCTTCACTTTGCCCGAATCACCGTTCATTAGCAATCCCTTACCCTGTTGGAGTTCCGCCAGCGCCTCTTCTGGAGACTTCACCGGGTACGGCCTGTATGGAATAAGTTCTTGCCACGCCTTACGCACGCCCACTACCTCACCGCCCAACCCTATACGGACTAAGATTTGGGCGCCGGCTCCCCAGGTCTTACACCCACCAATCAGTCGCCCAAAACCCACCGACATTACTCCCGAACCCGAAATATTATCGGCAACACCCCTCAAGTACGCATCCGGCTCGAGCAAATGGCCAGTCTTCAGGTATTCCTCAGCAATCCTTCCGCATTCTTCTTTCGAAGGATACTTGTCCTTGACCCACGTTTCCGGGCTGTCCTCTCGGATTCTGCTGATTTTGTCAGTGTTAAATGAACCGTTCCCAGGATCGACGTGAAATAAATGAGTGGAGCTTCTCAGCCAATAGAAACCCCGACCGTCGGAGCGGGTTATCTCAGCATCTGCAGGCATGCCAAAGTGTTTGCGAGCAAGTTCGCGCACATATTCTTCCGTAACGGCTGGGTTCCCTACCTGATACACCCTCATCGTCTCTGGTAAGTTGGGAAACGGACCCTCAAAAACCAGCTTTGGTTCGGGATAGTGCGGCCCATCAAAATCAAAGGTATACGGCAGCTTCTCCAGAGCGTCAACTCCCAGATGTCCATCCTGAGTCACCATCGGTCGTCTGAGCCCAGGTAGTCGGGCTATGATTATCCACGCCGCAAGTCCAATCCCTCCGGCCGCTACTATGATAGCCCAAACATGGCTGCGTCTCATCGTATTGCTCCCACAATTCTGCTCGGTAGAGTATGCCACGGCTCTGGAGTATATCTGCTTTCCGGCGGGTAGGCAAGTCTGGACTGAGGTGGTTGCGGCGTGGCGGAGGGGGGAAGTGGGGGGTAGTTTCAATCAAAGGCGCAGGTACTTAGCAGGTAAAAATCGGAAAATAGAAAAGAATTTTTATTGGCTTTGCGACAACGACTTAGGGCAAGAATTGTCGGCTGAAAAAACGGATTTTTCGACACAAATGCGCAAGTTGCTCCAAAGGTAGAAGGACCGACAAGAAGGCAGTCGGTTGTGAAAGTGAATAACAAAGAATGGCATCTGTGTTTTTGCGGTCGATGCCAGTAGACAGCGGATGTGTTTGGAAGCGCGATATGGGATTTGAGCTTGATATATTCAGGGACCCGCAACTCGAGGCGGACTATGTGGAGTGGCTTGTTGATGAGCGGTCGGTGGATGTCCAGGCGCATTTTGCGAAGCTGTGGGAATACTACGCAAATCCTGTTTATGATGTCTGCGGGACGGGGGCGTTCGACAGGAAGGTGAACGAATCGGGCCGATGCTATGTGCAGGCGCAGGAGTGCGGGCTTCCGGCGAGGATAACGGGGTTCGTGCACTCGGCGGATGCGGGTATTCTCGGGGCCAGAAGCGTTCGCGAGGTACAGCGCAAAGAAGTGGTGATTGAGAACGATATCGCGTGGCGGGTGAACGCGGCGGTGGACTTTTTGTTCGGCAAGCCTGTTAGTTTCGTTTCCAAGTCGCCGAAGAGCCAAAAACGTGCAGAAATTGGATCGCTATTAAGGGCACTGTTCGAGGCTAACGGCGGTGTGGTTTTCTTTCAGGATATGGCGGTGCTCGGAAGTGTTTACGGTTTTGTTGATTGTCTTGTCAGGCCTGGCAAAGAGATCTTAGAAAGATTCATTTCCTCCTCCTCCCAGATCCTCCCTCTTGAAGATGTGCAGCAGTTGGTACGAACAATCAGCCTGGAACTGATAGAAGCACCAAGAGCACTGCCTGTTCTGGAAGAAGGCGACTACAAGCAAATCAGATATTACGTGCAGCATTTCTACCAGAAGAGGAACGCTCTGAGTAAGAAGCGGTCTTTTCTGTCGAGGCTTCTTTCGGGTCTTTCGCAGGGCGGCAGCGTGCAAAGCGGGCGAGCGGGTGACAATTGCGAGACCGTCGCGGTTACGGAGATTATTTCCGAGACGGCGTGGCAGAGATATGAGAACAAGGAGCTTGCGGCTGAAGGTGAGCTGCCGTGGGGATTTCTGCCGGTGGTGCACGTGCAAAATATTGCGCAGCCTTACTACTACGAGGGGATAAGCGAGGTCGAGCCGTTGATGCCATTGCAGGACGAGTTGAACACTCGGCTGAGCGACCGAGCGAGCAGAATCACGTTCCAGTCGTTCAAGATGTACTTAGGTAAGGGGATCGAGGGTTTCGAGGACAGGCCTATTTCGCCGGGGCGGATGTGGTGCACGGACAATCCGGAGGCGACGATTCAGGAGTTCGGCGGGGATGCGGAGATGCCGAGCGAACAGATGCACATCGCCGAGATTAGAGAGGCGATGGACAAGACGAGCGGGGTGACGCCTCTGGTGGCGGGAGTGTTGAGGAGTAAGCTCGGCAACCTTACGAGTGCGGTGGCGCTTAGGCTGACGCTCATGGGGATGCTTTCGAAAACTGAACGAAAGAAGTTCACATACGGCGAGGGGCTTAAGCACATCTGCAAGATGGTTTTGGAAATGCTTGATAAAGCCGGCATCTACAAAAGCAGCAGCGAAGATCGGGAGGTCGAACTTATTTTCCCGACTCCTCTGCCTGAAAACATGATGGAAAAGCTGAAAGAAGCACAGATGAAGAAGGAGCTTGGGGTTTCGACTGAGCAGGTGCTCAGAGAATTGGGTTATGATACCGACGGGGACAATAGCAGTTCTGATCAGGAGGTAGTATGAGTCCAATCGATAGAGAAGAGGACGTTTTGTCAGAAGACACAGAGGTCCGTAGTGACGGTGACGGCTTGAAGCTTGTGCCGGTGGCCGAGTCAATCCGCTATCGCAGGAGAGCACAGAGCGCGGAGAAGAAAGTTGAGGCTCTGGCTGAGGAACTGGCGGAGGCGAAGGCGAAGGCATCGGAAATGGCGGAGCAGTTGAGCACCAGCCAAACCGAGCAGGAACTGACAAGAAAATTGGCAGCGGCGGGGACGGCGGATATGGAGACGGCGATTCTGCTTGCAAGAGCCAAGATGGGGACCGGAGGACAAGCGGACTTAGATGGTGTGGTTGAGCAGTTGAGGAAGGAAAAGGGATATTTGTTCGCGGGTGAGCGGCAAGCGGCCGCGACGGCGACAAAGACGGCAGGCGCCAAAGACCGGATGCAAAGCAGCCAGGCAATTCTGGAAAGGGCGGCCAAGAGGGCTGCGACGACGGGTAACCGGACAGACTTGCAGGAGTATCTGAGGCTGCGGAGAAGCTTTGTTTGAGTTGAAGTAAAGAAGCTGACAGAAGCGGAAATCGAATATAAGGGGATAAATAAATGGCTTTTACTGGAAAAGCGACATATTCAGCGGGCACGACTCTGCCGGAACTGGCCGAGGACGTGTCGGATTTGATTGGAATCATCTCGCCCTACGAGACTCCATTGTTGGATGCCCTTGGCGATCCGATGCGAGAGGCGACGAGCACGCATCACGAGTGGCTCGAGGATGAGCTACTGCCCAATAAGGATGCTATCAATGACAGCACATATACGGACCCGGCTGCCGACACCGATTTTGTAGTTGATAATGGCAGCAGGTTTCGGGTGGGCGACCAGGTTCAAGTCGAAGGCAGCGAGGAATTGATGCTCGTCACGGGTATCAACGGCGAAACTTTGACGGTGGTTCGCGGTTATGCGGGGACGACCGCGGAGGACCTGGCCGATAATCAGGTAATCAACATTCTTGGCAATGCAGCGCTCGAAGGGGCGGACACACCGAGCGTGAGGTTTACCAATCGCAGCAGGTGCGGCAACTACACGCAGATATTCACTGCGACGGTGGAGGTGAGCGGGACGGACATGGCGGCGAGCCAGTTGGGGCTTGCTGACGAGATGGACTATCAAAAACAGGAACGTCTGCGCGAGATGATTCGTGATTTGGAGAACACGGTCGTAAACGGCGGGCTGCCCACGAGCAATCCGGAAGGCAGCGGCACGGTGCGGCGGTCCATGAAAGGGACCATCCAGCACCTTTCGACTAATGTTTTCCACACGGGTGACTCAGGATTTCCAAGTGGGACGGATCTTGACGAGACCAAAGTGAATTACGTGCTCAGGAAGATCTGGGACAGCAGCAACGGCAACGTGGATTTGATTATCGTGGGCGGCTTTCAGAAGCGAAAGATAAATGGCTTCACGAGCGGGAGCCGGAGCTATGCCGCCAACGACACCACTTTTACGGACATGATAAGCATTTACGAAAGTGATTTCGGGATTTGCAGGATTGTCACGACACGGTGGATGCCCCAGGATGCGGCTTTGTTCCTGGATTCGTCTCGCGTGAATGTGCTGCCATTGGCGGGGCGCAGTTTTCATTTCAAGCCTTTGGCGAGCGGCGGTGACTATGAATGCGGTGAACTCATTGGCGAGTACACGGTGGAACTGAAGAATGAGGCGGCGCACGGGCTTATTCGTGATTTGAGTACGAGCTGACAAGTCGGCGTGGGGACGCGACCTGATGCGTCTAAGCAGGCACCCAAAGGGGTCACTCCTTTGGGTGCCCGGGCCGACCGGTTATGCTGGAAGGAGACCTGAAGGAATGGTTAAGTTTTCGAGCGATGTGGACATTCTAAAATACGAGCCGGCGCTGTTTGGCGAATTGCATCCCGCTGGGCAGATATTAGCAGCCGGAACTGGGGGGACTCTCAGCGGGACAACGTTTACGGACAGCGGCGCCGACTTTGTAGCCGCACATGTTTTGGCCGGCGGAGTGGTATATCTTCAGTCTGCGGATGGCGCGTTAGACGGTGCATACGAGATAGTCTCTGTGGGTTCGGCAACGCAACTGACGGTCTCGGTAATCAGGTCAGATTCAAGTGATGAGGCTGTATCGCCTGCTGCAGCTACGGATGTTTCTTATCGAGTCAGCACATTCGGGCCGCAGGCGGCGGAAGTCGGTTTTCAGTTGACGGAGTATTTCGGTATCCAGCCTGGCGATGCGGCAAGTGATTTGGCCGTGGAAGACATTTTGGATGTGAGCGTCTTGCAGAGGGCCTCGGTCTTTGCGGTTATTTCCGGGGTGTACGCTACACTGGCCAGCAAGGCTGAAGACGAGAACTTCTGGAAGAAGAGTCTGCACTATCAGCGGTTGTTTGAGAAGGCGCGGGAGCGGTGCAGGCTGAGCATTGACGTAGGCAGCGACGGCGTGGCTGATGTGACCAAGTTGGGGGCGTCGGTAAGGCTGGTGCGTGATTGAGGCGCGAGGGTAAAGCAGATGGGTGCCACACTTGACGGAGAGCATTTGTTTGACGAGCAGAACCTGGAGGTTCTTCCGGACGGCTTTGGCCGGGATTCAGTGGAGAGAACAGTACCGGGACTCGATGGTGTGCTGAGCATTGATCTGGGGGTGCGGTCCCGGAAGATAAGCCAGGTCGGGGTCCTGCGGGCAGGGAGCAGGTTGAAAGTGAATGAGAGAATCGGTGCCATATCAGCTTATATGGATGGTGACACACATACACTGGTGACAGGAAGCGGTGAAGAGTTTCGTAATCTACGGATGGATACCTTTGAGACCAGGAAGGCGAGGGCGAGCGGCAGCGGGGCAGCAATTGATTATGAAATCGTTTACACGCAGTTAATGGTTTAGGGTTATGGCGCTTATCAGCAATGGGATAGACAGGGTAAGGGCATTTGAACTGCCGGCTGGTGTTTGGTCGAGCGGCAAGAGTGTTGGTGCTCCTCGTGCAGCACTAATCACGTGGTGTTCTTCCTGGGCCGACAAGCATTATCAGGTTTATGTCAACGGCCAATATGCAGGGGTGACAGTTGATAGTCTGCAAAGGCAAATGCTTGTTCGTGTGCCGGCATCCTTTGAGACACCGGTGCGGATTGAGGTTTTTGGTGTCGAAGCCAACGAGGTGGACACAGACTTCAGCGATGAAATGGAATTGTCACCAGGTTTGAGCGGGAGGGTAAGAATAACTCTGCTAAGGGGCCAGGGTTTACCAATCGATTCCACGGTCAACATCTACTTTGACAATGGCATGGGGGAGATCGATTACGATAATCCTATAACTGAGTTGCCGATAAGGGTCTGGCCGAACTGGCAGGACAAGGCAGGGTTCGGTATGAGCGAGTTTGGCGTGAGTGACTTCGGTTACGATTCGGCTGCGGCAGTCGGGTATGGTGTCGGTAGTTTCGGACGGGGGCAGTTCGGCCTCGACGCCGACACTCTCGAGTGGATAAGTGGGCCATTGAAATACGGCGTCTATAAGTTTGCGGTGAAAGTCGCAGACGAAAGGGGCAACGAAAGTATGAGTGAGACCAGGCAGGTCACTGTGACACCCTTGGCAAGACCGGCCGAGAAACTGGGCATTTCTTCGTTTGATAAGCAGACAAATCAACTGGTATTGAGTATTTCTTAAAGGATTCACAGGGAGAGCATTATGGCCGAAGTTCATCCTTCTGATAATACACTGTTGAACATGCAGTCTGATAGCGAGACGGGTGTTGAGTACATACCCACTGGCACTGCGCCTTATTATCTTCAATTCAGAAAGCTGCTGCATAGGCTGCTTCTTGCTACGAGACGGGCGAATGACTTGAGGGTCTACGACGAAGGTGGGCTGGACATCGGGGTAAAGAACGGCAAGTTCTGGCTGGGCACGGAACTGGTCAGCTACAGCGGCTCTTCGAGCAATACGCTGGCTGATGATAAAGCGTCCATCTACATTTACTTAGATTCCGCGGGCAGCTTGGTCACGAATGAATACACTGGTTTTCCTGATATGTCAACCACGCCACATATCCGGTTGGCGGTGGTGACGACTTCGGGCGGAGACATATTATCGATAACCGACTCGCGTGTGGGTCATAATCTTGTTATGCCCCACGGTGCTGGCGGGGTCAAGAAGACTATCGAGGCCCACACCAGTGATGATACGCTCACAGTGGCTGAGTCAGGCAGTGCTCACATAAATTCAGGTGCAACAGGGACGGTCACGCTCACGCTGCCTGCGTCGGCTCCTGCAGGTACTGCGTTTTCCTTTGCAGTTCAGGCGGCTCAGGAGCTGCGTATTGACCCGGGGACGGCAGCCATCCGAGACGATTCCGGACAAACGGCAGACAAGTACAAGTCCGCAAATGGTATCGGCGAATGTTTGAGTCTGGTAGCTGATGCGAATGGCGATTGGGTGACCGTGGCCAAGAACGGGACGTGGACGGAAGAAACGTAAGTGAATCGTAGAAGGACGGGAAATTGGCAGCACGTCGTATAGTAAATCATCGAAACAGGAGATGAGCTTAATGGCGAGTGGTGATACATTGTTGATATTTACTCCATTGCATAATGAGCCGCCGGCTTCAGATTATGCAACTATTGATCTACGGAATCAACATCCTGTCCTGGATTTTGACGCGGCCACAAATGAGTCTGCGGTATTTAGTGCAGTGATGCCGCGCAATTATGGTGGAGGGGGGGTTACGGTCTACCTTCACTATGCAATGTCCAGTGCGACCTCCGGCACTGTCGACTGGGATGTGGCGTTTGAGCGAATTGGCGACCAGCAGCAGGATATTGGCAGCGATGGTTTTGCTTCTGCAAAGAGTGTGGATGACACAACGGTGCCTGGAACATCAGGTATAGTGGACGTAGTCAACATCTCATTCAATGATGGCTCTGAGATGGATGACATTCAGGCTGCAGAAGGGTTTAGAGTCAAGGTGATCCGTGATGCGGCCAGCGACGATGCATCCGGCGATGCCGAACTGTTGTTTGTAGAGTTGAAGGAAATATGATGGCACTGCTATTCGATGACTCTAATACCGAGTACATGATTGTGCTGTCAGCAATTAGCACAAGTACCCCCTTTTCCATGGCATGCTGGTTTCGCTCTGATGACCCGGCCGCCGGGCAATGTGTTATGTCGATAGCGAACAACAACAATGACGTGAATTACTTCAGCCTGGAGGCCCGAGGCGATGTTGCCGGTGACTACATCCGTGCGTGCACTCGCAACTCTGTGGGTTATGTAGCTGCGACAAGCACAAAGGGATACGCGGCGAACGCGTGGCACCATGCCTGCGGGGTGTGGGCATCAAGTGGCGACAGACGCGTCTACCTCGACGGTGGCAATAAGGGTACGAATAACCTTGACAGAACACCTTCTGGTCTGAACCGGACGGCGGTCGGAGTAATTTGTCGCCAAAACAAGTTTCTGTACATGTCAGGTTATATAGCCGAAGCGGCCATTTGGGACGTTGCTCTGACCGATGCCGAAGCTGCCATCTTGGCAGCAGGCTATTCGCCGCTGTTCGTACGGCCTCAATCCTTGATTGTTTACTGGCCTATGGTCCGAAGGCTTGAGACGGGGCAAAGTATAGAGTTAATCCAGAGCAAACAGTTGCTTGTAGGCATTGCGCCGGATAATGGGGGCCACTGTCCTGTGATATATCCCGCCGCCGGACAATTGCACGGGGTAGCATCAGGAGCACCTTTGGCCATTATCATGCAGCATTACAAGAAGATGAGGGTTGCGTAGATGGAGTTTATCAGACAATCAACGGCAGTGACTAAGCTCGACTTTTGCCATTTGATGTAGTCACGCTGCCAGGCTGAGATAATCCAGCAGCATATTCCTTAATTTGGATGGTAGTTTATTAAAACCGTTATGATCAGAAGCCTTTGCAAAAATGCTTTCTTGCCAAAACAGT
>DATKZT010000065.1:0-13164 GCA_035527845.1 Sedimentisphaerales bacterium | reverse complement strand
GTCGAATAGCGTTGCATCTTGCCAGCGGCTATCCGCTCAAGGAATTTTTTGCTCGTGTACTTGCCCGCCTGAAAGGCCTGACACCCGCCGTTGCATCTGGCTGACAGCCCGAAAATCCCGATTGCTGTATGGGGGTAAGGGACTGTTGTGCGCCGAATGTGTCAAAACAAGCCTGCTGAACCAACTTTCAGCCAAAATTACCCGTCGCCGCTGATTTTGATTCCCCTGTGAAATATGCGGGTTAGGGTATCGTCAGTTTCACACATCCTCTTTGAAGAGAGAGGGTGCTGACTTTGGCGGATAAAAGACGCCCAAGACCATGAATTGTTTAGGGCGCTGCCACATGTTGCCGACGTAAAAGTAGGTGTCCCTTGTGGAGCCACAAAGCGTACCGAGCCATTTTTCTCTTATTTTGTCCAACAGAAGGGATTGGTAGGTATAATTGTGACGCCAACGCCTGTAGGCTTCCATTAGCTCCCAATCGTGTATCATTAATTTGTGCTTCGGGCAGTTGGGAGAGTTGCGGCACTTGAATCTGTAGTAGAAACTAAACGGTATTTGTTCAACCGGCATCAATCTCTTGTCAAAAAGGTGGTATTGGTCATAGGCTGTTCGGCGCTTCTGTTCATCCCTTGGAACGGATTTCTTAATCTCAAAGTCTATATCGGTGGGTTTGAAAACCCCCAGTGATTTGTGGACGCTTACGTCTTCCAGCACCTTGCAAAACGATGGAGACAGAGTGGCCAGCACGATTTTCTTCCTTTCGGACCACTTATGCGCAGTGGGTAAATGCCGTAGTATCCTTATGCTGTCCTGATCGACCTTGTAACTTTCCACGCGCTTATCTCTCACTGGCCGTTGACACCGGACAGAAATAACACTGTACTTGGGAAACTGTTTGTCGTCATCGAGAAGTCTAAAAGGGATGGGGTACAACCTTACCCAGGTTCCTCTCTCTAGGTCGATTCCGGCACAACAGTTTGTTTCCTGATATTTTTTCGAAGGATTAGGGGGTGCTTTTACGGCGATGAGGACTGTCTTCTTTTCGGGTGTGACCATGCTCCCTCCGGGGGGGCCAGACTAAATGTGCCTTATTTGGAGACCATTTCCGTCACGAGCCTTGATTCTATGGGCGACTATTTTGCGGTGGCATTCGGTGGCAAGACGCTCGAAGCACATCAGACAACATGTGTGACTCACAACATGGCTGTATGCTGCCTCTATGGCGTCTTTCTTACTGGTCAGGTATCTCTCCATCCTTTCGAAGAAAGCACCATAATCGCCCGTTGATTTTAGATTCTCTCTTATGCGTTTAGGAGTGCCAAGGTCGGCAAGATGAACGTAGCGGATTCTTGCGATATCGAGTCTACGCTGTAGTTGGCTTTTGGAAAAGCCCGGTTTTCTTGAAAAAGCAAGTGCCCTTACATCGAGAACGCACTCGATGTTATTGGCCGCTAGGTTAGCAATGAAGGTATCTATGGTGCTACCTTGGTATCCTGCTGTGAATAGCTGTCTCGGCATTAAACTAAACCTAAAAGACGAAATTACTATCTCAGTATATCATATTCCTCGACCACATAAGAAAAAAAACTGGAGTTTTTCCAGGGAACCAAGCCGGTGGAGGCCAAATTTCAACTACCCCTCCACAGAAATGTTCAGCCGAAAAACTAAAATTATGCTTTGCCACCGGTGCGCGTTCGGCGTCATAAACTGACCAAGGCCCGGGATTTGGAATTTGTGATTTGTTGAGCTGATTCGGATTTCGTGCTTCGGATTTCAGATTTCTATTGGCGAGATACGAACTCCGAGATACGAGATACGCCCTTACGTCATATACGCGCTTCTGGCCTCTGCGATGAGCTTAATCATCTGGTCGGCCTGGCTCTGAATCTCCGGGTCGCTGCTGGTCACACGGGCGATCCACTTGCGATACTCCCTATTGAGTTGCTCGCGTGTCTTTTGCTCGTCCATATCCGCACTGACGCCGAGAATGGCCTGCACGTCCTCCACCTCGTGCATACTGACCGGCAGAATCTTCTCCATCATTGCCTGGAACCGCTCGGCATCCACCTCGAGCCACCCTGCCAGTTGCCTCAACAGGTTTATCTCCTCCGGTGCGGCCTGACCGTTGGCCTGCGCGACGTACAGACATAGCTCGACAATATCGTAACGCTCCGCCACCGGCGTCAGCCCGACAATGTCCCGGCATATCTTCTCATTGTCCAGATGGTGCCCCTGCCGGTAGAAATCCACCGTCTTATCCAGCCCCCTGTCCAGCTCTTTTGCGACCTGCTCGCAGGCATCCGAGACCGCCATATTCGCCCGCACCCACTCCCTTATCACCTCGACCTCCGACTCATAGAGCTTGCCGTCCGCCGCACTTACCGCAAAGGCCAGCGGTACCGCCAACATCTTTGCACGCTGGAGGTTCTCGTGCAGTTCGATATAGCCGAAGGTCTCGCTCTCATAGCAAAAAGTGCACTCGGCGCCTGCCAGCTCCGACCCGCTCTCGCCCGACAGCACCGACAGGCTTAGCATCAGACTTCGCTCGCCCTTACGAGGAAACAGCAGCCAATCCACATGAATCTTGGCCACCGCCATCCAGTCCGAAAGCGTGTTTTCCGCGTTCGGCAGCTTGCCAAGCTCCGCAGTGTAGACGAACGCTGCCGACCCCTGCTTCTGCCATTGCTTTACCCGGCTGCGCACCGGCAGCCCGCCTTCGGCCATATCCATGATTTCGATGCGTACGCAGGCGTGATGAGTGTCCTCGGGCGCGTGAATGGTCCCGCAGACTTCCACCGAAAAACTGTCAACGTACCGGTTATCGTCCGGTTCTGTTGTCAGCCGAACACGACAATTCAGCACGCTCAGGTCGGGCCGGCTCGCAAGCTGTATGATGTCGTCGAAGCCGCTGCTCTGCCGAGGCAGGCTTGGTAATTTGAAGCGGCCCGCAAGACGGCCCAGCTTCGGGTTCCACCCCGCAATGATGGCTATCATCGCCGCCGTGCCCAGAGCCACAACAAAAACTGGAATCAGAAGCCCGACCATACGCTCACCCGCTATCTGCTACTCCACCTTTACCGCCTCAAGCTGCCTGGCCATGTCATTTACGTCCGTCTGCGACAGTTCGCCGTTCTGGTCCAGGCAGAAATCCACCTCCAGCATCCTGCCCGATTCGATGTCCTCGAACTTGCAGTGCATTCGCTGGTTCACATCGTAGCGGTATGTCACCTTGATCGGACATTTTGCAGGCCGGCCGCCCGGCAGCTCGAACTTGTGCGTCGCAATCCGGTTGACGTACTTGACGTCCCGGTCTTCCCCTTGTGTGACGTTTACCTCCACCTCCTTTTGTCCCTCTGTCATCGTGTAGAACATCTGCGTGCTCTCGCAAGGCAGCGGCGTGTTCTTGCTCAGGATTATGCGATTCTCAACCACACGACGCCCCGTCTCCTTGTCTATGGGGGCGCAAATCGTACCGTAACTGTGATTGCACACGTCCGTCAGATGGATGTCCTCCAGCCCGCTCGCTATCCCCACAGGAACCTCTTTCGGGTTTTCTCTGAGCATCGTCAGGCCGGCGTGAAGCGCAGCACCGAGAGCCACGCATTCGTCAACGTTGACCGTCGACTCCGGCGCATGCCCGAACTTCTTCTCCAGATGCTTCTGTACCATTGGTATCCGCGTGCTGCCGCCGACCAGAAGCACCTTGTCAATCCCGGAAGCCTCTGCGCCCGCCTCCTCAAGCGCAACGTCCAGCAGTATGTCCGTACGCGCTACCAGAGAGGAAATGGCCTCTTCGAACATCTTCCTCGTGATTTCCACCTTCACATTACCCGCCGGCCCATACAGCATCGTCTTGGCCGTCTGACGCCTCGACAGCGTCTTCTTGATGTCTTCAGCCTCGTCCTCGTATTTCGCCCTGTCCTCTTCCGAGCCAATAAGCTCACTGCCGAACTTTTCCCGGTAGCACTTTTCCAGAATCTCCACTATCTTCTGGTCGAAATCGACGCCGCCCAGTGCGTGGTCGCCCTGCGAGCAGACGATATCCATCTGGTGCCCCTTCACGTCGATAATGGTCACGTCGAACGTACCGCCGCCGAGGTCGTACACCAGGACCCTTCCCGATACCGCACGCGTGGTGGCATAATACAACGCCGCCGCCACCGGCTCGTTGACAATCCCAATCACTTTCAGACCCGCCATGGTTCCAGCGTCCATCGTCGCTTTACGCCGAACTTCGTCAAAGTGCGCCGGCACCGATATCACCGCCTCGTGAATCTCCCCGTGCTCCGCTGAGCAGTCCTGCTTGAGCTTCTTGAGGATCAGGCTCGACAGCTCCACCGCGCTCCACTTTTTGCCGTCAACCTTCTTGTGGTAATTCTTTTCGCCCATGTGTCGCTTTACCCACCGGACCGCACGTTCGGTGTTCAGATGGCGAGAGTTGATCGCCTCGATGCCCACCCGAATTATGTCGGCGTTATCCTCGTCAAAGAAAATCGCCGAGGGCGTCAGTCTTTCACCGTCGGCATTCGGCACTATCTCCGGCTTGCCTATGGCGTTCAGAATCGCCAATGCCGAAAAAGTCGTCCCCAGATCTATTCCAACTATCTTGGCCATTTTGTACCTCTCATCATTTGTCCTGATTGTCGCATCTCAAAAAGAGCTTCAATGTCCCCTGTCTAACCGTATAGCTTCACCTGCGCGGCACGGACCAGCTTCACATTGTCCTCATCAATGAAGTAATGATAACCTGGCCTCAAAATACGCGCTATTTTGCCTCTCAGATTCGCATCCTCGCACGCCTCTTTTTCCCTGACAGCTTCTGTGTTCTTCTCCTGCCCCCGATAATCGCTGTTTATCTGGGGCTTGAACTGCTCCAGACCCGTTGACTCGAGGGCAAAAACCAGCTCATCCCGAACCTCTTCGAGCGCCGCCGTCTCAGCCTTCTGCTCCAAAAGGCTCTGTATTCGATTCTCAATATTGTCAATACAGCGAATCACACGCAGGCAGAAGTTCTTGATAATAGTCCAGTCGTAACCATCCTGGAGCTTCTTCACACGGTCCTGCTGGTTGGCCGCATATTCTCGTATCGCCGAAACCTGCTCCGTCAGCTCACGAAGGCTTTCTTCCACAGGCTTGGCGTTCGCCACCGCCTTCTGCTGAACATGCTGAGCCATCTGCTTGAATTCTGTCATGCGCTTCTCAATATCCTCAGTCTGCGACTTCAGCGAATCCTCCAGTCTCGTCAGATTCTCGTCCGGCTCCGAGCGCCTCGTTTCCGAGATCAGGTTCTCTTGCCTTGTATCAACAGGCTCTTCCAGCCTCTCTGACTCCTCATCAGAAAGCAGTACCGACATCTTCTGTACTGCGGCGTTGTCCCTCTTCCAGCCTGCCTGCACGTGTTTGCCGGGACCCGGCGCACCCCACTCGCCGTTGCCGGAATTGCTGACATCTGTCTCGCAACCGCTTTGCCGTGGCGCTGATGCGGACTCATGTATGACGGTCTCTGACCGGCCTTGCTCAAGACTCGTGTCCGCTTGTTCGAATCGCGCCCTGGAAAAAAGCCCCCAACTTCTCTCGGTGTCGCTCTTAGGCTGGACCTCTCTTGGTTCTTGCGCGGACTTCCACGATGAAAAACAAGCCGTATGCCTTTTACGCAACTGCTTCTGTGCACCGTCTTCATCGCCCGTTTCAGACCGCATACGCTCACGTCGCCGGCGCCAAACACTCATAAACAGTATCCTCAACTGAGACAACATTCCTATAATCAGCCGGGCCGTCCCCAACAATAGCCACCACCCCAGAATCACTCCCCCTGTCAGCGTAAAAACGCCCGAAAGGGTCAGGGCCAGCTCGCGATTCTCCTCCTTGTCGGCGCGCTTGTCCAGGGCCTCCTGAATCCTGTTCTCGCTGGCAATACTTGCAAGATGCCTCGCGTCTATTTCATCCCCAACCGCTGTACCTATCTTGCTCAGGTTCGACTTGAGTATCTCGCTCCGCTGCCTTGCCAGCCGGCTGTCCCTTCGCTGCTCCATCAGGACCCAGCCGAATAACCCCCCGCCGGCAAGCAATAACACAAGCCCGACAATTGCAGTTCTCTTAAACATCATCTTGAATCTTGAAATCATCAACCGTCCAAAATTGACACAGAGCCGAATTATGCGCACCGCTCTCATCGGTGCCAGAACCATTCACCGACAATACCAGGCAAGGCGTCAAAACACCCGCAACCATCACAAGCACACACGGCCCCATTCGAAACTGTTAAATAAAATATAAAAAATAATCCCCGACCTATCAAACAGCCTGACAGACCCGGAAGGTCACGCTCCATGCGACAAACGCCGCTCGACAACCGTCCTCTTCTGCGGTGCTGTTTATGCCATATTTTTATCGGCGTTTATGGCCTTGTGTTTTCTTCCTTGCACGGTAAAAAATCCGCTTGACACAAGTAAACCGGCTGCCTAACCTGACTTCCGATATTCGGTGGGTTCCGGCGGCTCTATGATGCGGTTGCTCACCAGGGACCAAAGGCCCCAAAATATCGTCTTTCGGCGCTTGGTCCGGATAATGTCCTGGATATGACTGCGATGCAGGCTGTACTGTTTGGTCAAGGTGAGGTTCTTCTGATTATGGTGATCACCGCCGTGGTGGTCTTTCTCATCGTGCGCCAGCGAAGGAGGTGAGTCTCGACAGAGCGGCGGCTGCAGCGTATCTCTTATTTCATATCTCGCGTCGCTTTGTCAGGCGGCGCTGACGGTCTCAATCGGAAATCCCTTATTTGTGTTCGCTTCGGCCTTCTCGATCGTGCTCGCCGGGTCCTTCACCGTCACCAGGTTCACCTATTCCGACTTCAGGATGGGCGGTCCACCCGTCAAAGTCCTTGTTTGTTGCGACTAGTCTGACTTCTCTTCTTTGGCCGGGACCGAGGTCAGCCGGAGTTGTCGGGCCGAGTTCTTTTCCGTTTGACAAGTGGACTTCAACTCGAACTTGTTTCAAGGTTTTGTCTGTGGTGTTCTCCACCGTTCCGCTGAAGGAATTGCTTTGCGCGGCGTAGGCCAGGATCAGCCGGGCACCGTTTCGGACATTATCGTATGTCTCGTTCAGACGAAGTTCAGCGCCTGATTCTTCGCCCTCCTCGCCATGACCGGCGCCATCCCGGTCGTGTTCGCCCTCTCCGCCATGTTCGCCGCCATCGCGGTCGTGTTCGCCCCGAGTCACCGTGGGCGCGTCTGAGTCTTGCTTGTCATCGGCTCCTCTATCACTTGAACAGCCGCTAATAACGACTGCCAGCATGACGCCAATCGTGGCAAGAGCTTTTTGAATGCGATTCATGAATGTGCTCCTTTCTAAGACGTCTAACATTGATTATCCCGGATTTCCCATGATCGGTTCATTATTTGGAATAGGACGCATTTTTCCATTGGCTCACAGTTGGTCCAGCGACTCGCGAATGATTCGAATGTGATGCTCCTCTTCTTTGATGATTTCAACTATTTTGTGCTCGGCGGCCAGGTCCCCGGCGAAGCGCGCCAAACCGCGAAAGAATATGATCGTATCTTCCTCCTTCTTCAATGCTTTGCGCAGCAGCTGCTCCTTTGTTTCTTTGCCGGTTATCTCACCCATCGGGGCGGGCTTGAATACCGAGAGCGCAAGACCCTCGAGGACCTGTGGATTAGTCGGCATATATTCGTATGGGTCGAAATCTCCCAAGAGGTTCAGCTCTTCACTGACTTCTCTTCGCATCTTGGCGAACGTCTCTTCGTGCTCCCTCTCCCACTCGGCCAGTTCAAACAGCAGCTTGTGGACTTTAGGCTCATCGAAAGACCTTGCGGCCTCACGATAGAACGACACCGCATTACGTTCCATTTGCTCAGCTATCTCTAAAATCTCAAACGCATTAAGCTTGTTTGCCATCGCCGTCCCTTTTGCCAAACGTCTAATATCAGGAAACACAGCCCCATTCATTTGGGTTTCTCTCTCCTGGCTTCCGCCTTTGCCGTCGTACGATACACGACGGGTTCCCGTTCGTCAATGGCAAATCACAAATGGAGATGCCTCACTGTTATTTGGGCTGAGCAAAGCGTGCGGAGGTATTCGTTTTTCAGGCAGGCCATCCACCAGGCCACCCGCACTCTTCATTTATGCAACAGTCCACCCTGATTAGCCCTTGGTCGATGGTTATTAGTCGCTGGTGGGGACGGGCGGATGGGTTCTTCGCCTTCGGCTCAGAATGACAGGAGCAGAAATTGCCGCGGCCTGCTTTGCAGGCCTCGCAATGACGGAGGTTTCGATTCCTCGGCTGCGCTCGGAATGACGCTGTAAATGCGTAAAGATGAATAATGAATAAGGCGAGAGGGGCAAGGGCAAGTTTTGAATTTTACTTTCTGATTTTGCGTTTTGCATTTTGATATTTGATTTGGCCGGCTCTGCGCTCACTGGTGACAGGTAACTGGCGAATGGTTATTTGTGGGCGGCGGCTACTGAGTGCACCGGCGGTCGAGCAGCCAGTTCTCGGCCAGGATTTTCATGTCGAGCCAGTTTGTCTTGCAGTCGCCGTTGACATCGACGATATCCGGGGCATACTTGGGAACACACCTGCACGGAAACAGACAAATATCATCGAAGCGCATGACGCCCCACCCGCCTTTTTCCCTGTGGCAATTGGTTCTGTCGCCGAACCCCAGGGCGATGTCGTTGACATCAGACAGGTCCAGGCCCTGGTCCGCAAAACTCTGCAGGGCTATGTCCCACTGCTGCCATTCGGCCTTTTGCATATCGGCGAGAGTCTCCGGCGCCTGCGTGCCGTAGGTTGCGACTGCCTGTGTACCGGTTCCGTCCCTCACCAGCACGTACATGGCGTCGAGAGCGGTAGCATCGTTGTTGGGGTCGCCGTAGAACCACACTTCGATTGCTTTCTCACAACTGGCGGTCCAGTCCAGCGCTGCGTCGAACGTGCGTTTCGCCTCTGAATAATTGCAGTCCCGTTCGTCGCCGCTCACGTCCTGCCCGCTGTCGTCGTAGAAATACAGCATCGACTTTGTGCCGCTGTGGACCACAGCCGTGTCGCTGTATACGCACGAGCCCGTCCCGTTGCCGCCCAAGCCGCTCCTGTCGCCGCACCCATCCCTCCAGGTTTCCCATATCGGATTGTTCTGGTCGCCGTATGACTCCATATCCTCGATGCAAATTCGGTCCTGGACGGTGAAGCTCCACACCAGGCCGGGACAATGCTCGCAGTCAAATACGCTGTCGATTCTCCAATAGTAGGTTTTACCCATACAGAGCGGCTCGGTGGTATAACAGGTCTCAGGCTGTGCGCCCTTCCAGGCGTGCATGTTGCCTGAGTTGACCTCTTCGAAATCCTCGCTCAGGAAGATGTGGAAGGTCGGCGTCCCGCCGCATTGTTCGCTCTGGCCGGGCTGCCAGCAAAGCTCGACTATCGTGGGTTGGTCGGCCGCACCGCAGGCCGGGCTTGGGTCCCAGGCCCGGCACATATTCACCTCGACCCACACGGAGGTCCAGCCGGCCCTGACATTGTTGTAGTCGACCAATACGTTGCCTCTGCCCTCGCATCCGCCGCAGGCGGTAATGTGACCGTCCAGCAGATACCCGTAGATCTCGTCGTACACGTTGCCGACTATCTGCATCATGCCGCCACAGATGTCCAGGTGCCAGTTGTCGCCATTGTGGATGAACCCGCCGGGGTCGCAGCCTCGGCAACCCGCGCCGATTTCAATAAGCCCGCCGTCGAGATTAATCTGGGCGACGCCCTGCTCGTGTGCCGGCGCTACGAAGGTGCAGGTGGAGAGCACGCCGCCGGTCACGTTCAGTATAGCCATGCCGTCCTGACCGCCTGCCATTTCCACGGCGTCTGCCGTCACGTGGCCGTCACTGAGGTTGAAGGTGGCAATGCCGGGGGCTATGCCGTCCTTCCATCCCGCTGTTTCGATGAGAATCGCGCCGCCGACCTGCACGTCTCCGCCGTGTACGTTGGTTGTGATGGCCGCACCTCTGCGACACGCCATGTACCAATCCTCATCGACATCAAGCACGCCGTCGCTGACCGTCATAACGCCGTTTCCATCGTCGCCGATTCCGAAACTGCCTCCGACGGACAAGCTGCCGCCGGTCATATAGAACTCGAATGCTCCCTCTGTCTCGTCGCCTGCCCGTAAATCGCGGTCCACATCGAGGACAGCAGCCCCGCTGACCGTCAGTTTGCAATACCCGCGGTCGGCCAGACGCATCTGGTCGTCGATGGCAACCGAGGCGTTATCAGTGATGTTGATCAGACCCGTCGCCGCCTCATCGAGCACCAGCCGCCACTCGCCGTTGCTTGCTACCGCCGCGTCACCGCCTATATTGATTATGCCTGTGCCTTGGCTGATACCAGCCAGGTTGCCGTCGATATAAATAATTGCGTCATCACATATTTCGATGGTGCCGGTCCCTGTGCCGCTGTCACAGAACTCCCAGTCCCCGCGGACGGTCAGGTCCGCCCAGCCTGAGACGAACATGGTCTGGTCATCATTCGAATCCCATCGCGGCCCCAAGATATCGTAAATCTGAGTATTGTAGTCCACAATGGGACCCAGCCAGCCGGCCCAATAAGTCGCATCGTTATACTGCGGACTAATCAATGCTGTGTCCCACAGGCCGGGACCGCCGGCCGGAGCGGTGGGCGCCCAGTTGTACTTGGATATCCACAGGTTGCTCCACTGATAGGCATTGGTCCAGGTGTAAGTGTCAGTGCTCGCCGGCACGAACCGCTCGCCTAATGAGACGAAAAGATCAACTGATGAGCCTACCGGGACAATGGTTCCGCCCGCAGGGTCTTGATCAATGACAAGGCCGGCAGCCACAGAATCGCTGTATTCGTAAATAACCCTGTCGACCAAAAGACTATCGACAGAAATAATGACAGACTCAGCCGCGGCCTCGGTCATACCGCAAACGTCCGGCACAACGGTATCATCTCCGCACTCCAGCTCCTCGAAGGTAACCAGAACCGTGTGGTCCGCGGTTATACTGCTCAGCGTGTAGCTGATCCCTCCAGCCTGCACCTCGTTACCGTCCAGGAACCAGGCATCCACCCAGTATCCGCCTTCCGGGCTCGCAGCAAACGCCAGGCTGTCACCATGATTGACTAACGTCTCGCCCGCGGGATTTATGGACCCGTTCTCCCCAGCTATGCCGGTTACCACGTACTGGTTGACTCCAAAGTTTGCCTGGAGGGTGGGGTCTTCGTTTAGCGTGACCGTCGTGCCGGGGGCGTTCGGATCTGCAACCTTCCCGCGTTCCACCGCCTCGCCGCTCCAGTTAACGAAGTGGTAACCTTCATCCGGAGTCGCTTCAACCGGGACTTCAGTGCCGCAGGGATACCAGAACAATCCTTCACCGGGACTCGTAACGGTGCCGCCTGGCGTAGAGGAAATCTCCAGGCTTATGTCACTGATGGCAAAGTTGGCCTGGATGGTGCAGTCGGCGGACATAGTAATGGTGGTACTTGCTGAGTTCGGGTCGTTCACCGTAGCTATGTCGCCGGTCCATTCGACAAAACGGTAACAGGCCTCCGGCGTGGCTGTGATCTGGACGACCTGGCCGCACCCGTAGGGGTAAGGTCCCGGCTCACCCGGCGCCGTTACCGAACCGCCCGCCGTCGAGGAGGTTTCGAGCGTGGACTGCAACTGCCTGAAGGTAACCAGGACCGTATGGTCTGCGGTTACATTCGTCAGCGTATAGCTTCCCCCGCCGGTCTGCACCGGGCTGGCGTCGAGGTACCACGTATCGACCTCGTAGCAGCCGTCAGGCGTGGCGGTGAAGCTCAGGCTGTCACCGCAATTGACCACCGTATCGCCCACGGGGTCTATCGAGCCGTTATCGCCCGCAGAGGAGCTGACTGTGTGCTGCGATTGCTTGAAGGTGACGCTAACGGTATGCGAGGCCTGAATGTTGCTCAACAGGTATGTCGCGCCGCCCGTCTGCACCGGGCTGGCATCGAGGTACCATGTATCGACCTCGTAGCAGCCATCAGGCGTGGCGGCAAAGCTCAGGTTGTCACCGCAATTGACCACCGTGTCGCCCACGGGGTCTATCGAGCCGTTCGCGCCCGCTGAGGAGCTGACTGTGTGCTGTGATTGCTTGAACGTTACGCTAACGGTATGGCTTGCCTGAATATTGCTCAAGAGATATGCTGTACCGCCTGTCTGCACCGGGCTGCTGTCGAGGTACCACGTATCGACCTCGTAGCAGCCATCAGGCGTAGCCGTAAAGCTCAGGTTGTCGCCGCAATTGACCACCGTATCGCCCACGGGGTCTATCGAGCCGTTCGCACCCGCTGAGGAGCTGACCGTATGCTGCGACTGCTTGAAGGTGACGCTAACGATATGGCTTGCCTGAATATTGCTCAAGAGGTATGCCGTGCCGCCGGTCTGCACCGGGCTGGCGTCTAAGTACCAAGTATCGACCTCGTAGCAGCCATCAGGCGCAGCGGTAAAGCTCAGGTTGTCGCCGCAACTGACCACGGTATCGCCCACCGGGTCTATCGAGCCGTTCGCACCCGCTGAGGAGCTGACTGTGTGCTGCGATTGCTTGAAGGTGACGCTGACGGCATGGCTTGCCTGAATATTGCTCAAAAGATACGTCGCGCCGCCGGTCTGCACCGGGCTGGCGTCTACATACCACGTATCGACCTCATAGCAGCCATCAGGTGCAGCGGTGAAGCTCAGGTTGTCACCGCAATTGACCACCGTATCGCCCACCGGGTCTATCGAGCCGTTGTCACCCGCCGAGGAGCTGACCGTGTGCTGCGACTGCTTGAAGGTGACGCTAACGATATGCGACGCCTGAATATTGCTCAGAAGGTATGTCGCGCCGCCGGTCTGCACCGGGCTGGCGTCGAGGTACCACGTATCGACCTCGTAACACGCATCAGACGCAGCGGTAAAGCTCAGGTTGTCACCGCAATTGACCACCGTATCGCCCACGGGGTCTATCGAGCCGTTGGCGCCCGCTGAGGAGCTGACCGTGTGCTGTGATTGCTTGAAGGTTACGCTAACGGTATGGCTCGCCTGAATATTGCTCAGAAGATACGTCGGCCCGCCGGTCTGCACCGGGCCAGCATCGAGGTACCACGTATCGACCTCATAACAGCCATCAGGC
>DATKZT010000064.1:0-41036 GCA_035527845.1 Sedimentisphaerales bacterium | reverse complement strand
TCCAGTTCTTTTTGTTCTTCCGTCGTGAGCCGAACGATATATTTCTTGTTCATACCGATCCCTTTCAGAAAAATGATACTCTGAAAGTTGTATCGGCAATTCCCTCTCAACGGCTAAAATCAAATGTTATGAAGTACTAGTCCATAAGGTAGCCTTCCACTTGGTCGGGTTTCAGCTTCTTGGGGACTACGGTGATCCCCTCGGCCTCAATTCTGTGGATCGTGATTAGATAGTAGTTGCCTTCCGTGGTGACAACGAGCAGGCAATAGGGTAGGTCGGCCTTATCCGGCAGCTTATGCCAGTTGCACCACCTGCCCGGCGTGCATTTCAACGGCCGATGTTGTTCTTGTCGAACGGTCAGCGCCTTAGCTCCTCGCATAGTGACCACCGAACCATCCCAGGCCAGATCACCCCGACCAATTTTTGTCAGATTGGCGCATGCCTCCTCGGAACCGGCTTCCGCAGCCGGATTTAGCATTTCAGAAGTCGCAAGACTCAATACGAAGGGCCTCCCTTCCTTGTGTGCGATTTCCGCATTGGGAATGAAGATTTCCTTTGTGTGAGTCTCATCAACACCCTTCATTACTTCTTCGAATTGCTTAATTGGTCCGAACTCATTATGAAAATCATCTAAGAACCTTGTACGTGAAGGATCTCCCACAACGTACTCCATCCCGGCGATCAGGTCCTGTACAAGGGTGCCATCTTTGAAATCTATATGAAATAAATCCTTGCTAAAATTAGGATCGTTAATACTAATATTAGAGGCGTTTACGGCGCACATTTTCTCCGGTTGTCCATCGTCAAAAAAGGTTTCATAATTTCCCTCGCAAGGAAACCATACCCTCCTTATATTGTTAAACACGCCAACGAAACGACCTCGAAGAATTCCATCTAAATACCGCTCCGTGCTGACAACGGAAAATCCCTTGGCGGGGTCGACAATACTTACATCTTTTACCGAGTCACTGGTGATTGTCACTTCATAGGTTCCGGTGGTTACATTTTCTTTGACCTCGATATTTTGGTCATTTGCATCAATGGCATGTGCAAATCTGTCAACAAACGCTCCTCCAAATAGCTTCAAAGGCGTTCGTCCTACACTAACATTTTCATTGAATACGTTATTTACAACCGCAGTTGCAGGCTGGGATTCATGGTCAGAACCTTCATGATAAATCGTTGATATTTCGCCGTCCCAAACAAAAACATCTCTTCCTGGAAAAGGCATCGCAGTGCCGGATCCATCGAAATATCCCATTGATATTTCAATTTTTGCCCTATTCTCCGAATCCCAGATGATTTTTTGAGTCTGGTAAAAGTTTTCAGATAACGACATTCTCTCTTCAAGAGCATTAGCGAGAGATTTCAATTTTTCCCCGGCAGCTCTTATTTGTCGGAGTCTTCGTTCCTGCGCTGTCTGGCTTTCGAAATCCCGATACGTGACGTCACACTGCAGATTTCTTAGCTTTTCTTGTGATTCCATTATCTTTGACAAAACATACCGGGGCGACTTTTCTGTGTCACTAAATTCGTCGGCCTTGACCTCGCAAAGCATAAACAGCGGCAACAGAATCAAGCCCGCTATAACTCTTATTTTGCACACTTTCATAATAGTCCTGCTGAATCGTAATACACGCGGTTTCCTTCTACAACACTAAACCCCATTCTATGTGCAGGGTACCATTGCGTTCAACTATGCCCTCAGACAAAACACACAAACTGTGTTGACAATTCAAGTATTGCCCTGTAGAGACCTCCACCGTCGTGATCATCGAGCGTCTTCCATCCTTACAGTGCCTTATACGTTAAGATTAATGTTTTCTATAGGAACTGGCTTCTACCATGCAGGCAGGAACCAGTTCCCTTGTACTCCTTACGGACAAGATCCACTCAGAGACACATTATATGCAACACTCCAACTTGCGAGACTGTCATCACTACACCAATAAAAGTAGTGGCATACTGGACCAGATATATTGGTGCAGTTATCCCACCCAGGAGCGGCAATTGTTGTACAAATATTGAAATGTGCGAAAGTTGGCACGAGATAAACACCTCCAATAAGGCAGTCGTCGATATAGCCGGAGCAGAAAGCCCGAGAGCAAAAACTCCGACAAGTGTAGCCCAGAGTATAACTCGGCGATATTAACACCAAGAGAACTGCACAAAAAATATACAAACATCGTTTGGTTGACATCGTAGATCTCCTTTTTCTCTATTACCCGTAGTTAATATTAACCGTTTGTTAAATGCGTATTACTCTTTTGAATAGAGCCATCACCTCCTTTCCGGCGATTCCGCGTGTTTTTTTGTTGATGAGAAGAATTGTGGATGCCGAGCAGACATGCTCTCTGTGGGCGTATTGGTCGTCCATACCTGACGTGCACCACTTTATTCTTGGCAATAACCGCATATTACATGCCGCACTTCAATTATCAATATGTTGCCATAGCTTCCTGGCACGATTGTGGCAGAGATAGCAGCGATTGCAAGCGCTTTTTTTTACATTTTACGGTTTTTCGTCTTTTTCTTGACAGGGGGGGGGGGGGGGTAAGTTGTTCATTGACATGCTGTTGCGGACGAAAAAATTTTTTCGCTCTGAGTGGTTCAGGGCCGATAGAAACAGTCAGCCTCGCAACTGCGTAACCTGGGTTAGGGCTTGACGCTAATTGTTGTCAATATGCGCACACAGGATTAAGAAAACCACTTTCTGCTCATCCTGTTCTGCGCCGACAATACTCGGCTTGTCCGCTTCGAGCGTCGCCTGCCCCGACCAATTCCGGGTTATTTTGTCCGGGGGCCTTGCCTTGTCGTCGGGAATCTTGCCCAGCGTGTACTGCTGGAAGACAAATTCTGTTGTTATCCTGCCGTCCGCCCCGACCGACACCTCAACTTTGAATTGCTTGCTTGCCTCGTACGAATCGAAGACCTTCTGGATCTCAGGTTCGGCGCCGGGCCTTTTCCTGACCGGTCTTTCGCGCTCGACGTATATTGTTTCGCTTACTTGGATGCTTGCGCCTCTGCTCTGCCTTGCCGCCGCCTTGGCGCCAGTAGTCACCCTGCCGCTGTCCGGATTCTTCAGGCACTGCTGTATGTTCTCTATGGACACCGAATTTGGCTTTTGGCCGATGGGATTCACCCCGGATGCGTAAAGCGCTTCGAGTTCGACTTCCACCACGAAGGCCTCCACGAGTATTCGCGAGTCCTCGTATTTGTCTTTGACTGGTTCGGCGTGTTGCTCTCCGCCCTGTTCGCCGCATTTTGCTCTGACCATCGGTGAAGTGCAAATGCCGACCAGCAGCAGGCCGCAGAACACGACAATTGTTTTGGTTCCTGTCTTGTGTGCAATACCGGGCATGACTTTCCCCTTTCAGACTATTTTCTTTCGGACTTTACGCCACTCAACTGTTAAAGGCGCAGCAGACGGCTTTCGTCACGGAAAGAAACGAAAAGAAGGAAGGTTCCGCCCGGAGAAAGACCGATTGACCGTGCTATTTGCCAGCGACAACTGTGGCCGACTTTATTACCACCGGCTCAACGGGAACATCCGAATAGGGGCCCTTACGTGTTGTCTTCACTGCTGCAATCTTGTCGACCACATCCATTCCTTTGACAACGTTGCCGAATACTGCGTATCCCGGCTTGACAGGCCCCTGATAGTTCAGGGCGTCGTTATTCTTGTGGTTTATAAAGAACTGGGACGTTGCGCTATCGGGGTTATCCATGCGGGCCATCGCGATTGTGCCTCGATCATTCTTCAAGCCTTTGGCAGCTTCATTCGGAATCGGTGAATGTGTCGGTTTTCGCACCATGTCGGCAGTAAATCCGCCCCCCTGTATCATGAAGCCCGGAATGACCCGATGGAATACTGTGCCGTCGTAGAAACCTTCGCCGACATAGCGAAGAAAATTCCCCGCTGTAATAGGGGCCGCCTCTTCGTTGAGCTCAATGACAATATCACCCACGGTGGTTTCCAGCTTCACCCGCTTGGAATTCGTATCCACCGTGCTGCAGCCGGCCACAAAGACCGTACAAATCAACAATATACTACACCATAATCTGAACCACATAAGAACACTCCTGTAAAAACTAACAGACCTAAAACCACGCCTTGACCGGCCTATTCCCATTTGTGTTTTTTGACCGAGGCCAGAATCTTCTCTGCACATTCCAGCGCCGCCAAACCATCTTCCACGCTGACCTCTGGTTTGTGCCTGCGATCCATGCAGGAACGTAAGAATGCCTCCTGCTCAACCTGCAGAGGCTCTTTGTCGTCAATATCAAGCTCTTCGATGTGCAGCAGGTCGGACCAGTTCACCGCCAGAGGGTCGAAGTCTTCGTCTTTCCGGCGTTCTTTTATCCACCTGACAACGTCGGCGTTCGTGTCCGCCTTAATGATAATCCCATTCTTCTTATGGTAGTCCACACTCAGGTAGGCTTGCCGGCTGAATACTCTTACCTTCCTCTCCGTTTTCAGGGCAAGCCGCGAGGCGGTGACATTTGCGATGCAGCCGTTCTCGAAAACGATTCGCGCGTTGCAAATGTCTTCCTGCTCATCAATGACGCTCACGCCCACCGCGTCCACATCTTTGACGCTGCTCGCGGCCAGCGAGAGAATAATATCTATATCGTGAATCATCACGTCCAGCACCACACCTACGTCCGTGGAGCGGAACGGGTAAGGACTGATGCGCGTCGCCTCGATGAATTTCGGCTCGATGTCCAGCCGCTTCATCGCCTGCACCACCGGATTGCACCGTTCAGAGTGACCTACGGCGGCCGGGCAGTTATGCTTCTTCGCCAGCTCAACAATCTCTTTGCCCTCTTTAACGTTGGCGGCCAGCGGCTTTTCAATCATAACCGGAACATTGTTTTCGATGAACACCTTCGCCAGCTCCAGATGACACACGGTCGGCGCGGCTATCGTTACAGCGTCAACCTTGCCCAGTAGCTGCCTCGAGTCGCAATACGCGGCGCAGTTGTACTGGCGCGCCAGCCGCTCGGCCTTGTCGCCGTCTATGTCAACTATCGCCACGAGAGTGCTTTGCGGAAGCTGGTCGTATACCCTTGCGTGAACGGCGCCCATCTTGCCTGCGCCAATAACTGCCGTGCGCATCTTATCCATCTGTGGTCTCGTCGAGCCCTGCTTACTCGTCCCTGAACTTTTCGAGGTATCTGCCGAACCGATGTTCACTGCTTCTTGTTATCGCGTCAATCATGGACACAACATTCTCATCGAGGCCGTCTTCCTGAGCAAGGGCCTTTGCCTTCTCAAGCAGCGCACCGCCCCTCCGGTAGAGCTTTTCGTAAGCCTCGATTATATTCTTCTGCTGCGTCTGGCTAAAGCCGGCCCGGGTCAGCCCTCGCTTGTTGACTCCGCGGACCTTCGGGGGATAGTGACCGCTGACAATCAGAAACGGCGGTACATCATGGTTGATGCCTGCCAGACCTGCCGCGTAGCACCATTTGCCAACAGTTACAAACTGGTGCAGCAGCACCATACCGCTCAGCCACACGCCCGTCTCTATCCTGCAATGGCCGCTTATCTGAACATAGTTGCTCATCACAATCTTGTCCTGCAATACGCAATCATGCCCGATGTGAACGCCGATCATCAGCAAATTGTCGTTGCCCACCTCTGTAACTTTGTCGGGATGCATGCTCGGATGAATTGTCGCCTGCTCTCTAATGATGTTTCTGTCGCCGATGACGAGGCCTCCGAACTCGCCGTCGGCGCTCAAGGCAAGTATCTGTGGCCGGCCGCCTATGGTGCAATTGGAGAAAAGGTGATTGTCCCGGCCAATCCTGACATTCTTGTTGATAACCACGTTTGCATCAACGATCGTGCCCGCCCCAATTGACACCCCGCGCTCAATGACACAGTTCGGCCCGATCACAACGCCTTCTTCCAGCTGAGCATCTTCGTCAATCACTGCGCTGTTGTGTACCTGAATCATTTTTCTTCTCTTACCTCGCACCGAGGCTTCTTCAATCTGACCGCCTTCGCTTGTCTTTCTTTCTATACTCTCTCATCATCTGTGAGCATGAACTTGATCTGGGCTTCGGCGACCACCGTTTCGCCCACCATCGCCCTGCACCGACACTGCGCCGCTTTCTTCCTCATCCTGATAGTCTCGGCGATAAGGATGAGCTGGTCGCCGGGCACAACCGCCCTGCGCAGCTTCACGCCGTCCATGCTCAAAAGCACCGCCAGCTTGCCCGTGTGCTCGAGTTTTTGCGCAAACAGCAGGCCCGACACCTGCGCCATTGCTTCGACGACGAGCACACCGGGCATGATGGGCGTGCCGGGAAAATGTCCCTGAAAGAATTGCTCGTTGAAGCTTACGTTTTTTATCCCCTTTATTCGCCGGTCGCCGTCGATTTCGACAACCTTGTCCACCAGCAAAAAGGGGTACCGGTGGGGCAAAATCCTGGCAATCTGTCGGATGTCGAGGATGGCGTCGCTGCCGTACTTTTGAATACGATCCTGCTGCTCGGCGGCTTCATACAGTTTTTTTACCAGCTGCTGGTTCAAAGAATGGCCCGCCTTATAAGCCACCACTCTTCCCTTAACCGCTCGCCCCACCAATGCAAAGTCTCCGATCAAATCGACAATCTTATGTCGCACACACTCGTTTGGAAATCGGTAACTGTTCTTGATCGGGCCGTCCGAGTTGATAACCAGAATGTCTCGCGGTCCGAGATGCGTCCCCATGCCCCGTGCCTGGAACTGCTTGGCCTCGGCTTCCAGCAGAAAAGTCCGCGCCGGCGCCAGGTTTTTCTCAAAACCCTCCGGCGTAACCCGGCAGCTGAAGATTTGTCTGCCGATGCCCGTGTGGCCGCCGTAATCCAGATCATACGTGATGCTCAGGCCGTCTTCGGAATATGGAAGTGCGTAAATGGACGTATCGCCCGCCGTAAGACTAACGGGCTCTTTGATAACGAATTCTTTTCGCTTCAGCTCCTGCTCGGCCAGTCCACACTGTTTGAGGACCTTGAAGTACTCCGCGCAGCTGCAGTCGGGCGCCGGCAATTCCAGAGAGTTGGTCTCAATTATCAAGTTGTCGATACCCAGCGCATTGACCACCGCCAGACAGTGTTCTACCGTTTCTATACTTACAGAACCTTTCTTGAGGGTCGTGCGCCGGCTTCGCTCGGCAAGATTTGGGGCGACCGCACTAATCCGCACCGGCTCCGGCGTGTCTGTCCGCACAAACACCACCCCCGTATCCGCGGCGGCAGGCCGAAACGTGACTTTCGCCTCTTCGCCGCTAAACAAGCCTTTGCCCGATATGTTGGCCTCATTCTTTATTGTTGTCTGCAGCTTCAAGGTTTTCCACCCTCTTGCTCAGATGCTTTAGCTGCTCGGCCAGCTTCGGCAGACGCCTCGTCAAACCGGCCACACGCAAGGCCTCGCCTCTTTCAAGTGCAGGGGTGCCGATCACCTGTTGACCTGCTGAGGTGCTGTTGATAACGCCGGATTTCGCTCCGACCATTGTGCCATTTCCTATCTCTATGTTGTCCACCAGCCCGACCTGACCTCCCAGGACCACGCCGTCGCCCAGCTTGCAACTGCCTGAAATACCAGCCAGCGCGGCTATCAAACAGCACTTACCCATTACTACGTTATGCGCTACCTGCACCAGGTTATCAATCTTCGTTCCCGCGCCGATAATAGTATTGCCGAACTTTGCCCGGTCGATACAGCAATTGGCGCCAATCTCCACAAAGTCCTCGATTACGACGCCGCCGTTGTGCGGAATAAGCCTGTGGCTGCCGTCGATGAACGAATAGCCAAAACCTGTTGAGCCAATGGTGCTGTTGGCTTGAATAATCACATGGCTGCCTATTTGACAATTGTGATAAATGACGACATTGCTGTCAATGCGGCAGTCGCTGCCGACCTTCGTATTCTCGCCTATTCTGCATCCGCTTGCGATAACACTGTTCGTTCCGATCTGTGCCCCATCATCAATTACCACGTTTGCTCCGATGGCCGCCCCTTCGGCTATTCTCACATTTTCCCCGATTTTTGCAGTCGGGTCGATTCCCGGCGCCGCGACCTTTAACCTGGGCGCAAAGATGTTCAAGGCTTCTATCAGAGCGGCGTCAACACTCTTGACAATCAGTTCCGGCCTGGAAAAACCCTCAATTTGCTTGCCCACAATGACCGCACCGGCCCTCGATGTTTCCAACCCGGCCAAGTGCCTGGCGCCCTCGGAGCTTCCGGCGCGGCCGCCGTACCCGCCGGAGTCCTTGATAAAAGTGACATCGGTTTCGCCGGCGCCCTCTACCGGCGCAACCCCCTTTATCCGCCCGGCGCCGTCGCCCACAAGCTCAGCGCCAATCCGCTCAGCCAATTGTGAAACTGACATTTCCATAAGAACCACCGTTAAGAGCAAAAGACCGACAGCCCATAACCCTGTCCGCTTGCAGCTTGTATCTTTGAGTCTTTCACTGAGTTTTCTTGCTGTTCGTCTCCACTTTTTCACGTCCCTGTGTATCAATACGGGCGAGCACTTCCTTACTGATATCGACACACCCGGTACTATAAAGAACTTTATGTGTCCCCATAGCCAGTTCGAGTTGGGCGGGACTTTGCGCCGGAAGCTCCGGCTCGCTCTTCTCCAAAACCAGGTCCAGCCCTTTTTGCTCTGCAACCTCCCTGGTTGCCCGCAAAATATCACCATACAGCTCCTCGGTAATCATCTGTTCCTTGAGCGAGACCTTCTTATTGTACAGTTCTTTATCGGCCTGATAACTGGCACGTTTGTTATAAATTCTTTCCAACTGCGCCACGTAGTCGCTGGTTCCGGGGCTCAGAAGATTCAGCCCCTTTTCCTCGGAATCTATTTCCGTTGCAAGCTTGTCCAGTTTTGCCTCCATTGTCTTCCGTTCCACCAACGCGTCCTGTCGGTACCTGGCGATCCGCGCCGACTCTCGAAAGATTTGCCGAATACTCAATACCCCTATCTTAAGGCAGGTGCCATTACTTTTCAGCCCACCGCCCGCCTCCGGGGCCTGCCCGAACGCACTGAAACCCGTTGGGTTTCCAAAATAGCCCGTCGATAGAATCACGGCACATGCCAGACAGCTCAAAACCAACGCCTTAGTCTTCATGTCTTGTCCTTTCCCGTTGTACTACCCGGTTAATTTTCGAATTTCCATTTTCCACTCAAAACAGCCGGCCTATATAAAAGAAGAAGGCCTGCGTCTCATCTAAGTCGTCTTTTGATAATGGGGTCGCAAGTCCAAGCCTCATCGGCACCGGTCCGAACCACTGCGGAATCAGTATCTGCACGCCCGTTCCCACCGAGACGCGATACCTGCCTGAATCAACAGTGCCGCTGTCAATAAAGAAAAGCGCCGAGAGACTTTGACCTACCAATGGTGCGATTATCTCGGCATTGGCCAGAAAAATCCAGTCGCTGCCTATCGGGTCCTTTTTTTCGGGATTGGGAACATTGGTTTGCAGCCCTCGGGTGCTGACGCCCCGATAGTCGAAGCCTCTTATGCTGTGCATGCCGCCCGCGTAGAACTTCTCGAACGGCGGCGCATCGCCTAACATGGTCCCGGCATGAATTCTGGTCACCACGATGGTTTTTCTCTCCTCCAGATCCTCATAGATGGGTCTGTACCAGGTGTAGGTACCGCTCAGTATTCCGAAGGTCTGGTCACCGGTAATCTGCTCATAACTGCCGTCTATACCGTAGCCTTCGGTGGGCATGAAGCTGTTGTCCGTAAGCTCCTTTCCGATGCCCAGGCGCGCGCCGGCGAGAAGGTTGCCGCCTGCAACGTCCTTTATTTCCTGTGGGGCGTCGGAGTCTATACTCCGGACGTCGACGTTTTCAAGCCTGAACCCTATGTTGCGGCGCCACCGGTCTCGAGAGCGCCTTTCGTAGCGTTCCGAGAAGCCGACAAATCCCTTCGTCCTGCCCTCGCCATAACTTTCCCTGGCCCACTCGCTGTCGAGGCCGGTGACATCCAGCGATATGGGTTGATCTCGAAAATACGGCTCATTGAAATTGACGCTGTACTGGCTGAACTCGGTGCCCGGCTCAAGGGCAATCCGCAGGCTCTGCCCGGCGCCCTTGAACGCCTGGCCCGTGATGAACTCTGTGAAACTATCGGGCCAGTCGCTGATATTGAAGTTTCGCTGCTCCAGAATCAAGCTTCCAATAACGCCGCGGTCGCTCGAAAAGCCCGCGCCCAGCATTGCGCTTCCCGTCTGTCCCTCTTTGATTTCGACCTCGGCATTTTTCTGGTCGGGACCGGAACCGGCCACCGGCGTGATTGTTGCCTCCTGCGCATATACCTTTCTTCTTACCTCGGCCTCAAGCTCGCCGCTGCCGTCTCCTCTGACCACATCAGCATTGAACAGGCGCCCCGGCTGAAAGTCATACCCGTCCAGCACCCGTCGGATCACCTTGTCCTGCGCCTGTTTGTTCCCCATTATGTCGATCCTGCCGATTCGAAACGGCTGTCCCTCGCGGATCTTAAATTCAACGCTTACTCTCCCCGTCGAAACAAACCGGCCTTGTGCGCCATCATCTTCTTTACTGATTACCTTATCAACCTGCAGGTCGACCGTCGCATCGACAAAGCCGTTTTCGCGATAAACCTTAAGTAACTCCTTCCGGTCCGACTCCGCCTGTTGCTTTTTGTAGGTTTGTCCCGCCTCCAGCTTCACTTTCCCCCGCAAAGACTGCTCGTCGAACCGCCCGCCGGTGTCGACTTGGTATATCTGTCGTGCACCCGTAAGAACAACTTTTTCAATGGCGTAGACCGGCCCCTCGTCAATCGAGACGGTTATGCGAACCTTGCTTCTATCTTTACTGAACTCCTTTGTTACGGTTACGCTGCAATCAAGAAGGCCTCGGTCCCAGTAGATATTTTGCAGCCTCTCCGCGTCCTCAACCAGTTTATCCTCGCTATAGTACGGCCCCCAAAGAAACCATTCTTTCTTCCTGCTCTTGATGGCCTTCTTTAAGGTCTCTTTTCTCAGCGATTCGTTGCCGATGAACCTGACCGATTTGATTTTCACCCTCGGCCCTTCCGTAACTGCATAAATTACCTGGCCGTCCGAAAGCTTGCTCCTGTCCAGCTCCAGCTCAACAAACGCGAACCCCTTTTTCAAGTAGAACTCCTTCAGGTCTTCTCGACCAAACTCCGCCAGGACCGCATCAATGGTTTCGCCTTCCTTGAACCCGAGTTTCCCGAGCAGTGTTTTCTCTTTGTAGGTCCGCTTGCCCGTGAAACTAAACTTGATCGACTTGACCTTGTATCGGCCAAGAATCCGCTCTGCTGATCCCGTCTGCGCGTAACCCCCTGCACAGCTCATAAAAGCTATCGAAATAAAAAAACACAGGTATCCTCTCGTCATCCGTCGATATTTCCTAAAATGGTGTTGCTTCCTCACCCGAGGCGCTTTCCAGACGCATGGCGGGTTCTTCAGCGTAAGAGGCGTTCTCGAACCGGGTGAATCTTTCTCTGAATATCAGCTCCACGCTTCCGGTCGGGCCGTTGCGCTGTTTGGCTATTATTAGCTCGGCCGTGTTGGTCTCTTGGTAATTGTCTTCACCGCGACGGTAATAATCCTCGCGGTGAAGCAGCATCACCACGTCTGCGTCTTGTTCGATGCTGCCGCTTTCTCGTAAATCGCTCATCCTTGGTCTGTGGCCTTCTCTGCCCTCCGGCGCCCGATTCAACTGGCTCAAAACCACTACCGGTATGTTCAATTCCCGCGCCAGGGCCTTGAGATATCTTGAAATAGTCGTTATCTCCTGCTGCCGGGATTCGACTCTACCAGAGCCCAGATGCATCAATTGCAGGTAATCCACCATCACGCAGCGTATATCGTAAAGGCTCTTGAGCCTTCTGCATTTGGCCCGAAGTTCCAAAGGGGTCAGCGTCGACGTGTCATCGATATAAATGGGCGCCTCGTACAGCTCGGCGCAGGCCCGCCGGAGTCTCTCGTCGTCTTCCTCGCTCAGCATCCCCTTTCTCACCTTCTGGGCGTCAACTTCGCCGATGCTGCACAGGAATCTCTCCGCCAACTGCTGGCTGCCCATCTCGAGGGAAAATATTGCCACGGGGAATTTGTCGATGGCCCCGATGTACTCGGCCATATTCAATGCCAGGCTTGTCTTGCCCATGCTGGGTCTTCCCGCGATGATTATCATTTCGCCGTTCTGCAGCCCACAGGTCTTGTCGTTGAGCTCATGATAACCCGTTGCCAGGCCCGTCACCAACTTGCCGTCTCGCTTTTGTATAAGCTCGTACGCACGGGTAACGAGGTCCTTCACCGGCACCGCATTGCCGCTTATCCTTTTGTCCGTAATGGCAAAGATTCTGCGCTCCGCTTCATCCAGCTTTTCGCTCGTCTCGCCGCTTTCGTCAAAGGCGTCCTCCAATATTTCACTCGCTGCGGCAATCGTCTCACGTAAAAGATGCTTGTCCTTTACGATACCCGCGTAATACAATACATTCGCCGACGAAGGGACTGAGTCCATAATCTTCGCAATGTATTCGACTCCCCCGACCTGGTCCAATTGCTTGCGTTTTTCAAGCTCATCCCGGAGCAGCACCGCGTCTATTGCCTCGCCCCGGTTCCTCTCGTAAAGAGCGATAAGCGAGTCAAATAGTGTTTGATGCTCCGCCCGGTAAAAAGCCATTCGGTCCAGTTGCTCAACGACCTGCCCGATGCATTCGGGGTCTATCATCATTGATCCCAGCACCGCTGCCTCGGCCGCCAGCGATTCGGGCATGCTGCGACCGGCCAGGCCCCTTGCATCGCTGCTGCTTCTTTTCATATCTGCCTGAGACACGCCTGCACCTCGTTATTGTCGTGCGTTTCTACGATTTGCATGGACCATCACCAGTGGCCCGCATTGATTATCAGGCATTCTAACGACCGCTTGACGGGCCTGTCAAACATTGTTTTGCTTGTCCTGCCGGAACGCTGTTTTTCTTCCCGTTGTTCTTCCCACGCGCAAAAAAAAATAGGGCCGGACTTGCGGAGGGAGAGAGGAGGAAGGATTGCCCGACCCCATGTATCTATAGTTTACCAGGTCTGCGAAATATTGTCAACAGAAAAGCCACGCGCCTCATAAAAAAAAATCGGGGCCGGACTTGCGGAGGGAGAGGAAATGCGGAAGCGCCCGACCCCGATAATTTGCACCTTGGCAACAAAAACCCCGCCCCAAAAAAACCTCCAAAGGCGGACAATATCCCACTTGGCGCCATAAGACCAAACCTAATAACCGGCCTCGACCATTCTAATCGCGCCAATAAACCAGATTCTACAAAGCAGCCAGAGCGTTGTCAACCCTCTTTTTGAAAAATTCTTCAAAAAAAGAAGAAAACCGCAAAATGAGGGTTTTCGCAGCGGCAGGGCCGAATTACCACCCCTGCGGCCGTCGGCCGCCCCAACAAATGCCCCCCAAGTGGTCCGAATCGACCGAGAGCGCCGCCTATTCACTGTCAGCCTCATTCCATTTCTTCCGTTCTTGCTCAGGTTCCTCTGGCGACCCAAGCGGCGAAGCCGCGGCATCCGAGCCTGCCGCGACGACCACGACACTAACGGTCGCGGTAAGGTCCCTGTCAAACTCAAGCGTTACTTGTGACGTGCCCACCTGTTTAATGTTCTCCTCCAGCCGCACATACTCATTGGCTACCTCAAATCCCTGCTCACGAAGATTCCCGGCTATATCGCCGGCGCCGACCGACCCGAACAGAACGCCCTGTTCATTTGCCTTGGCTGCCAAAACTGCCTCTGCTCCTTCTACTGCCGCCGCCGCCTTTCCCAGACGCTCACGCTCCCGTATCCTTTGTTCCGAACGCTTGGCCTTCTCTTTGCCCAAGGCTTTTATGTTCGCTTCTGTTGCAGGCTTCGCCAACCCTTGCGGAAGCAGGTAATTCCTCGCATAACCTGTGTTGACTTCAACGATATCCCCAAGCCAACCAAGGCTCTTAACGTCCTCACAGAGCAAAACCTTCATCTACTCATCTCCCATTGTGTTGTTTTTGATTGTTCCTGTCTGTCCCGGCCGGCGCCGCAAGCCTCTCACGCGGTGAATGGCAGCAGAGCCATGAACCTGGCCCGCTTGATTGCCCTCTTCACCTTTCTTTGGCACGCCGCACAATTGCCGCTGCGCTTGCGCGAGTATATCTTGCCTCGATTAGTCAACAGCTTTTCGAGGGTTTCTACGTCTTTGTAGTCCACGTATTTGATACCTCTTCGGCAAAAACGACATTGTGTCTGCTCGCGGAGCCCACCAGGGCGAACCTCGCGACGTACCGGCGATTTCTGTCCGACCGATTCCAAGTTCTCTCTTCTGTCTCTTGTTGGCCTCATCTCTTACCTCGTCATTATCGTCCCAGCCATTCTCTTTTGGGTTCTAACTTAAAACGGTATATCATCAGCGGCTGACGGCTCCTGCGGTTTGGGCGTCCCCCACTCGCCGCCTTCGGCTCGGTTATCTATACCCCTTTCCGTCGGCTCGGTTTCCCTGCCGCCTCCTCCGCCCCCCGGAAGAAACTGAAAGGTCTCCACTGTAACCCTGTGCTTGCTGCGCTTGGTCCCGTCTTGGGCCGTCCAGCTGTCGAAGGTTAGTCTGCCTTCGATGAACACTGCTCGGCCCTTGCTCAGGTACTTGTTTATGTTCTCTGCCTGCCTGCCGAAGGCCCGACAATCTACAAAACAGGTCTCTTCTCGTTGATTACCATCCTGACCGGTCCATCGCCGGTTAACCGCCAGTCCAAAATCGACCACCGCTGTTTGGTTCGGCGTATAAGATAGCTGTGGGTCTCGCGTAAGGTTGCCCATCAGCAGGATTTTGTTAAAGTTTGCCATACTTAATCCTCAGTTTCGTTCATACTTGGGTTTTGTCCCCAGCACACTTCAAACGAATTCATCCCGGCCGGTCAACGCCGAAATCGTCGCTGCATAAGAGTATTTTGCTCGCCGATCCGGTGTTCCTTCGTCTTTAGTCATTCTCTCTGGCCTGGTCATCTGCCTGGTTAGAATCACTGTCTTGATTATCGGCCTGACCCGACTGGTCTGCGTCTGTTGCGACAGGTCCGGCTTCAGCAACGACCGCTTCGTCTCCTTCCTTGACCTCTTCCTTCGGCTCTTCAGAGATTTCCCGCACGTCTTCTTGCATTTCGGAAGAGCTGCCTGTGGCCGTCTCTAAGACCTCTGCATTTGCTCGCTCCGCCTCGGCCGGCCCCTTCGTTGCCCTGTCAGCCTCGGTCTCCAGCTCGCTTTTCTCAGCCAGCATCACGGGCGTATCTTTGTCGATATCTTTCGGCTGGATGTGATCGGCACAGAGAATCAGCACGCGAAGGAACTGTTCAGAAAGCTGCACACTTCTTTCAACCTCCGGATTCTTTCTGCCGTTACCTCGGAAGTAGCACAGAACGTATGTCCCCCGGCTTTGTCTGTCAATCTCGTAGGCGAGCTTCCTCTCGTCCCATCTTTTTATCGAGACAATCTCCGCCTCAGCCCTTTCCAATATGTTCTTGATACTCCTTTCAACTCCATCCCAGTCTGCCGCCGCTTTTGCTGAATCGACCAGGAACATCGCTTCGTACAGCTTCTTGGTAACTGTTTTCAATCCAAGCACCTCCAACTCAGTTTCATTATCTCAAATCCTGACCTTCAATTGAACTTGTTCATCGTCTCGGCGATACCGTATTCAACCCAATACACAGCCGCCTCTCGTGCCCTTACAATTGCCTGCTCCACTAGCGCCCTTTCGGTCTCGGTCGGTCTGTCAAGGACGAAATCTACGGCATCCTCTTGATTGCTTTGACCAATACCGATTCGCAGACGCCCTACGTTCTGGCTGCCCAGCTTATCGAGTACGTCTGCCAGGCCCTTATGCCCGCCTGGTGAACCCTTTGACCGGATCCGGATTCTGCCCGGCGACAATGCCATATCGTCGGTTATTACAAGCAAATCGCTCGGCTCCAGGTCATAAAAGCCCACGGCCTGCGCCACGGCTCGCCCGCTACAGTTCATAAACTCCCAAGGCTTTAGCAGAATCAACTTCTTATCTCCGAGTCTGCCCGTGCCGAAAACGCCGCCGAACTTCTTTCTCTTTACATTTATCTTCAGCGTCTCAGCCAGCATATCTACCACACGAAAGCCCACATTGTGCCGCGTGCCGGCATACTTCTTGCCCGGATTACCCAGACCGACCACCATTTTGGTTTCGAACATAACATCTAATCTCTGGTCTGAAGCTTACTTGAGCTGCCTATGAGGATTCCTTTTCCTCGCCGCCTTCCTCGGCCTCGCCTATGACCTCAGGCACCGCCGGTGCCTCCGCCTCAAGTTCTTCGGTGGTCTTGGCCGCGACAACCACGCTGCACGTGACCAGCACGCTTGACGGATCGCTCACAAGCTTCACCCCTTCCGGAAGCTCAATATCACCCGCATGCAATGTATCACCCACATTCAGCTCTTTCACCGAAACTACCAGAGCCTCCGGAATATCAGTCACTTTACATTCGATTTCGAGGCGATCCGCGTGTGCTTCGACAACGCCACCCTCGTACGTGCCCTTGGCAGCGCCCTTAAGTTCTATCGGGACCGTCACCCTGACGGTCTCCTCCACATCGACCCTCATCAAGTCTGCGTGAACGATATTCTTGCCCAAATTATCGTATTGCAGTTCTTTAATGAGCGTCTTCTCCTTTTTCCTGCCGATCTGAACGTCAATCAGCCGATGCCCATGGTGCAATCCTTCCACTAAGCTGTGGGCGTCTAACGAGATGGCTATAGCCTCCTTCTTGTGCCCATAGACAATAGCTGGTATCCGTCCTTGTTTGCGCGCCCTTGCGGCGGACTTTGAGCCCGTCTTGTCCCGCTTTTCAGCTTTCAACACTAAGCCTTTTTCCATAGTCTTCTTTCTTCTTTCCGTCGTCAGTTTATCTCTTTGTATCTGCTAAAAGTGGTTGAACAGACTGCTGACCGATTCATCTCTGTGAATCCTCTTTATCGCTTCACCCAACATCGACGAGACGGTCAGGACCTTGATCTTGCCGAGTTCTTTGATCTTCTCATTTGTCGGTATGGTGTCGGTCACTACCACTTCATCGAGGGGGGCCTCTTGCAGACGTTCCAGCGCCTTGCCGACGAAAACACCGTGTGTCGCCCCAACATATATTTTCTGCGCCCCCCTTTCTTTGAGGAGCGTGGCCGCGCTGCACACCGTCCCTGCCGTGGCAATGATATCGTCACACATCAGGACGTTTCGGCCGTCCACCTCGCCGATCATCTCCTGGGCCTCGACCTCACTTCCGCTGGACCGTCTCTTGTGGACTATCGCCAATTCCCCGCCTAAGTGCGATGCATACCTCGACGCGATCTTGATGTTACCTACGTCCGGTGACACAACCGTTAACTTATCAATCTTCTTATCTCGAAAGTATCTGCTCAGCACCAGCTCGCCTGTCAGGTGGTCGACCGGTATATCAAAAAAGCCCTGAAGCTGTGCCGCGTGCAAGTCTATGGCAAGAACCCTGTCGGCGCCGGCGGTCGTCACAAGATTGGCCACCAGCTTCGCCGTAATCGGCACCCGCCCCTCATCTTTTCTGTCCTGTCGCGCATAGCCGAAGTACGGAACTACCGCCGTTATCCGCCTCGCACTGGCCCGGCGCAGGCAGTCCAGATAAATCAATAGCTCAACTAAATTCTCATCCACAGGCAGGCAGGTTGACTGAACCACGAAGCAGTCCCGGCCGCGGACGTCGTCTTCGACCCGGATCACTTTCTCCCCGTCGGGAAACCTGTCCAGCTCCGCCCCGCCGACCGGAACCCCAAGATACTTGCAGATCGCGGTCGTCAGCGCCACATTGCTGCTGCCGGAGAATATCTTTAGACTTTCGCTTAGAAACATCACTTTCAGCCCTTTCGCAAAAACTCTTCCATGTTTTCCTGCGAAACCGGTTTTTGAGGCTCGACGCATGAGCCGTCTTCGAGGACAGTCCCGTCCCTCAAATATGCAAACGGCCCCACTCGACAGCCCTGGCCTATTTTAACCTCCCCGTGAATATACACGAACGGTTCAATCACCGTATCCTGTCCGACCTGTGCCCTGGCATCGATCCACGTATTATCAGGGTCCACGATTGTCACGCCCTTGTTCATAAGCTCCCGTTGAATCCTGCGCTGCATAATCTTGCCGGCCTCGCTTAGCTCGGCGCGACTGTTGACGCCCATGGCCTCCTCCGGCCGCACCGCAGTTACGGCAACCACCTTATGACCGGTCGAAATAATGACGGAAAGGGCGTCCGTCAGATAATACTCCTGCTTGACGTTGTCCGGCCTTACCTCTTCCAACGCTTCCAGCAGAATCTCGTTGTTGAAAAGATAATAGCTCGGGTTAACCTCCTTTATCGCAAGTTGTTCGCTCGTGCAGTCGCTGTCTTCCACTATGCCCTGGATGTTGCCGTAAGCATCCCGCACTATCCGACCGTAGCCGGTCGGGTCCTCCAGAACTGCTGTCGCCAATGTCGCCGCTGAATGCTCGGACGCATGTTTTTTTATAAGTATCTGCAGCGTTTCCACCCTGATCAGCGGCCCGTCGCCGCAAAGAATCAGCGTTTCACCTTCAAAGCCTTCGAGAAACCTTCTGCAGCACATAACAGCATGGGCCGTCCCCTTTTGTTCGTCCTGCTGGACCCACACAATGTCGCAAGCCGTCCGGAATCGCTCTCTTACCTGCTCGGCGCAGTACCCTACGACGACGTATATCTTTCCCGCCCCGACCTGCCGGCAGGCGTCGAGCACGTACGCCAGCATGGGGCGCCCGCACACTTCGTGCAGCACCTTGGGCAGCCTGGTGTTCATCCTGCTGCTAACGCCCGCTGCCAGTATTATGGCCACTCTTTCCGACATCTCAAATCTCTATCCTGCGATCCTAACTTCACACTTCACGAGGCCGGATCTATGCCTCAAACTACCCGGCCAGGACTCGAACCTGGAATATAGGCACCAAAAGCCCATGTGTTGCCAATTACACCACCGGGTAACCAGGTTCATTATCCCTGATACTGTTTTCAAATCATTTCGTCAGTCGCTGGTCACGGAAGCCTCTTGTACCGGCCCGACTTGGCCCTGTCGGAGGCTTGAGTCAGCCACGCCGTGATACTGCCGACCCCAATCATTGATTACTGCCTCCTGCTGCCGCGCAATAATCAACTCTAAAACTACCCCTTGCGACAGGGCGATCTCTAATCCCGACAGCTTACCCTATTGCCGACAACTAATCAACACCCTTTTTTAGAAAAAATTGGCTGTCGGACGGAACCGTCCTTTTTCTGAGGAAACGGCGATTCCGTGTCTTTTTTGCCGTTGGCTGAGTTGAGATTGCCGCTCTCAAGTTTGCGTGTATTATTTGTGTGTGCCGCTGCTTGGGGGCATGATGTGCGCCCCGTCTGGACTGTCTGGATAGCCGCAGGGGCGAATGCGGCCTAATCCTCCTCTTCTATGGCCGCATAGTGGTATTCGCCCTCGGCTGACGCTTCGTAGGCCTCTGTTTTTGTATCCATGTGGGCGGCTCCTTCGTCACCTTCACTACGCAGCGCCTCGGCCTGCATGTCTTCGCGAAGCTGCTCGTAGTCCTCGAGCGTCATCGTGACCTCTCGCGCCTGGCTGCCTTTGTACTCGCCGAGCACCCCCACCCCCGCCATCATTTCTATTATCCGTGACGCCCGTGCATATCCGATATTGAGCCGACGCTGCAGCAGCGATACGCTTCCCCGATGCGTCTCCAGAACAATCCGCACCGCATCGTCGAAAAGCTCATCTCTGGCAATCTCAGAGGCGTCCAGCCTGTTCAGTTGGGTAAGCTCGGGATGGAACTGCGGCTCGGCCACCTCTTTAAGGTGCTTGACTACCCGCTTGATCTCCAATTCATCAACAAAGGTCCCCTGTGCGCGTATGAGGTCGCTGGTGCCGGGTTTGAGGAACAGCATGTCCCCCTCTCCCAGCAGCGTCTCGGCGCCGTTCTGGTCGAGGATGATTCGACTGTCCATCCTTGCCGCGACGCGAAATCCTATCCTCGTGGGCATGTTCGATTTTATCAGGCCCGTCACCACCGTTGCCTGCGGACGCTGAGTGGCAAGGATGATGTTTATACCCACCGCCCGGCTCTTTTGCGCAAGACGAACGATGTAGGTCTCTATTTCCTTGGCCGCGGTCATCATCAAATCCGCCAGCTCATCGATTACTATCACGATGTAGGGCAGCTTCTTGGGAATCTGGGCCGCCTCGTCATCATTGCTCGGGCTGAAGCGCTCCATGATCCCCTCAGGCCCCAGCTTGTTATACTCTGAGATATTCTTCACCCGCGCCTCGGCCAGCAGGGCGTACCGCTCGTCCATCTTCTCGGTCGCCCAGCCCAGTATCTGGACCGCCCGCTGCGTCTCGGTCACTATCGGGCACATCAGATGCGGAATCGTGTTGAAAGCCGTCATTTCGACCATCTTGGGGTCTATCAGAATCATCTGTACCTCGTCCGGACGCCTGGTCAGCAGCACACCGGCGATAATGCTGTTTATGCAGACACTTTTGCCAGAGCCGGTGGTGCCCGCAATCAGCAGATGAGGCATCTGGGCCAGGTCCGAGACAAGTGGTTCTCCCGCCGAGTCCTTGCCCAGAAACAGCGGTATGGCCATCCTCTCCGGCTGGGTCCCCGCCAGCTGCATCAGGTCTTTCATCCGAACCTTCTCTTTTTCGCTGTTCGGCACCTCTATCCCTATCGTGTGCTTGCCCGGCAGCGGCGCCACCACGCGAACCGCACCGACGCCCAGAGCCCGAGCCATATCGTTGGCCAGCGTGCTGATATGGCTGACCTTGACGCCCGCGGCGAGCTCCAGCTCGAACATGGTCACAACCGGGCCGGTATCCGCCGCGACCACCCGCGCATTGACGTTAAATTCGCCCAGCAGCTTCTCCAGCGCGGCCGCCTTGGCCTTGACGACCTTCTCCTGAACGGCGGCAAACCCATATTCAGGCTCAGCGAGCAATTCCAGCGGCGGCAACGTGTAATCCTCGTAACTCTTCGGAACGTAGGACTCATCGGCCTTTCGCGCCGGAGCCGACGTCGGCTTCGCCCCTCTGGCCTCCGCCGGCGCCCCGGCCGAATCGGGGGCCTTGCCGGAAGAGTCAATTCTTTCTTCGAGCCGCCTGTCCCTCTCAAGCCCCAGGACTTCCACCTGGGCCGGGGCCTCCTTTTGTTTGAGGCTCAGTTTCTGCCATATCTCCCCCAGGACCTCGGAGCGCTGCCTGGCCGCCGACCAGGCCGGTACGGCGATGCCGAGCATCTTCTTGATCGCGATACCAATACCTCCGAAAAACATCAAAAACAGACTGTCCGCCAGAAGAATCATTCCTACCGCCCAGGTCGCTGAAATAAGGATGACGCTCCCCAGAATTGCGAAATGGCTGCGCAGGAAATGTACTGTTGCCACGCCGAGCACACCGCCGGAGCCAATGGGAAAGCCAAAGACCTTGTGCGGCCACAGACAATAGAAGCTGCCGGAAGCGGCAGCCGTCAACAGCAGCAGCCCCGTCGCCCGCAGGAAAGGCTGGCCCATCGGCCGGCCCATCAGCTGGCTCAAAAGAAAAACCAGCGCCGAAACCAGTATTACGAACACCCCGGGTCCGATGTAGTACAGAAGATAATAGGCACACAACGCGCCCATCGACCCGCACAAATTCGATGAGGGATTATTGTGAGGATAAACAAAACTGCTTGGCCAATCCCCAATATCGAAGCTCAGACAACTGCACACAAGCAGCAGCACCGCTGCTATTGCCATGCATTCAAGCGCCTTCTTTTTTGGTTTCTTCTCTTTCACCCCGTCAGAAATCCTCGATTTCGGCACTAAAATTATTCCCCGTCAGACAATTCAACGGGGTTTACGCTGCCCGTATCCTCCTGCGTCCGATAAGAACGCGGCTTCAAAAACTAAGACGCTGCAAACGTGCCTCGCGTCCTTCTGCAAATCGTACAATGACCGTCAATACTCCTAATATCGGCTGCGCTTTTCTGTTTTCTGCATAATTGGCCTTCACGCCGCCTTTGAAAATGCGTTTTTTTCACGTCCGGTTCATTCCTTTATTTACGCTCGTTTTGCTCTTTTCTGAACGTATTTTTGGCAGGATTCCATCGCTCCGGGAGGAACTTTATTTATCGGCGGACCTCCGGCCCACTGCGCCCATAGCAATCCCCAATACCGAATACCAAACAGTAAATTGGAAATAGTAAATGCCTAAAGCCCCTGCAGCCAGTTTTCCGCCAGTAGCTTGAGGTCACGCCAATCGATGAATCCGTCCGGCGGAAGGGCAATGTCGCACGCGGGATTGTATCGTGGCTGGCCGGCGGCGGTGAGCCAGGCGGATGCGAGCATCGCAAAGTCAGTCAGGCCCGCGTCACAGTCGCCGTCGAAGTCCCCGATGCAGGCGCAGGCGGCCTCGTAAGCGCCCATATCGACAACATCGGTGCCGTTGCAGTCGCCGTCGATGATTCTGGCTGAGTGGTCGAGGTCGAACGGTATCGGCTCAACCGTGTTCGAATCGCCGTTGTCGCCGGCGTCGATACAGGGTGAGCCGGGCTGGAGGCGATAGTCGCCTTCGAGCCACGTGGCGTTGGGGTCATTGGGCTCCACGGTGGTATTGGGGTCGTTGACATCGACCCAGGTGCCCGGAGCAACAAAGTTGGGCTCGCCGTCGATGACGGCGGTGCCGCCCCAGCCGCCCTCGACGTTGCTGAAGCCGACGCGAAGAAGACCGTGAGTCTGGTGGATTTGTCCAAGGTTATTGTCATAGAGGATAGAGTTTGCGATTTTTGTTCTGGATTCTTCCACGTCGCAGCCTGTGCCGGCGTTTTCGACGATGCTGCAATTGCTGATGTTTAGCAGCAGGCTGGACCAGGACCACAAGCCGTTGCCGCCGTTGCCGGCAATGAGGCAGTTGATAATATCGAGGTCACTGTCGTTGCAGGAGACGCCGTCGAGGGCGTTGGCAAGCAGCCGGCAGTTGATGACGAGGGCGGTATTCTGCTCCAAGCTGTACAGGCTGACGCCTGCGCCGCCGTTGTCGCTGATGCTGCAACCGACAATCGTTGGCTCGCTGTCAACAGAGCGGATGCCGTGGCCGAGGTTTTGCTCGATGATGCACCTCGTGATGATGGGTCTTGCGGCTTCGGCATATATGCCGTTGGCGCCGTTGGTGATGGTAAAGCCGGTAAGGGTCGGCGAGCCTGCACCTGCGGAAAATACAACGACTGAGCGATAGCCGGCCCCATCGAGGATTGTGTCGGCGACAACATTCGGGTCGTGCGGGTCGGCAGATTTGATGGTGATGTCCCTGGCAGGTATATTTATGCCCTCGTCGTAGCTGCCCGGTTGCAGGATAACCGTCTCGCCGGCGACGGCGGCGTTGAGAGCCGACTGGATGGTGGAGTATTCGACGGGGACGTGCAGCTCGCCGGGTATGTAGACGTGCAGGCTGACGCTAACGGTCTTGGGGCTGCTCGCTGCGTTGGCGTCGCTGACCGTGAGCTGGCAATTGTAGAATCCCAGCCCTAGGCCGCACGGGTCAACAGTGACGGCGACCTCGTTGACCTCGCCTCTGGATTGCCCTGTCAGCGGATAAACGCTCAGCCAGTTGCAGTCATTGACGCCGGTTATTTCCCAGTTGAGTGTTCCCCCGCCGGTATTTTTTATTTGGATGATTTGGCCGCCGACATTGGGCTCGTATGGCGCCGCGGTAAACTCCACCAAAGTCGGCGTGACGGAAAGCTTGGGGCCGGCGACGGTCAGGTCCACCGGGACGATCACGATAGTGTTGGGGTCGCAGGCGTCCGAGAAGATTAGCTCGCAATAGTAGTCACCTTTGGGCAGGGAGGATGTGGCGGGGATTACATTAACGTCGTTGCTTTCGAAGGTGCCCACAGTACCGGAATTCGGCTCAACGGCAAGCCAGGAGCAGTCCTCGTCCATTTGCCAGTTGAGGGTTCCGGGCCCGCAGTTTCCGACCGAGAGCATCTGGCCTGCGGGGCTGGGGTAGCCTTCGAGGGCGGCAAATTCCAGTTGCGTCGGCATGACGCCAAGCACCTGCTGCTCGTACTGCCACCAGAGCGATGGATAGCAGACCCCTTCGCAGATTTGCCATACGGGGGTATTGAAGTCCCACCCCGCGCCCGTAAATGTCGCCTCGGTCTTCATCTCGGCGGTCGTTTTGCCGACTCCACCATCGCTGTAGGTCATGCCGCTGGTCTGAATATCCCAAAAACAGTTTGATACGGTGGTGTTTTCGCCGGTGGCGCCCACCAAACCGCCGACCCTCGAATCTGCGGAAGGTCTTCCAACTGAGTAACTGCGGTAGATTTTGCCGTTATCGTATTGTGCGCCGTCCACCGAAGGGTTCCAGTTGCCGCCGACGAGTCCGCCCACACGTGTACTGCCGCTAGCATTACCCGACGCATAGCTGTCACTTATGATGCCCTCGTTATCACCTACCAGTCCGCCGACGTCGAAGAAACCCGCAACGTCGCCTGTGGCAAAGCTATATAGCACCTTGGATTTTCGCTCATAGTCGTCCCACAAAATATTGGTCCCTACCAGTCCGCCCGTACCGGAGCAGTCCTGGCAAACAACATCACCAGAGGCCCATGAGCGCAAGATAGTACCGGCATTATCGCCCACGAGACCACCGGCCGAGATACGTGCCGCCACGACGTTACCCGTGGCCGCGCAGTCCTCTATGTCGGCATTGCTGATCCCGACCAATCCCCCCGAACTTGCATATCCAATTCCAGTAACCTGGGCGTCTGACCGGCAGCTCACGATAGTGGCAAAACCGGACCATCCCACGAGCCCGCCGACTCGGTCCCCCACTACAGTGCCGGAGGAAGTACAGTAGTAAATATCGGCATCGTTTTCCCCGACAAGCAATCCTGCAGCAGGACCGCAGTTTAGAGGGCTGTCGCCCTCCACGTGGCATGACACGTGACAATCATAAATGATACCGGCAAAACTTATCGCAACGAGACCCGCGGCGGAACATCCGCCGAATATCTGGCCGCCTTCTATCCTGCACGCGTTTATGAACGCACTGCCTCTGACCCTGCCAACGAGAGCGGCAGAGGGCATGTCCAAAGCCCTGCCGTCCACGAACACATTTCGCAAGGTCAGGTCCCTTATCTCGGCGAAGTCGCCCGCTACGTGTGTAAACATCCCCAGGGCAACTACGCCGCTCAAGTCATTTGCGTCTGTCGGAGCGAGGGTGAAGTTTGAAACCGCGTGTCCGTTGCCGTCGAAGACGCCCGTGAACGGTGGGGACAAGTATCTTCCAATAAGGTTGAAGGCAGGATTGCCGTCAAGCCCATTGTAATCGCTCAGGTCGATGTCGGCCATAACCTTGAAGTGCTTGTCCCAGTCGCCGGCATTGGCGCCGATGGCGTTCATCTGGTTGGCGTCATAGATTAAAAACGGGTCGTTCGGCGCCCCCGTGCCGCCGCCGTAGGTCTCGGCCCTCGCCGCCGCCCACGCAAATGCCAAACCTGCCAGGGCCGCAAATAGTAGTCCGGGTGTCAGACTTCTCATTTTCATCTTGTTATTCCTCCTCTCGCTCTGCGTGCACCATCGCACTCCAAATCAAGCCCCCCAGGAACTGCTCGTAATGATGCATTTTTCGCTCGCCTCTATTACTTGTGTTCCGCGAAAATCACCGTCATTATATACTTATTCTCTCACTCAGGCAAGCAAAAAAACCAAGAAATTGCCCCTGCCGCCGTGCCCAAAAAAGACTTGAAAAATCACGACTTTTGTTGCTTAATAGATGGTGCGTGCGAGAAACAATTCCCGCGCGTACTAATTGATGGAGCTTTTGAACATTAGGAACAGTGCCTTTTTCAGGAAGGAGAAATTGCCATGAAATCGGCTCTTAAACCCAAAGTCGTCGTTCTGCTCGCTCTGGCACTGACGCTGGCCGGATGCACGCAGGTTCCGCTGACGGGCAGGCAGCAATTGAATCTCGTTCCCGATTCGACGATAAATCAGTTGAGCTTCCAGTCGTACACTGAATTCATCCAGAACACCAGGCTGAGCAGCAACGCCGCGCAGACGCAGATGGTCAAACGCGTGGGGCTGAGGATTCAAAATGCGGTCGAGCGATACTGTCTGGAGAACTACATCTCTGACCGGTTGTACGGATACAAGTGGGAATTCAATCTGATTGAAGACCCGAACGTCAATGCCTGGGCGATGCCCGGCGGCAAGGTGGTGGTTTATACCGGCCTGCTGCCGGTGACACAGACCGAAGCGGGACTGGCCACAGTGCTGGGCCACGAGATTGCGCACGCCTTTGCCAGGCACGGCGCCGAAAGGATGACCATGGGGCTTTTGAATGAGCTTGGCGGTATGGCCTTATCGGAGGCTATGGCCAATAGTCCGGCCCGGACCAAGGACCTGTTCCTGCGCTCCTACGGTATAGCCGCCGAGGTGGGCGTGCTCCGACGTTACAGCCGAGTGCAGGAATCCGAGGCCGACCACCTGGGGCTCATTTTCATGGCGCTGGCGGGGTACAATCCTAACGAGGCGCTCAGCTTTTGGGATAGGATGGCCGTTGCACAAAAGGGGCCTCAGACGTTCGAAATATTGAGCACTCACCCGTCGGATGAAACCAGGGTCCGGAAGATCAGAGAGCTCATTCCGGAGGCCATGCGGTATTACCGGCCGGAGTGAGTGTCCCCGACAAATACGCTGCAAACCAACCTGCGGCTTGACACTGTTTCGCTGCGCTCGCAGTGACAACAAGGGCAGGCGACTTGGAAATACCGGCTGGAGTTGAACAGGTTGATTCCCACAAAAGGACAAATGAATCAGACATCCGCTTTATTCTCATGATGGCCGAGAAAACGGAGGCGGTCTATCTCACGTGTACCGTTGTCGCGCGAGGTGGAGGATGCGCTCGATGAGCTTTTCGTAATGGATGCCGGCCTTTTCAGCGGCCTCGGCGACTTCTTCGCCGTAGGCAAGGTCAGGGTTGGCGTTGGCTTCGAGAATGACCACCTTGTTATCCGGGGTGAGCCGAAGGTCGATTCTTCCGTAGTCGCGAATCTGAAGGACATGGTAAACCTTCCGGCAGACCCTTTCGATCCTTTCGACAATGGGAGGCTCGAGCCTGGCGAACTCGAACCTGATGTTCCATTTTTCCCTGTATTCGGGATTCCACTTCACCCTGTAAGTCGCGAGCTGGGGTCCGTGGTTTTCTCCCGTGTCGAAAACACATTCGCGGATGGGAAGGACGCTCAACCTTTTGTTTCCCATTACGGTGACGTAGAGTTCGCGCCCTCTGATGTATTCCTCGGCAATCGCCGGCTGCTGCCACCGCTCGTGAACAAAGTGGACCCGCTCCTTGAGCTCGGTTTCGTTGGCGACCAGCGAGGCGTTCGAGATGCCCTCGGAGCTGTCTTCGAAGGCGGGCTTTATGACCAGCGGGTAAGAGAGGTTCTTTGAGACACGAATGGGATTTCTGATGGCCAGCGCCCCGAAGCCGGGGACGCGTATCTTGTGGAGACTCAGGAGCTGTTTGCACAAATGCTTGTCTCGGCAGAGCATGAGCCCGTCGGGGCCGGTCCCGGTAAAGGGTATGCCGAGCATCTCCAGCAGGCCTGCGATGTTCTTATCCAGTCGGCGGTCGCCGCCAAACTCCTCGGTCAGATTGAAAATGATATCGGGTCCTTGCTCGGTGATCGCGCCGATTATGGCGGCAATATCCTTTACCGCCGGCAGAACGGATACGTTATGGTGCAGGTCACGCAGGGCCCAGATGACATGATACTCGGTGATAGGCTCGGCCGGTCTCGTGGTGAAATCCCGGTCATCTTCCGGAACGGCGGCGTTATCCACCAGCACTGCGACATGCAATCGTCGGCTCATTTCTCGTCTGGCCTCCTTGGAGTCCTGAGCGTGTTATTGGCAACGGCCGTCACCAGGGCGGTGACACCGATAATGTTGTTGTTGTCGGCGGTCGAAGCGTAAAGCCCCAGGGCGTCGCACCGTCCTATCAGGCTGTTGACCAGCTGCGCAATATCGTATTTTCTGTGTCCCGTCCATCGGGTCACACTGTCCACGAGCTGCCGGCGATGCTGGCGCAGAATCTTCGATGCCTTGATGTTCGAGTGACCGGCAGGATTCCGCGTAAAAAGGGCCTGCAGGCTGTCGTCGTAGAATCCCTGAAACTCGCTCCCGAGCGCCCGGCGTTTGCGCTCGTAATGTGCGGCGAGTGTCGAGGTCATGCGCGACGCCGACCACGGAGGCCGCTCCTCGGCCGCGACCACCGGCGGGCGATCGCCGATTCTCTTGACAAGGCCGTCAACGTATTGAAGTTTCTTGATGACCGGCCAGCCGCGGTACTTCGTCTGCCAGCTGCTGTCCGGTTTTACCCAGACGGCAAAGGTCTCGGCGAAATCCTCGTCCGGATGGGCCTGCGCATAATTGTCCTCGAGGTTTATCACGTAGCGCCTCGAGTAGGGCTGATAGTAATACGAGTCCGAGTAGGTTGCCGAGAACTGTCCGAAAAGCTGCCGCCAACGCGTCTTCTTGTACATTTGGTAGGCGTAGTTCAGCGCGTGCCCGGATTCGTGACGCAGCAGTTTCATGCACGATTCGTCGCTTCCGCCTTCGACCTCGAACATCATTTTCTGCTCGATGCTCTTCAACCGCGGGTGCGCCAGGCAGAAGGGTATGCCGATGATGGGCACTTTGTCCGGGCAGAGCCATTCGTCCGCCAGATAGCACGGCGGGTGAAACTTGATGCCGCGTTCATCCAGTTCGTCGTACAGCCTCTCGATAAGCGGTTCGAGCGGAGAGCTGGGAATCTGAACCCCGAGGTCGCGCACCCGCATCTGCAGGATTTCCTCGTCCGGCAGCTCTTCCCAATCTTTGACCTTGACCGCCTTTGCCATCGTTTTTCAATTGCCCGGTCACATTTGCTCGAACGAGTTCTTGTGGGTCGCAAGCGTCAGTCAGCTTCCAATGTACCCGAGCAAAGACTCGTTCCACTAACGTACTATCGTCTATAACATATACGGTGTTTGCTGGCAACAGGCCATTTTCAGGCCGATTTTTTCATCAATTCGTCTTTGAAAAGGTTATAGGACGTGCGAACGGGCGGGCCGCGCAGTGGCCGCCGAGCGTCCCGCCAGCGCGCCTGTGGACCAGCATATCTGCAGGTTATAACCGCCGCAGGGTCCGTCCACGTCGATTACTTCGCCGGCGAAAAAGAGGCCCGCGCAGATCGTGGACTGCATGGTTTTCGCCTCTATTTGCCGCGTGCTTACGCCTCCGTGTGTCACCATCGCCTCGTTTATCGGTCGTGCACCGGTAATCGTCAGAGGCAGCGCCTTGAGGACCCCGACCAGTTTCCTGCGTTTCTGTTTGCTGAGTTGAGAAGGCTGCGTCTCGCCAATATCAAGCCGACCGCACAAGGCGGCGGCCAGCCGTCGGGGCACGAATCGCGATAGAATGTTCGTCATCGTCTTTCTGGGATTTTCCGCGCAAAGCCGGACGATTTTTTCATCAAGGACCTGTTCGCCGCACCCCACAACCATATCAACGGAAATCTGAATCGCACTCTCGGGCAGAAGGTCGGCTATTAGCCTGCTGAGGTCAAGCGGGGCGGGGCCTCCGATGCCATCCTGCGTAAAAAGCATGGGACCCCTCACCGTCGTCTTTTTCTTGCCAAGGGTGGTGGATATTTTGACGTTTTCCAAAGCCGTGCCGGCCAGATCGGCAACCCATCTTTCGCCCTTCAAAAGCGGCACCAGGGCGCCTCTCGGCTCAATTATCGTATGCCCCAGCTCCCTGGCGAAGTGGTAACCGGCGCCGGTCGAGCCGGTATCGGGCCAGCTTACTCCTCCGGTGGCGATGATTACCTTTGCCGCATTAACGGTTTGTCTGAGGGTTCGCACTTCGAAAAACGGTTGGCTGCTCTTGGAGACCCGTTCAGCGGTCCGGTCATACAGAAATTGCACGCCGAGCCTTTTTGCTTCGGCCAGAAGAATGTCTCTGACATCGGCGGCGCGGCCGCTGACCGGAAACACGCACCCGTCTTTTTCGACTTCGGTCTCGAGTCCACGCTCTGAAAAGAATTGCATAACGCCCCGCGGGGGAAATTCGTGCAGACAGTAACGCAGGAACCTGCCGCCCGGTCCGTAAGCGGCAATCAGGTCGTTGACGTTGTCACAGTGTGTCAGGTTGCACCGTCCGCCGCCGGTTCGCAGAAGCTTTCTGCCGGCGGTGGTATTGCCCTCGATCACGGTTGTTTGGGCGCCCTTTTGCGCAGCAAAGATGGCGGCCGTCAGCCCGGCCGGTCCGGCGCCCACTATACAAACATCTGTCTCCATACTGAGACTTTGGCTCCTCAAAGCTGGCCTGCACAATCTAACCGCACAAGGCCGTCGCGTCAAACGTGCCGTTACTGCCGAACTGAAACTTCAGGCGGATTGCTGCAAGGCGCGTCAGTTCCACGATGCCCTGATCAAAAGAGACGCAGAAGTCATCACAAGCGACAGCGAGAGTCTCCGACAGGAGCGGGGCCTGACTGCGCCGGCAACTATCAATCCTTGTAATCAGCGCCCTTTTATATATAATGATGCGACTAAGAGTCGGTAACAAACTGGTTTTGCAGCAGACCACAGTAAAACTTGAGTTTTTTACAGGCTCTAATATCAGAATTGTTAAGGAATTCAAGTATGGCAAGGATTACGAAGCTGGACGATATCGTTTCGCTGTGCAAGCGCCGGGGATTCATATTTCAGTCGAGCGAAATCTACGGCGGCCTGGCAAGCTGCTACGATTACGGGCCGCTCGGCGCGGAGCTGAAAAACAACATCAGGCGCGCCTGGTGGAAGAGCGTCGTGCAGATGCGGGACGATGTGGTGGGCCTCGATTGCAGCATCCTCATGCACCCCATGGTCTGGAAGGCGTCGGGGCACACGGACGAATTTGCGGATTTGATAGCCGAATGTAAAAAGTGCAACGTCAGAACGCGGGTGGACCACCTGGCCCAGCACGCCGAGGAGCACACCGAGCACATCGCCTTGGATGCGGCTATGACCAGGGCCCACGATTTGAGCAACAAAACGTGCCCCAGCTGCGGTGCCGTGGGACAGTTTACCGAGCCGATGCCTTTCAAGCTGATGTTCGAGACCCGGATGGGCGCCAACGTGGACGATTCAATGACCCTGTATCTTCGGCCGGAAACCGCACAGGGCATTTTCGCCAACTTCAGAAACGTCCTCGACAGTACGCGCGTCAAGATTCCCTTCGGCATCGCCCAGATAGGAAAGAGCTTTCGAAACGAGGTGACGACCAAGGCGTTTATCTTCCGCACGCGTGAGTTCGAGCAGGCCGAGCTGGAATTCTTCTGCAAGCCCGGCACCGATGAGCAGTGGTGGACCACATGGAAGGATCTGCGCTTTAACTGGTACGTTGATCTGGGAATCAAAAGGGAGAACCTCCGCCTGCGCCAGCACCAGGCCGATGAGCTGGCGCATTATGCAAAGGCCTGTGCGGACGTCGAATATAGATTTCCCTTCGGCTCCGGCGACTGGCAGGAGCTCGAAGGTATTGCCAACCGCACCGATTACGATTTGCGACAGCACCAGCGGGGGATGCGAACGCTCAACCGATGGTTCGAAAACAAGCGAGACGTGACAAAAATCGAGCTGGCGCCGGAGGCGGACGATTACCAGTCGGGCCCGCTGTCTTACTTCGATGAAGAGCAGAAGCAGCGGTATATACCATACGTGATTGAGCCCAGCGCCGGCATAGACCGAAGCGCGCTTGCCTTTCTTGTCGATGCCTACGACGAGGAAGAAGTACGCGGCGAGACGAGGAACCTGCTGAGGTTCCACGCGGACCTGGCGCCCATAAAGGTCGGCGTATTTCCCTTGGTGAAAAAGGACGGCATGCCCGAGATTGCCAGGAATATTTACGACCATTTGAAAAAGTACTTTAACTGCTTCTACGACGAGAAGGGTGCGGTGGGTCGGCGCTATCGCCGGCAGGACGAGGCCGGTACGCCATTCTGTGTCACCGTGGACGGCCAGACAAAAGAGGATAGCACCGTCACCGTACGCGAGCGCGACACCATGGACCAGGTCAGGGTGTCAACCGATAACTTACTAACCCATATTCGTGAACGATTGGAGGTATGAAATGATTGTTGACAAAATCGAAAACGCCGGACTCTACAAGGGACTTTCCGAAGGTATCGCAAAAGGTTTGGCGCTCATGACGGATGCCAGCGCCACCGGCCGGGAAAACGGCAAGTACGAGGTGGATGGCGAGAAGCTGTTCTATATGATTCAGCGCTACCCCACAAAGAACAAGGAAGACTCCTTGTTCGAGGCGCACAAGGACTATATCGATATCCAGGCGATTATCGACGGCGAAGAGACCATAGGATACGCCCTGACCGAAACGCTGAAGGACGTGGTTCAGCCGTACAAGCCCGACGTCGCCAAATACGCCGACCCGCAGATGTTCACCGAGGTCAAACTGGCAAAAGGCATGTTCGCAATATTCTACCCCGACGATGCGCACAAGCCCTGCTACGACTACCACGACGGCAAATCCAACGTCCATAAGCTCGTGGTGAAAGTCAGGAAATAGGCAGGTGCTGCCCCGGCGTGGAGGGAGCACGATGGCAGAGCACGAAACCGAGCACCAGCAGGCCCAAACGACACGACGCGGACCCCGACTGCGCTGGTGGATCGGTATGGCAATGCTGGCCGCCGCCGCTCTCCTCGCCCTTCTCTGGCTGAGCAACCGACTGACCCTGCGTCGGGTGGACGAGCGCCTCGCCGCCATCGAGGCCGCCCGCGCCATCCCCGACACAGAAAACGCCGCAGTGATTTACAACCGGCTGATGAAAGATTATGGCAAGACCCAGGTCCCATGGGGCGTCGTGAACGTTAACACTGATACAACCCCCGATAAGCCCTGGCTGAGCGAGGATAATCCTCAACTTCGTATGTGGCTCAGGGAACAGCAGCCCTTGATAGCCGGCCTGCTCCAGGCGAGCACAAAAAAGCAGTGCCGCTTTCCCATAACCGGTTATCCGCATAATATTCCGCAGCGGGGCGCTCGCAGTGTTGCGATGCGCTCGTGGGCCTTCCTGCTGCTCAGGGCGGGCAATAATGACGTTGCCGAGGGCAGAATTGAACCGGCTGTCCGGAAGTACCTTGCCGCGATTACGATGGGCGTGCACCATGCTCAGCAGCCGGTCGTCGAGGACAATATCATTGGCCTCTGCATAGAATCCTGGCCCCTGAATCGAACGCGCACCTTCGTCGCTGAAGGCCCTTTTGCAGAGACGGACTTTAAAGCAATCGAAGCCGCCCTGCCGCCGATTCGGAACGAGTGGGACAATTTCTCACCGCAAACGGCCCAGGTTGATCGTTTGTACCGCAGAAAACAACGCGTGAATCTGCTCGAGTCGGTGTTGCGCCTGTTCGGCCGCAAGCCCGACACGCCGGATTTGGAGGCGTTGCACTACGTCTACCTGCGCACGCTCGCGTCGCGCCGCGCTATGTTTATCCTTATTGCCCTGCGCCGCTGCAAAGATAAGACGGGACAATGGCCGAGCACCCTCGACGAAATCCGCGGCTTGCTGCCCGCCGAAGCGCTGATTGACCCGCTCAGCGGCGGCGAGTTTGTTTACAGACTTACCGAAGATGCCTTCACCCTCTACAGCACCGGACGAAACCGCATCGACGAAAACGGAGAATATGGTGGTACAAAGAAAGGCAGGCCGGATGATTTGCAGATCTGGCCCCCGTGGAGCAGAATATTTCAACAGAGAAAGGCTGCCGAGAAGCAGTCAGCGAAACCGAATGACTGAGCAGGAGATGGAAAACAAAGAGGCCAAAGCAACAAAACCTAAGCGAGGCCTGCGCTGGTGGGTGTTGGTCTTTTTGGGCACAGCGCTGGTCATTCTGGTTTTCTTGTGGATAAGCCGCCGGGCGGGGACTCCCAGCATTGAACAACAACTGGCGGCTATCGAAGCCGCACGCGCCATCCCGGACGAAGAAAACGCCGCGGTGATTTACAACGAATTGTTGGAGACCGTGTATGTGTACTCCACTCAGCCTGCATTCGTCGTTATGACTGACCCTGCAGCAATATCGGGTCCCTGGCTTTCGAAGGACCATCCCGAAACCGCTGCATGGCTCAGGGGACATGAAAGCACAATATTGAAGCTGAAAGAGGCGGTTGCAAAACGAGAGTGCCGCCTTCCAATAGGTCTCGATCCTGTGATTCTCAGCCGCCACAATAATTTGGCCAAGACGATGCGTCAATGGACGTATCTGCTTGTTGCGGCCGGAAATAATGATATTGCCGAGGGTCGGATTGACACCGGGGTCGAGAAATACCTGAGCGTCCTTCAAATGGCCGAGCACGTCGGTCAGCAGCCCATGGTGATCGATCTTCTGGTAAGTATAGCCCTCGAAGCCGTTGCCTCAAAAAACGTGAGCACCTTCATTGTCGAAGGCGATTGCACAAAGGAGCATTTGGATACCATCGAAGAAGCCCTGCCGCCGACAAGTGACGACTGGCTGAAGAACCCGTCAAAGGCTATTGAACTCGAAATGCTGCTCGCGAAAAAAAAAGGCAATATTCTTGGCTGGTGGATTCTTCGCCTGCAAGACCCACAGCGTGCTGCCTTGGAGCGATGCGAGGAACTCTGTCGGCGGACACTTGCGAGTCGGCGCGGGGCCTATATCCTGCTTGCCTTGAGGCGTTACAAGAACACCAATGGAAGCTGGCCGCATAGCCTGGATGAGGTCAAGTCACTTGCCCCGCCGGAAGTCTTCGTTGACCCGCTCAACGCCGGCTCGTTCGTCTATAAGCTCACACAGGATACCTTCACCCTTTACAGCAGAGGCCAAAACAATATCGATGAAAACGGAAACCACACAGGCGGCGCCGACGACTGGCTGATCTGGCCGCCATCAAGCAGACGCACTCAAACCCCCCAACCTCCACAATAGACCGGAGAACCTTATGGCTGAGCAAGACATAGAAGACAAAGAGGCGAAAACGACAAAACCTAAGCGGCCCCTGCGCTGGTGGGCCGGGATGGTCATGTTGGCCGCCGCAGCGGTAGTTGCGCTTCTGTGGTTGAGCAAGCGATTGACGGTGGCTTCCGCCAAGCAGCGCCTCGCGGCTATCGAAACCGCCCTCGCCATCCCGGAAGAGGAAAATGCAGCGGTGATTTATAGCGAGGTGCTGGCGAATACGGATTTGGCCTCCAGCCAGCCGGCCTTCCTGAGCAGGGCAGGATTGACCGGCCCGTGGCTTTCGGCGGACCATCCCGATGCCGCCGAGTGGCTGCAAGGACATCAAAGCGCGATAAGCAGATTGTTGGAAGCCTCCCAAAAACAGAAGTGTCACCTTCCCCTCGCTGTTGGGACTGCATACGCGGCCGGACGTGTGCATCTGGTTAGGGCCGTGCGGCCGTGGGCGCAATTGCTCGTTTCGGCGGCAAACAACGACATAGCCGAAGGACGCATCGACGCCGCCCTGAAAAAATACCGGTGCATAATGCGAATGGCTGCACACCTGCAGCAGCAGCCGCTCATCGTTTACTTTCTGCCCGGCATCGCCATCGACGCCTTTGCCATGGGGCACATCAAGAGCCTTATCGTACAAGGCGACGTGACCGACGGGCATTTGGACATGATCGAGCAGTCCCTCGGCTCGACGCAAGATAATTGGGATGACATTTGGACGGAGCTTTGGGAAATGGAAGGATTATACGAAAGACTGGAGCCGGGAAATTGGGACTTCCTTCGCTGGCTGAAGCGCATCTTCAGCTCAAAATGGGACCTCTCCCGCAGGGTCCGAACTTACTACGTTCAATTACTTGCCGCCCGGCGGTCCAGCCTCATCCTCATCGCCGTCAGGAAATACAAGAACCAAAACGCTCGCTGGCCGCAGAGCCTCGCTGATATCACGCACGTCGGGCCTCCGGAAATATTCATCGATCCGCTCAACGCCGGCTCGTTCGTCTATAAGCTCACACAGGATACCTTCACCCTTTACAGCACAGGCAAAAACAATATCGATGAAAACGGAAACCACACAGGAGGCGCCGACGACTGGCTTATCTGGCCCGCCAAAAACAGAGGCGCTCAAAGAAGGCCCCCGGCAGAATAGCCGGCAGAACCTTATGGCTCAGCAAGAGATAGAAAAGAAAAGACCCGGAAAGGCCGGCCGAATCCTCAAATGGTTTGGCTTCGGGTGCTTGGCGCTTATCGTGATAACGCCCGAGTTAGTATTTTGCGGATTCAAGGATAATCTGGTATAAGTAAGCCGCAAATAAATAAGGAGCGATGAAATGAAAAGGCTGTATCGATCAGAGACCGACTCGAAGATCGCCGGCATCTGCGGCGGATTGGGCGAAGAGTTCGCCATCGACGGCAACATGGTCCGCCTGGCCACAGTCTTCGCCTGCGTCATCAGCGGCATAGCTCCGCTGGTCATTACTTACATCGTCGCCTGGATAATCCTGCCAAAGGGCAGGCCGCAGGAGCAATAGCGAAACGGCGCGTAAAACTTCGCAGATATTTTGTGTCTCGATTTGGGGTAATCAGATGGCAGCAGAGAACGTCACTATCAGTGAGTTGGCCGGGCACGTGGGCCAAGAGGTAACATTATCCGGCTGGCTCTATAACAGCAGGGCCAGCGGCAAAATACAATTCCTGATTGTCCGCGACGGCACGGGCCTCTGCCAGTGCGTCGTGGAAAAAGGCGGCATCCCCGACGAGCTTTTCGAAGACCTGAAACGCCTCGGACAGGAATCATCACTGAGGGTCACGGGCGCCGTCCGCGCCGAGCAAAGGAGCGTCGGGGGCTATGAGTTGGCCGTAACAGGCGCCGAAGTAGTGTCACCCGCAACGGACTACCCCATCACGCCCAAGTCCCACGGCATCGACTTCCTCCTGAAGAACCGTCACCTCCACCTTCGCTCACAACTGCCCTGGTGCATCGGCAAGGTCCGCCACACCGTCATCGACGCCATCCGCAGGTTCTTCAACGATAACGGCTTCACACTCATCGATACGCCCATCTTTACCGCCGCCGCCGGCGAAGAGGAGCAGACGCTCTTTCAGGTGGACTATTTCGGCACGCCCCTGCACCTTACGCAGACGGGCCAGTTGCACTTGGAATCCGCCGCGATGAGCTTCGGAAAGGTCTATTGCTTCGGCCCCACCTTCCGAGCGGAAAAAAGCAAAACCCGCCGCCACCTCACCGAGTTCTGGATGGTCGAGCCCGAGGTGGCATTTATCGACCTGAATGGCCTGCTCGAATTAGGCGAGAATTTCGTATCGTTTATCGTCGCCCAGGTCCTCGAAAAGAACCGCCCTCAGCTCGAGACGTTGGGCGCTGACATTGCATCGCTGGAAAAAATCAAGCCGCCTTTTTACCGACTAACCTATACCGAGGCGGTCGATATCCTGACCGGGCAAAAAGCTGCCGACTTTCTCGCCCAGCAGTTGCAGGATTTGAAAAAGCACAAGGCCGAGATTGAAACCCGAATCGCCGAACTCGAACAAAAACAAAAAGGGCAGTTGAAGCAGTGGCAGCAGGACAAAATCGCCGCCGAGCTAATCGAATTGCGCAGCGAGCTTGCCGAAACCGACACCAGGATTGAGAACAACCCAAAACACGCACAGCTCGCCGCCGAGTTCCAGTGGGGAAAGGACCTGGGCGGCTCGGACGAGACCATCATCTCGCAGATGCACGACAAGCCCGTCTTCGTCACCCACTATCCCAAGGCGGCCAAGGCCTTCTATATGAGGACCGATCGCGAAGACGAGAAAGTTGTTTTGAATTTCGATTGCCTCGCCCCGGCCGGCTTCGGCGAAATAATCGGCGGCTCCGTCCGCGAAGACGACCACGACCGCCTGCTTGCCCGAATCAAAGGGCAGGGCCTCGACCCGGAAAACTATGGTTGGTACCTCGACCTGCGCAAGTACGGCTCGGTGCCACACGGCGGCTTCGGCCTCGGCGTCGAAAGAACCGTCGCCTGGATTACAGGCGAAAAGCACATCCGGCAGTGCATCGCCTTCCCCAGACTCATGGACAAAGTCTACATATAGCCTCCTGGGTCGTCGAGGGTTAGGGCTCACGATGGACAAGGAAAAACTCAAAAAGCTCGCAGAAAACCCCGAATTTATCCCGGGCATTTATAATTACTGCGACCGATGGTGCGAGCGCTGTCCGGTTACCCAGCGTTGTATGAACTTTGCATTGTGCGAAGAACAATTCGGCGATTCACAAGACCTCGACGTAAACACCGGCGATTTGCTCCACGGCGTATCGCGAATGTTCCAGGTCACCCGTGAAATGTTGAAGGAATTTGCAGAACGCGAAGGCATCGACCTCGATTCCCTCGATCTTCAGGAGGCTTGCGACCGGCAGAGGACCATTGAGGACACCGTCAGAAGCCACGAATGTTGTCGTTCAGCAAAGTCCTATATTGAAATGGTGACGAACTGGTTCGATTCCGCAAGAAACGTCTTCGAGCAAATGCAAGGTGAGCTCGATTTGCAGGCACGACTTGAACTTCCCGGTTCTGACCCGCACACAGAGGCTGCCCACCTCATTGATTCGGTTGAAGTCATCCGCTGGTACCAGCATCAGATATACGTCAAACTTGTCAGGGCAATGAGCGGAACTCTGGAAGATGGTCCGCATGAAATGCCGAAAGACTCGGACGGCTCGGCAAAAATCGCCTTGATAGGCATAGACCGTTCCATTGCCGCTTGGGACCAAATGCGTAATCATCTGCCCGAGCGCGAAGATGACATTCTCGACATACTTGTACACCTTGACCAGTTGCGCAGCAGGACGGAAACAACATTTCCCGATGCCAGAGCGTTCGTCCGCCTGGGATTCGATGATATTGGCCAACATGGCTGAATCGCCCTTTGAACGACTGCCAGCCGGTTTTCAATTTGCTTCTGCCGGTAACTCATTTGAACGGACGAAGGCCGACCGGATATTCAATCTGTCATTCCTGCGCACGCAGGAATCCACAACTTCGTCATTGCGAGCCTGCCACAGGCGGGCGCGGCAATCTCCCACAGTAATGAATAGTAAATCGTAAATGGTAAATCAAAAGCCCCCCACCCACCATTGTCTAATCTGCACCCTCCCATCTATCCACGCCGATTGCTTATTCACCATCCGGCCGCTATTCAGGGTATCCGAACATCCAGTGGCTCGGGTCGTCCCATGCCGTCGGCATGCCGACCTCGCTGATCTCTCTGTCCCATTCGCGGTGCCACCTGAGGCCCCACAATCGCTTGAGCGTGACTTTACTAACGTGCCAGTCAGCAAAAAGAACGTTTATGTTCCTTGTGTGACGATTGATGCACCGATCCCTCATTTCGTGTAAGTTCCTCGGTGGAACGCTGTAGATTTGGCCGTCATATTCGGGCGGCTCATCAAGTGTCGTTGGCGTGTCTTCGTCCTCCGCCGAATCGGTAAGGACCGGCACATAAACTGCACCCTTGAAAATGGTAGTCTTCCACAACAGCTCCTCCCTCCTTTGCTCATCCTTGGCATACTCTCCTATGAACATATTTATCCCGTAGCTGCCGATGACGACCTGCTCTACACCATCCCGGTCATAATCCCGCCACTTGGCCCACGCCTTGAACTTCCCGCCAACCAGCTCCTCGTTCTGGCCGGGCACGTATAATGGCTTCGAGGCGCTTGGACAGCTCAGCAGCTCTATCTTCCGGTAGTATCGGTACAGCGGCGTGACCCAGTCAAAATCCCTCAGGTGGGGCATTTTGCCGTTGTTGTCACCCGTGTACATGCCGCACACAATCCCCAATTGATGCAGATTCGACTGGCAAACCGCCGCCTTTGCCTGCTCCTTTGCCTTGCTCAACGCCGGCGCCAGAATGGACATCAACAGCGCAATAATCGCGATTACCACCAGAAGTTCTATTAACGTAAATCCCTTTCTTCTGTCCATACCAGCCACTCGTTCGCCTTCGGCCTCAAAGGATGTTCAACTGCCATTGCTCATATACAATAACTTCGCTGCGCCTCCTTGCTGCCATAACCTATCAAATCCCTCTCGAAATTGCAACATCTTCGCCCCTTGCGTCGAAAACCCTTTCCCGCCTCCGGTTCGGCCCCACTCTCACTCACACTCTTGAACCCTTCGACATTTACCCGCCGCCTGTCCTGAGCTTGGTCGAAGGGCCTGTCCTGCCTGCCCTCCGCAGCTTTAGCGAAGGGGGGAGCAGCCTGTGGTGAGCGAAGCCGAACCGCGTCGAAGGACTTGCCCGCCCTCGGCCTCACCGGGGCCTCCCAAATCCAAACTCATGGCCCAAGAGATCTTCGGCCCTGTCCTGACCATATACGTCTATCCGGAAAATGAATATGACCAGACGCTGCACGTATGCGACCAGACCTCGCCATACGCCCTGACCGGCTCGATTTTCGCCCTCGACCGCGGCGCCATTGTAAAGGCGATGGACGTCCTGCGCCACGCAGCCCGGAAACTTCTACGTCAACGACAAGCCCACCGGCTCACCAGTGGCCCGCCACTGGTTGTATATAGATAATATGAAGGCCATCCTTTCAACGGTTATGATTCTCGAAAAATCATTAACCGAAACCGTCATTTGAAAGGGATGGCCATGAACAAAAGACTATCGAAAAAACAAATGTGGTTCAAGCAATTTAACCCCACCAAAGATGACAAAATGTACGTCGGCATCGACGTCCACAAAGAGTCCTGCAGCGTCGCAATCTGGCTCAACGATGCTCCGGCAATCGATTTCGTCACCCCCGCCGACAACAAACACCTCACGCAAGCCCTCCAAAAATTGAGTCCCGCCGTGAAACTGATCGCCTACGAAGCCGGCCCCACCGGATACAGTCTCGCCAGAGAGCTGCAGAAGGCAAAACTTCCT
>DATKZT010000063.1:0-19202 GCA_035527845.1 Sedimentisphaerales bacterium | reverse complement strand
TCCAGTTCTTTTTGTTCTTCCGTCGTGAGCCGAACGATATATTTCTTGTTCATACCGATCCCTTTCAGAAAAATGATACTCTGAAAGTTGTATCGGCAATTCCCTCTCAACGGCTAAAATCAAATGTTATGAAGTACTAGTTATTACAATAATCTTTTTGATTTGTCATAAAGCAATTGCCTCAAGTGACAGTCAAGGCCCCTTTTGTGGTATTTATACAATTTATTCCGCTAAGAAAATATTAGGCCAAGATGCAGTGCTCAGAGATTTTTATAAACCTAAATATCTCAGTTCTATAAAAGGAAGTACTATTGAAGATCTCAAAAATGCGGCATCAGATAATGGGCTTTACATAAAGTCTGTAAAAAATCTTGCCATTGAAGATGTTATCAGAGCATTACCTAATCCAACTATTCTGCATGTTAAAGCTAACTCACTGAGTGTGGAATATGACCATTATGTATTATTAATTGGTGTCAAAGACGGGAAAGCACAAATTTTTGACCCTCCGAAGAAAATCAGTTTAGAATCTTTTACAGATTTAGAATCACGCTGGGATCGAGTTGGATTAATTGTCTCTACCAAGCCAATAGACATAAAGCCCCTGTTGTTCCGTTCAAAAATACGCCTTACCAGTTACACGGCATTGGCATTATTATGTTGTATGGTTTATCATTTGCTATTTCGATTAACAAGAAAAAGTAAATTCTACCAATTTCTTGCTGGAAATAACTTTGCGTTTAAGTCAGGTATCTCTGTGTTCCAGGCTGCGGTGATTTTGGCAGCGATCTTTATCGGTTCAGTAATGTATAATTTTTTGATTCCGGGTGGATTACTTAGTCCGGGAGGCAAAGTGGTTGAAGGAATGCAGAGGGCTTATGCTGGCAGTTTTATACCTAAAGTGTCGACAAGGGCTATAGATAACTTCATAGGTAGCGATAGATTGATAATTGACGCTCGCTATGAAAGTGATTACGAAGCTGGACATCTTGAAGGGGCTATCAATATTCCTGTCAACTCATCAACTGAAAAAGCCTCTGAGATAATGGACAAATACCCTAAAGATATCGAGATGGTTATTTATTGTCAGAGTGCAGGCTGTCCATTTGCTCAGAAAGTTGCATTAAAATTAAAAGACATCGGTTATGAAAACATCCGTATTTACAAGGGAGGGTATAATGAGTGGATCGAGGCTCAAAACAAACTTTAAGAAAAAAATAATAAGGTCAATGCCTACAATAGCGATGCTCCTTAGAGTTGGACTTGGGATAATGTTTTTGGTAGGCAGCATCCCCAAAATTCGGCAACCTTATGATTTTCTTGGAAGTGTATATAAATTTGAGATTGTAGGACCAAATCTAGGGTTATTAGTTGCGAGTGTTTTACCCTGGCTTGAATTGTTCTTGGGAATCTGTCTCATTAGTGGTGTTTTTATTAGTGGATCTTTATTAATAACTATAGGTCTTTCGATGATGTTTGGTGTGCTAATCAGCTCAACGGTAATCCGAGGCTTGGACATCAGTTGTGATTGTTTCGGTCCATCTCAGGACAAGGTTAGTTATGTGACTATTGCCCGCAGTGGCTCAATTATTCTAACAGCTATAATAGCGTGGATTTTACATTTGAAGTTTATTTTTACTATTAGTGAATAGTTGTAAAAAACAGTCCGCGTTTCCCGTTACGCGGTAGCTGGAGTGGGCGATGACCGCACAACTGCACGCGAGCGATTCGATTGTACGTTTGAGGCTGAAACCGCAGACGCCTGCTTCGTAGCAGAATTCGAGAGCGGATGGCGCCTGCTTTTTGACTTTGTTTACCATCTTTTTGATCTCACGCACACTGTTTTTGACGGTAAACTCCAGGACCCGCTCATCACCAGGATAATGCAAAGCAACCTTGTGTTCTTTCTTGTGTGTGTCCATCGCAACATATGTTATACTATTTTCCACGGCCGGCTCGGCCAGCGGCCGGCCCCTTCCGACAACTTCAAGGTAGTCCTCCAGCTCTCCTTTGTTGGTGAGCATAGCGGCAATTGCCTTGCCCGTATCGAGAACGCTGCCGCCGCCGCCAAAATCCCTAAGATGCTCACCTTCGGAATCTTCCGCTTCGCTCGAGTCGACCTGTTATCCGTCTCCGCCATATTCTTTGCCCTCAACAAACCTTTCTCTTACCCCGATATTTTAGCAATCGCTCCCGGAAGATTCAATTTCCGCCCGTCCCGTCGCTCAACGCCGTGCCTTGGCCCCTCAGCCCTATAAGAACGGCGATTGTCGCCCCAAAACGGCCCACCCCGCCGGCAATTTATTTTCATCTATTTTTGGAATTTCTGCATTTTTCCCTTGCTTCGGGGCGAAAAGTGGTATAATATAATTGCGACCCATAAACCATAGCCCCTGCTTCGTCTACTGCCTCCGATAGATGAAAGTAGTAGCGGGGGCTATTTTTTTGCCGTCACACTGCGAGACGCCGGCTTTCATCATCCCGGCTTCTGCCCTTAACCGCCCATCAATAAACAAGTTACCCCCCAAAATAAGAGAAAAAAGTGCTTGCAATCCTGGCAATCTCTGCCATTATGGTTCCTGGAAGTTACCGGAACATATTGATAATCGAACTGCGGCAATGAAAAGGATTTACATGTCATGGGCTTAACAGAGAAGCACTGTTATGGCTTTAGGCGATGTTCTTTGGTAATTGCAGGCTTTCTTCTGGTGTTGCCTAAGAGTAGGTTGCCGGTATGTGGAGCGGCAGAATCAAAAGGTACGGACACACTGGCCAGGATGGCGGCTTTCGACTCGGTTTATGAAGCGAGCTTCACTGCCACCGGAACCGGCATCTTCCCCGGCAAGCCTGGCATTCCCGCCAGACCAACTGTATGGATGATAACTACCGATGGCAGCAGAACCTTCATTTCGGAGGAGGCCACGGAAGTATCACCGCCTGATTATGAGAAGACCAGAAGGCCGATTCGAGGCCCGCGACCAGGCTCAGGCACAAACTATTCCGTGCCTGGTATACTTACTAAACAACAGACATTCTACGGGTCTGAGTTTTCGTGCATAATGTCATCCGATGTGACATTTCGTCCGAACTCAGAAGGCGAGCTTGTAGCATCATCGGATGACAAAGGGTCAGTAATCCTGTTTCCATCTGACTCCCGTACTTTAGAGTTGGTCAAATGGAAGAAAATGTCCATCCTGGGCAGGGGATTTGCCAGGTATATTGATGAGCTGACGAGCGTTGCCGATCTTGCGGACGGGACCCAACAATTTGTCGGCTCGGGAACATTCCTGACCTTCAAAGGAAGCTGGGAAATCATAGTCGATCCTGCTGCGGCATATATGGTTCGGCGGGCTGTTTTTTCGGCAGAGCGGAGCGGCAATCCTGTGGTGGAAGTTTCCACTTCCGGCACTAAATGGTTCGGTGACAGGTGTATTCCTGAGAACTCACTGTGGATTCAATACGACACACCGGATGAAAAAGTCGAAATACCCGTTTCTTGTCAGTCGATCACAGGCGAGCCTAACCTGACGCTCCTCACCCAAGCCGAAGAAGAGGTCTTCGGGCCCTATCGAGGTCCAACGGTGGTACTTGACCATCGAGGTATCCGAAACGTTAAACGATTGAAACCAGGAGACACATATTACGATATCGACAGTCTCATTGGGCAGCTCCGGACCTTTGCTGACCTTGCCCTTTCACTGCTAAGCAGAACAAGTGCGGTTGTAGTGCTATGTGTTACAGTCCTGATGGTGGTAGTTTATGTCTGTTTCTTTTATTTCTGTTCGAACAGGCCAAGTGGAAAACTTCCCCCATAAGCACAGATGGAATCAGCCGCTTCTTAAACCCCTTCTGTTCTTTCTGCTGCCAAGGTTTACATCCTTATTGATCCGGCCCGCCTGCCGGGCCGAATAATACCCGACCTGTCAGATAACCAACCTTGAAGCAAAATGCCGGATAATCGTGGCTGAGCATTTTGCTTGAGATGAGTTGAGATGCGCTGTATATTGTGACAATTCAAAAGAACAGAAACCGGCATGTTTTTTGGGGCGAAAACTATGGTTGGAAAAAAGAAGGAGGAGCGGTTATGAGAGGCAGGATAGTATGGCAATTGGCGATGGTTTGTATCCTGATGGCAGGGTGCACCACGGCCCCGGCGACCAAGGCCGGCAGCGCAAAAACTAACCTCCTGCACCTGAAGGTGGATTTTGCGGCACCGACCGGCAAGAACAACCCGCAGCCGATTCCCGCAACGGCAAAGCAAGGGTGGTGGCATTGGGTGATTCCGGACTGGGATTTCTACCGCAGCGACCTGACGTGGGAGGACGGTAAGGGAAGGTATCCGCAAGGCGGACCGGGTATCGCCGGCAGCGGCGTGCACGCCGCCGTCACCTGCCACTACGAGGGCATCATGACCATCTACGTGGCCGGTATGAGAAGGTATCTGGCGGGGGGCCGTCAGCCGGAAAAGGAACCCATCCACGAGCCAATTTGCAATACCTGGATCGCCGCGTCCGATTTCCCCAATAATCCCACCAGCGATCTTCTGCTGTCCCTGTACGACCTGCCCGCCGGAAAATACAGGCTTGTCAGCTATCACAACAATTTCAATGGCCGGCGCATCGGCGACGGCCCGACGCGAGTGGAATATGCCGAGTCAAAGACCCCAGAGCCGCCGATGCCCTCCATCAGGGTCTATCCGATCAAGACCGTCCTTGCGGATTATTTCAAGCGGGCTGAAGACGCTCTGGTCAAGGGCCAGACGTACGGCACCCCCGAGGACAAGATGATAGTCCCGGGAAAACAGGGCACGGGCAACGTCAGGCAGACGCTGGAGGCGAAGGATGTCGTTATCCAGCAGGCGACGAGGGACGCGGAACTAAAACCGTCGATTATCGAATTCACCACCGATGGCTCGCCGCTGGTGGTGGTATATTCGGGCGGCTGCTGCAAGAGTGACGACCTCAGAGGCCATCGCAAAGGCGGCTATGCAGTCCTCAACGCATTCGAATTGATTCAGTTGGGCGGCGTGACGACAAAATAGAACTGACCGTCATTCGCCAGGCGGAATGCACCCGACCGAAAAGCCAAGAGTCACTGTAAAGACAGTCGAAGGCGGCGAATCCCACCTGCCCGCGAGCATATGCCGAAAGATGATTGTCAGCACAGGGGGCCATAGTCCAAGAGACGCGAAGAACAACATGATTTGGTCCGTCAGGCTTCGCGTCCGAAGCGACCGTTCAGGAATCGAGCTGCTGCCGGTAGACAGCATCCGAGAAACCACAGATAGAAAAGAGCCGCAGCAGCGGCCTGAACTTTAAGCCGCAGATAAATTGCCAGTCACGAAAATAGAATGAAATCCCCTCAGCTTCCGCCTTGAGCTGCTCCCATCCAGGAAGAATTTTGCGTCCATAACCGCCCGTCAATAAACAGCTTACCCCCACCCCTCGCCTCAAGAAAAATGAGAAAAAAACGCTTGCTACTATTGCAGGCTCTGCTAACGATAATCATAAGAGAGTATTACGCGGCTGCCTGTGCGGATCATACACATGATTCGCTCCACGCGATTGGCGGTCCATCCCAGATTGCCGGCCGGTCGGCGGTCGCTGTTACGTGCCTCTCCAGGCCTTATCCTCGTGGGCCTGCTTTGCGGCGATTTTCGCAGTTTTTTTTCGCCGGCCCCTCCCCGCCAGCAAGAGCAAAGCGATAGCTACCAGTACCGCACCCAACAGCTCCCACTTCGACCATGCCCGTTCGTAGTAGAGCCAGGAGAAAAACCTGCCGACTTTGCTGAATAACTCGTCCAGCGTCATCCTTTTGCCCTCCAAAAACCCAGCCAAAACCCAAAATCCGTTTCAATTCACCTCTTGCCATCGGGCATTAGTGTATCGCACGGACCCGCAACAAGCAATATTCCAGACATTTTTCTCTTGCCTGTCTGCCGGCACAATATGTAAAATACTTGGGGTTGTATGAATCCGGGTAGATAAGTCCTTCGACTATATCGTTGCAGGAGCAATGCAAGAAAAGCCGCGATTGTTAGACAATCTGTTCCAAAGCGCGCCCACAACAAGGACCATTGTCCTGATTGCCCTTTTTTCTGTGGCCCTCAAGACCCTTACCGCCTGGCGATTCCCGTTCACAGGCGACGAAGCATACTTCGTCCTCCACGGCAGGTACGTCGCCTGGGGATACTACGACCACCCTCCGATGCTCGGCTGGCTCATCCACCTGCTCCTGTACCTCGGCCGCTCGCACGTCCTGCTTCGACTGATGCCCATAATCTTCAGCACCGCTGTTGCGCTGGGAATGTACGGAGTGCTCAGGCCATACGACCAGCGAAAAGCCTTTCTTGCCTATATTCTGTTTATCTTCTCGCCCCTGAATTCGGCCTTCTTCGTGCTCACTACCGACGCACCACTTTTTCTATTCTCCTTTCTCTCGGCCTTCTTCCTCTTTAAGGCCGAAAAAAAATGCAGCTATTTATATTACCTGCTCGCCGGCCTCTTTCTCGGCATGGCATTCTCGTCCAAGTATTTTGCCCTGCTGCTGGCGTTCTCATACCTGGCATATCTGCTCGTCGTCAAAAAGAACCCAACCAGACTGAAAGGCTTTCTCCTACTCGCCTTGGCGGCAGTGCCATTCATGGTCCAGAACCTGCTCTGGAACTACCGCATGGGCTGGCCCAACATCATGCACAACCTCGTTAACAGGGTCAGACCGGATACCAAGCCGCTGCTGAACCTGGCCATACTCGCTGTCATTCTGGTCTACCTCATCACTCCTCCGGTGCTGTGGTTTCTGTTCAAGAACAGGTCACGTATCCTGGCGAACTTCCGCCGGGGACCATTCCGCATCTTTGCCGTGGCCGCCGTCGTACCCCTATGTGTATTCCTGGCCGTCTCATTCAAGAAAACCGTCAGGCCGCACTGGTACGTCTCGTTTCTCCCCTTCGCCTATATTATGGTGGTCCTGATCCTGAACGAGAAACAGCTAATCAAGAGCATCAGGTTTGCACTCTCTTTCTCGCTCGTGCAGGCGTGCCTCCTCATCGGCGTCTCATTTCTTCCGCTGGACCGCCTCCAGGGTGTCCTCAAGCAAGGCCACCTCGTTGACCTTGTCACGTATATTCGCCCACGCCAGATCCTCGATCAGCTCCGGCCTTATGAGGGTCGCTTCCTCTTCGCAGCCACCAGCTATTCCACCTCGGCCCTGCTGGCCCATTACACGGACGACAAGGTCATTGTCTTCGGCAAAGGCTCAAGCCATGCCAGACACGACGACATTCTCACCGACTTCAAACAGCTCGATGGCTGCGACATCCTTATCCTCCATAAAGCAGCCAAACACAACCCGGAGTTTCAGCGGTGTTTTGACAAGATGGAGGTAAAAAACCTGACCATAGACGGCGCGCACTTTTCTCTGCTGCTCGGCCGCGGCTTCAAATACGAGCAATATCGACAGAGGTTTTTGCGCACCATCTGCAACAGATACTACCGAATCCCCGATTGGCTGCCGGGAACCAGAAGCTTCTTTCACGAAAAGTATGATTTCCCGCGCCAAACAAAACGCACCCACCCCGCACCGAAAATCCCACGAACATGACCATCCGACCAATTGAGTACCTTATCCGCGCACCGAAAACGCCCCGCCATCCAACGAGGCGCCCACCTCGGCGGTCAGTCCTGTTTGAACCGGACAGTCCGTATCATACCGCACCTATTTATTCTTTGCCCTTCAATCGTTACCTAATCCAATGCCAGTCAAATACTCATGCTCATCCAGAAGCGCACTTATTAAACAGGTGCGGTATTAGTTGTGTTTGTCTCGCTGTGCAAACAGCCGCAGAGGCTTGAGTGAAATCCGACCGCCGGCGCCCATGTCCGCCTTGCTTTTCGCCGCCCTGGACAATTTCTCGAAGACGCTTTCGACCGCCTGGCTCAATTCTTTGCCGTCGAAGCTTGTCAGATGATAATAATAAACATTCTGCTCGCGCACTTTGGCCTCTAATTCGGCAGTGTTGTCTGCCCCGACCAGGATTATAGGCAGATCGCTGCCGATACTTCGCATTAACCGGACCGCCTCATAACCGTGCATCTCCGGCAGATTGACGTCCATAATGACGCAATCAAAGATTGTGCTGTGTCCCTTCTCAATCGCCTGAGCCACGCAGGTCGCTATATCCGCCTCGTAACGTTCCCCCTCCAGACTGCGTGCCTCACGATGAAAAAAAACAAACAGCTCCTCGGCGCGGCGGGCGTCAGCCTCCACTATCAAGATTCTTCTGGGCATTGCTTAAACTCCTGTTCTTATGGCCGACCGGCCGCAAGCTCGTAATACCACAAATCATCCGGCTGGATAGTCCCTCCTCTTGCCAATATGACCGCCCGCTCAATCACACTCTCCAGCTCCCGCACATTGCCAGGCCAGTCGTATCCGGTCAGCAGCTTCAGCGCGGGCTCAGAGAAACCCGAAACGCTTTTCTCTCGTTCTTTGTTGTACTTCGCCAGGAAATAGCTCGCCAGCACCTCTATATCGTCCTTTCTTTCGCGTAGCGCCGGCAAAGAAATCCCAACAACACTCAACTGGTAAAAAAGGTCCCGCCGGAATGACCCCGCTTCCACACACCCTGCCAGGTCTTTGCCGCTGCCGCAGATAACGCGCACATCCAACCGCACAACCTGTTCGCTTCCAGCTCGCCTGAACTGATTCTCCTGAAGCGCACGAAGCAATTTCGCCTGCGTATTCATGCTCATATCCGCTGCCTGGTCAAGAAACACCGTCCCGCCTCTGGCCGCCTCAAGCCTGCCGTACTTGGTTACGGCACCGCCGCCCGACACAACCATCGCCTGCCCGAACAGCTCGCTTTCAAGAAGACTTTCCGGCAAGCCGCCGCAGTCTGCCGCAACGAATCGTTTGTCCTTCCTCGCGCTTTGGCTGTGGATTACCCTCGCAACAAGCTCCTTACCCGTTCCCGGCTCACCTAAGATTAACACGCTGCTGTCGCTCGCCGCCGCCTGGCACACCAGCTCGCCAACTTTCTGCATTGCCGCACTTTGCCCGATGATTATCGGCCTGCCCAATTTGTCCTTCAGCTCGGACCGCAGCAGAATGTTCTCGAGAGAAAGACGGCGTTTCTCCAACGCGCGTCTCACTATCACCCGCAGGCTGTCGGGCGTGAACGGCTTCGGAACAAAGTCGTAGGCGCCGCTTTTCATCGCCTCCACAGCAGAATCAACCGTCGCATAACCCGTAATCACGACAACCACAATCTCGTCGTCCTTCTGCTTTATCTGCTTGAGCACCTCCATACCGCTCGGCCCCGGCATCTTCAAATCAAGAATCACAAGGTCGAACGATTCTCTCTCCAGCAACGCAAGTCCTTTAACGCCGTCTTCGGCTGTCTGTACGCTGTTTCCCTCTCGTGACAGCGCCTGCCGGCACGAATCACGCATGCTCTCCTCATCATCAATCACCAATATCTTCGCTCCGTCCTGCATTTAGTCCTCCTTTCTGCTCAACGGCAATTTCACAATAAACGTCGCGCCCTCGCCGCGTTCGCTCCTTACTTCTATACTGCCCTTGTGCCTGGCAATAATTCCGTGGCTTATCGACAAGCCAAGACCCGTCCCGCGCCCGACCGCCTTGGTGGTAAAAAAAGGCTCAAATATCTGCTCATCGCTGCCGAACGGGATGCCCGGACCGGTATCGCAAAACGTAACTTCGATATACCTGTTGTCCGCCGACACACCGGTCGTGATTGTCAGCTCTCCCCTGCCTTCCATGGCTTCACCGGCGTTCAGCATGATATTTGTAAAAACCTGCTGGATTTGACCGACATCCATCGCCACTTTGGGAGGCGAGGAACACAAGACCGTCCGGATCTTGATATTCTGGAATAGTGATTGATTCTCAACGATCTCCAGGGTCTGTCGAAGAGTCTCGTTCACATCCGATTCTTCCACCCGCGGCTCACTCTGCCGGGCAAAGTCCAGAAGCGCCTTGACAATATCCCGACATCTCGACGCCTCTTTGATTGACTTCTGCAAGTTGCTGCGCACCTCATCCGTTGCTTCCAGGTCCTCCAGCGCCAAATGAGTATACATCAGTATCGCCCCCAGCGGGTTGTTCACCTCATGAGCCACGCCCGCAGCCAGCTGACCCAATGTCGCCAGCTTCTCCGACTTCATGATCTGCTGGCTGGTGTATTCCTTCAGCTCCAGGTCTCTTTCCTTCAGCGAACAAGCCATGCGGTTGAACGTCTCGCCGAGCCTCGCTATCTCGTCCTGCCCGCTGATATCAACCTGATAGTCCAGATTCCCGCCGCCCCACCGCTCCGACGCACATACCAGACGCTCGATCGGCCTCAGTATGCCCCCCGCCAGAAAATAACAAACGATCAACGCAATGACCATCCCCGCAACCGTTATCCCAACGAACGTCGCCATCGTCTTCTTCTGCATGTCAGCGAACTTCTCTTCCAAAATCCCAACATATAGAACTCCGATTATCTTCGATTCAACATCCCTTATCGGCTCATACGCCGTCCTGTACCACGCATTGACCACAAATGCCCGGTCTATCCACGGCAGCCCTTCCGTCAAAACCCTTTCGTAAACCTCCTCACTAAGGCGCGTCCCAATCGCACGGCTTCCGTCTTCGCGGCACACGTTCGTCGAGATACGAACATCGCCCTGGAAAATAGTGGCCGTACCAATGTCTTTGCCCTTGTATCTTGTCACGCCATACAGCGTCTCTTTAACCTCGTCAACAATCGTGTAGTCGCGATTGAGCAGATTACCCCCGTATAATATCGCCGCCAGCTCCCCGCCCCGCGAAAAAACAGGGGCAGCCGCTCGTAACATCATTCCCGAAGTCTGTTCGTTCTGTCCGCTTGGTTTCGCCCGCGGCGTCGGAACAAACTGAATATGCGCTCGGTCGGCAAGGTCCTCTCCTTCCTTCATAAGCTCCTCTCTCGCCGCTAACATCGTACCGGCAACCACGCTCTTATCCGCAAGCACACGCCGCACAAGGGCGTCTCCAGATACATCATCCCCGAAGACAGCCGGATTCCGCGCCCTCACCATCACTTTGCCGCTTGCGTCGGTTAGCGTCAGCACATCGAGCCGCTCCGCTTGTTTTATCTGTCCCAGATGCTCCTTGAGCGTCTCCAGGTCATTCTCCGCCAGCGCATCCTTTATGAAAAACCTCAGAGACGTAAAACGCACGACATCTCTGATCTTGTCGATTTCTTCCCGATATATCTGCCTCGCAGAGTTAAGGTCGCTCCTGACCTGGTCCTGAGCCTGATTCACTATCCCTTTGCCGATCAGGTGCACACCGGCTATGGTGGTCACCACACCGCATATAATTACTACCGCCAGGAAACTTACAACCAGCTTCGATCTAAACGACACGTTGCTTGCCTTTCCCCGAAAGTTAGACAATTCCCAAAATCCTGCGCCCCTGTCAAGCGGTCGCAGCAGGCAAAATCCGGCCTGTCGCCCCGCCCGTACTATCCTAATAATCATAATAACAACCTGCAAGCATACTCCGCTTTGCACAACCTCAATATGGCCGGGCCCCGGCACCGAATCCCTCCCTAACACCACGACGAAGAATCACCAATTTCTCTCTTCCGCGACCGCCCCCTGTCGCGTTCCCACCCGAAAAATGTGGAAAAATCCCAAAATCTGCTCATAAAAATGCCCGTGATATGCGTCTTATATTCAAGAAAGGCCTGATTCGAAAAAAGAATGATAAATTCTTTTTGGAGCATGAGCTTCGGCAGGTAGTGAACAAATCGCTTCCGCCTGCGTATGGTTAAAAAACTCGTTTTATCCCATTTTCTCGTTTATGACCATATCCCGGAGGCGAACAGCGTTTGCAGAGCCCTTTTTGCTTCTGCCATTCTTGTCAAAATAACGCTGATTACGGCAGAGTCGATACTCACGGCACAGCCTTCGCTCACACGGGTATCCAGGAAAATTTATGACCATGGTGACACTAACCGCCAGAATTGATGACAAAAACAGCCTCACGGCAGCACAAAAACGGTCTGCAATCGCAGGATTCTCCTATCAGAACGGCTACTTGCTCTCGGCAACCGACATGGGAAACCAGGGCGTAAAAATAGAATTGGCGCACCACCAACAGGACAGCGGTGCAATTATCCTGCCGCCGGCAAAGGCAAAGGAGTGTGCCAGATGGCTGCTGCAGACCATCGCTCAAAGAAACCAAAACCCACTGAACGACTTGCCTGATATTCTCGGCAGGCTGGTAAAGCAAAAGCAATCCGGCAGTGTCCTCAAGCGGGGAGACAAGAAGAAAATCAGAGAGGCCCTCAGGCTCCTGAAATCCCCCCAAGCCTGACAACCGGCGCCGCAAACCGGCCCCAACCATTGCCATTGCCACAGGTTTTACTGGCTCAGCCCACACGCAGGCGGTGTAAAATGTTCTTCCCAACTTTGCCAAATAGGCCCTGGGAACGCGGAATCCACAGAGATCTGCACCTTATCCCTTGACAAATGACCCAAAAGCCTGTACTATAAACTCAAAATCATCTTTTCTCATTTGGGGGCCTCTGCTTATTCCCTCCTAAATCCGCTAAAGCCAAAGCAGAGGCCTTTTTTTCAAAAATTTCCTGTATTTCTTTGAACATATTTACAGGCCGTGCTATAATAACAATATAGGCAGTCATCTCTAACCTCATAGGGGTGCCCCTGCTTCGTAGACCTATGATCGAATCATGGAAGCAGGGGTATTTTTTTGCGCCCTGCGTAGGCAAACACCTTATGGAAAAAACAGGCCTTGCCCCGATTGATTGCGCTAACTACCCTAACATACAATTGGGTAAGTGGCGAATATGGAAAGAAAGGTGATTAGCCTCAAAACCCGATTGGTGCCGGTTGCAGTCACAGCCGTACTGCTTGTCGCAGGTTCTCTGGCCGCAGCCGCACAGCTGCACTTCACACCGCTGGCATGTCAAACCACCTATTGTCAAGACATAGACGTTTATGTTGTTGTGCTCCCCATCGATGACTGCGCTCGTCTTGAGTTCTACAACGACAGCCCCATCGCCTCTTCTGTCGGTGGACTCTACTTCGAGAAGGGGCCGTTAGACACCGTCGTTGCTCTTGAGTTGGGCGACGGTACTTTCTTTGAAGAGGGGGGAAATCCTGCTCGGCTTCCAGGTGGCCGCTCCATCACCCCGCCTTTTGAAACCGCCTATGTTGTACGCGCGCTCCCGCCGACCTTCCAAAACGGCATCGGGCCCGCAGAGCAGCTCACGCTCATCTTTGATCTCGCGCCCAATACCACGTTCGACGACCTTATCACCCAACTCCATTCCGGCGAATTGCGGATAGGAATACACGTAATTGGCCTGCCGGACGGCTCCAGTCTCTCAGCAATCAATAATACCCCGGAGCCTGCCGCAGTTATGATTCTCGGCATGGGCTGCCTGCTGCTGATTGGAATGCGTCGAAATCGCAGTAATCGCGCCAAAGACGTGCAAACGCGCTTATGATATGACCAAATCCGAGGGCCGCACCTCCGCTGCGCCTCAGTCCGACGCCCTGCTAACCCTTTTGCTTCTTGTCCCTGCTTATCTCCAAATCGGCCTTGCCCGACATGAGGTGGCGTATCTCCATCTTCGTCGCCCATTTGTGCGGGTCGACGCCGGCGCAAACGCCTTTTGCCCATCTGACCTTTGATCGTTTCGTCTCCGACCTTTTCATCTCGAACCTCTTTCGAGTCCTTGGCCGAATGCCAGGGAGCAATAGGCCCTGTTCCCACATCCCCCCTATACAAAGTATAATCCGTTTTCAGCCGCCTGCAAAAGTGGCGTAAATAATTGCGCCCGACCCGCTTGCCTGCCTGCCGGCAGCCATTGAATGGCCCTAAATGACCTTCCTGCCGCCTTTTTTCGGTCTCTTAGCAGCGCTTCGTCCCGTGCCGCAGCCCCAAAGCCTCCAAAACTGGCAAAAAAAATCATTGAGAAAACGCCCCCCTGTGTGCAGCACGGCCGAAACCAGAACAAATTCTGCCGCATCAGGGATTTTTCCAAGAACACGCACGACCGCAAAATCATAGTAACTATTAGAGGACATGTGCAATCATGGGGGGCTCTGCTTCTCACTCCTCAATTCCGCGTATCCACCGCAGGGCCCCTTTTTTCTGCTTGATTTGCCACCCCCTCATTGCAGCTAAAAGGCCAAAATGAACCCTGCGCCTATGGCGAAGCCGTCTCCTGTCATCGCGTAGTCAAGACCGAACGACAGACCCTCGCCAAAAACAAACTCCGCGCCGACGAAACCGCCAACTGCGGACTCTTCTTTCACGTCCGCAGACAATCTGGGGTACTGGGGCGAATTAAGGTCAAAATCGAAATCGCCCTCGAGCATATAGTAGAAGGGCCCGCCATAGATAGACCAATCGCCCATATCGACAGTCACCCCTGCGGCAATCTGGGCCTCGTAGGCATCGTATTCTCCCTCCCAATCCGGGCCCAGCCCCTGACCGTCGGTGTTGATCCAGCTCATCTGTGCCAATCCGCCGACGGTGAGATTCTTCCACTGCCAGAAGGTGGCCTTCATGCCGTAGCCCCACGCCATCTTATCGTCGCCGTTGAACTCCAGCTCGTCGCTGTCGTAATCCGCGTTTGCCAAGCCTATACGAACGTACCCCTCCAGCCAATCCCGCACGCCGTAACCCACACTAAGGTAGTACCTCTTCGACTCGGCATCCTTCACGGCCAGAGTCTTCTCACCGAACAAGTATGATACGTACGACCCGCTCACTTTCACGTCTTCTTTGGAGAAGGAATAATCCAGACCAACGCTGAATTGCCCCTTATCGAGCGCGGCCCTGGGCGCCGCCATCCCTTCCAAGGCAACGGCCCTTGTCTGGCACAACCCAAAGACAAACAACGCCGCACAGAATACCCTCTTGTTCATGGTTAACTCCCTTCAAAACACGTTTCTTCACTCGATGCCATAAGCGCCCATTTTTTCCACCTGTTCCATTAGCCGAACGTATACACCTATCGTCAGCCAGGTAAGAACGACGGCGCCGACAACAACCACAACTGTCACCACAATCTTCGTCACGGCTCGGTACCGGGGGTTGAACCAGACCAGCGGCAGCGCCAGCGGACCCACGCACAAAATGGCTATTACGACCGCCGACGTCGTAAAATACCATTTCCTCGGCGGGACGCGAGGTCTGTCAAGAAACTCCCCGCAGAAACGGCACTTGATTGCTTCTGCCTGAATCTGTTCCGCACAATAGGGGCATTTCTTGCCGCCTTCCATCTGCTTATCCGACGCGACCTGCGCCGTCTCCGTCAAAACGTCTGCCATTCGAACAACTCCGTAAGGCGCGCAGGGGCGCCACCCAGCCATTCACGGTACGTCCAATTACGCTGCATAAGGCCACAGTTTTACCTTTTTGGAAAGAATCATGGCTGCTCACTACTACTGTTATATCGTCTCAACTTCACTAAAGGTTTACAACATAACCTGCTGCCCGGTGCCCACAAAAGCTGACCGACCATCGTTAGCGCCCCAGATTCCCGGCGGCGGTTAATGGTGAAAGGCAACAGCATTTGCTGCTCCTGAAATTGGGTTCGTTTGGGTTCGTTTTGGCTTTGGGGGCCGCTGGCGGGCCAAAAATTGGGTTCGTTTTGGGTTCGTTTGGGTTCGTTTGGGTTCGTTTTTGGGTCCTGCCGAAGGGGTTGTATTTTCGTAATCCTTTGTGGGGACTGGGTTTGCGTTGATTTTGGCTGTTTTGGAGATTGGGTTCGTTTTGCATAATTTGCTGATAAATTCGTACGTAATCCTTCGTACATTTTCACTTTCGGGGCAGTCAGATTCCTGGGGGTTTAGGCGGCCCGCCAAACAGACGGCGGGTAAATTTGCCGAGTTTGCCGGGGTTGTGTGAGACAGGGGCGGTCCCGGTGAGATACCTACCTTATAGGCAGGTAAGGTCATCTCACGGGATGAAGTTTGGGCTGGGGTCGTAATTAATTGGCTTTTCCGCATTATTCCACGCTGTTCCATTTTGGGGGGTATTTTAACATATTTTGGGGAAAAGTCAACGGAAAAGGGCAAAGGAATTCGCCACGAATAGACACGAATTGGCACGAAGAGGGTCTGCCACCGAGGGCTGGCCAGAAGGAGCGGCGGGCAAGCACGGAGAACACAGAGGTATTCAGTCAGCTTGGCGTACTTGCCACAAGCCGCTCGTAAAGCGAGCTTTGTCGAGGCTTGTTTGCTTCGTCCGCGGGGCGGTTGGCCCCATTGGCGAAGCTGACTGGCGCGTTGGTGGGCGGGTTATTTCTAACGGGGTAAACCCGCCTGCCCGCCAGAAGGAGCGGCGGGTAAACGGCGGGCAAGCTGGAAGAAAATTTGTTTGAGTGTTGGGGGGGGGTATGGGGATAATAGGCCGGCAGAGATGCAGCGGTGTGATAGTTCCTTGCGTTTACGGGAAAGAGCCGTGGCGCGCCAACATTGCCCAGTTGGCTTCGTATTGAAAACAAGGTCTTTGGAATACATTGAGGCTAGTGTCCAAAGGAGGTTAAATTATGAAAAACATAGTGAGTAAGAAAGGTTTTTTGATCCTGCTGTTGGTATTCACGTTTTCTCTCATGGGTATCATGTTTGACCGATTTGCTTCTGCCGCTCCGTGTGCGTACGGCATCTTTGACGATTGTTCCTACGGGTGTACTGAGGACTCTGTCCAGTTGGTACCCGTTACTTCGGCGGGCAGTTGGAGGGAGTGTCCTTACACCCACAGAAGTCTCGGCGTCAGCACTTCTTGTGGGAAATACTACCAGTACACTCACATGGAGGGAGGGGGTCCAGTCTGCGACGTGTTTTTATGTTGGAGCAGCTATGAGCGAATGAGTGCTGACTGTACTTAGAAACGTGACGGATTCAGCTACAGTCCCCGGCGCCGCGCCGGGGACTGTAGTCGTGTTCTATGCTAATCGTTATTTCTAATTTAGATAAAAGGTAACTTGAGATGATGTTACGGCCCAAAAACCTGTACGGACAAACCATAATAGGCGGCGTATTGAGCATTATTGCTCTGGGTGTGGCAGGCCCAGCCTTTTGCCAGTTAGACCAGGATGATACGGAACTAATTTCGCTGATAGCCGATCGCAATCGTGCCAACCAGGAACTGCTCAAATCATTCTACTACGAGTACAAGAGCAAGCACTGGTTATCTGAAAGGTTCGTGCTTCCGAAACAGAAGAGTCCGTCGGACAAGGTTACGATAGTCGAGAAGGACGGGCGATACGCCTTCAGCGGGGATAAAGTGTACAGCTTCGAAAGCAATAACCTTGGACAGTTTTCACATTATGTGTCAGACAAGGATCGGCAGGGCGAGTCGAGCGTGACCGCTCCGCGTGCAGTGGTGTTAAGCAGCGAAGGGAAATTGCAGAAGCCGCCAAGCCCATGGAATCAACTCGGCACCGGACTCGCAGCCAAGCTCGACACTCTGAATCCGCTATACGACAAGGTGGTTTCGGTTGAGCGAACCGGCTCAGCAGCCCGCGAGTACATCGTTGTGACTATAAAACAGCGGGTGGCTTCGGCACCGCCCGACGAGTATCGCCACACACTCACCTTTCATTTCAGCGCCGAAGACGGCTTCCTACCGGTGCGTATCGAGCAAAGCAGCCTCTCAAAGTCAGGAAAACCGGCGTCCAAATCTGACGCCGTGGTTAGCAAAGTACTGAAGTATCAAGTCGGAGGCAGCATTCTGTATCTTCCTGGTGAAATCCACGATGAGCGCTACCAAAACGGAGGACTCCTCAATACCTATGATTTTGTAGTGGACGCAAATTCTGTCCAAATCAATCCCGAACTTCCAGAGGAGCTTTTTAGAATCGACATTCAACCTGGTGATCAAGTGATAGACAAAGATTTGGGAATGGAACTGGCAAATCCCTTGAGCCTTGACTTGATTTCGTTGGATGAGGTTTACGACCGGACGCCCGAGTCAGTAGCAGAGCGCCCGGACAAGCTGGTTGACAGCAACGTAGCGATGCTGACTGATGTCGCAAATGATACGATGGTGACTGGTCAACGTAATAGTATAGTTGGAACTTCACGCCACCTCTTTGAAATAGAAAAGCCTGTCGCGAGACTACACGAACATTGGATATGGATTGCAGTGGCTTTGTCCGTTGTTGTTGCGTGTACTATCACTTTCCTGATTCGTAGGAAGCTGACAAAAGCAAAGACCAATTGAAAGGGGTCACTACGGGCAGGTCCGTCCCTGCAAGTAGCGGTGAAACGGAGTAAGGCGCTGTTGCCGCAGGCCGGCATGAGGGTCAGGGAGGATTACGTAGGAGCGGATCTCCGGAGTAAGTAGGAGCAGTTCCGAACCGGAGGCAGCAATAGGTTTGTATGGGCGGTACAATCCCGAGAAGTTCCGTGCGGTCTGGGAGAAGTTGCGCGGGTAGATAGCGTTTGATGCGTGCCGGTCGGCCTTCGGCGGAGAAAGAGCGTAGGTGGGCGATGGGTAAGCGAGGGGACCCACTGGGTCCCTGCGGACCCGCCAAAAGGACGGCGGGTAAGCGGCTGGGAAGCGAGGGGACCCGCCTCCGGCGGGCAAGCCCCGGAGGCACAGAGGGGACCCCGCCCACAGGTGGCGGGGCTGCTATGAGGTCATCCGTCAACGGTTATAATCAATTTTTTGTGGGCTTGTGACTTTTATGTCATAGGCATCGGTTTCCGAGAAGTTCGGCTGGTTGGCGGCCCATCCTGCTATTCGTGCTCTCGCTGTCTTTAGCGGGCACCGTGTAATTATTCGCTTTTATCGCGAGAATGCTACCATCTAAAGAATCGTGCTTCGGGCACAAGCCCCCATCGTAGTCATTCAGGCGAATTCGAGCCTTACAGTCAGCTTCTCGGTTTCTCATAGTATTGTTATTGTCTTTATGCGAATCAATTTGTTAACGGTTGTCTGTACGGTTTATTATCACAGGCCATCTTCCACAAATGGATGGCGAGTTTTCGGGCCATGGCGGTAATAGCCTTGTTCCTTTCGCCGGTGTTGTGGAGTATTCTGCCAAATACACGGTGGGCGTGTGGATCCTTTGCGACCCATATCCAGGCGCCCTGGATAAGATTGGAGCGTAATTGTGGTCTGCCGGTTTTCAGGATGGGTCCGTCTCTCTGGGATTGGCCGCT
>DATKZT010000062.1:0-107454 GCA_035527845.1 Sedimentisphaerales bacterium | reverse complement strand
GAACTCTGCTGCAAAAGCAAGCTTTTTCGACAGAAGGTCGCCTTGTCCACCGGGTCATTTGCAAATGACCCTCTTTTGAAGCCGACCAACAGTAAATAGGGCATGCTGTTAGTGAATTTTGGCGTTTGGCCGCGGGGCGTTCGCCCCATTGTTGAAGCTGGCTGGTCAGGGGTCAGGGGGGAGAAGGGGAAAGTAAAAATCAAAATGCAAATGCCGTAAGGCATCCTCTGGAGGGCAAAAATACAACGCAAAAATCAAAAAGGTGGCTTCTTGGCCGAGAAGTGGTTGATTTTGCGGGGTTCTTATTAACAGGAAGGAGGGGAAGCGGACATGAGAAAGGCGGTCAATGATTTCAGTTAGAACTGGCTAGGGGTAGAAATACGTGGTGGATGCGGAAGGGGCCTGTTTTGGTCAGATGGTCTGTCTGCCTGGTTTGTGGGCAGTGAGGCCGAATTGATGAGTTTCTTAATTGGGGCTGGTGGTTGATGCGAAGTCTTTCTTGTCTGGTTTGAATCGCACGATTAACGTGCTGAATGGCCTTGGTTATATCGCCATCCATAACGTAGCCGATCATGCCTCCATTGTCGCCGCCGGAGTACTGGCCGGTAACATATCGCATGACGCCTTCTTCGATATATTCGCCTGCCAGTGAGTACCATCTGCCGTTATGATCTGTCTTATTGAGGAGTTTACATTCGAAGGAGAAATACTCGGTTGCCATGTAGCCATGAGTAACACGAATATCGATACGTCCCGTATGCGTGGCCGTATTATCTAATAAGTTTGCCTCCCAATCTATCCTGAAGAGGTGTGTTGAGCGGTCCTTACTATTCTCCAGGTGGACGCAAAATCTTTTAGTAATCGGGACTTCGAGATCATGAGAGGCGGGTTGGGGAAAAGTCTTCCATGATTCTATAATCAAATCGAATAAGCAAGGGAGCAAATCAACGCGAAACGTATCGCCCCAGGGGCGGACAGTGCCTTCTGTCGCCATCAGGACCCCTCCCCCGTCTGCAAGACTGCCGAGGCAATCTCATCCGCATCATTTAGTGCAGTGGTACGCATCCAGCTGCGAAAGGTCATTGGCTTGAGGATATAGATATGGTCTCTGTCAAAGATTTTGAGATTGCGGCAATAAACAAAGCCCCCTCGCTTAGCCGGGAGTAGTTCATCAATGCGGTTCAAGACTCGCCGCATATCTTCGGGGGCTGCTTTCTCATAAAACGGCTTCGGCTTATCCTTGGCACGAGAGATAACAACAACGGCCTGTGAATCCGCTTTAACTACATGGGCTTGGACTTTGCATCCTGTTCTGGCATGTATGTTGAGCATTTTGCAAAGGGTCTCTGTATAGGTCTGCCGCTGCTCAGGATTAACATGCGTGAGAGTTTTAACTTTCTTATTTGGATTGGCTCGGGGTGTGATACTGGGGATGATATAGTCAACTGTGTCTTCTATTAATATTTGTTCATATTCGTCGATGTCGTAATACTGTCTGACAAGGGTTTCACATTCTTCTTGTATCTGCTGTGCTTTTTCCAGACGACCAATTACGTAATTCTGCCTTCTGAGTTCATCTTCAAATTTCTGAAGTTTAGCGGACACTTCGCGAGCGATTTCTCTGGCCTTGGTTGGGTCAGAGGCATCTTGAGGGATGAAGAAAGGGCAATCTGTAATTTGGTCGGTAAAGAATTGAGTCCGCTCAGTACCATAGTTAGAAACCGTATGGAAGTAGTAATATCGGGCGAGGTCGGACCTTAGTACGGCCACTAGAAACTGTAAAATGCGTTTATCCGCCTGAGTAGCCGATATGGAAAAGAGGCTGTCTTTGAAGAGCACAGGAAAGCCGACGAATGCTATCTTAGAACCTCCTTTATTGACGACCATTAACGGTGCATTGAATTGCTCGGGTGTTCGCGGGCGGTGGATTCTTTCAGGAAACAAATTGCCAACAGGGCGACAGTCATCTTCAGTAAGAACTAATTGTATGAGGGGGCTGTTGGTGTCAAGAAAAAGTCTATCTGATTTCCACCAGATAGGATTCAAATCACCTCCTTTGGGTTGAATACCCACGCCAGTGGTCCAATGTTTACATTTTCCATGAGGTTCTAACGCATCTCTAAGATGAGGCATATCAGACAATCGTTGCAATAATTTCAGATCGCGCCAAGTACCCCAGAATTCAGTTTTCCAGACTTTTGATGCCTCCCTGCTTTGAGCGTTTGCCAACAGTTCAGAAAGGCGGATTGTTTTTACGTCCTCATGGTAAATATATACAGCGCCGCCACGGCAACTGCGAATGTCAACCTTGGGACTTTCATATCTTATTCTATTTTTGGTAATGTCCGGTCTTGTCTTGTTGAACCGGACGGCGATACCGGGGTGGATTGCATCTGCAAATAATACGAAACGCAAATCGGAGAAGTTTACCACTCTTTCCACTGTGACTTCGCCAAACCACTCAACCTGAAATTTGTCTGTTTTATTTAGTAATACTGCCGTAGGAAGGAGAAGACAAGCCTTGCCCGAATTACTCAAAGGCGCGATTGCTTTCCACATAAAGCCATGAGCAATCTGTTTCTGCGGACCTCTGATATCCTTGTCGCATTCTTGCCAGCGCAGGAAGAACTTATCCTTGCATTTGCCCCTGCTCACCCAAGGTGGATTGCTGATGACAAAGTCGAAATCTGAGGAGTCGAGTTGGAGGGTAGGATCAAAAAAATTGCCGTGCACAATAGTTCTTGGCTGGTTATTCTGCTGCTGGTCGTCTTTTGGTAATAATAGGGGCGGGAACTTCAGGCCTTGTTCTTTGAGGTTCTCGACGTCCCAAGGGTCCAATTGCTCGAGTACAGCCAGATATAAGCTAAAACAGGTAATGTGACAGGCAGTCTTGTTGACATCAACTCCAAACAATTTGTTTTGAAGGATATCGAGCAATTGTTTAGCTCTGGTTTTTCGCTGGTGATTAGCATGCCTGGCCATCCATTGGTTAGCCATGCGATTGAAGAGGCTGACGAGAAAAACTCCGGAACCGCAGGCAGGGTCAAGGGCTTTAGATTCATATAAAGGCTTTGTGTGATTCTGAAGCAATATGTCGACGGTTAATTCGGCAAGGTGAGGGGGCGTATAATATGCGCCGGATGTTTGCTGGAGTTCCCCCTGTTCGCTGATGAATCCCTGGTATATCGCGCTGATGGTCTCAATAGGAATAATCTTGAAATCATAAGCCCAGAAGCTGAGGGTATATTGGCGGGTCTTGAAGTCATCGCCATTTAGAAACGAGCGGATAATCCGCATATGGTCGTCATTTACCTCTTTTTTCTCTTTATTGAGGTCTGTATCAAGAAGGCTGCCGTTAAAGGACTCCTTCAAGTGGTGAAACAGCCGGAACAGAGCATCCCTATCTTGCGGGTGGGACAAGTGGTTTAACATATCGACAAGGCGATTGTATTGGGTGCCTATATGACAGAGATCAGAGTCATCTGGGAAATGTCTGCCCTTTATCATTTTCCGTTCTATGAGATAGCAGGCGAACAATAAGCGCATCAGGAAAAGATGTGCGAACTCTGGCGTAAAGGGGTCGTTGGGGCAATTTATGAGTTGTTTCGCCGTCGCCGTCAGATTCTCCAAGAGGCAGCGGTCCACGGCATGGTTTCTGTTAAAACTGTCGGGTTTGCGGAATATCTCGCCCGTCTGGATGGATGCGAGGACTTCGAGTTCGAGGACGTCAGCCACTTCGCCAAAGATTTCGACGAGACGCCCGTTGCCATCGACATCTTCGCCTTTATCTGCGGGGAGCGCCTGACCGGAATAGACCTTGACCTGGGTATCAGAGATAATAACCAGGAGGGGTACGATATGCTGATTCCACAAGTCTGTCTGCCAGCTTCTTATGTTTGCGGCATCTAACCGTCTCACCCTCTTGAAATAGGCGGTGGGGACACGCTCAACATATAATACGGCATCCAGCTTCATGCGCCGAAAGGCCCTGCGCACCGTGTGAGAATGTGGCAATGGAGGGTCTACGCGGTCGAGTTGGTCGCTACTCGTGAACAGTCCGCGACGGTAATAACCGGACTTGATTAAGCCTTCAATCCCTTGATTTTGCGTTTTAGCCATTTGGAAAAGGTGCCAGACCCTACTGTCGATTTAAAATGCTCCAATACTATAGTATTCGGGCTTTGATTTGAGTTCAATCAAATAAATTCTGCTCACGGTTTCTGTGTGTCCTTCTCAGGACCGCGCAGTCTTGCTGGAGGCCGCGATGAGGAGGTAGGGAGTATTGAGTTTTTGGCGCGTGGTCTTGAGCTGGGATTAAGATTGCCGGGTCGGCGATGACTGAACCCGCGAAATCCACGAAAAGAACGGGGGCAAGCGGCGGGTAAGCGACTCGGCGGGTCAAGAGCAGCCCATGGAGTTTCCGCAGTTATAGCATTTGTAGCAGGTTCCGTTTCGGACAGTGATGGCGCCGCAGATATCGCAGGCGGGCGCATCGTCCTGGAAATGCTCGAACTGGGCGTTGAACTGCTGCATGACCTTGGTTTCGGCCTGCAGCAGGCTCAAATCCTCGGTCACAAGCGAAGCAACCAAAGTGCCGACGCGGTCGGGGTGGTCGGCGAATCTGCCCGCGGGAGCGAGAGAATCGTGGCGTATCGCGTGCCTGAGAACGGGAGAAGCCTGATGGTCCTGCAGGGCCTTTGCCTTGGCGTCGGCTCTGGCCTCGGCAATCTTATGTGCGAGGTCCTTGGTCTTTTCGACGAGTTTTTTGGCGGTGGTGGTGTTCTTGCTTTCCGGGGGCGTCACGGCCGCGGCGGCGCGATTGGGGGTGTTCTTCTCGGCGTAGCCTGGAATGAAGCGGCAGCCGAGCCAGCAGAAGATGTAGTCGATGAGGCTCTTTGCAAAGGGAATATCCTTGTTGGAGGTCATTCCCGAGGGTTCGAATCGGGCGTGGCGGAACTTGTCGACGAGTGTAATCAGCGGGACGCCATACTGCAGGGCCATAGAGGTACAGGTCCCGATGACATCCATAAGGCCCCCGACGGTGCTGCCCTCCTTGGCCATAGTGATAAACAACTCACCAGGCTGTCCATCCTCATATAGCCCCACCGTCAGGTAGCCTTCATGTCCTTGAACGGAGAATTTGTGTGTAATACTGTGTCGGGTATCCGGCAGTCGGCGTCTGAAGGGCCTGGCTTGGGCGGCTGCTTCGGTGCCGGCTTCGGCTTTGGCATCCTTGTGCTTTTTGGTAGAGACGGGCTGTAGTCTCTTGGAACCATCGCGGTAGATGGCGACGGCCTTTAGGCCCATTTTCCAGCCGTCCATGTAGGCGGCGGCGATTTCCTCGGTGGTGCTTTCTTTGGGCATGTTGATGGTCTTGCTGATTGCACCGGAGATGAAGGGCTGGACGGCGGCCATCATCTTCAGATGGGCCGAATAGTGAATGTGTCTTTTGCCGTTTCTGGGTTTGAAGGCGCAGTCAAATACCGGCAGGTGGTCGGGGTTGAGCTTTTCGGCGTCTTCGATGGTTTCGTTCTGGTCGATGTAATCGCAGATTGATTTTATGTCTTCGGCGCTGTAACCGAGGCGGTCGAGGGCCATGGGGACTGTTTTATTGACGAGCTTGAGCATTCCGCCGCCGGCGAGCAGTTTGTACTTTACCAGTGCGATGTCGGGCTCGACTCCGGTGGTATCGCAGTCCATCATGAATCCGATTGTGCCGGTGGGTGCGAGGACGGTGGTCTGTGCGTTTCGAAAGCCGATTTTTGAGCCGGCGTCGAAGGCCTCGTCCCAGGCATCCTTGGCCGTGTTTCGCAGATGCTCGGGGCAATGGGATTCGGGTATGTCGTAGGCATACTGACGATGCATACCAATGACCTTGAGCATGGCATCTGCGTTCCTGCCGAATTCCTCGAAGGGACCTTTGACAGCAGCTATTTCGGCACTTGTGGCGTAAGCCGAGGCGGTCAACAAGGCGCTGATGGCGGCGGCGATGGCCCTGGCCTGGTCGGAATCATAGGGAAGGGCGAGGCTCATAATAAGCGAACCGAGATTAGCGTAACCGAGGCCCAGCGCCCGGAAAAGATGGCTGTTAACAGCGATGGATTTGTCTGGGTAGCTGCCGTTGTCAACGAGGATTTCCTGTGCGATGATGAATATCCTTACGGCCCTTTTCAGGGCGGCGATATCGAAAGAGCCGTCATCCTTTCGAAACTTCAGAAGATTCAAAGAAGCAAGATTGCAGGCGGAATCATCGATGAACATGTATTCGCTGCATGGATTCGAGGCATTGATGGGGCCGGAGGTTGGGCAGGTGTGCCAGCGATTGACGGTGCTGTGGTACTGGATGCCGGGGTCGCCGCAAATTCTGGTGCTGTCTGCAATCAGCTCCATAAGCTCTCTGGCGGAATGTTCGGTGAGCTTTTCTCCGGTGGTTACGGCATAGGTGCTCCAACTGTCGTCTTTTTCGACGGCCTGCATGAAGTCATCGGTGACCCGAACGGAGAGATTCGAGTTCTGGAACATGACACTGCTGTAGGCCTGGTTGTTGTAGTCGCCGTCGTAACCGGCGTCGATAAGCGCCCAGGCCTTTTTTTCTTCTTCGGCCTTGCAGGTTATGAATTCTCTAATATCGGGGTGAGTGACCTTCAGTGACTGCATTTTTGCGGCTCGGCGTGTTTTGCCGCCGGACTTTATGACGGCTGCGATCTGGTCATAGACCCTCATGAAACTCAAGGGGCCTGAGGGCTTTCCGCCGCCGGAGAGTTTCTCTTTGCTGCTTCTAAGGGTGGAAAGGTCGGTACCGGTACCCGAGCCGTGTTTGAAGAGCATGGCTTCGCTGGCGGCGAGGCGCATTATGTCTTCCATGGAGTCTTTAACGGACTGGATGAAACAGGCCGAGGCCTGTGGGAACTCATAGCTGTTTTGGCAGGGGACGGCTTGTTTAGTGTCGGTATCCCAGCGGAAGTTATGTTTGCTTCCGGCGATACCGTAGACATCAAAAAGTCCGACGTTAAACCACACCGGTGAATTGAAGGCGCCGTACTGGTTGACACAAAGCCACGCCAGCTCGCTGTAAAAGGCTTCGGCATCCTCATCGGCGGCAAAATATCCATCCTTTTTGCCGCGGTCGGCGATTGTCCTGCAGACGCGGTGAATCAACTGCTTGACGGAGCTTTCGCGTCGGCCAGTTTCAACATCGCCATAGAAGTACTTGCTGGCGACGACCTTCGCGGCCAACTGGCTCCAAGAGACTGGAACCTCAATGTTGTCCTGCTGGAATACGGTTTGTCCGCCATCGCCTGTGATTTTGGCCGAGCGTTTCTCCCATTGAAGCTGGTCGAAAGGATGCACGCCCGGTGTGGAGAAGAAATTGTCGATCTTCAAACCCTTTGAGCCGGGAGGCTGAATCGCCGCCTGTGGGGGCGTTTGCTGGTCCTTAAAAGGGTTTTCGGGGTCGTACTTACAAGACATTTAAGCGCCTCCATGCGAAAAATGACACTACAACATACAGATAAGATGACCTGGAATAATACAACATATAGTTGAAAAAACCGAAATCAGAGAATACTTATGAATCGGCGTAATGTAAAGGCAAAAATGAAAATTTTTCGCACAAATCTTGTTGGCTTTGTGTTAGTCCTTGTCTTTACTGAATCTATGGTGAGAAAATTTTTTTCATCGACGCGCCAACTTCTCATAGACCGGCGGCATCGAGGCAGCGCTTCGCGATCCAGGCGTGGGCCCACTGGAAAGGATGGACGAAGTCGGTTGACCATTTCGACGGCGGGACCCGTTCGCTTTGTTGGTCGATGCGGCTTTGCAGGGGGACGAGCAGCGCAGAGAATTCTTTTTGCAGCTGGTGCACTATCTTGATGCAGGTTCGCAGGCCCGACAGCATCTGGTTTGCGGGGTCGTAACAAGACATGAACGGCTCCATGAGAACAATCTGACAACTTTGCTGCTGCCGGGCGCGCGAAAGTAACTGTCTGTATGTTAGTTCATGTTCGTCAGGATGAAGCAGGTCAGGAAGTTTCTCAGGTTCCGGATGGTGCGGCGGCAGGTCTTTGATGCCGATAGGCGTGTTTTGAATATGCGGCCCATCGGCAACCTCTCTCGCATAATCCTGCGATGAGAGAGCTGCGCCGGTTCGGGGGGTTTTCCAGGCAGGTGGTCGGGGCAAGAAGGTCCAAGAGGTTGCGTGAGCGGTCTTTGCAGTGTTATAATAGCGGCGTCGGCTGTTACCGGCTGGGCGTGTGCAACGGAGCGGTGGTTGGGCAGGTTTGGTCAGCAAAAAGGCAAATTGCAAATGATTAGAGAAAACATAGGACCCGATGCGATGAATAAGAAGCTGGAAAGGGTCCACGCCTTCGTGATCCTCTTTTTGCTCTGGATTGGCATTTACTTGCCGGGGCTGGGCACTCTGGAGTTCAAAGGAGAAGAAGGCAGAAGAGTGCTTCCGGCCGTTGAAATGCTAAGGACCGGCAACTGGATAGTACCGCAGGTAGGCGGAGAGCCCTACTGGAAGAAACCTCCTTTCATCAACTGGCTTGTCGCTGTTTCGTTCGCCCTTACAGGAGAGCAGTGCGAATTGTCTGCGCGGTTTCCGTCGGCACTGTTTGTCCTGGGATTCGCATCTGTGCTGGTCTTAATGCGAAGTCCGTGGCAGGACCTATCGGGCCGGCTCATGGGGTCTATCATCTTTATGACGAGTATTGGCCTGATAGAAAAAGGTCGGCTGATAGAAATAGAGGCTGTGTACATTTGTCTGACCGGGATGGCGATTCTCTGGTGGCTGAACGCCTGGGCGTGCGGGAGCAGCGCATGGTCGCTGTGGGGTGTGCCGTCGCTAATTCTGGCTTGCAGTCTTCTCACGAAGGGGCCGGTAAGCCTGCTGTTGTTCTACATAACGGTCGTATGCGTGCTGGTCTATCATCGAAGGATCAAGGCGTTGACTTGTGCAGGACACGTGTTCGGAGTACTGCTGATGCTGGGCGTGTTTTGTGGTTGGAGCTATCTTGCCGCCCAACAGTCCGGCTGGAACTCAATGACAGACCAAGTGTCAGGGGAGATGTTCTCCAGAATCAGGCCGCGAGGGTTCAACTTTTTTGAATGGGTCGGACACGTTCTGACGTCATTAGCGTATCTTCTGCCCTGGCTGCCGGCTGTTGGCCTGATTTGGAGGAAGAAATATACTTCGAACATCCAGCAAGAATACCTGCCGTTGTTTAAGGGATGCAGATTGTCCCTCGTGTTGGGCTTTGTTTTGATTGTACTAATGCCGGGCATGCATCCGAGATACACTATGCCTGTTCTTGGGCTGGCCAGTGTACTTTTGGGATGGATTTTGTGGGTTGGTGGGGATTTTCGAGAGTGTGCTCGTATATGGAGGGCAGCACTTATCATAGGATTCCTAGTGTCCTGTGTGACGGCAACAGTGGTTTTCGTTGGATTCAGCGCGAGGATTTGGGGACTGGTTGTTTGTGCAGCGACGATTTGTGTGACAATTCTTGTTTTGAGCGAAATTGACAGGTTTCGCACGCCTCTGGTTCTGTCAATTCTTACGGCAATTCTAATAGTCACTCTTGTACTACAATATGGTCTTGTGGCGGCGGCGATTGGAGAGCGATACGAAAAGCGCCGGCCTTTAGCCGCCTCTATCAACCAAATCATTCCCAAGGAGGAGACCCTGTATGTGTACAAACCCGGCTACCAGGCGTTCTTGTTTTACATCAGGCCTCCGCTGGAGTACATTGTAACTTCCGATCAGATCGACCAGAAAGTCAGCTACCTGCTGTTGAAAGAAGATGCTTTTGAGGAGCTTGTGAAGTCGTCCGACTTTTCATCCAGGCTTGCGAAAACCCTCTATGAGTTCAGTTACAGACACAAAGGTGACATGAGGCTGGTAGAATTGAGGCAATCGCAATAGGACAATCCTGGAAAGAACAGGGCTGGCCTGGGCGGTGCAGGTGCTTGCCGGCAGCGGCGGGCATGCTAAGGCGGGGGCAGCGTCTTTTCTTGCGCCTTTTGGCCTCGCTCACGGTAAACAAGCATAAGGTTTCGCACATAGATTATATTTCCCATGGTCTGACCGAGGATAAAGACGGGGTCGGCGCGTATAATTGCATAAAACAGAAGGCCGGAGCTGCCGAATATGCTCAAATACCAAAAGGCTATGGGTACGACACTCCTGCCATACCGCTCTGAAGCTATCCATTGCACCACGAACCTGCCGGCGAACATCAACTGAGCAAACAGTCCGATGAGCACCATACCGTCCAGATTTTCCAAAAACTTTTCGACCATTGTCATCGCTCCAACTCTTCGAACTCGCATCTGAGGGCACGATCTTTCATCCAACGAACACCGAAGGTATCTCTTAACCCCCTGGACAACCTATTTGATATGCCGTATTTTGTCTTGCCAACGAGCCTTGGACGATGATTCACAGCTACTTCCAAGACCCGGCAGCCTGCCACCTTGGCGAGGGTGGGCAAAAAACGGTGCATTCCGTCGAAATAATAGATGTGGGCCACACATTCCCTGCGAAAAACCTTCAGACCGCATGCTGAGTCACGAATATTCTCTCTTGTGAGGCGGTTTCTAACGAAATTGGCGACACGGGTAGAAGCGCGCTTCAGGAAAGGGTCCATTCGCTTTGCTCTCCAACCGTTGACCATATCACATCTGCCGGAGGCGACGAGGTCGAGCATCCCGGGGATGTCGGCGGGGTCATTCTGCAGGTCGGCATCAATGGTGGCAATGAACCGTCCCCGCGCACTTTGCAGCCCGGCCTTCAGTGCAGCGGACTGACCAGCGCGGCGCTTCATCGATAGAACTCTCAGTTGCGGATAATTTTTCATCAGCTCTGCGAGAACCGTCGGGCTTTGGTCTGTACTCGCATCATTGATTATTATCACTTCGTATGGCTTGTCCAGAACAGAGACCGCCCCGACCACTTCCTGAACCAGCTGCGCCAGGTTATCTGCCTCGTTAAAGGCTGGGGCGATTATCGAAAGGTATACGTCCTGGCGGACCGCTGAATGGGCCATATTCCTACCATCCTTATTTCCATTAGTGCCGGCCTTGACCTCGCATTCTAACGACGGAGTTTTTCGGGGACAAGCCCTGAAGCTGAAAAAACTGTTTACGTCGAAACATTTGTTTGATACAAGGGTCGCGAGCATAAGAGCGTTACGGCCGGTGGCTCGATGGCGGTGCAGAAAGGCTCCAACTAAGGATATGAAGCAAGAAATAGAAGATATGGGTTTGTCAAAAGGGATGAGTTCGAAGCAACGTTTCGTCCGGGTTGCAGTATTGATAGCGGTTCTGTCGGGAGGGGGGATCGCGATATGGAAGGGGCTACTCGAGGATCGAATCATCCCCAAGAAATGGGGCGTGATCGAGGAAGGCAAGATATATCGCAGCGGCCAATTGTCGGCGACGCTGGTGAAAAGAGTGTTGAGGAAGCACAATATCGGTGTGATAGTCGATCTCGGCGCAGAATCGCAGAATAACAAAGACCAGGCTGCGGAGATAAAGGCTGCGGCAGAGCTGGGTATTCGAATAGAGCGATTTCCGCTTTCGGGCAACGGCACGGGAGACATAGAGAGATATGCACAGGCGATTGCAGCGCTTGTCGAGGCGCGAAGGGTCGGCAAACCTGTGCTGGTCCATTGCGCTGCCGGGGCGCAGCGAACCGGCGGTGTAACGGCCTGTTACAGGCTATTGGTCGAAAGGCGTGATGCGGAATTTGCCTATCGCGAGCTGCGGCGCTACGGCTGGCGACCGAAAAAAAACGCGGCTTTGTTGCGCTATGTGAACGAGAACATGGCTCAACTGGCGTCTTTGCTAAAAGAAATGGGCGTGATCGAGGAAATCCCCGATCCACTTCCACAGCTACACTCGCCAGGCGGGTAGCGTCCTCTCCGGCCGTCGGCTCAGTCAAGAGCCGCCTTAGAGAAGAAAAGACTATGCCCGTTCACGCAGATTAGTGTCAAATTATTTCACTCGAACGGAGAGAATTGTGTCTTTGAGGCGTTCAGACGGGAAGTCCCAGTTGAGAATACGAATCTGTCCTTGATGGGATCACGTTCCTATGGCAAAGGCCTTACTATCTTTTTGCATTGTTTTTTGTCATCTCGCCGTCCCAACATCGTCTGGCAACAGATACAAGCTGCCAGAGCCGCCAAGCGAAGAGATAATGGACCTGTTGCGTGAAGCGCATAAGTATAACATAACGTACCCGGGTCCCTACGGTGTGCCCGAGAACGCGGACCGTGAAAAGGCCCTCGGTCTCTACCAACAGGCCCTTGCGCGAATGGAAGAAGATATCCCGAATTATACGCAGCACCCACAGTGGCTTGTCACATGTTTTCGGGTCGCAACGCTATGTGACTACGAAAGTAAGCGGAGAGGCGTACTGCCGGATTTGGACAAGGCCATTGAATATTACAATAAGGTTATCGACGCAAAACCTTGGTCAATGCCCACGTATTATTGGGCCATAGACGAATGCAGCGATGATTATTCACGCCTGGGGAAGTACCATGAGGCCCTCGAAACGGCCAGGAAGGCTTTTGAGTTTCATATTGATGAGATTGAAAAGGAGTGGTTGAGACATATGCCGGACACGTCGGAAATTCCGGGAGAGCCGCCGTCATTCGAAGTGTGTCGCGCCGAGACAATAGAATATCAAAAAGCCAATGTTACTAATATTGAACGAGCCTGCAATGATATGGATCGGACGTGCACGCTTGCAGTAGTTGAATTGGGCAAGATACTTGAGAAGAATCCTTCTCCTGAGATTAGCGAATACGCCCGTGCTCGATTAGATCGCATATCGGAAATTATCATATTGCGAGCGGAGGAAGATTTTGATTTGGTCAAAGATGCAGCCGCCGGCCAACCGCCGGTCGCAAAGCAGCCCTCCGGGCAGTCAACAAGCACTTTGCATCTGCCCGCCGCATCACCTGGGGAAGCGAACACGGCTGAGTTCGCCGAACCCACACAACCGAGATCGTTTGCTTCCTACTGGTTCATCATTTTGGCCGGTGTATTCGTTGCGGGCGGCGCTGTAATATATGCCGTTAAGAGGAAATAGCAATAATACTGCTGGGGCCGGCGTCAGGCGTTTTCGTAGTACCCCGGGGGCAAACCCGAGCGGTGTCGGCGGGGCCTGTGCCGAAGGCCTGGCCGGTCACGATCCAATCGCCATGCGATGCGTCCAAGCCTCACCAATCTTAGCACAAAAGGGGGAAAGTTGCACCTGTTTGCCAGGCCGTCCCCGTGGAAAACAAAACTCTTTTGCCGAGCGGAGCGTAGAGCTAAAATGAAGTTATGAGTGAAGAAGAAAAACATGATCGGGCAGAATCGTTGCGTGAGCGGATCAAGGGATTTCCGACGGGGCCTGGGCTGTATTTTATGAAGGGCGCGGGGGAGAAGGTGCTGTACATAGGCAAGGCGAAGAATCTGCGTTCGCGGGTGCTGAGTTATTTTCAGGCGGGCAGTGATTTGGCGGGTTCGCGGGGGCCGAGAATCGTGGAAATGATAAGCAAGGTGGAGACGGTCGATTTTCTGGAAGCGAGGAGCGAGGTTGACGCGGTGCTGCAGGAGGCGCGGCTTATAAAGGACATACGGCCGCCCTATAATACGGACCTGATTGACGATAAGACGTTTCCGTATCTGGAAATCACGACGGGTGATGATTTTCCGGGCGTGTATGTGACGCGCAAGCCGCGGCCGCGGGGCAGCAGGCTGTTCGGGCCTTTCGCAAGCGCGAGGGATTTGCGGGCGGTGCTGGTGGTGCTGCAGAAGATATTCAAGTTCCGCACGTGCAATCTGGATATTCGCAGGGACGATGCGAAGCGGAGGTTCTTTCGGCCTTGTCTTTTGTACAGCATCAAACAGTGCGCGGCGCCGTGCGGGGACAGGATCGGGCGGGAGGAATACAGGAAGATTATTCGCGACCTTGTAAGATTTCTTCGTTCGAAGCGTTCGACGGTTCTGCGGCAGTTGAAGAAGCAGATGGAGGAGGCGTCGGCTGGGCGGGAATATGAGAAGGCGGGGATGCTTCGGGACCGGATTCGGCTGATTGAGCGGCTGGATGCGCGGGGGACGCCCGACGAGCACGTTCAGCCGGAGGTATTTGCGGCGGACCCGGCCGAGGCGCTTGAGCAGCTGCAAAAGCTGCTGGGAACGGCGGCGCCGGTGAGGATTATCGAGGGGATAGACGTTGCCAATATTGCCGGGGCCGAGGCGGTGGGCTCGCTGGTGAAGTTCATCGACGGCAGGCCTTTCAAGAACGGGTATAGGCGGTTCAAGATTAAGACGGTGAGAGGCGTCGATGATTACGCGATGATTGCCGAGGTGGTGAGACGCCGGTACAAATACGCTTTGGCGGGAGAGGAGTTGTGGCCCGACCTCGTTCTGATCGACGGCGGGCTCGGTCATCTGCATGCGGCTGAGCAGGCATTTAAGGAAATGAATGCACCGGTTCCGAACATCGCGTCTATCGCCAAGAGGGAGGAGGAGATTTTTCTGCGAGGGAGCGGCAAACCTCTGAGACTTGCCGCGAACGCACCGGCCCGTAGGCTGCTGCAATATGTGCGGGACGAGGCACACCGGTTCGCGCAGCACTACCACCACATCCTGCGAAGCAAGAAGATGCTGGGTGAAAAACGGTAACCCGGTTATCTTCGTTCCGGAGCCAACCACACTGCTGCTGCTCGGCTTGGGGGGTTTGATGCTAAGAAGGGGAATATGCGTGGTTTAGGCAATTGGGAAGCCTGGCGCGGGACGTAGGGGGGAGAGGTGCAAGAAGCCAAGAACACGGCACAATAGCAAGGTCGTTGTCGTTTACACCGGGGGCCAGGCTCTGCGCGGTCGGGTAGAGGAAAGGCTGCGCGAGCAAAAAATGCGAAAATGCAGGCAAAGGCAATAAAAACTTGCAATCTGGCGGGAGTGAGATAAAATGAACGGTTTGGCAAGAAGCAACTCGAGACGATAAGGTGATAGTTGCGAAGAGTCCCTTTGCGGTCTTTGCACAGGTGGTTGTAGACAAGAGCGCGGGGATGAGTCGTTGGCCCCGGAGATACGAATGTCACCGAATGGAAACGACCGGAGAGTATGAACGGAACAGGTGTATACAAAGAAGCGGTTGGGCACCTTGAGAAGATTATAAGCATCTTCGAAGAGGAGCTGGAGAAGCCGGAGCTGGTGCATGGGGCGTTTCTGTACAGGTCGCCGACGGTCAAGCACGTCTGCATGCTCAAGGGAATCCGAATTGTCAGCGGGTTGAACGCGCTTCTGGCATTGTTCGAAGCGGGATACGTGACGGAAATGGGCGTATTGATGCGGACGATCAGCGACTGCATGAACACCATTTACTTTCTTCTGGAGCATTTCCCGGAGCTGACGCCCGAAGTGGAGAAATTCGTATCCGACTTTTTCGCGGAAATGCTCGACGAGCCGGAGATAGGACCGGACCAGGGCGGAAAGGTGTACAGGACCAAAGTCAAGAAGATACACGCCTCGCGGGCGCGACTGCTGTCGGAGCATATCAACTTTGCGGTTGGGCGTGACATGGTTTATAAGAACTACAGCGCGTATTCCGGCTATGTGCACGCGGCGTATCCCAACATAATGGAGCTATACGGCGGAGAACCCCCTTACAGTTTTCACGTTCAGGGGCTGAAAAGGACGCCGCGCCTGAAGGAGTGGGAGACAATTCTTGTTGCTTTTATCCGAAGCGCGTTTCTGGTGTTCGGATACATGGCCGAGAAATACGGCAAGGCGGAGCTGATTCACGAAATAAGAAGAATAATGGGTTGGTTAGAGAATCAGATGGCGGACCTGGACTTGGCGCGATAGGGAGAGAAGCAACGAATCTTCGTGCGCGGGTGTTATACGCTCAGATTGCCGGGCGGCGGCGCTGCTTAAGGCATATCATTCGAAAGTCAACCTGGCGTCACCGAAATCTCATCGAGTGCCTTTTTCGTCAAACCGGACATGCAGACGTCATCCCCGAAACGCCTGATATCGACGTAGTGCAGGTCCACGGCGCGGGCCAACTGCGCCAAAGGCTCGGCGATATCAACGGCGCCGGCGCGGCCGAGCACTTTCGATGCGATATAAACAGAGATTTCATCTGCCAGACCTTCCTGCAGGAACGATGCGATGACTTTGGGTCCGCCTTCCACAAGCAGCTGAGTGACGCCCCGCCTGCTTAGCTCGTCGATGAGGAAATGCAGGTTTGATTGTTCGGGCACATCAGGAAAGGCGAGCAGCTCGGCGCCTTTTCTGCTTATTGCCGCTGCGGCTTTCGAATTGTTCTCAAGCGTTTGGCGGCTGGTCAAAATCACGAGGGGGACTTTTTTTGCGGTGGCCAGAAGCCTGCTCTTCAAAGGAATTCTCAAGCTGGTGTCGAGTACGATCCTTGTCAGCGTTTGCCCTTTCGCAGGTCGGGCCGTCAGTAAGGGGTTATCTGCGAGCACGGTATTTATGCCGACAAGAATGGCCTGGACCCGCCGGCGCAGTTTCTGCACTTCTTTTCTGCTGAGCTCCCCTGAAATCCACCTCTGCTGGTCCGTTTGATCGGAATAGGCAAGCTTTCCGTCGATGCTCTGGGCCCACTTGAGCACGGTCCAGCACCTGCCGGTGGCGGCATATTTCATAAAAGGGGCGTTAAGCAGTCTCGCCTCGGTCTCGCAAAGGCCCACCTCCACTTCAATACCGGCGTCACGCAACTGCTGGATGCCCTTGCCGCCGGCATGGGCCGAGGGGTCAATGGTCGCAACAACGACCCTGGCCAACTGGCTGGCGGAGATGGCGTCGACGCAGGGCGGGGTCTTTCCATAGTGACAGCATGGCTCGAGGGTGACATACATGGTGGCCCCCTTGGGACTAACGCCAAGAGTCTTGCAGTCCTGCAATGCGTTTATCTCGGCGTGCTCGGCGCCGAATTTTCGGTGCCAGGCCTTTCCGACAATCTGACTGCCCTTTACAATGACGCAGCCGACGGCGGGATTGGGCTCGACCGAGCCGACTCCGCGCTGCGCGAGTTTCAGCGCCGCCTTCATATATTTTTCATCCTCGGACATAATTGATTCTCCTAAATCCTCTATCTTGAAATAATCGCCGGATTTCCGTTTATTAGAAAACGTATGAATTCGTCTTGCGTTAGAGTATAAGCGCCCATTTCTTTTAGGGTCGTGTTTTGCCTAGAAGGTGCAAGGATTGAAAATTCTACGATTCCAGGGACTCGGTCTTTTTCTTTCTTCGCGGGTTCTGCACTTGTTGCACTTTGAATCGAGACACAATACTTTATTTGATTAATTGCATCGGCCCATGTATTGTACGCCTTGGGAGTGTCGTAAAGAATGCATCCACGATGAAATGCAAAACGAGACCCCTGTGTCCAAACCTTCTGCCTTCTTGTTTCCGGCTTCATCTTTTGCGTCGCTTGATCTAGTACAAGACGACCTGTGTTTACAACACGATCCGTTTTTCTGATATCCAAGCAATCATTGAAACAAGAGGGCACGTATATAAACCATTCATCCTGGTCTTTCTCGGTACGCTCTGGATTTTTTAGGCATTCCCTATATCTCTTGTCCGTTGCCGGGTGTCCTTTGTTCTTTCCCTTTAGAGGTTCTTCTTTGAGAATTAGTTTTTCAAGCAGTTTTAATGAAGTGTCTATTGAGCTCATTTGTGCAAAATCGCTTTCTCAAGAGTCTTCTTTGCCTTTTTCATGTCCTTCTCCACATTCTCCAAAAGAATTTGGGATTCTATCAATCGGGATACAAGAAGGGGAATATCTGTATTTTCTAAGTAAGAGAGGATTCTTGCCAGTAGGGGTTTCTGTCTGGGATCAAAAAGGATTGAATCATCGCCATTCATAATCCGTATTACGTGCTTGCATAGTTTGCGATTATCTCCTGCAGGACAAGAGCAAAAAGCAGAAACTGAACCTTCTCTGAGGTAGAATCTCACTGTATATGGATTACCCGATGAACTCTTGGATAAGACTTCAATGTAGTTTTCCATATCCGTGCGTCACTCATCTTTCTTTGACTGAGGATGTTGCCGAATACGTCTGGTGAATTCGGCTTCATCAATGACTTCAATACCAAGTTCACGAGCCTTTTCGAGTTTGCTTCCGGGCTCTTTGCCGGCCAGGACAAAATCAGTTTTTTTGCTGACGCTGGAGGAGGCTTTTCCACCGGCCTGTTTGATGGCCTGCTCAATCTGCTGGCGGGAGAAGTTCTCGAGCGTTCCGGTAACAACAATGGTTTTGCCAGCGAGCTTATCGGTACGTCTGGTCGCAGGCGGCTGTGGCTTGACTCCGGCGTCAAGCAACTCATCGATGACCTGTCGATTCTCTTGGTTGCGGAAATACTTATATACGCTTTGTGCCATGGTCGGGCCGATCTGCTCTATGTCTCTGAGTGTCGGCTGGTCGGCGTTCCTAAGGGCTTTAAGTGAGCCGAAGTGGTCAGCCAAAATCTGGGCGGACTGACCGCCGATATCTCGAATGCCCAAGGCGGCAACCAGTCGCCAGAGCGGTCTGGTCTTGCTATTTTCGATGCTGTCAATTACATTCTGCGCACTCTTTTCGGCCATCCGTTCCAAGTGGGCCAACTGGTCCTTTTCCAGTTTGTACAAGTCTGCGAAGCTGTTTACCAAGCCCGCATCCAGAAGTTGTTCGATTAAGGCAGGACCTAATGTGTCGATGTCCATTTGGCCTTTCCCGACAAAGTGCTCCAAACGTTCTTTGAGGCGAGCAACACAGTTCGGATTATCACAGCGCACATATACACCATTTTCGTCTTTTTCGACTTGGCCGCCGCATTCAGGACAGTTGGCAGGAATTGCAAAGCATTCACTGACAGCGGATTTTCGCTGCTCTATCTCAACATTGAGGACCTGTGGAATTATCTCACCGGCTTTTTCGATGACGACGGTGTCGCCGCGGCGGACGTCAAGCTTTGCGAGCATGTCGAAGTTGTGGAGGCTGGCCCTCTTGACGGTGGTTCCGGCCAGCGGAACGGGGGTCAGATTGGCCACGGGCGTCAGGATTCCGCTCTTTCCGACCTGGACGTCTATGGATTCGACGATGGTTTCCGCCTGCTCGGCGGGGAACTTGTAAGAGATGCACCATCGGGGCGCCCTGCCGGTTGCGCCGAGGATGTCGCGCTGGTCGAAGCGGTTGACTTTTATGACCATACCATCGATTATGTAGTCCAGTTTCGACCGCTTCTCGCTCCAGCCAAGACATATCTCTATTACCTGGTCTATGTTCTTGGCGGTTTTGATATGCGGATTGACTGGCAGGCCGAGCTTCTTGAATCTCTGCAAAGTCCGGTAGTGGTCGTCGGCCAGGGGTTCCGAGGTTTCTCCGACCGCATAGGCGAAGAACGAGAGCTTCCTGGCAGCGGTTATTCTGGCATCCAGCAGTTTTAGCGAGCCGGCGGCGGCATTTCGTGGATTGGCAAAGGCAGGCTCGCCCGCTTCCTGGCGAACCTTGTTGAGCTCCAAAAACGCCCCGGCGGGCATATAGACTTCGCCCCGCACTTCAAGGACGTCGGGGATATTGCCGTCAGGAAGGAGCACAAGGGGGACGGCCTTGATAGTTCGGACGTTGGCCGTAACATCATCGCCCACTTCGCCGTCGCCGCGGGTGGCGGCGGTGGCAAGAACGCCGGCCTCGTAACGAAGACTTATGGCCAGGCCGTCAATCTTCAACTCCACGACATAGTCGTAATCCGCCTTGCCGAGCTGTTTGCGGACCCTTTCGTCGAAGGCCCTTAGCTCCTCGGCGTTATAGGTGTTGTCCATACTGAGCATGGGCACAGCGTGGCGAACAGAATTGAAACCTTCAAGCGGCCGGCCCGAAACACGCTGGGTAGGGGAATCGGGTGTGATGAGCTGCGGATTGGCCCGCTCCAGGGCCTTCAGCTCGGCAAAGAGCTTGTCGTACTGCCGGTCGCTGATTTGGGGCTGGTTCAGCACGTAATAGAGATAATCGTGCCTTCGTATTTGGCTGCGCAGGTTTTCAACTCGTTTTTTCACATCGCCCGCCATAACAGGTAATTTATATGGGGTCGTGTCTGTCTTTGCAATAGGTTACTTGGCCGCCGCCCAGCGGGTCTGAATGATGCGAACGAGGCGATTCGGCCGGGCAAACCTGCAAGACAAATACTGTGTTTGGCGCGCGGACAAGGGAGCTTAGGCGTGCTCAGCAGGTGATGACGAAGTCTTTGGGAGGCTGCCGACAAGTGCGGCAAGTATCAGCTCGACTCCAAGGAACAGGGCAATGGCAGGTCCGATGGAGAAATCGAGGTAATAAGCGAAAAGCAAGCCCATTATTGATGCGATTACACCGGCAATCCAAATAAGCATGAGTTGAAGGATTGGACGTAGAGAGAATATGGCTGCGATTGTGGCGGGTATTATGAGGTAGGCAAAAACCACGACTACTCCGCCGATTTGGACGGATAACGTAATCACGATGCCCAGCAGCAAATAGAAGACAAAATCCCAGAATACGACTGCGGCCTTTTCGCTTAGGTGATTGCGGTAACTATTTGATATTTCCGTCAGGGGCTTTCGGATTAGATAGAGGGCCAGTCCCACCAAAGAAAATACAACTGAAGCGATGATTACCTGCGTGCAGTTTGTCCAAAGAAGGCTGCCGGACAAGATGTGGTGGATGTGTATGTGCCCGCCGGGAGCAATACCCACCAGGAAAAGGGCGGCGGCGGCGGCAAGGGCGTATGAAATGCCGATGACGGCCTCAATAGAGATTTGAAAGATTCTGCTTCGTATGACGGCGTAAAATACAGCCGCAGCCAAGACGCAAGCCAGAGAGCATACGTAAGCAAGCGGCGAATCCCCATGTGCTTCAAATGCGAGGTGTGCTCCGATTGAGCCTACGGCTGCAATTTGAGCCAGAGCAATGTCAATGAAGATTACTTCCCTTTTGAGCACGTGTATCCCCAGGTAGCCGAGGATCGCACTGATCAGGAGACACGCCAGGAAAGGCAGGCCAAGAATCTGAATCATTTGCGGCATATTCTGCGCCCCTTCAAGAAGCAGGTTGACCCGAAGATGAAAGACATCGAATCACTATTGAACCTAAGAAGAAAATACCGAGGGATAACACAAGGCTTGGGCCATAGGGCAGGTCAAAGAAGTATGATGAGCACAGCCCAATCATACAGGCTATGAAACCGGCGGACCATCCTGTTATGACGGCCCCGGCCCATTTTTTGGTGAACATTGCAGCGATGGCGGCGGGAATCATCAAGAAAGCGTAAGCCAGAAGTACGCCCGCGATTGGCACAATCAAGACCGTGATAATTCCCTGGGTTGTAAACAGCAGGAAATCCCAGAATTTCTCATTTCCTGTGCCGGACGGGTCTTCTGCCAGCCCAATAAACTTATGGCGGAATCTGTAGTGGAACAGGAGCAGCAAAATGTAAACCACGGTCGTTATGCAAACCAAAGGCCAAGTGACCCAGAGCATGGAGCCGGCGAGGGTCTTGGTCACATAAGCTTCGCCGCCGGAGAGCTTATCTCCCAACAGAAGGCAAGCAACCAGCGCCATAGCGTACATAACGCCGATGACGGCCTCTCTTGGAATGGCCCGGGTTTTGGGCTTTATCAGGGCGAGCAGGGTCGCTCCGAGCAGGACTGCCGCTAGAGAGGCCAAATAGGACTGAAACGTACCGTATTCAATGCCCAGGCCTATGGCTGCCAAGGCGCCGAAGGCGGCCAATTGGTCAAGCACAAGGTCTGAGAATATCAAGGTGCGTCTTACGATGTGCAGGCCAATGTAGGTATGCAGTATGAGCACGACGGCCAGCAAGGCGGTCTGGACTGCAAAGAACCTTATTGTTTCCGGGGTCATGGCAGGAGCCTTCCAATTATTCTGACTTCAGCAGGTTTTTCTTTTTGGCCGCATTCAAAAGTCCGTCCACCCAATAATCTACAAGCCTGAAATAATCTTCGGCGCCTTTGGCTCCGCCCACGTAGAGAGGGACAATCACCGCTTCGGCGTCCGTCCTGGCAGCGACAGTCCTTATCTTCTGCTCGTCAAAGTAGTTGGCGGCCAGGATAATGCCGATACCTTTTTCCTTCATCATGTTAATCAGGCTGGTTACATGCTTTGGCGAGGGCGGTATACCGGGTTTCGGCTCGACGGTTCCTGCCTCCTGCAGGCCGAAAAGGCTGACGAAGTAAATCCAGTTTTTGTGATAGGTGACAATCTCTGTGCCCCTAAGCGGAAGCATTTGTTTCATCCAGCCCCCCAGATACTCGATTAACGGTTTTCCCTCAAATTTCTGCTCCCGGAGGAAAGGTATGAGCTTGTCCTGTTCGGCAAGGCTGCACAAGGTGTCGCCGCCGAGCATTTCCACCAGCTTTTTGCCAAATAAGCATTCGTCGATTTTGTTATGTAGTCTCTTGAGGTTTTGCAGATAAATTTCTTTGCCTTCAGGATCATTTTTAATGAAACCAGTAGCTATGTTATGAGCCGCCACCTTCATCTGTATCGGGCTACAGGTAACGTGTGGGTTGCCGTAAATATGAACACCGCCTTCGGCTCTGGAGATGACTCTGGGCTTTTCGAGAAGGTTCATTCCAGCAGCCGCGGACACATAGCCCGGCTGGCCGCTTCTAATTTTGCCGTTTCCGGAATTATCTATCACGGTTTGCGCCCAAAGCTCCAGATCCAATCCTGTAGCAACAAAGACATCGGCGTTTCTCAGAGCTGTAGCGAATGAAGGTTTGGGGCGAATAAAATGAGCATCCTGATCGCCGCGAACGATGGCCCTGACAGAGACTCGGTCGCCGCCTATGAACTCGGCAAAGGAGGCGTAGTCGGGCAGGGTCGTGACAACATTGAGTTTTGGCGTTTGAGCCGGCGTCAACTCCTGCGTGGCAGAGAAAACAACAAACGGAACCAGTAATAGGCCTATTATTGTGATGAGTATCCTTTTCATAGTTATTCTGCTCCTTTCCATCAGTAGCGCTCATGTTTGTGCGGGCCGGCGGAGAATACCGCCTGCAGCCAGAAGACGTGTTCAGGGCCTTCTATTCCTCTGCCGTTGCTGTAGTCGTATTCGGTACGGAACTTGACAAAGGGACTCTGCCACCAGGTGATGTAGGGGCTTATTTGCCACAGATACGGATTGTCTGCGGTTACGGCCAAGGGCGATAGCGATGTCCAGTCGGGATTCTCCGCGTAACTCTTGGTATCGGGAACATAGAAATCGCCCCTGATGCCGATATCAACAGTTCTGGATATCTTTGTCTGAAGGTAGCTGTAAAGCCCCCAGGCATTGATTGTGTCTTTGCCGGAAGCATCCGGTGCAAAAACATCCTTGTTCAGCCAGTATACCTCACTTCGCCATTCCACGTTTCTGTAGCGCATTTTTTCGGTCGGCTCCCATAGCAGTGACAAATCCGCCCCCAGCACAAACGTTTCTTTGCTGCTGCGGGTTGTTCCTCCTGCAATATCCCATTTGTCGTTCCAGCCGACCAGACCGGATAGGCCCCACTCCAGATAAGTGTCTTTCGACAGGTCTCGATAATTTTTGTAATGGGCAAGAATGCCTGGTGTGTTTTTTGAGTTTTCGTCGAAAAGCCGGTCATTTGAGGCATCTGTTACCTGCAACGTCATTTGTTGCGAAGATTGGCCCACGGGCGGCATCAGCCAATCCAGTGAAATACCGCTTTGATTCAAACCGTCATTACCGAAAATTTCACGAAGCGCCAATGGAAAATCGACCTGATCCAGGCCGTGCTTGTGCCAGCGGTTCACCACACCGAACTGTTGGCGGAACTTGCCCAGCGTCAGGTTCAGATCATCACCGATATTGTACAGGTTAAGATATGCCTCACCCAATTCAGCTTCGTGCTCATTGAATTCTATAGCGCTCTTGAATCGTGAATATGGATCAAGCCACGATTCGATATGAACGCCGATATTGCGGAACTCAAAATCGCTGGTTTCTTCGCGAGCGTCATCATCCCTGATTGAAAAAAGGAAGTCCCCGGTAACACTGATTTCGGGATTGAGAGCTTGCAGACTCAAGGCGCCGGATTTGAAAGTGGCTTCTTCAGTCTGCTCTGTTGGAAGGGGCGCCTCGGCGGCTTTGGCTTCTGCCAGTTCGCGTAAAGATGCGATACCCTCCGGCGCCTTTGGCCTCGCAGCGGCCGCTGCGAGCTCGTCCAATCTATCCTTGAGAGATCTGATTTCAGCTTCGTGTTTTTTCTGCATTTCGATCATCTGCTGGTGAAGCTCCAAGATGCGTGCTTCTAATGCCTCAATGTTTCGTGTGCTCTCGGGTCTTTCCTGAGCAGCCACAACGCCAACAGGTACGGCCAGAGCAACGAATATGTGAGCGATAATGACCCTTCTAATCATTGCTGTGCTCCTTAAAATGCCGACTTTCGTCGGTTAGAGTTTTGCTGAGACGCCAGAGACGTACCGCCCAGGCCTGTGTGGGCTTCGTTTGCAGCGTGTCAGGAGTACCAAAGCGGGCAGAGGGCGGCGCCTGTGTTTTAGGATGCGCTCGGTGGGGGCGCCCTCAAGAAGATTGAAGAGGTCCATTCAGCCTTCCTGACAGCCCTGGAAGAGATGTTGGAATCAAAGCGGGTGGGGGCGTTTGGTATGGCCAGAAAGCCGGCGGGGACCGGGTAAAACGTCTTGGACGTGATCGAATATAGACATGCCGGACATTCCTTGCTGAAGTGCGGGTGGTGCGCATTATGGTTGTCTTGATCTGAGACAATGTCAGTTTGAATTGCACTGTGGGATTGGCCACAACAGTGCCGGCGAGGAGAGCCTGCTTGGGCACACGGGCTCAATCGCCAAAGCGGGCAGGTGTGAACCAATGGAACTGAAAAAGAGGCGAGCAGGTATGTGATGGCAACAGCCATCCCTGGAGCATTCTGAACACTAATGCCTTTTTTCAGAACAACCGACATATTCTTCGATGGCTCCGTTATACAGGCCCAAATCGGCACGTTTGCCATTCTAAGAAGCAGCGTCGCACGGTGCAAGCAGTTTTTCGGCGAAATTGGGGCAGGTTTGCCTTGGCGGGCATCCGACGACGAAAAGGCAGAGCAGCGTGGCTGAAATCCTGCTATCAGGCCGGCAAAAAAAATAATAAAATGGTTGTTGCATCCGTCAGAAAGCATTATAATTCACAGGATAATTGAATTGAAATGACTGCGTGCTGAGGCGCCGATACAGCAGAATCGGCGTCCATTAGTGATAGCGTTCGGGATCATTAACGTCATTTCTCGTTTTTCTGCTGACCTTTGTGTAAAGGGCCGTTGGTGCATATAGTAAGAGTTCCCGCCGTGAGAATGAGCAAGCCGGTCACTAATCGTGCAAGTCTTGGCCGGGCGTCCTTTGCGCGCAAAACACAAGTGTTAGAAGGAACATCGAAGTCCGAAAGGGCGGAAGCACAGTAACCGTTACTTAGATGTGAATGACGTCGGCCGGAACTCCGGCATAAACTTTTTTTTTGGGAAAATAGTATTGGGAGAACAAAATGAACATTTATGTGGGTAATTTGTCGCACAGCGTAACCGAAGATGATCTGCGGCAAGCATTCGAGGCTTTTGGACAGGTCGAGTCCACGAACGTGATAAAAGACAAGTTCAGCGGCGAATCACGGGGATTCGGATTTGTGGAGATGCCCTCGAGAAACGAGGCCCAGGCGGCTATCGACGGCATGAACGGCAAAGATCTGATGGGAAGGGTAGTCAACGTTAATGAAGCTCGGCCGAAAGCACCAGGCCGTCGTGGCGGTGGCGGTGGCGGTGGCGGCGGCGGCGGCGGCAGGCGCGGTGGTTTCGGCGGCGGCCGGGGCGGCGGATCCCGCTATTGACCGGCGCCGGCAGAACGCGCGAGCCACCATGGATACAATATGATCGGTAACCGCCGCCGCGGTTTTGCTGTCCCAGGATCTCTCGAGTTCAAGCAGACCGGAAGAGACTTCTTGGTCTCCAGTGAATAAGAAACGAAAGGAGAAACAATGGAAGAAGCAAAATCCGGCGATACCGTGCGAGTACATTACACGGGCAAATTAGACGACGAGACGACGTTCCAGACCTCGATCGGCCGCGACCCGCTGGAATTCACGATCGGAGAGGAACGGATCATTCCGGCGCTTGAAAATGCGGTAATCGGGATGAAGCCCGGCGACGCAAAGACGGTGAAGATCTCGGCAGAAGATGCATTCGGGCCATACCACGAAGACCTGGTGCGCACAATCGAACGAAGCGAGTTTGCAACGGATCTGCAGCCTAAGGTGGGCCAACGACTGAATCTCAGCGAGCCAAGCGGGCATGAAATTGCGGTGACGGTCACGGATTTCTCCGAAGCCAGCGTGACACTTGACGCGAACCATCCATTGGCGGGGGAAGACCTCGTTTTCGACATTGAGCTTGTGGAAATCGTGTAGCATCTCGTTCTCACAAGAGTGGCAGGCCGGCCCCTGGCCTAAAGCCGCAGAGAGGGGCGAATGTTTACGCTGCCTGGGCCGGTATGCCGCCTTAGACGTTCTTCTGTAGACCCGGTCTGACCAATATAGAACCTGCCTGTCGATTCACTGGACAGAACATAAACAAAATACTTCCCCTCATCTCCCATATCTCCCCGAGTAGGGCTCGAACCTACAACCTAGCGGTTAACAGCCGCTCGCTCTACCAGTTGAGCTATCGGGGAATCCCAGGCGTCTGGAGGAAGTCATGTGCTCCCGAGCCCAGAGATATCTCAAATCTGTTGTGTTAATTATCACTATTTCGTCAGATTTGTCAAGGCACATCTTTTTTTTGCAATGGCAAAGCAAGACCCTGGCAAAGAATCGTGCAGCGGGCCAATTGGAGGCGGGACAGGGGCTGCCGCAGGGTGATGGAACGGTGCAGTTTCCTGTGTAAAATACGCATAGGAGGATTTTTTTGGTTGCCATTTGCATTTTGAAACCGGAGAATTAGTGGAACAGAATACCGCCCCGGCGCATCTTAAGGGTGTTCGCGAGCACCCACGGGCCGGTTATTCGGGGTTGGTCTTGACCGTATGGCTAAAGATATACTCAATGTAGGTGGCTTTACGATAATCAAGCGCATCGGCAGCGGTGCGCGTACGGCGATATATTTGGCGACGGACGGAGAGGATCAAACCAATGTTGCCCTGAAAAGGGTGACCTTCGAGCGCCCCCAGGATTCGAGAATTTTCGAGCAGGTGGAGACCGAATACAAGGTGGCGCGGCGTATAGACCATCCTTATGTGCGCAAGTGTCTGAAGCTCAAGAGGATACGTGGTCTGTTCAAGACTACGGAGCTGCTGCTTTCGATGGAATATTTCGACGGTACGTCTCTTGAGGAAGGGCCTACATTGAGCCTGGTGGACGTGCTTCTGGTGTTCCGGATGGTGGCAACGGGTCTGAACGCGATGCATCAGGAGGGTTATGTTCACTGCGATATAAAGCCCAACAACATCCTATTGAGCAAGTCGGGGGCGATTAAAATCATCGACCTTGGGCAGAGCTGCAAGATGGGTACGACGAAGCCTCGGATTCAGGGCACCCCTGACTACATTGCGCCGGAGCAGGTTCGTCGCAAGCCGCTGGACGCCAAGACCGACGTATTCAACCTTGGGGCGACGATGTACTGGGCTCTTACCGGCAAGAACGTCCCCACCCTGATACCGAAGAGACGAAACGGTATGGGGCTGGTCATACCCAAGAATTGTCCGGCGCCTCACGAAATAAGGGACAAGGTGCCGCTGGGCGTCTCGAAGCTCGTGATGGACTGTATAAAAGACAGTCCTGCAGAGCGTCCGCGTGACATGACGATGGTAATATCGAGGCTGGACCTGATGATTCACAGCATATTGGGTGACAAGATAAGAACCAACAGAAATGGCTCAAGCAACAATTGACCTGTTGAACAGGGGCACGGAGGCCAACCGCGCAGACAGGTTTCGGCGGGGTAATGTAATTTGTCTGCCTGCAGAGGGGGGGCTCATCATAACCGGCGACATTCACGGGCATCGACACAACTTCGAGCGGATGGTGGCGTACGCGGATCTTGGCAGGAATCCGGAACGGCACATTGTTTTGCAGGAAGTCATTCACGGCGGGCCCGAGAACAGCGGAGGCGGCTGTCTGTCATACCAATTGTTGTTTGACGTGGTCCGCTATAAGGTCAGCTACCCGGACCGCGTTCACATCGTGATGGGCAACCACGATCTGTCGTTTATCAGTGACAGCGAGGTGCTCAAAGACGGCAAAGAAATGAACCGTTCCATTCGGTCGGCCCTGGATGATGAGTTCCAGGGTCACAGCGAGGATGTCAAACTGGCGATCAAGTGCTTTTTGTTCAGCCAGCCCCTGGCGGTCAGATGCGCCAACAGGGTATGGCTGTCGCACTCACTTCCCAGCGACCAGCTTTTCGAGGAATTCGACAGGGGGATTTTCGACCGGGAGCTGGAGCAGAGTGACCTGATAAAGCCGGGCTCGGCATACATCTTGATCTGGGGCAGAAAGCACAGTCAGGCCCTTTTGGACAGGATGGCGGAGCTGCTGGATGTGGACATCTTCATTATTGGTCATCAGCCGCAGCCGCAGGGATGGTGCCAGGGGGGCAGAAACCTTTTGATAATCGCCTCCGACCACAACCACGGGTGTCTGCTGCCCATCGACCTGGCGGAATCTTACACCATCGAGCAGCTTCAGGAGCTGGTAGTGCCGCTGGCGTCGATCGGGGTCGGCGGATAGCACCGGAGGCCGCGAGGGCGAGGATTGAATAGCGAGAGACGCCTACCCCAATGTCATGGTATTACTATATAGCGTGGGCGGCAATCCTGGGGCAAATACTGTTTCTGTGGCAGTGCTGCCGGAATTATCGCTATGCGCTGGGCAAATACCGAAAGAAACGTCACTGGCACGAGCTTAGGGCGGCGCTGATTGTCCCGTGCAAGGGTCTGGATTCGGACTTCCGCAGGAATATCACGTCCTTTTTCGACCAGGACTATCCGCACTACGTGCTGTGTTTTGTGGTAGCGGACAAGTCGGACCCTGCCTACGGTGAATTGTGCAACCTCAAAGAGCATCTAAGTGCGGGCTCAAGAGCCAAAGAGGTGCGTGTATTGGTTGCCGGCCAAGGGCGGTCGTGCAGCCAGAAGATTCATAATCTGTTGTATTGCTGCGAGAGGGTGGCGGGCGAGGTTGAGATACTTGCGTTTGCCGATTCGGACATCTGTGTTCGTAACGACTGGCTGAGCCACCTGGTATGGCCGCTGCGAAAATCTGGAAACGGTGCGGCCAGCGGTTATCGATGGTATATACCGAAGAAGAACAACCCGGCGTCTCTCGCATTATCGGCGGTGAACGGCAAGGTGGCGCAACTGCTCGGGCACAGCCAGTTCAATCAGGCCTGGGGCGGGTCGATGGCGATTCGTGTGGAAATGTTTCGAGAGGCCGGTGTTGATAAGATATGGCCGAAGGCCCTGAGCGATGATTTTTCATTGACTTATGCCGTCAAGAAGGCGGGCAAGAATGTGATTTTTGTGCCCGCATGCCTTGTTGCGTCGTACGAATCCACGACGTGGGCAGGGCTTTTCGAATTCGGCCGGCGGCAGTTTCTGATTACGCGTGTGTGCGCGCCGTTGACGTGGTGGTTCGGGCTGTTGAGCAGCATATACTCGGTATTGGGTTTGTGGGCTGGAGCGGCGCTGGGGGTTTACGCCGGTATAACCGGTGCGGAGCACGCAGCTTTGTATGCTGCCGTGCCGGTGGTGTTTTTGGCCGGGCAGCTCGTCAGGGCGATAATGCGGCAGAAGATGATTAGCAAGCTGCTGGAAAAGGATTTGCCAAAGATGAAATACGCTATGATCGCCGACATCCTGGGGTGCTGGCTGTGGTCACTGCTGCTGCTGCTCTTGATCCTTTCGTCGGCGTTCGGCCGAACGATTACCTGGCGTGGAATACGCTACAAGCTTCTCGGTCCAACGGAGACTGTTGTGCTCGGAAGCTGACCGCCAAGCGGGAGCTGACGGCTTCTCAACGTTCTTCCTGCATTTCTTGGGTCTTGTCCGTTGGCTGCGGCTCTGCTGCCGGGGCTCGTTCATGGAAGCCGGGGACCTTCAGAATCTGCTTCATCTTTTCCTGCCAGAGCTTCTTCAATTCGTCGGTCAGGTCCTTCTCCCGCAGCATGAATTCAATGTAGTACTTTCCGCCGTCCATAGGGATACTTATTTTGCCGACATAGCCTTCACTATCACCTTTGGGCTCGGACGATCCTGTCCTTACGGGGGGCGTCCCAATCTTGGGTTTGCCAGGCCCCACAAGTTCTATGGAGGAACCGTCAATTTTACAACTGGCGCCAACCATATCGGTTATGCTTCTGACGGCTTGCTCTATAGTGACATTCTGCATAGTGGCCGAGAGTTCGTGCTCACTCAAGTAAGAACCCGGCGACACAATCAGCCTGACACCGGCCCGGCCGGCTAAATCCCGGAGTATCTTGTCAAGAGGCGCATCTTTGTACGAAATATCAATCTTTTGATTAAGCTTTAGCTGGCCAAACGTCGAGTGATCGAGAACACGAATCTCCGGATTCTGCCCAAGGAAATCCATCCCGGAAATATACCACCTCGTGTTTCTTGAGTCACCTTCAAGTTCTACCTGACTCAACAACTGCACAAGTGTGACCGGGGTCGGCAGGTCATACTCTGATGGTTCCGGCTCATTCGGCTCTTGTTCGGGCGTTCCTTTGACCAGCTGCTTTATCCACCCCCCCCTTGGGGATCTCCGCCCCCCTTGCTCAAACTTCCATGCATACACCTTGTCTTTGCCTACAAGCTGACGCAACAAATCGTTCAACTGTGCTTGCACGTGAATCGGCGAAATGAATATTTCGTGGCCAAGCGCCTTGTTTATGGTGACTTGTACCCTATCAAGAGAGTAATGCTTTATGGGCCTCGTATATATGGCTTTCAACAACTCCAGTTGTTTTGCACTCGGCCTGCCGAGGATATGCTCCAGCTCCGGCCGCGGATGTATCGTAACTTCCTCGTCGCCCACGGCGTAGCGCATAAAGAAGGCGTTTAGCATTTCGGTCATGCTTTCAGCCAGCGGTCCCTGCATCATCACGGAAAGTCGGGTCGCCTCGCCCTGTGGCAGCTTCCAGGCCGCCTCATCTGACAAGACAAACTTAACGCCGGCTTCTTGACCGATCTTCTCCAGCGCCTCAGCAATAGTAACATCTCGCAACTGAATCTTAATATCCTTGCCGAGCCCGGTCTGCAATTGCAGCTTATCCGCCCAAACGTAACCGGCGAAAACACAAACCAAAGCGATTCCAACTACCAGCCTTTTTGCCAAATTCTGTGCGTTCATTTTGCGTTCTCCTTTACATCGATAACCGTATCAGAACATACAAATCAAATCCTTCATATCCTTGGCTGCGCCATTGTCCGCAAAGACAGGCTCAGGTCTGCTGATAATAATCCAGGCGGCGCGAGTGCCATTTTTCTCTCTCTCACCCTCGACATCAATTATCTGAACCTCGCACATAGCCAATGTGCTACGGGCGGGCTCAACGTCAACAAATACTTTTGATTTGGCAGGCGCGTGCCCAATTTCGACCGAAGCTGTCCCTGTTGTTTGAGTAAACCTGACCACCGCTCGTCGGCCGGTTTCCAACCGCAAGTCGTCTCGCGTATCCACAGTAATCATAACCGCAATCAGAATGACGGCCGCAGCGGCAAGCCCCCCTGCTATCTTTAAGGCCGTTGGGATTGCGGAGGCAAGAGTTTTCGTCCGGCCGGCCCGGTCCAGGCGGGATGAGATTGCAGCATTCAAAGTCTGCCAATCAACTTTGGCGAGCTGCTCGGATGCGTTCTGCTCCAGGAGCAAGTCTATTCTTTCTTTATCGTGTTTCATTCGAGATATTCTTTCAGCAACACCTTCAGTTTTTTCCTCGCATTGAAGACATGCCATCTGACGGCTTCAACGGAACAACGCATGATTCGGGCGACTTCCTTCTGCGACATATCCTGCAAGCCGAAAAGCGAAATTGCCTGAGCCTCTCTTTTCGACAGCCTGAGCATCGCCTGCCCTATCGCTCGGCTCAGGTCTTCGGCGGCTTGCTCTTGTGGGGCCGACAGCGCCGCGTTATCCTGACTACAGTCAGCGATTCTTACCTGGGCTGCCCTGCGTTTGGCGGTCCTGGCCTGACTAATGGCGGCGTTGGCGACAATCCGCAGGAGCCAGCACTCGAACTGTTCGGCGTCTCTTAACTTTTTGATATTCAAATAGGCCTTGAGGAAACCCATCTGGACGGCTTCGGCCGCCTCATCGGCGCCGCCCAATATCCTGACGGCGACCAGCATGGCCCGCTTTTGATAGAGCCGGACCAACTCGTCGAACGCTCCCCGGTCCCCCATCTGGCTCGCCTTGACCAGTCTTGCTGCTTCAATGGTGTTCGCTTTCGGACCGTGGTTCACGAGTGTGTCCTCATCATTAGAGACGCACCAATCGTAGCGAACGTTAGGGAATTTACACGGAAAATTCCTGCTCGGCCGAGCAGCCTGTGATGCAGGTGAGAGGGATTATTCTATATCGGCGATGTCGCTTTCGGGTCTGCCGACGAGATAGATTTTGTTTTTTCCGCTGCGTTTTGCCTCGAGCAGCGCCCTGTCAGCCTGCTGGAAAAGCTCGTCGATGGCGTCGCCGTCGCGGGGGAAGCTGGCGAGTCCTCCGCTTATGGTCAGGACGCCCCTGCCCCGGGGACCGAGCAGGTGCAGCTCGGCTTTTTTCAGCTCACCTTGGAAGCGTTTGGCAATGCAGATAGCCTCTTTTGGATGTTCGGCGGAGGTGGAGCGCCTCTCGTTTTCGGCGGCCTTGGATTCGGCCCGCGGCCCATCCCAGAAGACAACGGCGAACTCATCGCCGCCCAGGCGGGCAACGACGTCGTGCTGCCGACAACAGCGTCTCATCAGTAGTGCGGCCTCTTTGAGTATTTCGTCTCCGGCCAGATGGCCGAAAACATCGTTATAGGATTTGAGGTTATCGATATCGAATAAGAGCAGCGTCACCCGCCCGTCCTCTTTGCGTGCGTGCTCAATAATCTGCCTGGAGAATTCCCATATATAGCGTCTGTTTTTCAGGCCGGTGAGGTCATCCTCCGTAGCGAGCTTTTCGAGCTGCCGTATCCTCATCTGGGGGGCGGCAGCGGCGGGGGCAGGTGGAGCGACAGGGGCCGGCTGGCGGTCCCGGGGCGAGACAACGGTTTCGTACAGCCATTGGGCATCAATGGGGCAGATGAGGTAATCATCGGCCAGATTCCTGCCGTCGGAGACAGAGTTGACAAGCTGCATGGCCAAGGGCTCTTCCAACATTTGCGCCAGAAGAATAATCTTCGTTTCACAACCGCCCTGCCTCAATGTCCTGAGAGCCAAGGTCAGGTTGGAGCTCAGAGCGGACATTACGACAGCGATGGCAGCAAAGACGGTCTTCGTGGCGGCAGCCAGAGCATTGCCCAGGTTGGCGCAGACTTCATAAGGCAGCCGGCGCACGGCCTCGGCGTCTGAAAAGGCTCCGGCAATGTCGCCAACCAGCAGAATTCTCTGAGTGTTCGAATCAGAGGTTTCCATATATAAAACGATTTGCCTTTATTCAAACGGCCATTTTCAAGAGGCCCGCTCCCAGAAGGAGGGTCGGCCTTATCTTAAGAGCCTGTAACAAAATGAGCCTCGGTTTTGCCGATGGCCTGAGATTGCCGCGCCCGCCTGCGGCGGGCTTGCAATGACATTCTTCTTGTTAGATGCTCTAAGTCTCCTACAGCAGACAATTATAGCAATATGCGTGGAAAAAGTCAAACCAGGCTGGCGAAGCGGCGGCAAGGACGCGCGCAAAGAATCCACCTACAAACGTGAAGCACGCGGGGAGTTTGGCCGGGGCGAAGTCATTTCCTGCCTGCCGCTCGGTCTGTGTCGCTAATCCACCGTCGGCAGGTCGTCAAGGTTCTTCTGGACGTGCTCGGCAAAGAAGCTATCCGGATAGAGGCTGACAAAGCTGGTCAGCGTGGCTCTGGCATCGGCCAGGAGGTCTTTTTTCTTTTCTGGATTTGACTCATTCTGATAGAGACGAATTTTCAGAAGGCCCAGCTCGTACAAGGCCTGAACTCCCCCGTCGGTATCCTGGAATTCTTTGTGCAGCTGGGCGATTTTTTCGGCTCTCAACTGCTCGTCAGGGACGAGGTTTGTCTGGGCCAAAAGGATATTATCGCGCAAGGGGTCATGATCTCCGGTCAGCTTCAGCAACTCATCGAGGCGTCGACGATAATCGCCGGCATGTGGGTCGAGCAACACGAAGGCGGCCAGGCGCTTGCGGGCATCCTGGTCGCCGGCACGATTCTGGGCACTGATGAGGCTGCGCAGCTGGTTCACCCTTCTTTGCAGGTCAGCCAATTTAAGGGGGGTGATTGCCGAATCGGCCGGTGGGCGGAACAGGCTGAAGAATGTGTCGTTCGCAGGCTTAGCCTGCTCTGAGAGCTTCAACCTCTCCGCGATCATGGTCTGGGCCTCGGCAAGCAGCTCATCGGCGCGGCTGAACTCACCCTGTCCGGGCAAATGCATCGCTATGCGGTATCGGGCCTCAACCGACTCGGGGCTTTGCCCGAACTGGTCGTAAAGTCTGTACCATGTCGTGAGACTGTCGCGATCGGGATATTCACTGTAAAAATGGAGCGTCTCTTTTTGGCCGAGCATGCTTATGTCGGGACGGTAGTCTTTCAAGAGCGCTTTATAGTAAAGAACAATTGGCATACGACGGCTTTTTGAGCGGCGGTCAATGAACCATTCATACTGATCGAGGAGCGACTGTCTTTTCTTCTGATAGCTTAAATTCGGGGGAACATTGAACCAGCCTGGCCAAAAGCCCAGAGCCAACTGGGCCTGGATTTCGCTTTTCAAGTCTGCCCGCAGAGGTATGGGGTCTTCAGGATAGAAGAAACCCGCCAAGTATCTCCTGACTACGGGGTCTCTGATTGTTTCATCCAGCGCCGCTGTTATGGTGTGGTCGTGAAATTCGGTGACGTCCTCGGGATTATTCTTGGCCACGTAGAGCTGATAATCCAGCTCGTCAAAGCCTATTCTCATCTCAAAAGTCACAATAGCCAGCAAGAGAAAGAGAGAGGTGGACATCCAGACCAGGCCCGGCCTGTAGCGGGCGAAATGCCCTATGCCGAGGACCAATCCGGCTATACCCAAACCGATAAGCCAGGCAAGAACCCAGGGCGCGAACGAAAACGCCCATTTGATAGGCTCCACCGCCCTTGCGCTGCTGAAATATCCCCAATAAAGCAACTGTGGCGCGGTGCACAGGGCTATTGCGGTGAAGCGAGAGCGGAAACGAAGCGGCCGGCAGGCCACGGCGAGGCAGCTTATCAAGAGACAACCGGCAAAGGCCGGCAAATCGGCCAAGAAAGCCACTCCCAATATGAAAGGCAGACTGTAACTGAAACTCATAAGCTGTGATATCAGGACCGGCACAATTGCGAGGATACCCATGAGCAGCCCCAAGACAAGAATCTGCCAGGGATATTCAAATATATTGACGCCGGTTGCGACTGATCTGTCCAACTGCCAAAGTTGTGGGGAAGTCAGCACCCGAAAGTCTGACGGCCAAAAGGAACCGGTCAGTATTTTGGACCAGAAGAAACAACAGACGCCGAATACCGCCACGGCGAGCAGCCAACATCGCAGCACATTGTCATGGCTGTAGTGCAGCGTGGGGCCTGCGGTCATAAAAGACTTTGACGCTGCTGTTATGGGCGTCGTTTCAGCCTGTTTGTCATTCATAAGCCTTCGTCTCGCAGTGCGTCACCCCTGTGGCTCATGGGGCGGCAGGAGATGCATCAATAGTACAGACACGGGGCGCCATACGCGCTGGGTCATGTTCCTTCGCCACTGCTGGCAAGATAACTGAGCTGTTCGGGTGTAAGCTTGTCAATGGCAATAGACATCGATCGGAGTTTGAGCGTGCTCACCTGCTGTTCAATCTCCAGAGGGACATCATGTACGGCGACCGCCAGCTTGCCCGCGTTTTTGACAACGTATTCGGCCTGTAATGCCTGGGTGGCAAAACTCATGTCCATTACGCAAGCCGGATGGCCTTCTGCGGCAGCCAGGTTAATCAACCGGCCTTCGGCCAGCAGGCAAATGCGCTTTTTGTTTTTCAGGACGTACTCGTCAACATGATTGCGGACGTTACGGTTGACCTTTCCGGCAAGCCTTTTCAGTGCAGGTATGTCGATTTCGACATTGAAATGCCCGCTGTTGGCAACGACGGCCCTGTCCTTCATGACGCGGAAGTGTTCGGCTCGAATAACATTCTTGTTTCCGGTGAGGGTTACGAAGAGGTCTCCGACTTTTGCCGCCTGTGCCATGGGCATGACCTCGAAGCCATCCATCGCCGCTTCCAGGGCCTTTATGGGGTCGACTTCGGTAACGATAACGATTGCTCCCATCCCTCTTGCCCGCATGGCGAAGCCGCGACCGCACCAGCCGTACCCGGCTGCAACAACCTTTTTGCCGGCCATGAGGACATCGGTGGCTCGAATAATCCCGTCAACTGTTGACTGTCCGGTGCCGTAACGATTGTCGAACAGGTGTTTGGTGGCGGCATCATTTACCGCGATGACGGGAAACCTTAACAGTCCGGCATTGGCCATCGCCCTGAGACGAATGACGCCGGTGGTGGTCTCTTCCATGCTGGCAATGATACGAGGGGCGTCTTTCTTCCTTCGGTTGTGCAGCTCGTTAACCAGGTCCGCGCCGTCGTCAAAGGTAATAACCGGCTTATGGTCAATCGCTGCGTTTATATGCCTGTAATAAGTGCTGCGGTTTTCGCCGCACACGGCAAAAACGGGAATAGCAAAATCCCTGGTCAGCGAAGCGGCGACATCGTCCTGGGTGCTGAGCGGATTTGAGGCGCAGAGGACGACGTTGGCGCCTGCGGCTTTCAGGGTCCTGGCGAGATTGGCGGTTTCGGCGGTAATGTGGAGGCAGGCCGAAACATTTTTGCCTTTCAAGGGCTTTGTCCTGTCAAATCTTTTGCGAATCGCGGCCAGCACCGGCATATCATTATCCGCCCAGAGAATACGTCTTTTGCCTTGGGAGGCCAACGACAGGTCTGCAACGTCATACTTCATTGATCAACCCTTTCAAGAAGAACCGGCAAGACAATATAAGGGCGGGTGGCAAGATTTGCAACCCCTTGGTCGCCAAAATCTGCTTATCAGGGGTATCGCTGCCGCCGCCGCAACCGCTTCCGTGGCCGGCGACTACAGAGCACAATCGAAAAGACGGGTATTCCAAACAACAGGCTCGGGCCAGCACCGCCCTGGAAGTAACTGCCCGGCTGGAGGCGCCGACCTCTCGGTCAAGCAGGCATATCTACAGCCCAACCCCCATCCACAGGGGATATTCCGGGCGAACTAACGTCCCCGGCGCCCCATCATTCTCTGCCATGCTTCCTCTTCGCCGTCTGACCGTCTGCTGTCCTTGTCCCCATCTTCCCTACGGTCAGATTCATCAGTTCGTCTTGGAGTGTACCGCAAGGTGTCGCCCGGCCTGCTGATCCAGCGTCGCCAAGCTTTCTTTGGCCTTTCGGCGAGCTTTTTGATCTCATTGAACTTGATCTGCAACTGTTTGGGCCAATAGCCGTAACCGACCGGCAGATGCTCAATAGTGGTTCCATCAAAACTGTAGAGGATATCAGGATAGTACCGAGGGCTCAGATTTGCTCCGCCGCCGCCGGACCAGCCGTTGACAGTGGTAACGTCTACGAGAACGGCGCCGGTGGTGTAGTCGACGGAATCGGGCAATTTAACGTCCTTGCTGGTATCGGCGGCTTCCTCGTTTGTCTCCTTGTTTGCAACAACGCTGCCTATGACTTCTCCCTGCTGGACAGGAAAGTTCCAATTGTACCAATACCCCCACAGATACCGGGAGACCTGTATGGTTACGACCTTGCCCGCTTCGCGTAACGGGAAGAAGTACAGCCTTCCGGGGATATCGATCGCGTCAGTTGCTTTGGAGAAGCTGCTCCAGAGGATGATATCATCCTTCCTTGGTTCAGTTTGTGCGCTGATCTGATTCTTGCCGGCGACGGGGTTAAAAACGCCGAGGCGAATTCTGTATCGGTAGGTACGCCCCGGCTCGACCGTATCATCGTGGGCCCAGAACCGCAGGGGCTCAGTCATCGCTGAAAGGTTGGTCAATTCTGTAATGAGAAACTTGCCGAATTCATCGTACAATTCGTTCATCGAATCGCCGTAGGTTGTCTTGGGAGCCTCCTTTTTCGCAGAGGGACGCGGAGCTCTCTTGCCCGGCACGCCAAAGCCGGTCGGCGGGCGAGACCTATATGACCGGTCGTACTCGTCAGAAACACCCGTATCCCTGCCTGGGTACGTATCGGAACTGCGGCCCCGGGAGGGACCCCGGTCCCGGCTCGGACGCGCTCGCTCCTCCTCGCGTTCGCGTTCTTTTTTTTCGGTCTCTTCGCGCCTTTCCAGAGCTTCCTGCTTTCCTTGAACGTCCAAGTACTTGTCGCGCAAGGAGGGGGGGAACCATTCCTCTTCCGCAGAGGCAATCCTGTAAGCATCCGGCTGCAACAAGTGCCTTGCCACCTCCCATCCTCCGAACTGCAGCAGACGGACTCTTATTCCGCCCAGCGGCAGTTGCCCGACCTCTTTAAGCTCAAACATGTTTTTTCGGGGGTCGATGCGGGCACGGGGGACAATTTTCCAATCGCTCCAGCTGCCGTGGGCAAGCAGTTCTTGTCTCTCCAACTGCACTGCCGCAAAAACCGGAACAGCCAGGCAGGGGTCTCGCCATTCCTCTGGAACATCGACGCCGGCAAAACTCTCATAAAAGCTCTTGTATAGTTCGGAGACATTAAACTTCGCCTCGACGGTAACAAAGTCAATATCGTTGGGCTCACTGTTTTTCTCGGCGTACTCATGTTGCTGGTCGACAGCGACGGTGGGCACATAGGCCATCGCCCTGGCAAAACCGAGCGAGGGCTCTAAGACCTTACCCACGGCGGGCACCAGATACTCTCTGTCTTCTTGAGCGCCCAACTGCCTTACAGAAGGGTTAGGCAATATGATATTGGGATTAACATCAGATATAGCGTAATTCGCCGCATGAGGACAGAGTTTGGCGATTGCAGGAAAACGCTTGGCATAGGACTTGGCGCCATTGACTTGCCCGTCGACCAGAGCGGTAAAAGCATCATATTTCGGCTGGTACGGCTCAGGCGGCTGGGGCTGCACTTCCAGGCGCTGCTCCAGATTTTCAGCCTGCCTGCTTATCGCAAAATCGACATCGGCCGGGGCGCATTCCTTATTGTTGTATTTGACTCTGTTGGGACTAATAGCAGCGCGCGTAATGAAGAGCCAGGCGGCCAAAACTGCCGCCAGCGCCAAGATCATCTTTTCGAGATGTTGTTCCAAAAAGTTTCCACTTTTTTCTATCATTATTGGTCCGTCCTAATTTTTCATCTTCCGAATTATGGCCGGCGCGTCCTGTATAATACAACTCCTTTCTGCGGCGTTCCGAGGGCCTGCCAAATCAGGCGCCGGCGCCCCAAGGCCGCGCCCGCAAGCAATCTGTTGCCCCCGGCGTCCATCCAGACTGAGCCTCTAAATGTCATCAAACGTGCTAATCTTCTTGTTCGCCGGCTTGGTTTTGCCGGTGGTGCCGCTCGTCTTTACTTTTGAAGTCCTCGTTGTCTTCGCCTTTTGCTTTTGCATTTCGTTTAGCTCCTCCTCCACGGTGTCTTTGACCGCTTGCGGCTTGACCTGATCGTAGGTACTTGCGTCAAAGATATACTCACAGATTACCTCCAATTTTACCACAGCATCTTCACCGTAACGATAGAGGCTGTGAGCGCCGCCGTCGCGTTTAACCGAGTCGATAGTGTACCGCAGAATCGTTATCTGATTATGCTTGAAAATCTGTTCCGGCTCTGTTCCGTCCCACCCTTTGAATTCATGCTCCTTCGCACGGCAAAGCTCCTGCATAAAGGACAAAACCGCCTTTGTGCTCACGACGACCTGGATCTTGAAATGGACGACGTCAATATCGCCGTCGCAGATTCTTGCGGTGTGGGGGGTTGCAAGCCCATACTTGGGGGAAACGAGATAACTTGGCAGACTGTCCTGTTCTTTGTCTTTGCGCGAGCCCGTGGAAACATATTTGGTTCTGCCCCCTGTCACAATCATGGGGAAGTTCACACTGAGAAGCCGCTTCACCGGAGAAGTAAGAACGCTGCTTGACCCTGAATTCAAGACACCAACGGTATGGACAACATCCTCGATGATCCAATAAGCCAGCTGTGAGTACCAGCAATTCCGAACGGCCTCGTCCCTGCTCTTGGCCTTGGCATAGCCATACTCTGCCCAGAAGTCATAACCGTCCAAATCATCGGCTCTGGCATAGACGGAGGCCCGTTCTGCTTTTTCCCGGCACAGATTATCCTCTATGGCGGCGTCCACCTCCGTGAGGTTCACACTCAAGGCCCTTCTGGCCTTTGGACTTTTCCTGAATTTATCCAGCTCGTCCTGGGTTGGGCAATCGCCGGCATTCATCCGGGCTATCAACTGGTCGACGGCGCCTCGAAATTTCCGGCCGAAGTCGCCGAAAATAAATACGGATTCATCCTTGGGCTTAGGAAATATCGCGTAACTCAAGAGCTGCCTCTGGGTGCTCTGTCTCGCCAGGCGGTCAATCTCATTCGCATCTCTTTCGAAGGCGTCTTGACGCTTTTTTTCCTCCTCCCACTGCCTGCTCGGAAAGACTTCGAGTGCTTGCATATCTTTGCCCGTGCTGACACTCTCGCGCTGGACCTTTTGCCCGAGATTTCTACTGATCAACTGAGTAGGTACAAGCACAATCGCACCGGCCAGCAGTATGAAAAACGGCTTCAGGAGCGACGAATAACTCTTGTAAGCTTCTTTTAGTTTTGACATATCCATTTCTGTTTACCTGCCTGTTCTGCCACGCGGCACCGTCATTTCTGCGCCTCATCACTTCGCCACACAAAGGGCCTCGGCTGCTGAAGGAGCAAGACTACCGTGCGGCGGCCGACGGTTTCTTGGGCGCATCTTTCCAGACGAACTTGAGCTTTAGAACAAACCACTGGTCATTGACCACCTCTTCTGCGCCCGGCTTCGAGATTTTACTAATTACCTCCTTTGTCATGGGGTCAATAAAGACCCTCTGACCGGCAGAGCCGGATGGGTTCTGGGGCGTTTTACCTTCCGGAAATCTGATCTCCGGCACCCCTATTCCATCGGGTATGGAAGCACCAATGTCAACCACACCCGTTTGCAACATGAAGTGTGTGGTCTTGGTTCTCTCGTACAATTCGAGAGGACTGTTGCTGTCGGCAAGATGCAACAGCCGAGTAATCACTCCCCACCTGTCTCTGTCATTTCCCACACCGTAGGGGTCCAGCAGGTCGCGCAGGTTTGCGTACGGGCTGTAGCCTTCGACCGTTACCACAAACCCGGGCTTTCCCTTGTCCGCTGCTTCCTCTTCCTCTTTTATGTATGCCTTTTTCTTATACTTGGCCATCGCCTCGAAATACCGTGCCTCCGCCAAAGCTCTGCCGCCGTCAATGTCCCCTTCATCTTCGCCCCAGCTTCCGGTGACGAGGTCCGTTTCTCCAAGGGAGGCGGTTTCAACGTCATTGGTAAACCGGACGGACATCCCGGTTACAAATATCTGCCTTCTGTCTTTTCGAGGAAACGTGAGAAGAGTCTTCACATCGCCGTTGGCAAAGGCCGTGTAAAGCTCGGCCTGGTCCGGATTGTTCGTCTCGTTGGGCAAGGCCGAGACTATGGTTTGATGCAACAGCGGTACCACATTGCGATAAGCAAAATGTTCAAAAGCCTTTTTGATTTTCGCTTCTTGAGCCGAGGCCCTCTGTTTCTCTTTTTCAAGCTTTTCGCCGGCCTGCTCAACACGGGAAATAACGGTTTTGGTCTCTTGTCTGAAGTCCAGATTACTCGGACTATCGTAGCTGTACTTGTCCCACAAGGTTCTGCCCAGGGAGGCAGCCGAAGCCAGCAATAACAGAGAAGCTGCCACGGAAAAGTACTTGGCTTTGCTCGTCCAGGCGATCGAGCGGGCGACCCCTCGAGGCAGGAGGTTGCTTTCTATTCGAGCCAGGCCCAAACCCTGCAAGGCAAGGCCGTAAACGACGCCGAACTCGTGGACATGCTGGTGGAACTTCGTAGCGGAAACACCGGAAGCGACAGGCAGCTTCTTGAATGAATCGGGCCTTTCGACAGGTATTTGCAGCGTCTGCTTAAGATACTTCAGCAGACCCCGCATCTTCGTGCCCCCGCCGAATGCGATGACCTTAAGCAGCTTAGCATTGGGATGAGAACTGGCGTAAAAGTTCAGCGACCGCTGCACTTCCGATACCAAATCCGTGAAGACCGGCCTCATGGCCTGGAATATCTGCCTGGCATACTTGCTCATCGGAGCGGTCCGCTTGAGCTTCTCGGCCCTCTGAAAATTCAGTCTGAAGGCATCAGCAATAGCCTTGGTAAAGGCGTTACCACCCATAGCAATGCATCTTTGCCAGACAACGGACCTGGTGCAGACAACCAAATCGGTATTCTCAGCGCCTATGTCAATAAGGATAATGGCTTGATCGCCGGAGTTACCCAGGTCAGCCCGGTCATACAAGACATAGTTGTACAGGGCCATCGGCGCCATTTGAACGTAACGTACCGTCAAGTCCTCTCTCTTAAAATGTTCCAGCACCGAGTCAACCACATCATTCTTTATGGCGAAAATACCGACCTTGGTTTCCGGCCCGCCGGTGTCCGTCATCAACTGCCAATCCCACTGCACGTCGTTGATATCAAAAGGAATCTGCTGGGCCGCCTCAAATTTGACGACTTCCGGAATACGCTTGCTTTCAACAGGCGGGAGGTTCACGAAACGTGCAAAACTGTTTTGGCTGGGCACGGAAACAGCAATATCGTCCATCCCCAGGTCGTTCTGCTCAACGAACTGGCGAAGGCTTATGGCGACGAGTTCCTGCCTCTCGGCGTCGGTTACGCCGACGCCGGTCAGAATCTTGGTGTGCTCCACGCTGTCAAACCCAATCACCTCGACGCCACCCGTTTCGTTAGTGCCCAGATGGAGAGCTTTAAGGGAATTGTTGCCTATATCTATCGCCCATACTGCGCCGAATTTTGACGCCATAGCAACCTCCCAACTATGGTCCGCAGCCAACCTGACGGGCCTTGCAAAACTACGTCAATAATATAAATTATATCACACCATGAAAACGTTTTCGATAAAGACTCTTGGCTGCAAAGTCAATCAGTACGAAAGCCAGCAGATTCGGGAGCTGCTGGAACAACTCGGGCTTAACGCGGTAGGAACCGCGAAAGAGAAACCCGATCTGGTTGTTATCAATACATGCTGTGTTACCCATACCGCCTCTGCAAAAAGCCGACAGAACATCCGAAAAGCCCAAAAGCTAAGCGCGGGCGCCATCATAGTTGTTTGTGGCTGTTTGCCGAGTCTGCGAATCGGCGAACTGCATAATCCAAACGAAAATGTATACCTCATAGGAGGTCATGAAAGCCTGGCTCCCATGTTGAGCCTCATAGCAACCGGCCTAAACGCGGTCTCAGGTTCACATAGCTTTCATTCAGACCCACACAAGTTAATTAAACCAAAAATCGCTGAAAAAATCAAGCAGAAAAATATTTCGGCGGAGCAATCTACACTGCCGCCCCTGACTTCATTCAGGGGCCACACACGGGCCTTCCTGAAAGTGCAGGACGGCTGCGACGGGTATTGCAGCTACTGTATTATACCCAGGAGCCGGCCTTTTTTGGCCAGCAAGCCGGCCGAGGCGGCCTTATGTGAGGCGCAAGCCCTTGTAAAAGCTGGACATAAGGAAATTGTTATAACAGGCATTTGTCTTGGCGCCTACGGCCAAAAAAGTGTCAGGCGCAGGATTTGGGACAGGCCCGAGAACGACAGTTTGGCCGAATTGCTTGAAAAAATAGCAAGAGTGCCGGGTCTTAGGAGAATCAGATTAAGCTCGCTGGGGCCAAAAGATGTGACCAGCAGGCTGCTCGACGTGTTCTGTGAGAACCGTAACCTCATGCCACATCTACACTTATCGCTTCAATCAGGCTCGAATAGAGTGCTGAAAAAAATGTGCAGGCAATACACGGCTGACGAGTTCAGAAGAACGGTTGAGGCGATCAGGAACCGCTTGGACCGACCTGCTATAACCACCGATATCATCGTCGGATTCCCCGGCGAAACTGAAGCTGATTTCGAGCAGACATTAGAGCTGGCCAGAGACGTGGGTTTTGCGAAAATGCACGTTTTCAGCTTTTCGCCGCGCAAAGGCACCGCTGCTGCAGCGATGCAAGGTGTTGTTGATAAAAGAGTTACGAAGGAGCGATCGAGAGTATTGCGGCAGCTCGATAAGGAGCTGGGCTGGAAGTTTCGGGAGCAATTCGTTGGAGAGACCGCGGTAGTCCTGGTGGAAAGCGACAATGGCAAGATTAGTGGTCGAAGTGAGCGGTATTTCACGGTTTACCTCGAAGGGGCTGCGAGGAGTTCCCGGGAAAACGATCTGGTGACAGTCAGGCTGACGCGAAATAGCATGAACGGCATGGCGGGGCATACGTCCACTCAAGAACCATATAGCCTGGCCTGCCAGACTCCAGCTCTACCCACAGATCTTTAGATTCCATCAGCTTCTTATTGTTCTCCAAAAACGTCTTGTCCTTCTCGGTTAGTCTCATGTTTCATCACCATGATGTCCTGCCCATCCCGCAGGAGTTCTTAAGGTGGACATATTCTTCAGTTCTTGTCTTGTCACATTATTTGCACAACCGGTGACATGTTCGCTTCTGCCGCGAAGCTATGGATTGCGGCGCGAGGCTTCCTGGGAGACTGTGGCCGTTATGGTACTGGCATCTCCAGCGCCCAGTGCACGCCATTAACCAAAAGCTTACAGAACGATTCATTCCGGAAGTCATCAGGATGGCCGAGGGACGTGAAGAACGCGCGGGTGCCTGAGAAGGTGTTGGTGAAGGCCACCGGTTCTACAGGTTCATTGCCGGACCAGCGCCCCTCCATCAGCAGCGTTGTGCCTTCGGCCAATGGGTTCAGCTTATAAATCCAGCTTGGGCTGTGGAATCCATTCGGGTCTATGCCATGCAGAATCGGATGCCTCCCGGCTTCTTTGGCAATCCAGACATCGCAGCCCGTCTGGCGTGAGCGTTTATCGTACCCTGCGTATTGGCAGCCAAGGACCTGGCGGTCAAAATCGCGCCAGATTACGTGACCGTCCGGCCGGTCTTCAGGCTTCACCTGAAATGGCACCACGCTGACGCGAATGCCCACAAAGGGTTTTCCCGAGCGAATGTAGCGCTCGAGGTGGTCCATCTGCGTCACCGGCAGAGCCCGACGCCGCATGCTTAGTACGAGCAAATCTGCATCGTACAGCGATTCCAACCCCGGCACGTCATTGCGGCCTTCGCCTGCATCGGCCCTGGCAAACAGGAATGTACAACGGAAGTCCTTTTCGAGGTGTGCCTTCGCAAAGGCCGGCAGCGTTTCATTCGACTTGTATTCCTGCTCGGCGATAACAAACACTATGTGGGGACGTTTGTCGTGAGCAAAGGGATTCAGGCCCGCAGCGCCGATTAACTGCCTGCTTTCGAACGATGGCGCGATGTGCTTTTCGAGGTATCGCTGAATAAGGGCGCTGCCTTTGGCGGGGGTGAAGTTCCAGTCCGGCGTTTTGGTAGCCGGGTCCAGACCGTTGGCCGTAATCGCCTGTACCATATCAGACACAAACATAATGTTGAAGCCGTACCCGCCCATGTTAAGCATGCCGAATTTTCTGTGCAGCACGCACATGTTGCTGGCGACGCCCATGTAAATCAACGTGTCAATGCCTCGATGCCGACAGAAGTTCAGCAGCTCGCGTTCGTTGTTGCAGTCGCCGATAAGGTCGCTTTCGGCGATTTTAAGGTCGGGGTGCTGGCGGCTCCATCGCCCGAAGGAATTCGTCTTGCACGGCTGCGCCGGCCCACATTCACAGCAGTCTTTCCCCTTTGGCTCCGACGGCGGATTGAAGGCAACCTTTGCGGGCGGCGCATAATCCGCAATAGCCTGCATTGACTTTCGCTGCGCAAAGTCTTTGTAGAAATCAACCACGTCCGACGGTGCAAAAACCACCTGGATACCCAACCTGCGCGCCGCCTCGAGCGTTCGGTTCATGCGCGGCACCATGTTGGCTACACGCGCCGTGTAGGTCCTGCACCAGTGCCGGTCCCACATATCGATAACCACTATCGCCGTTTTGGCTGGATGAATCTGTTTCTTCTCTATAATAAGCGCGCCGTCCGCAGGCTCACGCCGCTGCAAATTCAGTTCAAAGCCATCATTTGCGACTTTACCTTCAGCGGCGAGGACAATTGTTAATGCGCTTACGAACACAAAAACCAACATAGTCGTGACTGCGGTTCTTAGCATCCTCGGCTCCTGAAATAAGGGGGTCCCTGATTGTCAACTATGGCCGATAACCTTTGAGCCTCACGAAGAATCATTATACCAACGAGAGTTGCTTCTGTTCAAACACCTTTCCAAGCCGCAGTGCAAACGGCATCCTTTCAAGAAACTTGCCCAGGGAAAATGGCGGGATAATTCACTTCTTGACTGAATCGACTGCGAAGTTAAAATGTCGCTCAATTGAGATTGAAGCTTTCTGTCGCTGATGCCGCAAGATTCGGTAAAGACTTTCAGGCGTGTTTGCAGTCGTGCTGTGGCCAATGCAGTGAGGTTGGTGACTTATGAGACAGCCGAATCGATTTAGCAGGCGCAGGTTCCTCGCCGGGGCCGGTGCGGCCATAAGCATTCCCTATCTCGTTCCATCCGGCGTATTGCCCGCCGCGACCCGGACCGGAGCAAACGAACGGCTGACAATCGGCATGATTGGCGTCGGCGGAATGGGATCAGGGCATCTGAAGAACATGACCAGGTTCCGCGAGGCCGGCGTGGTGAACATTGCCGCCGTGTGCGATGTCGATGAGAAGCGGCTGGCAAAGGCCGTCGAATCAGCCGGTCCCGGAGTGGAGCCGTACCGTGACTACCGATACGTCCTGCAGCGCAAGGACATCGATGCGGTGCTGATTGCCACGCCCGACCACTGGCATGCCCTGCAGTGCGTTCATGCATGCGAAGCCGGCAAACACGTGTTCGTCGAAAAGCCGACCTCGGTGACCATCGAAGAAGGCAAAGCTATGGTCGCCGCGGTAAAGAGATACAAACGCGTCGTGCAGGTCGGCTCCCAGTCGCGCTCGGCCAAGCCGGCGCACGACGCCTGTAAATATATCCGCAATGGGATGCTGGGCAAGGTCCACAAAGTAACGTGCTGGCATCGTCTCAATCCCACCGGCGGCACCGACCCCGATTCGGCCCCGCCGCCTGAGCTCGACTGGGACATGTGGCTGGGGCCGCTCCCCTGGCGCCCATACAACAGCGCCTACTGTCACGCCGTCTTCCGGTGGATAATGGAATCCGGCGGCGGCCAGATCCGCGACCGCGGCGCCCACGTGTTCAGTCTGATACGCTGGTGTATGGATGCCGACCACCAATCGCCTGTGAGCGTTGAGGCAAAAGGCACCGCGACGACCAAAGGCAGATGGGATTGTCCGCCCGAGATGGAAGTGGTCTATACGTTCAGGAATCCCGATTGGCAGGTAGTATGGGCCCAGCCGGGCGAGCGACATACCAATTACCCCGACAAGAACGAGGACTTCGGCCTGGTCTTCTGGGGCGATAGTGACAAGCTAATCGTTGACCGCGACGGCACCCGTTACGAAGCCGCGGAAAAGGCCCGCAATTTCGAAGTGCCCGCCGGCGGCACGCAAGTCTATCGTATGGATAAATACGAAGACTACAACATGAACCATAAGGCCGACTGGTTCGCCGCCATTAGGACGGGCAAAAAGCCCTGCATGGACGTCGAGGCCGGCCACGGGGCAGCCACCATGTGCATCTTAGGCAACCTCTCATACCTGCTCGGCCGCAAACTCAACTGGGACGCCGACAAGCAGCAGGTCATTGGCGATGAGCAGGCCAACCGTATGCTCAGCAGACCACAACGCCATCCCTACCATTTATAGACCCGGGTTTGGTATATAGAAGTGGCGCATTTGATCCCGATTTATGGCAAAAGAGTTTGTCCAGAGCGGGCAAGCTGGTTTCGAATATATCAAAGCAGACAAACCAATTGTCGAGTGCGAAGACCGGTCAGGGTGCGTCAAAAAAGTGCGAAAACGTTGGATTTTCAGCGAATTGGTATATTGGGGGCCTTTCTGACAGGAATGTTGGACGAGTTGACGGTCTGAAGTATTGAAATCGAACCGGATATTGTGCTATTATAGAGGCCGTGGTGTGCAGGAGTACCAGGTATTAGGTGATAGGGAAATGTCAGGTCAAATATATTGCGTATCGAGAGGCAGTAATGTACGCTCATGCATATGATAAGGCGAGACACCCAGACTCTTGAAAGGTATGCGGCCATGGAAAGGGGGAAACTCCTGGGATTCTGTGCAATCTTTGCGGGTCTGCTTCTTCTTGGGCTTGCCGGTCTGGCTGCATACTGGTTTGGTGCCGTCGATATGCCGGTTCGACAGCCGCCCGCTTCCCCGGCGCTAAGCAGCTATTACAGCCGGAGGCCCGCATCCGGACCGGTCCGGGGCCTCATCGCATGGTGGAAGTTCGACGAGACCGAGGGTTCGATAGCGTACGATTCGGCAGGCGGCCACCACGGAACAGTTCATGGAGCGGAACACACCAAAGGGATGCTCGACGGTGCACTGCATTTCGACGGCGTGGATGACTACGTATCAATTCCCGACTCGCCCGCGTTTTCTGTCACCAAATTCAGTTTGGTACTGTGGGCAAAATATAGAGATAGCAGCACTATTGTTGAACTGATTCATACTTATGCGGACCACTGGTTTGGACTGTATGGAAGAGATGAAATTAATGGTGGGAAAATCAATTTCGTCATGGATGACGGAACAGTGGCACGCCTCCGTTCACGGACTCCTCACGATAGTGACCAATGGGTGCACATCGTCGCCGTCAGAGATTGTCCCAGGGCTTATCTTTATGTTAATGGATATCTTGAGAATTCCATGGAGTTAGACACCTGCCAGGTAATAGATGGCGCCAATTTGGAGATTGGCGGTTGGAGCGCAGGAAGGCAGACGGTCGACGGCTCGATCGACGATGTGCGCATTTACGACCGCGCCTTATCGGCCGAAGAAGTCCGGCAGCTCTATCAAAAAGCTCATTAGGTCGTAATCCTGCTCATAGCCCTTCTGATGTTTATGGGCGCCGCTATAATCGCGAGCGTGTGGGCAAAGGAAGCATTCGCAGGAGGTGTGCTGCTGCTGGATGGCGTGCTGCTGATTACTTGCTTTCTGGTGGGGGTCCCTCATCTACACGTCACTATCGGGGAATTTTTCACACCTTCCGCACTGCCCTTCAACTTCGTCTTCGTTCTGCCTCCCTTGGCGGCAGGCTTTCTGTTCCTTGTATGCCATCGACTCTCAAAAACGTCAGGGGAGCAACACGTTTAGCGGGCCGGCTAAACAACCAGGTCGCCTCCAAGTCTTGAACGCCGGCACATGACCAACCAACAAATAGTCTATTAACAATGCTTCGGAGGACAAATCCATGTTCCATGAAATCCTTGATAGTCCAAGTGGTTTCTTGTAGAATTCCTGAGGTCGTACGGAGAGAATTGTGTCTTCGAATGGTTTGAATCGGAAATGGCAGAAAATGTAACTCGCAATTTTGGAAACAGGGAGGCTGCAATGAAAAAGAATTTGTTGATGCTGCTTTGTCTGGTGTGGTGCCTCAATGCCGGCTGCAATTCCGGCCGGCCGTCGCGGTCGGAAGTGGAGAGGGAAAAAAAGAAGGCCATAAAGCGGACGGAGGAAGTGATGAAAATGATGCAGCCGCAAGTGGACCTGATTCACAAGATCGTGCAGGAGTACAAGGATATAGGGCTCGCGGCGGTGAAAGTGAGCCCGCCCGGGGCGCAGCTTCATATCGACGGCGGTGAGTATGTGGAGGGCAAAGACGAGATCATGCTGCCGGTGGGACCGCACCGTTTCAGGGCGGTCTGGCCCGATGGCAGGCAGGTCACCCGCGACGTCTATATCGTCACCGCCCTCACCGACATGGAGGTCAAGTTCGATTTCAACGAAGGAAGCCACAGCATGGATATGAACTGGCGCACCGAAAAGCCCGAGCTGCATAAAACGCCGGTCATCCTCACAAAACCCGACTGAGAGCCTGTACGAACAAGCCGCATAGACCGGAGAGTCGTTGTCCTTCTGAGCGCGCAGCGAAGAATCTCAAGCCCACAAATGCTCTCTTTTACCATTCGCCGGCCTCGGAAAAGGAAATCCTTGACAGTTCACGCAAGTTATTGTCGAATCATTGGACGCGAATGGAGAAAATTATGTTTTGTGAGACTGTAAATGGGAAATCCAGGATATATATCCTGATGCCGATCGCTGCTGCAGCGATGATTCTGTGGTCGGCCTTATCCTTTTTATTACATAAACCGCCCCAATACGGCATCATCGACCTCGGCAACTTCGGACGCGACCATATAGAACCAGACGCGATAAACGATCACGGGCAGATAGTGGGACACTTTACCCCTGTAAACGGCTTGTTATACGGCGGGAGCCGTGCATTCGTTTACGATGATGTCAATGGTTTCAATGAAATCGATAAGCGCTGCAGTGGTCTCCAGGCGTTGGATATCAACAACAGAGCTCAGGTAGTCGGGAGTGACGAAATAAGTCCCGTACTCCCTGCGTGTCGTCTTTTCATCTGGGATCCTGAAAGCGGAACGACTGATATCATCAGCGAAGGTGGAACAATTACAGGTCTCGCTAACATCGAAATAAACAATAAAGGCAGGATAGTCGGTACTATCGAAAAACCCGATCCATCTCTGTGTGAGGCATTTATTTGGGACAAAGAAAAAGGCTTCACACTGCTCGGAACACTCGGTGGAAAACAAAGTGTGGCATATTCAATAAATGATAAAGGGCAAGTCGCAGGATGCTCTGAAACCGATGAAGGTTATAGACGCGCATTTATATGGGACGACGTCAACGGTATGACCGACCTTGGAACTCTCGGCGGAAAAACAAGTGCTGCATTTGCTGTAAATAATAGAAGCCAGGTTTTGGGGCATTCATCTGATTCCAAAGGAAACTGTTATATGGTTATATGGGATGAAAAAAACAGTGTGCGGCCTATTAAAAAAATAGATAACATATCCTTGGATTGGCGGATTGCATTAAATGACAATGGACAATTGATAGGGGCTTATCAAAAAAGAACATGGTCCTGGTCTGTCGGTAAATGGTTTTTAAAGAAAAGAAGACAAACAAGGCCGTGTCCTTTCATCTGGTCCGAACAGCATGGATGTGTAGATCTCGATAACATATTCGCCGCCGATCCTCAATGGAAGAGCTTTGGCATAGTAGATATCAACAACAAAGGACAGATACTCGGCTGCGGAGAAAGAATAAACGGCGAATACCATATTTTCATCCTCCAGCCGAAGAGAAAGAACGGCAAAAACTGAGATACATATCCTCTTAAAACGCATCCATTCCACTTATAATAAGCGACATCGTCCTGCGCTACGCCGAAGGCGGGACCTTGCACGTCGATCTTGAAGACGACCGATTGAGACGAGAATATCCTGTATCGCTTCTTCAAAGACTCGAACGATTGTTACAAAAGATATTCCCTTAATAATTTGGCGCCAAGCCACAAAACTTATGAATCTACGAGCGGTCACGGCCTGTCAAAAGGGCAAATCCGAAGAAAACCGGCGCATAGAAAAGGTGGCTCCGGGCGACGGCGAAGTGGATTTGCCCGGTGTCATCGAGGTACTCAGGAATGTCGGCTACGACGGCGTGCTCTCTGCCGAATGTGATACCTTCGACCAGGCCAGCCGAAGTCTTGCCTACCTCAAAGCGCTGATCGAATAAGATTTTCTGCTCCGGACGGTTTGGAAACGCAGCCCTCTACCGGGCAATCTCCTTGCGGAGCCATTCGAGGCTCTGCTCCACTTTGCCAGGCGCGGCCTCGCACTCGATGGATAAGACGCCGTCGAATTCAGTTTCTTTGAGCAATTCTATGCAGCCGGCAATGTTCTCGGCATTGACCCCTTCACCGATTGCCACCACCGACGAGGCGATACCCGTCAGGCCGCCCCGTACCGCTTCGGCCAGTTCTTTGCTCACGTCTTTTATGTGAAGGTGCGAGACCTTATGTCGGAAGCGCTTCAGGAACTTCACCGGGTCCTGACCGGCAATGAATGTATTGCCCGTGTCAAAGTTCATCCTCAGGTACGGTGAATCGTAAAGACTCAATATCTGCTCCATAGTATCCGGATTGGTGGTGTACGGACCGTGGGGCTCGACGTTGATAATGATATCGTATCTTTGGGCCCATTCGAGAACCACCCGGTAGTATTGCTTTATCAGCGTCATGACCTCATCGTCGGTGTAGCCTTGCGGTTTGCGGCCGCCGTCGGTGGTGTCCACGCACGGACAGCCCAGCGCCCTGGCGAACTGGATGCTTCGGATGGTATAGCCGACACCCCTGAATTGACCCTCCGGAGATGACATAGGATAAGCAGCATCGAGCTGTGAAACCTTCAATCCCATCCCGTCCAAATAGTCCTTGAGTTTCAGCGGGTCGGAATGCAGCGGTATATGCGGATTGTACCCCAAAGCCTGGATAAAATAGTCGCCGTCAATCGTGCCGAACTCAACGTAATCCAAACCATGATCTTTGGCGAACTGACACGGAACTTCGTAAGAGACGTCGAAATGCCGCCAATTATCTACGTGCATACCCAATTTCATTTTGTCCTGCTCCTTTCCTGTTCGTCTCAATGGACTCTGCAAATCTGAAGGTTAGGCATACTTTGAAAAGAAAAAATCGTTTTTCGATTTTTTCTTTTCGAACTGTAAGTTATTCTTTATCAAATAGTCAAGTGACTATTTAAGAAAATCGAAAGATGGATTTTCTTAAATAATACATGCCTAACCTTCAATCTCGCAGAAGCCTTATTCATCACACCAAACCCGGCATTGCCCAGTTTACACTCTGAACAATGAGTTCTTGAAAGTCTTTTGATCGGTAAGAATCCGGCCAATGGGCGGGCAGGATTGTCACAACCCGGCCATCTCCGTACTCATTGGTCCAAACGGACGGGTACTCGGCCTCAGTACCTTTTTCCCTGGCCACCGCCAGCAAATGACAATCAGCCGCCAGCTGCGTAGACTGGTACAGCTCACTGTGCACCGCGAAAGATTCGGGCAGTCCTCTCGTGACAGCATGATTTCTATCCACCATCCTGACTTCTATCATAATGTCAACTTCCTCGTGGTCGATGAATTTGGCGCCATAAATCTGGCGACATTGGTCCCACTCAAGGAAGGAGTAGTACGAAGCGTGGATAGCCACCACCCCGGTCCCCCTACGAACCGTCTCGAGCAGCTTGGTTTTCTGGCCCTCCGTGAGCACACCATCGGCGGATTTGAAGCAGTGGTTCATGATAATCACATCGGGTCTGCGTGCCTGTGGTGAATCGAGGAACCTGCCGTCACGGACTACCTCGATATCCATGGGGATGCGCTTAGGCAGGAAATCGGTCATAATCTCAGCAAAGGCATCAAAGTCGTGTGCAAATCCACCCACCCAGAGAACAGCCCGACGCCTGGGTGATTTGTCTGTCGGGGTCGAAACGCATCCAGTCAGGCTCAATACACCTGAAACCGCACCCGCCGCCATCAAAGAACCGCTTTGCAAAAGGCCTCTGCGTGTAACCTTATTATCTGACATAACCTGCTCCTTTTAACTTAAACGGGCGGCCCGCTCAGCCTGTGGCCGCCATGGCAATCCGTGCACACCGGATGCGATTGATACCTGGCAAGCTCTTCAGCCGATATCTCGTGCATACTGTGACACTTCAGGCACATTGTGTCAACCTCGTCACGCTCGAACGTGATGTCAGGCGGCGTGGCGCCTATGTTCTCGTCGTTGGCGTGTGGGGCGCTTAGACCGTGGCAATCAATACAGCCAATGTCCCCACTCAGGTGGACTTTGCTGATTTGCTCTTTGACAAAACCGATATGGCACACATAGCAGGCGGCATTCGCGCCGAGCGCATCAATCTCGCCGGTGGACTCGGCCGCACTCGTCCGAAAGCCGTCGGCAGGTGGCGCACTGCATGAGTACGCGAAGATCAACAGCCACACAGATGGCACGCCAAAGACCAAAGCCAAACTCACACCCTTTCCCAATTTCTCAACCATTGATACTCCGGCGTAAGGTTCGCATAGTAGCTCTCGGTGCATTGGCGGATGGCTTCTCGGTCGGCAGATGTCATCGGCCTATTCCGCTCATACGAACCCTTGACATTTACCTCCAGTTGCTCCGGGATATTAACGCCCGGGATTACAGCCGAGATGCGCGGTTCGGCCAGCATTTCTTTCACAAGACTGGCGGCTTTTTCATCCACACGCCCGCTAATCTGGCTGGGCTTGATGTTGAAAGTGGTTCCGGCCCCAAAAGGCTTCAGCCCAATCACCCCCACGTCCTTTTCATTCGCCAGAGCCAGAAGACTGTCGCCGCCTAACTCTCTGGTGAGAAACAGATATGGGAAGATTATCACGGAGAACTGCGGATATTCGTTAAGTACCCGACGGAACACCTTTGGGTTATGAGCCGAGATTGCAAGCCAGCGGACCTTGCCCTGCCTGTGCACCTCCTCAAATACCTCTGCCACCATATCCAGGGCACGGGGACTGACCATAAACATTGTCGGGATATTCTTTTGCCCTTCACCCCAGGTGGCCCCGACAGGACGCCAGATATCAAGGTAATCGGTTCTGTAGTCCTTCAGGCGGTCTTCGATGGATTTGATCATGCCCTCTCTGGAAAGCTCCTTCTCATATTCCTCCGTGACCTTTTGCGGCCAGGATGCAAAACCAATATGCCAGTTTTGCCGTCGCGTGCCGTCCATCGCCTTGCCGTAGAGCTTGCATTCGTCCGCTATGTTATTATCGACGTAATTGAGCCCCAGTTCTGTCGCGCGGTCGAGCACCGCTCTGCGGTTTTCAACCCCGCCTTCTTCGTAGAACCCGCCGTGCCCGCCCAGACTGATTTCAGAGATCATCAGACCCGTCTTGCCCAACCGCCGGTATCCCATATTGGGGTTGTAACTGAGTATCTTCGAGTGACCTGTCGGCTTTGTGACCTTGCTGGAAGTGCATCCCTTTGCCGCCAGCGCACCGGCCGCAGCCAGCGAAGTCCTCCGCAGAAACGTCCGCCGCGTGATCTTGTCTTTATCGGCTCTCATAAGCCCTCCTTCACTCAACCACAATCGGCTCTAAGTGCTTTTCTGTCTTCAAGCTTCACAATTTCGCCGAGTACTGATGTGATTAAGATAATGCACGGCAGCAAGAATGGCAACACCATTTCGACTTTTCTTGGGGTCCGATCACAAGGCTGCCCGCCGCCCAGCGAATGCTGCCGCCCAAAACCTTTGCCCGCGCAATTCACTCCCGCAAGGGTGGCAGCCTCAAGCGAAGCTTGGGGATGGCTCCTCTCGCCATCTCACCAAATACTTAGCCGCGGGTTTCACCCGCGGTTCCCCCCCCGCCGCTTATCCCCCGTTCGTTTGGCGGGTAGGCCCGTTTAGCCCACCGATTTATTCGGCGCGTTCGATCACCCGTCCCCCGCAGCCCCAAAGGGCGTAGCCAGGAAAGCGAAGCTCCGCCGACTCGTCCGTCGCACCTTCAGTCCACACGGAAGCCTCGTGCCAAGGCGGACACCTGTGTGCTCACGACAGTAGAAATGGCTTCAAAAGTATCCCAAGGCTCTATACCAACCTGTTTTGATATTTGTTTTACGGATTTATGTGGGGACTTTGGGCTATTCTGTAGTTACCACTTCCTCTTAATCTCAACCTACTCATTCCGTCAGAGCTTTAGCTACAGCCTCATACAGTTCCTCTCCTTTAAGGCCATTAGCCAAAAGAACTCCATTGGGATCTATGAGCAGGCTGTGAAGCGGGCTTTGAATCTTGAAGGTTTGCATTAATTCGTAGTTGCTGCCGTCGATAATGCCCTGCCGCCATGTGAGTCTTTGTTCGGCAAGAAACTTCTTTATCAAATCTTCAATTAAGGGTATCCCACCCTGTGTGAGTCCAACCATTTCAAATCGCTCATGGCCTGCAAAATCGTCCTGGATTCGCCTCAGATTTTCCATCTCCTCGTTCAAACTGTGCTGTCCGGCAACCATAACCATATAAAACGTCAACAGTACGTATTTTCCTCGCAGGTCAGCGGGACTTAACCTTCCACCTTCGAGCGACCGAACGTCAAAGTCAGGTACAGGCTCGTTCAATTCGAGCTTCGCGACAGGGAGAAACTCCACTATCCCCAGCTCAACCGGTATGTCCTGGTTCTCTTCTGTCAAATCAGCGACGGTAAATGTCTGTCTTATCTCAGCAGCAACCGGCTCCTTGTAATCGGCATACCCTCTTGCATCTACTTTGCGCAGTGCGCCGGCGAGCGTGTATTCGCCGGGGCGAACATCCAAAATCCTGAAACTGCCGTCGGATTCCACTATCGCATTATAATTTGTATCGCCCAGGCCCTGTGCTTTCATTCGTTCCTGAATTTCCTCCAAAAGGGCCCTGCCCTCGTCGCTCTTCGTCCATTCTTCATACCATTGCAGAACTTCCGCAACCGTCATTTCCTCAAAACGCTGTGGCCTGGGTAACTGCAGGTCCCCAAGTATTTCGTATGGGTTCATTTTCTGAGTTTGTGCGGGCTGGACTCTTGCATTAACCTCTGACAGTTCTGTCGTGCCGGCTGCCCACTCGGGTTTAATGAGCGTGCCTGTAACAAGCCTGCCCCCTCCGCCGATATCGACTTTGGTCGTCTGGCCACCGGCTACTTCGATATGTTTAGTACCGACGTAGGAGCTTCTCCGCCCGTCATCTGAGAAAATCCTTCGAGCGACCGCGCCTCTGCCGGCAATGGCCCGCTCGATTATAAAATGGCCTTGATCGTCGCTGGTAACATTGACTCCGTAATTATAGTTCATTTTTTCGGGATCATTGTGAGTATCCTGGTTGTAAAGATGCACGCTTTGATTGGCGGCGACCCGCAGACCCGAATAAAGTGTCCCCTCAATTCGGCCCCAGGGTTGTAACGTAATATTTGGATCAATCAACCACTGCTCTTTGCTCACTTCAGCGAACCCTTTGTCATGAATAACAAAGAGTTTATACAAGGAATCTTCCCAAAGGGCTTTGAACGAAAAACTCCCCTCTTCATCGGCGACCGCCCATTCGGTATCCCGCGGCCGGTTAGAAGTCTTGCCGTTTTCAAAGTTCACAGTCGTATCTGGCGTGAGTACATAGATTTCAGCGCCGCCGGCCGGCCGGCCGTTCGGGTCGTAAACGGTGCCGCCCCCCAGGCCGGTGCCCTTTTTCATGCGAAAATCGTATGAGACTGTCCCCTCATTACTGTCAAAGACCCTCGATTTAGTCGGCAGATAACCCTGAGCGTCTATACGAATCAAATGACCGGGATAAGGATGACCGATCTCGACTTTGTACCTGCCTTCACTGAAATCTTTCGCATCAAAGGCATCTGTTTCCCAATGAACCCCACCGCCTTCCCACTGGATTCCCTTAATTGCCGTGAAGTCCTGAACCGGTTCGTTTGTTTCCGCATCAACCACACTGCCGCTGATAACGAGTTGCGGCAGCATCGTGACCTCGTATTCCTCATCGCGAGCCACAAAAACCTCATTGCCCACCCGCATGTAGTCGTCCTTATATATGTCAATATCAACCTCATCCCCGGGCGCTTCGTTCCAGAGGAATCTGCCCATCTTATCCGTCTCACTCTTCCATGACAGACTCCTGTATTTGCGCCAGCTATCGACGTCAACGCCCGCACCACTTACGGGATGGCCGTTTACATCTACCACTCGCACTCGGATTGCATGCGGCGGACCGAGAGCAATCAAAACGGGCTCCATTTCACGGCGTACCGGCACGATTTTAAGCTCCGGAGCATAGCCTTTCGCCTGAACGGTCAGCACCGCGTTACCCCGCTGCAACTGTGGCCAAAAATGCGGAAATTCGAACAGCCCCTGCGAATCCGTCTTTGTCTTGCGTGCATCATTATCGAACCGGTCCTCACCGGTAAAAACCGACGCACCCTCTATCGGTCTGCCTTGCCCATCGGTCACCCAGCCGTACAAGAATGCTCCTTCCTTCATTACCAGCACGGATTTCAGGCTGAAAAAATCTTCGAACTTGTGGTCGCGATCATTGACAAATACTCGCGTGTCGGCGTAGTCAAAGTGTCTGAGTTTCACGGAGAAGCGGTAGGGCTCAGGAGGGAACATATCACATTCCCACCTGCCGTTGGCATCCGCTACAACCGTATAATCATCGATTCGCACCCATGGATGTTCTCTGCTCTCATCAGCGTTCATCCAGACGACAACGGTCGTTGACGGTATCGGTCTGGAGTCTTCACTTTCAATAACGCCACCGACCTTGGCGGCCTTTGGCAGATAAAACGAAAACTTCTCGCTCAGGTTCTCAATCATTTCATCTCGCCAGGCAAACATCATCGGGACATGCCCGGCTTTCGTGGCAAGTATGCTCAGGTACGAGGGCTTGTTCTCGCCAAAATCAATCAGGTAGAATCCGTTGGCATCTGTCGAGTAATAGTCTGGTTCGCAGTTACAGCCACAGCCGCGGTTTACTCGTAACTGGGCGCCTGCTATGGGCTTGTTGGTCTGATCCTCTCGCACATGAATTGCCAGACGAACGGTGCCGGCGGCTGCTGGAGGTTGATTGGGCGGGATGAATGACTGGCCGATTCCTGAATCACCGTTGGGTTCATAAATAGCCGAGAGAGTGACCGCTGCATCGTCGCGTTGCATAGCTGTTTCTTCCGTATCCTTTCGCTGTTCGTCTCTTTTTTCGCGAACTACTATTCCCGCTGGGGAGAATTCCGGTCCGCGGTCTGGCTTGGTAATCTGCTTGTAAGCAGCCACTGCTCCAATACCAAGGACGGCCACTGCCGCAGCCGCAATTATCTTTGCTGTTACTCCGCTCATAGCAGCGGAAATACCCGTAGTACTTCCGGAAGTGGATATAGCGGTTCCGATGCCGGAAGCCGCTGCAACGGCGGAACCTTTCACGGCTATACCGGCAATCGATGCAATAACGGCGGTGGTAAATGCCTTCCTGGGACCGGTCGCCGAAAGAGTCTCCTCAACGATGGAACGGAGTTTTTCCTTTATCATTTGTCGGCCGCGATGCAACCGTTGCTTTACGACATCTTCCGACAAATCGAGCGATAGCGCGACCTGCTTTACAGACTGTTGCTGCCGATAATAGAGAACCAGAGGCTCTCGATATTGCTCCGGTACCTGCTGAATAGCATCACTGACAAGCGCCTCATGTTCTTTTTTAATTGCGGATTCGAGCGGACCCGACTCATCAGCAGGCGCATTATTTACATTCTCCATAGGTTTGGCCTTTGCAATAATATCCCGTTGGTTCTTGCTCACAAGATTTCGAATGTTGTTTCGGGCTATAGTGCACAGCCAGGGCCGGAACTTCGAAAGGTCGTTAAGGCGAGAAAGGCTCTTCCAGGCATTGATGAAGGTCTGTTGGGCCAGTTCCTCGCTTTGTTGAACATCTGTCGTCCCGCTGAATGTGATTCCACAAACAAGATCCTGATAGTTTGCGACAATCACCTCAAAGGCCTGTGGGTCGCCTCTTAAGCACCTTCTCAGCAGCTTGATTTCCCTTGACGTTTTTAACATTGTGAGAATCCTTTTAACCAGTGCGTATTATAGCCTCTGTAATAGAGAAAGCGCAAAACAGAAATGGTGACGGAATTTTTCAAAAAACTCAAAGAAACTCATTGCCCGGCAAAAAGATAAGGTTTTCGTAAAAGCAAAAGAGCATATCAAACAAATTACCAGCGACCACCGACCAACCTCGAACCACGACCCACGAACCACGAACAAATTTTCCTTTACTTCCAACCCAAAATCGTGTATAATTCCCCCAGTTTGCGGCCCCTCATAGGTCGCTCAGTGGCAGTTATAGCGGAGATAAGCGTGAAATCAGCCAACTCAATCCGATCCGTCCCAAATAGTAAATCTGGAATCGCAAATAGTAAATTGGTGAAGCCTTGCCACCCCCAAACAAACCGCCCACCCCGCCAACTCAAACGAGCCACGCTTGCCCGCCGTCCTTTTGGCGGGAACCACGAGCCACTGTCTTCTATTTCTGTGGAGAATCCTATACAAATCGGCCCCGTTTTTGTACAAACAAACCCAATTTCCAAAACGCCAAAATCAACGCAACCTCAGTTCCCACAAAGGATTACGCAAAAACAGCCCCTCCGGCAGGCCCCAAAAGCAAACCCAAACAAACCCAATCAAACCCAAAGCAAACCCAATTTTTGGCCCGCCACCGGCCCCCAAAGCCAAAGCAAACCCAAACAAACCCAATCTTGTCCGCCATAGCCTTGGCGAAGGCGGATTCAGGAGCCAAAAAACACCATGCCATTTGACGACCCGACCAAAAAACGGATAATACCTGCATTCGTAACCCAGCCGGCAAAACAGGCGGTTCAGTATGAGAAAAGCATTTAAGCACAATGTTATTGCGGTAGTTTATGACTTCGACGGCACGCTGACGCCGCAGCCGATGCAGGAATACACGATTCTGCCGGAAATCGGCATCAGGGACGGCAGGCAGTTCTGGAAGCAGGTAAACGAGGAGTCGGCGCGGACCAACGGCGAAGCGATTGTGGCTTACATGCGTCTGATGCTCGAAGAATCCAAGGCCAGGCGTTTCCCACTTACCGCCGAGAGATTGAAAAAGCTGGCCAAAAACGTCAATTACTTCCCCGGCGTCCGGACCTATTTCGAAAGAATAAATGCTTACGTCAAAAAGCAATTCGATGAGGACATAGAGCTCAGGCATTACATAATCTCAGCGGGCCTGAAGGAAATAATATCGGGGACGGTCATAGCCAGATATTTTTACAAGGTATTTGCCTCGCAATATTTTTACGACGAATACGGGGCCGCAACCTTCCCCAATGTCATAGTGAACGACACCCTGAAGACGCAGTTCATTTTCAGAATCAATAAGGGCAAAGAGAAGCTGAGCGAGAACATCAATCTACATACGCCAATGTCCTTGAGACCCATACCATTTCAAAACATTATGTATATCGGCGACGGGCTGACCGATGTTCCATGTATGACGGTAATCAGAAAGAACGGCGGCTATGCCATTGCCGTTTATAAGTCCCACAGCTCTCGCGGCAAGAAAACCTGCGTGGACCTGCTAAAGGCCGAGAGGGTGAATTTTATCGCCGAGGCGGATTACAAAAGCGGAACCGAGCTTGACCGCCTGATAAAATTATTGCTGGGAAACATTGTCGAAGGCATTCGATATGGACGGGAATCTTTCAGGCAGTCGCAAAAATATCGTTCATAAGGAGAATGGCCGCCGATGAGGCCTGGAACTCCTGCACAGCTTCATGCAGGTTTATATGCAGGCAGGGGGGGCGGACATTATAATAGTTTCAGTTGGAAGGAGCCGAAGTTTCGATAGCCCGACTAAAACATTAGGTTTCTGGATTCCCGCTTTCGCGGGAATGACATTAGTGGGCAAGCGGCTCTAATCAAGTGAATTTGATATCACAGACGTGGAAGGTTGTGTTCTTTGCTGACCTTTTTCAAGAGGTCGAACAGCTCGCTCATGCTCTGGCTGATGACGCCCGTGTCGCTGCAGACGGGCATAAAATTGGTGTCGCCGTCCCAGCGCGGCACCAGATGGACGTGCAGATGTCCCGGCAGTCCGGCGCCGGCGCATCGCCCGAAATTCATTCCGACGTTGAAGCCGTGCGGGGCAATGGCAAGCGACAGCGCCTTTTGCGAGTCTCGAATCAGTTTGATAATCTCGAGCATCTCGGCTTCGTCGGCCGAGTCGAAATCCGCGATGTGGCGCGCCGGGGCAATCAATAAATGGCCGTTGTTGTAGGGGAAGCGATTCAGCATCACCAGCGACTGGGCGGAGCGCCAAAGCACGAGGTTCTTGTCGTCGTCCTGCGGGTTGGCCTGATTATCACATATAAAACAACCGCTCTGCTCCGATGTACCTTGTTTCTTCTGCGTCCGCGTGTCGCCGCTTAATCCCTGGATGTATCCGATTCGCCAGGGCGCCCATAGGTTTTTGTGTTCCAACCTGCTCTACCTCCGTGTTTTTTTTAAGGAGTGCATTGCTCAGTTTTCAAGAAGCTGCATTGTCAGGGTCTGGTCGATTGTTATCCGCGGATTTACACCCGGCAGCGCCCACATCATCGCCGCTGTGACTTCGAGATGGTAATTCTGCCTGTATTGCTCGGTGCGTCCGGCGTCGAGGTTGAAAAGCTCCTCGCCCTGACCTTTCAATTGCTCAATCTGGAACCTGCCAAGGAGCCCGAAGGGCCCGGAGACCTGGAAGCTTCCTGTATATGGGACGGGCCAGCCTTGTGGAACGGATTCGGCGTGGGCGTAGGAGCTGCGTATCACGGCTATTCGACCCTTGTCGGTCTGCCGCACCTGAGCCAGGCTGTAAGTGACATCTCTGGCTTCTCGCATGATCATCGGCGCCGGTACGGACAGCACGGACTTCCAGCTCTGGCCGACGGACACGCCTTCAATGGGCTTTTCTATACTGGAGACCGAATCCCACATAAACCACTGTGCGGCCACAAAGTCACCTATCATGTCCGGCTCTTTTATTCTGCCCTGACCGCTTCTGGTCACAAAGGCTTTCTCGCCGATTTCCCTAATCAGCGCGTCCAACTGCGAAAAGTCGTCTATCTTGCCGTCGGGGCGAACTGTGAAATTAAAGGTCTTGCCGGCAAGGCTCTTGACGGCGTCTTTGGAGTCCCTGAGCTGACTGCTTTGGCGTGCGGTCCGCTTGACGTTTACCGATTCGCAGGCGGCGCTGATTGTGGTAAGGCCGTATGGGTTCACCTGGGTCGGGGTATACGCCATAACCAAATCCATTGACTCGGACGATTGTGCTGCACTGGAGGATTCGTCACTGCGGCCTCCTCGACGCTTTGATTTTTCTTCCTTGTAGCCCCAGTCAAGATTCACTTTCCTGCTCGAAACAAACTTGTATCGGAGTGTCCGGCCTTCTTTGAAGTCCACCGTGAACAGCTCTTTGCCTTCAGCCAGCGGCGGCGGCTGCGGCACCTTGAGGGCGCCTTTACAGCCGGCGAAGGATGCGATGACCAGAACGGCCAGGATTGTCCGTGCAGTTTTCAACGTTAGCCCTTTCCCTTAACTCGCAAGCAACATACCGTTCGAGTACAAAATGGCGGGACCACGTTATCCCGATCGCGGCTTTCTTCGCTGGCGGGCCGAGGTAGTCGCCGCCCATCCCGGCCGGCCGACTTCGCTGCCTTTGGCTTTACTCAACCATCTCCAGACTGTACAGGCTGACCGCGGTCATCTTAAGCGCATCCGGCGATTTGTCGGTTCTTGTTTTTGCCGCGGGATCGACGATGACCCATTCGGACCGCAATTTTTCGACGTACTTCTGCACTTTGCCTGCGGTCAGGTCCAAATCCAGCAGTCCGGTGTATTGCTCAATATTGTCGAACATTTTCGAAAATGCGTCTGCGCCCTTCTGCTTGTGAAGCTGCTCGGCAGTCTCGGCGGTGGGAATGGCGTTCATTTCAATCGCGGCGACCTTACGACCGTTTAGCTCTTTGACGCCCTTTAGGACATAGATTCTCTCGTAAGCTTTGGCGCCCAGCATACCGAAATCAGTGGCCTTTATGCTGCTCCAGTGATCATCCACGCGTACCTCTTTGTTGCCGGGGGCCGGCAGGGCGGCAACCGCGTGACGCTCCTTAATCTCGTCGGACTCAAGCAGCCTCTGTGCGGTGGCGTTGCCCTTGACCGCCGCCTGTGCCTCTTTGGCATCGATTATCCTTGTCACCTGCCCGGCGGGCGTGATTTCTATCGTATAGCTTTGGCCGATCAGCTTTGCCAGCGGATGGGCCTGATCTTTCTCTCGCGAGCTGTCGAAGTCAAGAACGGTATCGCTCTTAACCTTGGCGAGGAACTTGAGCTGTTTTATCGTAATCTCTGCGACGGCGTTGCCCTGATCATTGACGCTGCGAATGTGCTGAGAAAAGGTCATTTCGACGCTGTCGCCGGTTTCGCCTCCCTTGAGAGAGGGGTCATTTGCCAGAGACCCCTCGTAGGTGACGCTTCTTGTTCCTTCTGTCAGCAGCCTGTACGTGGTGGAATCATCCGGGGCAAACTTCAGCGACAGATTAACAGGCTGCTCCGGAGGCGGCGGGGGTGGCGGCTGCACCGCGGTGGGCGGCGGTGGCGCCGGGGCGGGAGCAGCACAGCCGGCGGCCAGGACAAACAAACCAATTACAGTGACCGTTAGACAGCCAAGAATTCGGTTCGATGACATCATTTGTTCTCCTTACAACTTTCAGACGTTACGGAAAATTCAAACTATTATTATACGGTTTGGCAGTACAGACACAACTGATTTTTCTTTATTTGTCTTGTTCTGGCGGTTATAATCGGTTTTTTGCGTTTCGGGGTTTATTTTATGAGCTGCTCTTGACAGGAAAGGGGAATTGATGTTAAGCGATATGGTGAAAAAAGGGTTCGAGCGGGCCCCGCATCGGGCGTTGCTTCACGCCTGCGGCATAAGCGATAGTGATATTGGCAAACCCTTTATCGGGATTGCCAACAGTTTTTGCGAGATTGTCCCTGGACACGTGCACCTTAACAGGGTGGCCCGGACGGTCAAGGAGGCTGTCCGCGCGGCAGGGGGGGTGCCATTCGAGTTTAACACGATTGCCGTGTGCGATGGAATCGCGATGGGCCACACGGGGATGAAGTATTCTCTGGCCTCGCGTGAAATCGTGGCCGACTCGGTCGAGACTATGGTGCGTGCGCACTGCTTCGACGGGCTCGTGTGTATTCCGAACTGCGACAAGATCATACCGGGTATGCTGATGGCGGCGGTAAGGGTGAACATTCCGACGATTTTTGTTTCCGGGGGGCCGATGGCGGCCGGCAAGACTAAAGACGGCCGAACGGTTGACCTTATCAGTATATTCGAGGGTGTAGCCCAATTTAACGCGGACAAGATTACCGAAGCCCGGCTCAAGGAGCTCGAGCAGACGGGCTGTCCAACGTGCGGCAGCTGTTCGGGGATGTTTACAGCCAACTCGATGAACTGTTTATGTGAGGCAATCGGAATCGCGCTGCCCGGTAATGGTACGATTCTGGCGGTGAATCCGAAGAGGGAAGAACTGTACAAGGCGGCGGGCAGACAGATTATGGCGCTGGTTGAAAAGGACCTCAAGCCGCTGGACATAATCACGGCCGAATCAATGGACAATGCCCTTGCTCTGGATATGGCGATGGGGGGCTCAACCAATACGGTGCTGCACACGCTGGCAGTTGCGAGTGAGGCAGGAATCAAATACGACCTGGAGCGGATTAACGCGATTTCGGGAAGATGCCCGAACATCTGCAAGGTTTCGCCGTCGAGCGCGTATCACGTGGAAGACGTGGATGCCGCCGGCGGCGTGAGCGCGATACTCAAGGAAATAAGCAGGATTCCCGGTCTGCTTAATACCGAGTGTCCGACCGTGAGCGGCAAGACTTTGGGTGAAGTGATTGGCGATGCCGACATTAAGAAGGCGGATGTCATCCATCCTCTTGAAAACGCTTATTCGAAGACAGGGGGGCTGGCTATTCTCAAGGGGAACCTCGCCCCCAATGGCTGTGTGGTTAAGACCGCGGGCGTCGCTGCGAAGATGCTGAGGCATACGGGTCCGGCGGTAATTTTCGAGAGCCAGGAGGATGCGTGCGATGGCATTCTTGCCGGCAAGGCAAATGCCGGTGATGTCGTGGTAATCCGTCACGAAGGTCCGAAGGGCGGGCCTGGTATGCAGGAGATGCTGAGCCCGACAAGCTACATCGTGGGGGCCGGTCTCGGCGAGTCCGTTGCATTGATAACCGACGGCCGATTCAGCGGCGGAACGAGAGGCGCCTGCATCGGACACATCAGTCCGGAGGCAGCGGTAGGGGGGCCGATAGGCCTGCTGAAAAACGGGGACGTAATTGAAATTGACATCCCGAACAACAGCATAAACGTCAAACTGTCCGACGCCGAGCTGGCCGATCGCAAAAAACAATGGAAGGCGCCTCGGCCGAGAATCACAAAGGGCAGCCTCGGCAAGTACGCATCAATGGCAACCAGCGCCGACACCGGCGCGGTCCTGAAATGGTAGGTCGGATGACCCTGTTAGGCAAAAAGGCTTGGTATTCGGCGGGTTTGCATTTCGAATGCGTTGGGTGCGGGAACTGCTGTTCGGGGCCGGATGAGGGGTACATCTGGGTGACGAGGCCGGAGATTGAGCTGATTGCGGATTACCTGAAGGTGACGGCGGGGCAGGTCCGAAAGGAATATATCAGGCGGGTGGGGTTTCGCACGACAATCATCGAACAGTCTGATACCAATGACTGCATTTTTCTTCGCAAGGTTGAAGGGCGAAAGCGGTGCATGATTTATCCGGTTCGGCCGAGTCAGTGCAGAAGCTGGCCTTTTTGGCCCGGCAATCTGGCGAGGCCGGACGACTGGAACCGGGCGGCGCAGAAATGCGCCGGCATCAGCCGGGGAAGGCATTACAGCTTCGAGGAAATAGAGAGCATCAAGGCGAATAAGAAATGGCGGCAGGATGTGAAAGAGAAAGCGGGCTCGTCGGACGAGTAGCTGGGATTTACCGCCGGCTGGACTCGCAGATTCGTGATGACTGCAACTCTGCGGGCGTTTGCGTGGCGTGCGGGAAGTGTTGTGATTTTGACAGTTTTGACCATCGGCTGTTTGTGACGACGCCGGAGGTGATGTATCTGGCAGCGAAATTGGGCGGTGAAAACATAAAGCCCATGAATGGCGGCCGGTGTCCCTACAACATAGGCGGCAAATGTTCGATTCATGAATATCGTTTCGCCGGGTGCAGAATCTTTTGTTGCAAAGGCGACGCAGATTTTCAAAGCGGCTTGAGCGAATCAGCCGTCAAGATGTTCAAATCGGCCTGTGTAGAGCTCGGAATTGCCTACAAGTACCTTGATCTGCCCGCGGCGCTGAACGAGCTTCATCGGTGTTATGGGCCCAAGGAAGAGTCATTAAGGGAGCGTACTACTTAAAAGGACATGCGAGCAATTGATGATCTCGCGAAAGGAGCGTGAGGAAATATGATAAGAAGAAATATGCTTTGCGTTGTTGCCCTGGCGATATTGGCGGGCATACCTGGCTCAGTAAGCGGCGGAAGCAAAATCACGGGGTCTGAAAACGTGCCTGACAAAGCTGAAATTGAGACCATTGTGGCCGGCAATACTGAATTCGCCCTTGACCTTTATGCAAGCCTGAAAAATGAGAAAGGAAATCTCTTCTTTTCGCCGTACAGCATATCAACTGCCCTGACACTAACGTATAGCGGCGCAAGGGAAGAAACTGAAAAGCAAATGGGACTTGTGCTGCGCTTTCGCAGAATAAAATGGGGGATTTCAGATTGGTCCGAAAAGGGCCCGATTAAACATTTCGAAGGATTTACCGAACTGCCGAAGGAACGTGTGCATCAATCCTTTGCGGCCTTGCAGCAGGTGATGAACAAACCCAAAGAGGAATACCGACTGAGCATTGCCAATGCGCTCTGGGCACAAAAGGACTACAAATTCCTATCTCAATTTCTTGACGTCACGAACAAATACTATGACGCAAAGGTCCAGGAGCTTGACTTTGCAACCGAGACTGAAACGGCCCGCAAGACCATAAATCGCTGGGTAGAGACAAAGACAAACGACAAGATCAAAGACCTGATCAAGCCCGGCATTCTCAACAGACTCACGCGTCTCGTTCTTACGAACGCCATCTACTTCAAAGGCCTCTGGGAACTCCAATTCAGAAAGGAATTTACAGAAGATGCTCCATTTACGGTGTCGCCGGACAAGACCGTCGAGGTGTCCATGATGCACTTGACCGATGACTTCAAATACTGGGCCGACGACAACCTGCAAATCCTCGAACTGCCCTACAAAGGCAATGATTTGAGCATGATAGTGCTCCTGCCTCACACCGTTGAGGGAATGGAATCGCTCGAAAAATCACTTAGCCTGACAAACCTCAACAACTGGCTGTCAAAACTTCGCAAACAGCAAGTAATGGTCTTCCTCCCAAGATTCAAGATGACTTGCGAAATCAGCCTGGCCGAAACACTTGCTGCCATGGGAATGCGCGACGCCTTTGCCCTGCCGCCCGCAGACTTTTCCGGCATGACTGGAAAGAAGGATCTATTCATTTCAGCAGTAGTGCACAAGGCCTTCGTCGAGGTAAACGAAGAAGGTACAGAAGCTGCCGCTGCAACAGCAGTAATAATGGAGACATTGGCCGCCCCCGGATCACCGGCGCCGGTATTCCGGGCAGATCACCCCTTCATATTCCTTGTTAAGGACAACAACTCCGGCTCCATCCTCTTCCTGGGCCGACTCAAGAGCCCAAAGACCCAGAGTTAGACCTTCCAAGTCAATTGAAGGTGTCAGAGGCGAATGGTGGTTCCTCAAGCGGCATAGGTGCTTTTTTATAGCTGGGGCGTGGGTCTCAATTTCGGGAGTTAATTAAAGGGTTTGGCGCGTTCAATTCGATCCGACTGGCATCTTGCCGTGATTCGCTCTATTCTACTCTCGTTTCGCCGGGATTCTCGAAAAGAGGCATGAATGGAAAGGCGATTTCCTACACAGGCTCGGCGCACGCGAATATAATCATTGGTCGGCAAATAAATATTAGAGAGGCTTCGAATGAAAACAAGCAAGGTGGCGCTATTCATTGGATTAGTTCTGCTGATTGCCGCGGGGATGATCTGGCGGTTATCCACGGCAGGGCGAGAGGCGGGCTCAAGACTGATGGAAGTGGCGGAGTTGGTGTTGACCAAAGCGTGGACCGGAGAAGTCGTGCGCTTGCCTGGACCACTGACAGTACCGCAATGGATGAAAGAGACGAGGGAATACAGGGGGATATTGAGATGGGGGTCTGTTTCAGATTTAACTGCGACGGACCCGAATGGGAATACGTACGTGGCTCACGCACTGGGGCGCGAGAGAGATAAAGCAGGCAAGTTTTTTGTCTGTTTCTCCAGCATGGAAAAAAGGCGGCCGGATGGTTCATTGGAGAATGTTACACTTCTGGCCGGAGATAGCGAACCTTTTGAGTGGAAGATTCTCGATGAGAATGGCAACCGCACTATGTCGATATCCAGGTTGAGTGAAGGTGGATACACAGTTCGGTTCTTCGAGAACAACGAAGATAAGGTGGTAAAGGAATGGGAGGTCGATCCGGAGCACAACATCTACAGTGAGCAGGTACGAGGCGAGGATGGACATTATCATTTCACACATAATATGCGATAGAAATCATAAGTGGGAACAAGGGGCTGGACAGCAAGACCGCTTTTGCTCGCGGCCTGTGAGTCGCAGCCTTGGATTGCGTTTGTTGTGCTGATTTCCTTCTTGAATCTGAGCGCGGCGTCTTTCTTGTGGGAGGGAATCGCGGCTAATATTTATCTACGGGCAGTGGGATGGTCTGCTGTGGGTCGCGGAGGTTGATGTATTTCACCCCATTCAACAGTGTATTGTACTCTCTGTAATAGGCGTAGAGCTTTGCGAGCTTTTCCTCGTCGGTGGCTTCGAGATATCGCTGCCAGGTTCCGATTTTGGCGCCCCAGATAATCTGGGTGTTGTCCCTGGCATAAAGCACGATATGTGGCGCTCTGGAGTTCTGTAGGCCGTTGAAATTGCTCACATCGATACTTTCAATCTCGTAGAGCAGGGGCTTATCAGCAGTTACGAGCTTGTCCATTCGATGCAGCCGGGCCAATATGCCAACAGCGGCGGCCAGGTCGTCTTCGTGCCAGACTTGACCGACAGCCGGGATCTTTGACTCAGCGGTGATACCGTCTACCGCCACAATCGCCAGCTCCGCCACGGGTACATAATCCAGTACCACCAGGTCCTCATCCACATAAAATTTTCGGGAGCCTGACCGGACCATAGCCAGCGGTTTGCGCCAGCGGGCGGTTATACGGAAGCTCTCGGCAGTCGTTTGCACCCTGACGTGGTCCAGCCATGCGACCCTGGCGGCGATATTATTCTGTATGGACCGCGCGCCATCCTCATCGAGCCTCAAATCCTCTCCATCAGCTCTGGCTGCGGCATAAATCTTCTGTTCGAGCTGCTCGTTAACCCAGGCTGGGACGCCCAGCAATTCAAGCGTGCCGATTTTACGTGTCTGAGGAACGGAATTTTTGACGTAGCGGTCAAGGAATGCGAAGCCTGCGCCGAGGCCCGCAAAGACACAAATCACGATGATTATCGTCAGAGTGATGAGGGATATCCTCATGAGACTTTGGGTGCTGCGGCCCGCCCGTCGTTTTTTCTTTCTGCCCGGGCCGCCGAATCCGAATGACAGCCTTGCTGTTGTCTTTTTTGCTCTTGTTGGCGCCATCGCTACTTTCTGCTCTCTATAGTCTGGTCAACCAAAGACGCCGGGCAATGCCTATTCTCGAGAGCCAGCTCCACGATTCTCATGCAAAGCCGGCTCATTGACAGCCCTGTCCTTGCCGCCGCTCTGGGAAGCAGGGAATGCGAGGTAAAACCCGGGATCGTATTGACTTCCAGAGCGTGTATTCTCTGCCGGTCGTCAAGGATAAAATCGACCCTCGCAAAGTGCCTACAGCTCACGGCGTTGAAGCAATCGAGCGCCGCCTCTTTGATCTTCGCGACGAGGATCGGATCAGAGATTGTATCAAAAAGGAACTCGGTGCGGTCGTCAAGGTACTTGGCCTGGTAATCGTAGAATCCTGTCTTGCTTCTTATTTCAATTATGGGCAGCGCCTGGTCGTGCAGGATGCCGACGGTTATCTCTCGGCCTGGTATGTACTGCTCAATCATGCAGTCGCCGAACCTGCTCGAACACTCGCGGGCGGTGGCCAGTGCGGCGTCCGCATCATCGACGATGGAAACGCCGATGGTGCTTCCCTGTCTTCGGGGCTTGACCACGAACCTGCGCCCGAGCTCAACCACCCGCTTCTGGAGCTCCGACGGCTCTGCGCCCGGATCAAACCGGATGGCCGGCGGTGTGGTAATGCCCGCTTCATCAAAACACTGCTTGGCGGCCCATTTGTCAAACGCGAGTCTGCTTGCTTCGGGCCCGCTTCCGGTATAGACGAGTGACCTGTCCTCGAGCAATTGCTGGAGCCGGCCGTCTTCTCCGAACCTGCCGTGCAGAGCAACGAAGAACACGTCGATACCGTCAGCTTCCAGTATGCTGATGTCATCCGGGGTGATATCGGCGGCTGCGACGTTCAGGCCGGCGTCCTTGAGCGCCTGGGCGACACAACTGCCGCTTTGCAGGCTGATGTTGCGCTCTTCCCCGACGCCCCCCATCAGGACCGCCGCTTTCAACTCACCGTCCGCTGCACGAGCACACGAATTCCCAGACAGTTCTTCCGTCATCATTCAGTCCCAGATTTCGATTTCAAGCTCCAGCTCAATATCGAATTGCTCCTTTACCCTTTCTTTTATGGCATCGATAAGCCTCAAAATGTCCCGGCTGGTGCATCCGGCTTTGGCTAGTATGAAGTTTGCATGTTTTTCGCTCACCACAGCGCCGCCGATCTGGAGGCCCTTGAGCCCGGCGCGGTCGATCAATGCGCCGGCCGAGACGCCCCGGGGATTCTTGAATATGCAGCCTGAACTCTTGGTGTCGAGCGAGGGCTGGGTGTTCTCCTTGTATATCCAGACCTCCTTTACGGTTCGCAAAACCTGCTCCGGATCGGCGCAATTGAGCTGCAGCCTGGCGCCAAGGATGAATCTGGCGGTTATGTTGGTCTGGCGATAATCGAATACGAGCTCCGGCTTGCTCTTTTCGAACACGTTGCCGTTTATGTCCATCAACTGCACGGACTCAACCACGGAACCGATGTCTCCGAAGCGCCCGCCGGCATTCATTTTCACGGCACCGCCGACGGAACTGGGGATACCTGTGAGGGCCTCGAGCCCGGAGAGACCTTTTTTGACACATTCGTGGACGAGCTTCCTCATGTCGGCGCCCGCCCAGGCCGTAAGCTGCTCGCCGTCGAATTCTGTATGTGTGAACTGCTCCGCTTCGAGCTTTATCACCGCCCCACGGACGCCATCATCGCTTATGACCAGATTTGAGCCAAAGCCCATCACGAAGATGCTGATTTTGTTGTCGTTGCACCGTTTCAAGACATCCCTGAGCTGCTCAACGGTCTTGGGCCTTATGAAGAAGTCGGCCGGGCCGCCCAGCCTGTACCATGTATGTTTGGCCAGAGGATAATCGGTTTCAACAATGCTCTCTAAGCCAGTGAAGATATGCATCAGAGACCTTCCAGATATCGCCGGCGCCCATGGTTACGACGAGGTCGCCGGGTTGTACATTTTCCTTTAGATAATCGCAGATGCGGGCGAATCCGTCAATGAACAGGGCCTGGGCGCCGTTGCTGTTTATTCTTTCGACCAGCATCCGGGCGTTGACCTCTTTTTTGGCTGCCTGTGAATCGCGCACGAAATATATTTCGGGGACTATGGCCACGTCGGCGAGGGCAAAACTCCTTGCGAAATCATCGAGCAGGAACCTCGTTCGGCTGTATTGGTGGGGCTGAAAAATGCACCAGATTCGCTTAGGCTCGTACCTCTGTCTTATGGCCGACAGCGAGGCCCTTATCTCGGTGGGGTGGTGGGCATAGTCGTCAAGGACGGTGATGCCGGCAAACTTGCCCTTGAGCATCAGCCGACGGTCCACTCCTGTAAAGCCGGGCAGGAACCGGAGTACATCCCGGGCGTCCACTCCTGCATTGACGGCCATAGCAACTACGGCCAGGGCGTTCAGGACGTTGTGCTCGCCAGGCAAAGCGATTTGCACGGCGCCGAGCAATTCGGCATAACGGTAAACGTCGAAAGAATACGAGCCATTGTTCAGGCGGAGATTCTGGGCGCTAAAATCACAGTCGTCATCAAGGCCGAAGGTTTCGCAGCGGCAATCACGGCTCAACCGCTCTATGACAGCGGCGACATTGGGGTCCCGGCCGTTGGCAATCAGGACGCCGCCGGGTTTAAGACCGAGGGCAAATTCAGTGAAGGCCTCGACTATCTCCCGTTCGTCCCTGTAATAGTCGAGGTGGTCCTGCTCGATGTTAAGAATGGCGGCGATTTGTGGCTTCAGGTTGAGGAAGCTTCGGTCGTATTCGCAGGCCTCGACGACGAAGTGTCTGCCGTTTCCGACGCCGGAGGAGCTGCCAAGCTGGGTAACGTCGGCCCCGATGATGAAGTTGGGGTCGAGGCCGGCTTCTTTGAGGCAGTAAGCGAGCCAGCCGCTGGTGGTGCTCTTTCCGTGAGTGCCGGCGACAGCTATGCCGTCGTAGCGGTTCATCAATTCGCCTAACATCTGGGCGTACTTGTAGATTTTGCAGCCTCTTTCTCGGGCGGCTTTCAATTCGGGGTTGTCCTCCTTGACGGCGGCGGAGATCACAACGGCGTCGGTGTCGGGGTCGAGATTGTCGGGGTGATGGCCGATTCTCAGGCCGGCCCCCATTTCGATAAGCATGTCGGTTACGGCGGTTTCTTCCTGGTCTGAGCCGGTTACGACGGCGTGGTTTCGTATGAGGACTTTTGCCAGTCCGCTCATTCCGATGCCGCCTGCGCCGATGAAGTGGAACTTGGCCCCCGCCACGTTCAATGTTTGGCCGGCATCGGCTGTTGGCTGCCCCAATGCGGTCTTAACCCTGCAAATCTCCATATTTGCCTCAGATTCTTAAAGTTACACCATTCCTTTAGTTATATCGATTTTCCCGGCACAAATGCTTAAGTGTCTTTGCCCGGATTGGCAAGATTTCCGCAACAGTGTAACAAATGGGGGTGCAAAGAAAAGTAAAAAGGCCGCGAGTTGGAGTGCCCGTGGTCGGTAACTCCGTCAACTATCAAACAAACCGCTCAGTCTGCAAGGACTTCGATGCAGCAGCCATCGAACAGCGCAAAATCCAGGAAATTGACTGCGCCGTCCTGGTTGAAGTCAAGGCCGCCGCACCAGTGAGGCTTATCGCACTCGGGTTGGAGCCAATAGGAAGCAAAAACCGCCAGCCACTTGAAATTGTTGGTGGTTATCTTGATTGTGTCGGTACCGTGGAAATACTGCCCATTGGTGAACCAGCCTGTAACTGTTACCTCAAGAGGCTCGTTGCCGATTGCGCCTTCACAGAAGGCAGCCCGGTCAAATGCCGCCTCCACCTCAACCATTCCTTCTTCGTTGAAAAAGGCATTGACGTAGTCCGATGCAATACCCAGCGGGTCAATCCAGGCTGGCACGCTACTGTTCACGTCCTCTACCCTAACACCCCGGGGCATAACAAAATGTGCTTTGACCCATTTGCCTTCACTGCCGGGATTCATCGCCTGCGGCGTAAACTTCATGGCGACCTCCATTGTGGGAGGCCCAGACTGCGATACCCATATCCTGACAGACGCAGTGTCAGAAAGTCCGCCGCTGTCTGTAGCCGTAACTGTAATTCGGTGGTAGCCTTCAGAAAATTCATTTGCGTCGCGGACTACTATTTTCCCGGTGCCCAGCGGCCCATCAACATCAGAATACCATTGCAGGCTTGTCGCCGCCAATTGGCCGTCCTCGCGGTCCAACGCGCCCGCTTCGAAGAATATCAGTTGGTTAGCTAAGAAAAGGGTGTTTTCTTTCGGGGTGAACAGTACCACGTCAGGAGGATTGTTCACCACTGTAAACAGGCCATCGGATTCGTCAACAGCAGTATTAAATCCATCGCTTGCGATTACTCTAATGAGGGCGCTATTGGTTGCCTTGAGGTATTTCCGCTCAATGTGGCAGTTGGGATCGGGCCAGTCAACCGTGAGGGTTTCCCAAGTACTTCCAGCGTTGGCGCTGTATTGAACAACATATGTGAGGTTGTTACCATCCGGGTCGTCACCCGTCCATTCGAATACAACCTGATTGCCGTCAAAAGTCTCGCCCCCGTTCGGCGAAATTACTTGAACTGTCGGCGAATTCCCGCTTGCGGTGACCGAACCGATCACGTTCGTATTGTGGGTTACAACTACTCGCCTTATGTTCGGGTCCACCGGAACAAATACGATGAAGGACCCAGCACATGGATCCTCTCCTCCCGAACTGGCCACGTATTCCATAGGGCTAAAAGAAACAGTGGCTACAAGGTTGTTGGAGTCATCGCGTAGCTCGAGAACAAAATCTCCCGCAGGTGGTGGTGACGGTTCAATCACCGGATTAGACAGATGCACAAACGGCAAAAACTGAGCTGTTTCAGTCTCTAAATCGATATTCCCGCGCAGCACCAAGTAATCTGTTGTCGACGAGCTTCGGATTCGCATCTTCCCGGCTGAGCCGCCGAACCTCTCATCGATAGCGGCTTTTAGCGATTTGTATGTGATATCGGAAGCCCAACGCATGCCCCCCCCGCAGTAGCTCATAATCTCCGGGGTGGTAGGGTCAAGAACGTTGGGCTGCCGGTCGTCTGTATCAAGACCATAGATGAGCCGCTCAGGCCCCATTCCCATAGGGCTAATGATGGCCTTGTAGCTCTCATCAACTTCATACACGTATGGAAATTCCAGCGCACACCAGAGTGCGGTCTCGCCGCACGGTCCTGACTTGACAATTGGCCAATTGGGAGATGAAATTGAGTTCACTGTATGGTCGAGCCCGAAACAGTGGCCAAATTCGTGCGGCATAGAATCTTTGTCACCACAGGCAACCCAGCCTTCACCTGCGCAAGGAATGGAAAGTGCCAAGCCACTTGCGAACCACGTGTCGAAGACAAGCCCATAGTAGAGGCGGCTGATCCCAGACTGTAACTTCTCTTGGATTGCCATGAGACCGAGCTCGTCGTTCAGCCTCATCATGTCAGGGAAAACCGATAGGCCGGGCCACGGCAACGAAGTTGCGTAGTATGTGTACGGACGTATGTCCCAGTCCAAATCTGCAATAGGATACATGGCTTTGAGGTCTTCAGCTAACGCAGGTCCAAGTTCCTCCAGTGTGGTATCTAGCCGTTCCATGGGACTGTGCCGGCCGCCCAGCAAATCCACCCATGTCACCGCCACGAAAACTACCCTTGGCGTCTCGCTCGGCACGAAATCAACCTCTACACAGCAATCATTTGGAATCAAGGGAGCTACATCCATGCATTCAAGTCCTAATCCATCCACCTCAAGGCAGAACTTGATGGTCCCGCTACACCACGGGGGCTGTATTTGGAAATTGAGGCTTTTCCACCACTGATCGCGGCGGTCTGCCGCATTAGGTCTAGCCGTAATAGGTCTCAATGGATACACACTCCCCAAATATGCCCCGTTTTGAAAAACATGTAGCATGCCAGTCACGTTCTCGATGGGGATTGTCCCTTTTGTTTGGACATGGGCTCGGACATACGTGGTTTTCCATTCGATAAGCGGCACTGTATTCTGCCAGTCCTGGACCGTCTGGATAACCTCAAGGCCAATCAACTCAAGTTCAGGCTGTTGCTCATCCGGCACTACTGTTATTTGTAACGGGTCACTGGTATTTGTCCTGTCGGTGTGCGTGCGACAGCGTGCCGTTACTGTTATTGCTCGCGTACCTGTTGAACTCCAGGCATGGCTGGCACTCTTCGAGGTTGACCAGCCCGATGTGCTGCCATCGCCCCAGTTAAACCGATATTCGAGAGCATGACCCAAGCTGCTCGCTGCGCCGGAGGTAGAGTAAGTGTAGGTGGTATTGACGATTGGGGCGGTCGGGCCGCTGGGTGTGCCGGGCTTGGAAATCGTCTCCTGTCCGGGCTCAGAAATCCTGGCAATCCAGGCTTCAGCATTCCCATTGGGGTTGATACCCCAACCAGCAATTGCCGAAGCATCATCCGATATGCCTTTGGCCATTTTCAACGACCAGCCGGTCAGATCCAAGCCATACTCGCTTTCCAGTACGCCTTTCAGGCTCCGCATCCCGTGCACGGCATCCCATATGAATGCATCGTTCCAACCAATCGATCCCACTACAACTGATCCATCGCCGGAGACGCTGTCGGCGCAGCTGTAGACATAGCCCAAGCCGACCATACCTTTGGACTCTGTCCACCGAAATGCTTCGTAGCCGGACGCCGACATGCTGTTTCCTACTATGACCGAACCATCAGCAGACACAGCAGTCGCTTCACTGGAGAAATACCCGCCTGGAAGATCTCCCAAGCCAGTCATGCCCCCTGACTGTGTCCAGCGGAATGCTTCAGCACCTGATACTGAAATGCCTTTTCCAACCACCACTGCCCCATCTGCTGAGACATCGGTTGCCTCCATCGGAAATATGCTGCCCGGTGGATCCTCTAAGCTAACCATGCCTTCTGATTGTGTCCAGCGAAATGCTTGATAGCCCGATGGGGCATCGCTGCCTCCCACTACTACCGAGCCATCGGCTGACGTGCCTATAGCCATGCTAAAGGAGCTGCCACCTGGAAGATAGCCCAAGCCCTGCATTGCCGTGCCCGCTGTCCACCGGAACGCTTCAAATCCTGATGCGGAATAGCTCCATCCCACGGCTACCAGCCCATCAGCAGAGACAGCCCAGGCGGAGCTTTCGGAGGCCCCCCCCGGCAGATCGCCCAAGTCCTGCATTCCTCCCGAGGCTGTCCAGCGAAAGGCCCTGTAGCCCGAGGCTGAATGACTCCTTCCTACGACAACCGAACCATTCCCAGAGATGCAGTGGCTATTGACGTCGCTGAACAACATACCACCGGGCAGGTCGCCGAGGCCTTCGAAGCTCGCGGCCTTCGCCGCTGACAGAAAGGGTGAGCCCGTAAGAACAAACGCAGCCAGCACGAGACAAATTCGACGCTCCTTTACCGATTTCATTATCGATCCTCCCAAAAAAACTTATTGTTCTGCTGAGGGCCGCGGAAGATTTGCTGCAAGTTCCTTGTTTTTGAATAGACCCTCTCCGACAGAACTTTCGAAGGTATAGTAATAGATAGAAGTTCCCCCTGCCCCCCTCCGGAGCGAAACCCACATTTCCCCTGCAAAGTCATCTCCCGTTCCTTCAGCCGGCAGTTTCAGGCCGGTGTGAGTAATTACCTCAACTGGCAGTCCGGAACAGCCATAAAAAGTCTACCCTATCCCGCTGTCGGTTGTCAAGTATTTTTTTGATAAAAGGGGCGAAAATTCGGCAGCGGCAGAGGGGGAGGCGATACGGGCGGCAGAATAAGGGTATTTCGGCACCGGGCTTGAAAGGGGCTCGGTTCGGGCTAATCCGGCGGCCCGGAAAATCCATCAACCATTAAACAAACCACCTATTCGGCAACGACTTTGATACAGCAGCCGTGGAACAGGGCGAAATCGGCAAAATTGACCTTGCCGTTCCGGTCGAGATCCACGCCGCCACACCAGTCGGGACTGTCACAGCCTTCTGCAAGCCAGTAAGAGGCGAACGCGGCTATTTGCTGCAAGGTGTTATTGATTATCTTGACGGTGTCTGTGCCGCAGAAGTCCTGCCCGCTTGTACCGGCAAGAAGGCCCATTACTGGAAGGATACGCTCTGCCGGCTGACTGAGGCACAAAGCAAAGGCACTCCGCTCGAAACCTGCCTCGACCTCGACCAGTCCCTCTTCATTGACAAATGCGTTGAGATAGCCCGACTCGATCATTTGGCCTGTATCCATCAGTGTGCACCGGGCCGGCGAGTTAAGGTCCACATCGTTAATATCATATCCGTCGGGCAGGACAAAATGCAGCTTAAACCAGTTGCCCTCGCTGCCGGGATTGAACGCCTGCGGCGTGAATCTCATGGTCACTTCAATAGGCGGCACGAAATACTCGTACGCCCCCATATCCACCACCGACCTGGTATCGTCGTTGCCATCCACGAGCCGCGGATTACAATCGAGGTCCCAAGGAATCGGTTCTGTTGTGTTGCCATCCCCATCCATGTCGTAGGTATCCAATGGTAATTTCGCGTTGTCGCCATGATCGATACAGGGCGAACCCGCCCGAAGATGATAGTCACCGTCAAGCCATACGGCGTTCGGGTCGTCCGGCTCCACAGGCATATTCGTATCATTAATGTCCCCCCAGCAGCCGCACTTGACAAAACACGGGTCAGCATCCACGTTGCCGGTACCGGGCCAGCCGCCTTCAACGTCACTATAGCTGACTCGCGTCAGCCCGTGGAGCACCGAGATTTCACCTGCCAAATTGTCGCGAATGATAGAATTGCCAATCATTGTCCTGGTCTGCTGGGTCTCAATGCCCTCACCGGCGTTTGCCACAATACTGCAATTAGTGAGGATGAACATCGCAACGCTGTAGGCATGGATTCCATCGGCTTTATTTCCGGCGATCAGACAGTTAACCAAGGCCATGTCACTCTCATAAGAATTTATACCATGAGCGGTATTGCCGACCACCGCGCAATTAATAATGGTCGCGCTATTGTCGCCCTGCTCGCTCAACAGTCGGATACCGCCCCCACCATTTGCGGTGATGTTGCACTCGGCAACCGCGGGATTGCTGTTTGTGCAACAAATCCCGAACCCGGCATTTCCGCCGATCATACAATCGGCCACCGTTGGGCTGCTCTGGTCGAAATACAGACCATCCTGCCCATTGTCAGTGATAACGCAGCCCGTTATGGTGGGACCGCCATCGAGACAGTGGATCCCGGAGCTGGCATTCTGTGAAATAATGCAATTGCGTATCGTCGGGGCGCTGGCCTGGCAGTGAATGGCGTAGTTTCCGTTGGTCAAGGTCAGACCTTCAAGTATGCAGCCCTTGTCTTCACCGCCGGAGAGAGTTGCGATTGAACCTGAGCCGCAGCCGTCGATAATCGTGGCCGCCGCCACCTGGGGGTCGTCGGGGTTGGTGGAGCGAACCGTGAGGTTCTTGCCCACGAAATTGATCCTTTGGGAGTATGTTCCCGGCTCGAGCACTACGGTATCTCCGTTGATAGCCAGGTTTATCGCCGACTGGATGGAAGCAAACTCGGTGGGGACCCAAAAGGTCAAGAGCGGCGGGAGGCTGTTTGGATCGGTGGGTACGCTACCTCGCCGAAATTCGACAATGTTAGAATAGCCGTCCCCGTCAACATCCGCTTCGGCATCGTTCTGGCGAGGGTTCAGTCCGCAGGAGACTTCCCATCCGTCCGGCATGCCGTCGTTGTCGCTGTCCGAATCATTCGGCCTGCAATCGTTGGCGTATTCTTCGATATTGGTTAGTCCATCGTCATCGTCGTCATCTTGTGAGTCATCGACCAGTGGATTCAAAGAGTACCCGACTTCCCATCCATCGGGCATACCGTCGCCGTCTGTATCTCCGGAAAGCGGATTTGTGTTGTAAGTATTTACCTCCTGTGAATCGGTCAAACCGTCACCGTCGGTATCTGCCAACAAAGGATTTGTTCCGTAGTCTCTCACTTCCTGAAAATCTGTGAGCCCATCACTGTCGGAGTCCGCCGATGAAGGATTGGTGCCATACTGTGTAACTTCCTCATAGTCTGTAAGCCCGTCGCCGTCCGTATCGGGATTGTCCGCCCTGGAACCGTTGGCGTACTCATAGATGTTAATAAGGCCGTCACCGTCGAGGTCCGCCTCTGCGTCATCGTGCCAAGGATTCAACCCGTTGTCCAGCTCCCAGTCGTCAGGCATCCCATCGCCGTCGGTATCGACCTCGATTCTCAGGCGAGTGCCGCGCGCCTTTCCGTATGTGTCTGTTTGCCAAACGATTATTTCGCCGTCTATCGCAGGTAACAGGGTGTACCCGGAACTATCCAGTGGTATCGGCATCACTCCATGAAGGCTGGTAAGGTAGCAGGCGCCAAGCACACGGGCGTATATACTGGGTCCCTGCGGCGTGCCGGCATACACGATGATACTGCCGTCTATTGCAGGCTGCTCCTGAATACCGACTTGTCGCACAACTTCAAATGCTCGGATATTGTTTGTATCAGAGATGTCTGCGCCGTATATATCGCCGACATCATTTCGCCGGTCGGTCCAGATTACGATATTGCCGGATATAGCAGGGTCGAACTGCGGCCCCGGCTCCGTGCAAATGGGGAAAACCTTGATGTCCGTCAGGTCGGATATGTCGGCGCCGTAAATATCCCCATGAGCCTCCCATACGACCCTGTCGGCCGATATATCGATGACATGATCAAACTCGCTGGAATAACTATAGCAGGGATAGGGGTCGCGCGTGCCGACGTCTGAGTCTATGGTGAAATATACCGGGCTGCTCAGGTTGCTGATGTCGGCGCCGCAGATGTTATAAGGCGTGTCCCACCAGTAATTACCAGCGTCGTTAGGATTAAGGTTGAGGTGCTCCAGCCAGACTACCTTGTTTCCCGAAACTGCCGGATGACTGTAAGACTCGGACCAGGAGTACGGTCTGAGCGTTCTTTGGGTTCCGGTCCTGATATTCCTTGCAAAAACGCTGACGTTGGAGGGCTCATGACCCCACGGATTCTGATACTCCGGCCCCCCACACCATACAAGGATATCACCATCAATACTGGGTTGAGTATCAATTGTCAGTCCGGGTCGGCCGGCAAAGGACGTGACTATGCCTGTGGTCAGGTCTTTGCATTTGATATCCCAGGTAAAATCACAGGCTGACCCCACGCCATACACAACCTTGGCGCCAGAAACGTCCGGATAGTGGAAATAGTCGCCCGTGCTGTAACCGACGTCCAAACTCTCCTGACTTATAATCAGGCTTATACATGCCACCTCAACCCTGCCTGGCTCGCTGTCTTCGAAACCGTCGTTAACAATCAGTTCGAACGCATACAGGCCGTTTTCATTGCAGTCAAAGTATGGTGTTGGGGTGTTTGGATCTACGAGGACAACGTTCGGGCCCTGCACCTGCCTCCAGCTATAGCTCAGCACATCCATAGGGTCAAGGTCATACGAGCCGGTGCCGTCGAGAGTGACGCGCTCTCCGACCAGGCATATCGTGTTGGGTCCGGCGTTTGCCACCGCAGGGCGATTCCCGGCCACAATCAGCACTTCATCCGGCGCACTGGTTCGTGTCCCGTCACTTACGATTAGTTCAAAACGATATTCGGCTTCAATTTCCGGCATGAATGTCGGTTGCATCGCTGTCCAGTCACTTAGCGCAACGTTGGGTCCCGCAATCTGCGTCCACTGGTACTGCTTAATCGCGCCTGGGTCATAGAAGATACTGCCGCTGCCGTCGAGCGTCAGCAGTTGAATCTCATCTAAATACTGGTCCGGGCCTGCGTCGGCCACGGGCCGGGGGTAATCGCCGCGTTCGTCCGCGCCCATATCGACGCGGCCCCATAGGACCCGCTGCTCTCCGTCAATATCTGTTTCGTTTGTGTCGGGAACAAAATTGGGATCACCGGCGTTTACGCAAGGTGAATCCACCGCCAGATGAAAATCATTGGAATCGCGGTCAGCGAAAACGGGGTCAACAGAAATATTACCGTTTAATCCGGTTTGATCCGGCACTCCTTCATAGTTGCCGCCGGCGTTATTCCAGACATCGTTATATTTGAAGTCCATCGACGTTTCATAAAGATATACTCCCGGTCCATTGCGTGCCTCGGTTATGATATTGTTTGCAACAGCGACATAATCACTGAATTGTATGTCAAGATTGGCCCCACCCTGTCCACTGGAATTGCCGACAATCGTATTACCTGTTACAGTGGAGCTGGTCGCCCCACGTAGATAAATACCGCCACCATCACCGGCATTGGCGATATTATTATAGACAACATTATTTACTATGATAGCCTCGTCTCGCACATACAGACCCCCGCCGCTTGACAATGCGGTATTATGGCAAACGATATTGTTGCGAATCTCTATCGGCTGATATGTATAGACGGCTCCTCCCGAGTCAGCAGAGTTGCTGGTTATCTTGTTTGCGTATAATAAAGGATTTGAGCCGGATCTTCCCCAAAGAGCCCCGCCCCAATCGGCAATTCCGTCGTGTTGTACTATATTACCGACAACAATATTATCTGAAATTGTTGGAGACGCGTTATAGCAATAGACACCACCGCCGCCCCAGTTCGCTCCGGAGTGCGTTCCGGCGCCGCCCGTCAGAGTAAGGCCCTGGAGAACCGAATCACGACCTTCCCCATTGGCAAAGGCTACCACCGAGCCATTGTCCGAATTTGTCGGCTGGCTACCATCGATAATAGTGCTCTCAACAATATTGGGATCATCCGGATTGGTGCTGCTGACCGTGATAGCTTTGCCCAGAAAATTGATGTTCTCGTAATACCTGCCGGGCTCCACCAATACGATATCATCGTCATTGCTGTCGTTGATAGCCGCCTGAATGTTGTTGAAATCCGCAGGGCCGTCGTCATCGACGGTAATAATCCGCGCCGAGGTGCTGTCAGCCGCAAGCAGAAAGAGTATCGTGGCCACCGCGCAAGTTTTTAGATTCGTACTGCACATAATAGGCCTCCTGGAAGGACCGCCAGACTTGGTGCGCACCTCCAGCCGAGCCCGCGTACTATACCGGCGAGGGTGTGCTTGACTTGCATTTTCTACTGCTCTCCGAAATTACCCAAACGTCTCAAAGCCGATTCTAATTATACGGCTGCAATTTCCGTTGTCAAGCAGATTCTTTTATAAGAGGGGCGAAAATTTGACACATGCAGAGGGCGAGGCGATATGGGCGGCAGAATGCGAGTATTTTACCTGTGGACTCGAAAGCAGGGCTGTTTCTTGGCGGCGAAATAAATTTCGGGAGTAAATGACCGCGCAATGCAGGCCTGCGGGCTAACCATGGAATTGATGGGTCGCCGGGTCGGCGACGGCTAAACCCGCCCACGGGGGCAAGTCCGCCAAACGAACGGCGGACAAGCAAGTGGGCAAGCGGGTGGACGAGGCGAGTCAATGGCAGGCGGGATTTGCTGTTTTCGCGTTGGTGTGTTAGTATACGGCAAGAACAGGGTCAAACCCATATAGATTGGGGACCTGTGTTCAAGACTATCAATTGGAGAGCGAAGATATGAAAAGACGAGAATTTTTGGCGGCGACGGGTGTCGCTGCAGTGGGGACGCTCGGCGGGGTCGCCCGGGCCGAGAGCAAAAGTGGAGAGTCGCAGCGTGAATACTACGAGCTAAGGGCGTATCGCCTCAAGTCGGCAGAGAAAGGAAAGGTCGTGCTTGATTACTTGAAGGCGGCGGCGATTCCGGCCTTGAACCGCATCGGTATCACGCCGGTCGGCGTGTTCACAGTATTCGAGCCGGAAAGTCCCGACCTTTACGTGCTGCTGCCTCATAAGTCTTTGGAGTCGGTTGTTACCGCTTCGGGGCTTATAGGGTCTGACGCTGACTATCGCAAGGCCGCGGCGAGTGTGTTGGATGCGCCGAAGTCGGACCCGGCTTATGAGCGCATCGAGAGCACACTGATGCTTGCCTTCGAGGCGATACCCAGACTTGAGATACCGACGAAGGCCGAGTCGCGCATTTTGCAGTTGCGGATATACGAGAGCCATAACTCGCTCGCGGCAAAGAAGAAAATCGAAATGTTCAATACCGGCGGAGAAATAGCCGTCTTTCGCAAAGCGGGCATGAACCCGGTGTTCTTCGGCCAATCGCTCATCGGGCCCAAGCTGCCGAACTTGACATACATGCTCGGCTTCGATGATATGGACGCCAAGGAAAAGGCGTGGAACGTGTTCCGCGAACACCCCGGCTGGAAGAAGCTCAAGGAAGACCCATATTACAAAGATACCGTCTCCAATGTCACCAACATAATGTTGCGCCCGGCTTCGTGCTCGCAAATCTGAAGCTGAGCTCCGATTCCGGCAGCTCCGGGCGGCACCAGATTGGGTTCGTTTGGGTTCGTTTTGGGTTTGGGGGCCCCTGGTGAGCCAAAAATTGGGTTTGCTTTGGGTTCGTTTGGGTTCGTTTGGGTTTGCTTTTGGGCCGGAGAATTTGGCATGTTTTTCGTAAGTTTTTGCGAGACAAGCACTTGTGCTAATTCTTGGGTCTGTGCGGATTGGGTTTGTTTTGCATAATTTGCTGATAAATTCGTACGTAATCCTTCGTACATTTTCACTTTCGGGGCAGTCAGATTCCTGGGGGTTTAGGCGGCCCGCCAAACAGACCCGCCAAACGAACCCGCCAGACGAACCCGCCAGACGAACCCGCCAGACGAACGGCGGGCAAGCGGCGGGCAAGCGGCGGGCAAGCGGGGGGCAAGCGGCGGGTAAATTTGCTGAGTTTGCCGGGGTTGTGTGAGACAGGGGCGGTCCCGGTGAGATAGGTGCCTTATAGGAAGGCTTATCTAATTTACTATTTACGATTTCAGATTTACGATTTAGGACGGATTGGGCTTGGGTAGCCATTTTGAAGGGGTCCGCATTTGGTATTTAGTATTCAGTATCAGGTTGTACATTCTGGGGGGTATTTTAACATAGTTTTAAGCAAAAGTCAACGAAAAAGGGCAAAAGAATTAGCCACGAATGGACACGAATTAGCACGAAAAAGGGGTTTAGCCACAGAGCACGCAGAGAGCCCGCCATAAGGAGCGGCGGGCAAGCTCAGAGGTCCCGCCAAATCCGCCAAAGGACGTGGCGGACAAGCGGCGTGGCGGGCAAGCACAGAGAGGGTTGTAGGCTGGCTTGGTGGTCGCGGCGAACTCTGCTGCAAAAGCGAGCTTTTTCCACAGAGGCTCGCCTTGTCCACGGGGTCGCTTGAGAAACGCCCCATTTGTTAGGCCAGCCGAGAGAATCGGCGGACAAGCCTCGACACAAGCCGCTCGTAAAGGAAGCTTTGTCGCGGCTTTTTGGCTTGGTCCGCGGGGCAGTTGCCCCATTGGTGAAGCTGACTGGCCCGCCTTCGGCGGGTAAACCCTGGGAGGGCGGCTTATTTCTAACGGGGTAAAGGGTGGGTTTTTGATTTGGCGGGATTTGTATTGACACACAGGGCGAAAACCGGATAATTGGGTGCGGATACAGAGCAGCGGTGTGATAGTTCCTTGCGTTTCCGGGAAGTGGGCCGTGGCCCATGGGAGAAATGGCTCATAGAGGATTTTGTGCCGAATTTGAAGGAGTTGAGGGCGCGGTTCAGTGGTGAATTCGGCGTCATGATTAGAGGTTAGCCGTGATATTTGGGGAATGAGATATGAGTATATCAAACAAAGAAATTGTTGAAGCTTGTATTCCAATTCTTAGAAAAGCGAGGGAGAAAGAAACTAAGGAGAAGTGTTTTTTAACGTCCTATCAAATATGGATGAGTTTAAGAAAGGAGAATCCCGAAATTCGGGCAAGAATTGAAAAAAGCGAAGGAAAAGCTTTAGGAAAGAAAGGAGGGTCATATAAAGGTCCTGCAAAAAGGATTGGTAGCGCATTAGGCCGAGCATACAATAGGATTGAGACAAAGTATTTTGACACAAGGTACTTAATCTTCAGTCAAAAAGGCGAAAAACCATTCGGGGCAAGCGGGAGAACTTGCGGGATTTTCAGAATTAAAAAGGAAACTTGATTGGGCAGTGGGGTAGGTTTTTGATTTTGCGGGATTTCGGTTGTTTTGGTTGAAAATAGAGGTAGGGCGGTGTAGATCGAGTGGTGGCAAGCCGGGTACGCTGTGGATTCAGGGTTCAGGTCGGTGGGATCGGCAAGGGGGTTGCCGATGCGGAAGACAACAAGAAGCAGCGCGCGTTAGTGTGGTAGGCTTTAAGAGGATTTAGGATGCAAACAGAATGTTCAGACCGCAGTTTTGCAGTTTTCCCGTATTTGAAGACGAGTGACGCTGTGTCTATCGGTGAACTTATATTTCGCTCGACGGACGTGGCTGACACACTGACACCAAAGCAGGGAGAGTATCTGAATGATATAGCGGACATGCTTTTTTTGAAGGATAACCTACGAATAAAATCCGGATGTTACGCGCTTATTCCGTTCATCGATATGAATCAGCCAGCACCTGACGTCGGGCGTCTGAAAGAGATACAAGCGGTAATTGCGTATTGTTATGCGTCACCACGCCATGAATTTGGAGACATCTTTCTTTCGCCTGAACACGCGAGCATGGTGATTTTCTCACCTAGCCTGGTTCCGAAGAGTCTCGTCTGGCCGGATTTTCATGTGTGTGCGGTGGAAGGTTCCTCTTCGGCAGGTGATAATCGGGGTAGAATAGATGGGTATGCAGGTTTGTACAATTTTCGGCATCACTTTTGGGTCGCGAGGGGGTCGCGGCTGTACGGTCCAGTACCACATATAGGCCTTAACATGTCGCAGGACTTGAGGTTCGACATTACCCAAGCTGAGAATTCAAGGTGCGACTATCGTTTACTGTGCAGTTTGCTAAAGAAGAATGTCACACAAACATCAGCACGAGTTTTCAATTCTTTGCACTGGTTCAATGCTGCAAACAGTGAAGGAAATGGTCCCGAAGGTGCCATTGTTGACCTCTCTATCGCGTTTGAAGCACTGATGAGGTTACCCGCAGACCAGAAGACTGATCGCCTGACGGACGCAATTTCCTTGCTTTTGGGTAGAGTTCCCCGTTTGGATATTTGGGCTAGGCAGTTCTACCAGGCGCGTTCGGAGGTCGTGCATGAGGGAAGTATGGGAGAAGTTAATTTTATTGCCACGGATTCAATAAAGAAAACGGCAGAAGGTCATAAGTATCAGTCTCTTCTTTCGTATGGTCGGCAGATATTTCAACTTTGTCTTGGGACTCTTCTAACTGGGGCTGAGTTAGCTGAAAGTTCGGGATTGGAGGAAAAGTTCATTACAAATGAAGAACGGTTTAGAGAGATTTGCACAATACTAAGCAACAATGAAATGGATACAGGTAAACGGTTAGAGAGCATTCTTCCCATTGTTACGGTTATCGATCAGTACAAGTATATTGGGGAAAGCGGTCTGAGGTTAGAGACAATGATCGGTGCAACTCGTCTTGCTGCAAAAGTTCTCCTGGAAAATAGTGATGACCTACCAAATGAACTTAAGGAAGACCTTTCACGGCTAGTCTCCGCAGAGCGAACGAACGACCATTTTGAAGAACTTGATGCGTTAAGAAAACTCGAAAGCGCTTTCAAAGAGAAAACCTTACAGACAAAGAATATTTGCAGAGAATCTGTTCAGAAACTTGTGGAAAGTGTATGGGGTGATGTTTTTATGCACTACTTCTGGCTTAAGGAACGTCTTACGGAAGGTTGATAAACTGGAAGTGCGAAAGACAAAACAGAATTAGGTGATAGGCGAAAGAGGCGGTCGGGTGGCGCCAAGAAGAAAAAGGAGACGGGGGCTGGAAGTGAACAAAAGTAGAAGAACCGCAATAGCGATATACGGGTGTTAAATCTTGAGGAAGTACGACGAATGATAGACCAAAAGACGATTTCGGTAGTTGAGGAACGAGTTGCCCAAGAGCTTGAAGATCGGCGAGGCGTTTTCGCGCGCGAGGTCTCGCAAATTAAAGAGAGAATGAATGCCAAGGGGGCATTATATTCTGGAGCAACGGTGGGCTCGATTACGGCTGCTGTCGGGAACGAATTCAGGGTGCGCGCTTCCCTAATCTGGTATGCATTTGCTCGTGCGCTCGATGCACAGGGAATCAGGTTGAGCCAGGAGACGGTTATGGATGTCAAAAGGCGCCTGGAAACTATGTTGGCTAGCGAGTCAGGTGACCTGGCAAAGTATTGCGAAGAGCTGCGAGGGATCGCAAGAGGACCAGTTCATGCAAAATCTGCTGAAGAGCTTCGAAGAAGTGCAGCGGTTCGTATTTGCAACGAAATTGACTACACTGCGTTAAGACAATCGACGTCATCACAGCGCGAGTCGGGAGTTGTCAACATCTATCAAAGTTACGGCATTGTTCAGACGGGCGATAGATCATCAGCATCAATTAATATCAACATCGGAAGTGAAGAGATTCATGAAATTGAAAAGGCACTCGAATCCGTGAAACAGGCGCTCGAAGAATCGCGTTCGCTTTCTCCAGATAGGCGAAGTGAGACTTTAGAATTGGTTTCGGATGTGACGAATGAAATCAAACGGCCAAAACCCAACTCATTAAGGATTCGGGGCGCTCTTCAGGCCATAGCCTCGACGGTCCAGACGATGGCGGCGGCATCAGAGGCCTATCAGCTCCTCAAGGGCGCAGCATCGATGTTAGGTCTACATCTGCCTTGAGTACGTTCACACCCAGGCGTTTATGTGTTTGGCAAACGGGGTGATTTGGATCGATGGGCTTAAGGCCATCCTACTTCGATGGGGAGGAAGTAATGCAGGGCAAGGGTATTCAGGTTTTTGGAGAATGCCATTTGACGACCCGACCAAGAAACGGATAATAGCTACATTCGTAACCCAGCCGGCAAAACAGGCGGTTAAGTATGAGAAAAGCATTTAGGCACAATGTTATTGCGGTAGTTTATGACTTTGACGGCACGCTGACCCGGCAGCCGATGCAGGAATACACGATTCTGCCGGAAATCGGCATCAGGGACGGCAGACAGTTCTGGAAGCAGGTAAACGAAGAGTCAGCGCGAACGAGGCCGGCGGAAGGCGAGGCGGGTAAACCCGCCAGACGGATGGCGGGCAAGCGGTGGGTGGCGGCGGGCCAATGTTTCAGAGAGTGAAACAAGACGTGGGCCTTGGAATGACCCCCCGCTCGCAGGTGCGCGGGAGTTCACCCTGGGGGGAGGCGTGCCAAACCCACCTGCGGCGTCATTCTGTCAGGGTGTAGGTTCTGACTTCGTTAACGGCGTGAGCGGCGACGATGAGGCCTGCGGAATCTTTGCCGCGATCCACTACCGCAATCTGTGTCGGGCCTATTCCTTCGTCGATAAGCTCATAGCTGAAGTCTTTACCCTGCGGGCCGCTCTTCCGGTAGAGGCGCAGCTCTTTTCGTCCGTCGCGTCCGCCGGCGAGCAGGCCGGGCCTGCCGAGAAGCTCGCCCGCCCAGAGCACATGGCCCATTGAGATGTCATCGGTTATGACGGTTCCGCTCCAGCGTCCCTGCTCGCGCCGATAGATTGTCACCGTGTTGCCGTGGAAGGGGCTGATGGCAAATATCTGCGGGCGCCCGGCTGCGTCCCAATCGTAGGCGAAGGCGTCACTGTGCTCACCCTCGGCTATAGTCTCAACTTCCCACCGGTCGCCGGGACTCTCGGGTATTTTCATGAAGAAGAGCCCCTCCATGGCTGAAAGCAGGAATCCGCCGCGGCCTGCCTTGTCGAGCTGTGCGAAATCCATGCCGTGGTTCTTGTTCAGTCCGGTCACTATCTGGCTGAATTCCCATTGGCTGTCAATTATATCGGGTATCACGGCGAGGTGTACGCCGCCGGGCTGTGTCCAATCATATTTGAAGGCCTTTGCGGCGCAGAGGGTGGAGCCGAGAAAACACTGCCGCCCACCCACCGCCGAGACGGCGACCCGGTGCGTGTAAGGGAGCGTGCCAACCTCGAAGGCGGCGCCCCGGGTGGGCCCATCCAGTGGATAGACAATGATTCGACAATTCTCGGCCTTAAAGCCGGGCTTGAAATCGGTGGCGGCAACCACGTAATTGGTTGCGCCTCGCTCAAATGTCCAGAGGCTGATAAAACCGCCCGGCTCGTTCGCTATCTCAATCGGCTCGTATTCTGGCGGCCCAAAGTACAACAGAGGGCCATCACCTTCGCTGCCGGCCAGGAAAGCGGGCCAGCCGTCAACCTTCAGAGTTGGAATCGCAGCTATACTGTAAACCCTCTCGAGGTTCGTCAAGGTTCGTTTTGTAACTTTCATTTTGCTCACTCCTGTAATTGGCCCCGGGCGATGTCCCAGGCGTCCAGCAGGGTTTGCCGGCAATACCGTATCAAATCCGGTACGCTTTCACCTGTGTTCCGCACCTCGAGGAACAATTTCGGCCGCCTCGACACTGAGAAAAAACCGATGCGGCGGCATTCGGCAATGAGGCTGCCCACGGCCTGAACATCAAGCACCCCGGGCGCGCCGAACTTGATATGTTTGTCACCGAACAGCGGACTTTCAATTGCGAGGACCGGGTTGCAGATATGGAACTCGTTTATGTAGTCCATAGCCGTCTTCACCGACGAGACAACATCTTCGCCGTTCAATATCATGTGCGAGGTGTCCAGACAAAGAAAGGCGTTGTCAACTTCATCCGCCAGATTCCTGACCATTTCCACAGCCTCGGCGGTCGAGCCGACCGCCTTTTTCTTGTCAGCCTGAGTATCGAGCGGTTCGACAATCACCTTCAGGTCGTATTTACGGGCGGCCTCACAAAGTTCCAGCCAGGACTTCTCGAACCGACGCAATTGTTGCAGCCTTTTATTCGGGTCGGCATCAGCGGGGCCGCTTATGACCTGCACGACGTCACTGCCCTGCTGCACCGCATCCTCAAGATGGGGGATGAGCTTCTCGACGCTTGTCTTGCGCAACTGCTCATCGAGAGCGGACAAATCGAGCTTGTTGTCATTGAGCACTCTGGCCAGGCAGTAAGTCATTCCGAAATTCTTCGCTTTGGCGTGTCTTGCGATTTGAAGCCTCTCAGCCGGGTATGGGACCTCAACCGTCTGATAGGCCTCAAAGAAATCCAGCTCCATTGCCTCTTCGAGGACCTCAAGGGTCCGCCCTTGTTCCTTCCGTGATTCGGGCTCGACATTCGATATCATCAAGCCGGGTCTTGCAACGTCTTTCAGATTCATGGGCCCAGATTACCAAAGTTGCCCCAGGATAGCAAGAACGGCAATTCGGCACGGGATTCGCAGGAACATTTTGAAGAAGCGATTGGAGAGACTGAGCAAGATGGTTATAGGGGATCGCGCGGAGACGCCAAGCCTTTCCCGACGCAGAACCCACATGCCGTTTCGAGTTGATGTGCTGGCAATTTCTGTTTTGCCTGCTATAATGACCACCTAATGTTGACGATTTTGAAGGGAAGCAGTTATGAGCAATGAGCACAACGGGCAACACAAAGAACTTTTGGGTCATGAACAAATACTGGAGCTGAAGCGCTGGAATACTCCCACAATTTACAACGGCTGGGAGCAGATAACCAATCAAGATTCGGGCAAAGACGGGTTCAATCTCGAACCGGTCGTTGATTTCATGCCTCAGATGGGGCCTATGGTGGGCTATGCGGTGACTGTTATTTGTCAGCCGGGCAAGGCGGAGCACCAAAAGAACAATCCGAACGCGGCCAGTGAATGCTATCGTTATATCGCATCGGTGCCGGGACCTAAGATTGTCGTCGTGCAGGACCTCGATAAGCCCGCAACTTACGGCTCATACTGGGGCGAGGTCAACAGCAATCGACATCGGGCGCTCGGCTGTGTCGGTACAATCACCGATGGGGCGGTTCGTGACGTCGACGAGATGAACAACGCGGGATTCAAGGCCCTCGCTCGTCGGATGTGCGTCGGACACGCGTATTCGACTCCGATACGGTGGGGCTGTGAGGTTGAGGTGTTCGGTAGGAAGGTCCAGCCGGGCCAGCTCATTCACGGGGACAAGCACGGTTTTCTTGCGATACCATTCGGCGAGGAAAAGGACCTGCTCGACGCAGCAAGGTTTATGGATTCGAACGAATGTAGGAGCCTAATCCTGACCGCCCGCAACACAGTAGGTAAGACAATGGAAGAGATTCTCGAAGGTTTCGACAGGGCGGGCAAATTATTTGCACGCAATGCGAAAGAAAAGTTCGGCAAAAAGAATTGATTGGATCGGTCACAGTCTCATTTCGAAGTCGGTTTTCCATAGTTTGAGAAAAGCCGATTCGAAACCGGGCCATCCGGATGAGTGGCTGGCCTCACATATCTTCGTAAGCTCTTGTCAATACAGTTGTTATGACACTCCGACTGCTCGCCGAGCAGCAAGATGCACGGTCTCGGTGCATACTGCCAAGCTTGGGTCCGGCCCATAGGTGGTGCTCGAGCCGAAAAAAAAAGTTGTCGAAACACAATTTTTCTGTTGACACAGTCATTTATAGTACTATACTACTATTACACTATATATACGACAGTTTGATAACGTTATAAGGATGGAAAACTGAGGATGATTCATTTCAAGCTCGATGTTAAGAGTGGCGTGCCGTTTCATCGCCAGATTGTGGATCAGATAAGGTATGGAATTGCTTCCGGGCGGCTGCTACCAGGGGAGCAGTTGCCGACAGTCCGTGAATTGGCCGTCCAGTTGGAGATAAACCCAAACACAGTTAGGAAGGCCTATTCTGAGCTGGAAATCCTCGACATACTCGACACCCAGCAGGGCACGGGGACGTTCGTTAGTGACAAGGGAGTCGAGATCGGCGAGGTGGAAAGAGAAAGGATGCTCAAACAGATTTGCGACGAGCTTGTCGCAAGAGGACACCAATACAATCTCACACTTGAGGATATCGTTGGACATTTGCATGGGAGGTTAAGAGATGGCTAATGAATTGGAAGAACTTTCGAATCTGCTAAAAGGAAGAGTACGAACCGCCGCAAAAAGCAGTAACCCGTTCTTTCTCAACTGGGTGGCGGGGCTTGCGGCATTAGCGGTTCTGGCGCTGGGTGTGTTAGCGAGCACCATAATACGGCCCGGCCTCGAACACCTAAACAAGCCCATAGCGGCCGTGTCGATTTTTCTGAGTCTGTATGTTCTGCTTTCGGTAAAGATCGCCAAACAGTGGGATCGCGTCGTTGTTCTGAGGCTTGGTAAGTTCAGTCGGCTGAGAGGTCCCGGTCTGTTTCTGATAATACCGGTAATCGAAAGCATAGCACGCGTGGTGGACATGCGTATCCGTTCCACGGATTTTAGCTCCGAGTCCACTCTGACCAAGGACACCGTCCCCGTGAACGTGGATGCGATCTGTTTCTGGATGGTGTGGGACGCAAAGAAAGCAATCCTCGAGGTTCAGAGTTACTATCTGGCCATTGTGCTATCGGCGCAAACGGCCCTGAGGGACATTATCGGCACGCACGAGCTTGCAGAGATGCTCACACACCGCGGCGCGCTGGGCAACAAGCTGCGCGAGATACTCGACGAAAAGACAAATCCCTGGGGAATCACGGTCCAGTCTGTCGAGATTCGCGACATCATCATACCAAAGGCGCTGGAGGATGCGATGTCGAAACAGGCCCAGGCCGAGCGGGAACGACAGGCGCGGATTATTCTCGGGACGGCCGAGACGGAGATCGCCGAGAAATTCGCTCAGGCAGCCAAGCAGTATGAGTCGAATCCCACCGCCATGCACCTGAGGGGCATGAACATGCTGTTCGAGGGCCTCAAGGAAAAGGGGTCAATGATAATCGTGCCCAGTTCGGCGCTCGATACCATGAATCTTGGCGCGATGGGTGGATTGGCCGCATTAAGTCAGACAAAGACGGGCAGCACACGGGACGATGACAAGTAGCTTTCTCCCGGATTATACCTGATTGGGAAGAGTAACAGAAAGTTGACGCATCAGGAAGATCGGTGCACTCAGGACAATCCGGGTACGCGTCATATTCGAACAACCCTGCCTTTTCTGGCGGATTCATAGAGCGCGAGGATCAGCTCCACGGAAAGCCTCGCGCTGGCCGGGGGAATCAAGGGCTCGCGGTCCTGTTTTACCGCGTCTACGAAATCGGCAATTATTCTTTCGTGGCCCTGTGTTCCGATGGCCATGGGGTCTGTGACGCCGCTGACATTTGATAGGCGTCCGAGCTGCGGGGCCTCCAGGCCTTGGACGCTCCAGTCGACAATCTCGCTGTCGGTCAGAATAATGCTGCCTTTTTCGCCGTGAATCTCGATTCTGTTGGGGTACCCCGGCCTGATAACGGTCGAGGCTTCCAGCACTCCGCTGGCGCCGTTTTCATACTCCACTATGGCGTGGCCCATATCTTCGACTTCTATGTCGTGGGCCACGGTCGCGGTCCGGGCGAAAACGGATTTGGCGCGTCCCATCATCCAAACCATCAAGTCAAGCGTATGTGCGGCCTGTTGAATAAAGGGCCCGCCGCCGTCCAGCTCCCACGTGCCCCGCCAGGCTGCGCTGTCGTAGTAATCCTGGCCCCTGTATTTTTTCAGGAAGCTGTTTGCGATGTAAATCTTTCCGAGCCTGCCTGAGTGGACGGCTTCGTATGCCGCCCGGTTATGGTCGGCCGTGCGATGCTGAAATGCGCAGCCGAGCTTGACGCCTGCAGATTCACATGCTGCCGTCATTGCGTCTATCTTCTCAAGCGTGATGTCGAGCGGTTTTTCGCAAAGGACGTGTTTTTTCAATTTCGCGGCGGCAATGGCGCCGTCGGCGTGCAGTCCGCTGGGCGTGGCGATTATGACCGCGTCAAAATCAACTTTCTGCGCCAAGGATTCCAGGCTGTCCGAAAAATCTTCGATGCCATGCTTTTGCGCAAACTGCTCCGCTTTTGAAATTGTTCTTGAAACAACCGCGGTAATTGACGCGTGTGGAACATTGCTGACGGCGGCTACATATTTGCCTGCGATATTTCCCGTACCCAGCAGGGCAAACTCTATCTTGTCGTTATTCATCAAATACTTCCCTTAAACGATGGAACGAAACTGCATACATACCCCCGACATAATAGCAATGTTATCATATTTGTCTATACCGGCGGCAGGGGCTTTTCAGGATGACCGAAAGCATCCTTTAGAGCCTATCCTGATAACCTATATGGAATTGTCATGTTGAGCGAAGCGAAACATCTGGCCGCCGAATGGGAAGAGGGCCCATCTGTGGGCTTGAGATTCTTCGCTGCGCTCAGAATGACAACGACTCTCTGGTTTACACGGGCTATTCGGATATGCTCTTAATGTGATTGATTGTAGCGGGCTCGTTTATTCGAGATTCTTTTGTTTGCCTGCCAGAGAAAACAGTTGGCCTGCCACGGCTTTACTTTGGTCGTGGTACTGCGATTCGTAGGGGCACCTGGGCAATACGAAGCAGAAGGTTGTACCGGCGCCGGGCGTGCTTTCGACCCGGATGTGTCCGCCGTGCAGCTCGACGAGCTTTTTGGCTATGGACAGCCCCATGCCGGTGCCGTGTTTACCGGGACCGACGATTTTTTCGATCTGAACAAAGCGATCGAAAATCTTGTCTATGTCCTTCTTGTCGATGCCGGGCCCGTCATCAGCTACTTCAACACAGACCTCGCCCCGGCTTTCTCTTGCAGATACGACAACGCGGCCGTTTGGCGGCACGAACTTTATTGCGTTGCCGACCAGATTCATCAATACCTGAACGATCTTTTGATGGTCGGCTTTTACGAGGAGGGTGGCATCCGGCATATCGGATTTCAGCTCGATATTCTGAGCGGCCGCAGCCGCCATGAACGAGCCCACAACTTCGGAAATAATGGACTGCATGGCGACCGGAAGAAGATTCAGCTCCATCCTGCCGGCCTCAATCCTCGAGATGTCGAGAAAGTCGGTCATGAGTCTTGCAAGTCTGTCGATATGGCTCTCCACCACTTGCAGATTCTTACCAAGTTCGGGCCGCAATATCCCGAAACAGCCTGCCGTGGCGTTGGAAATGATATTCTTGAGAATGCCCAGCGGGGTCCTGAGCTCGTGCGATATGGTTGAGGTGAATTCGGTCTTGAGGCGGTCATGCTCCTTGAGTATTTCGTGGGCCTTGCGAAGCTCCTGAGCGGCAAGCTTTCTTTCGGTAATGTCACGAAGGACGCCCTGGCTTCCGTTGACTCGGCCTGTGCTGCTTTTGGTGAATGTGGACATAAGGGCGACATACACCCTCTGGCCCTGCGAGTTTACAAGGGCCAATTCCTTGCCTTCGACAAAGGCCGCTTCCTTCAGCTCACACATAAACCGGACCCTTTCCTGCGGATCGATCCAGAATCGCTCAGGCAGAAGCGGCTGCTCGACCAATTCCTCGGCATGGTTGACACCTAACAGTCTCATGAAAGCGGGGTTTACGTAGGTGGTCTTTCCCTCCAGGTTTGTCGTGTAGATGCCGTATTCGGATTCCTCGAGCAGCTTGAGGTTTTGCTCCTCTTGCCGCTGGCATTTCTCCTTAATTTCCCTGAATACGTCCGTCTGGGTGACAATTCCGCATAATCTGTCGTTATCCGTCACAACCAGTCTTCGGACGTGCATTCTTTCCATAATTTTGCTGGTACTGAAGACCGAGCTAAAGGCCGGTGTGGTTATTACCGGGCAGGACATTACCTGCTCAACCGCGGTCTGCTCCGAGTTTCGCTGCGCCGCAAGAACTCGCTTCAGGATGTCTCTTTCGGTGATGATGCCTTTTATCTCAGGGCCTTCCACTACGACGACACAGGAAATGTTACGACTGGACATCCTCTCGGCCACCTCAGCAACGGTGGCTTTACACTCTACTGTCGCAATGTCTGTGCTCATTATCCCGGCGATAGTCGTGTCCACGTGACTGGATCCGAGGGCTTCGGTCAGGTCGGTCTGGGTTACAATGCCGACCAGTCGCCCGTCATCCAGGACGGGCAGGTGTTTGAAGCCGCTGGCCTGCATTGTCAGGGAGGCGTGGAAGGCAGATATGTTGGATGCGATACTCTCGACCGGCGCCGACATAACATCGGCCACCTTTAATTCGGCGCGCTGCCGCTGGTGGACGACGACCCTTTTGACGAGGTCCGTTTCGGTCAGAATACCAACCACGGACTCATTCTCCAGGACGATGATACAGGAGATATTTCTGGCGGCCATGATACGTGCCGCGGAAGCCACATCTTCATCCGCGCTCACCGTAGCGACATCTCTGCTCATTATATGGTGCACCTCTGCCCACGGATGGGAGCTGGTGACAAAATGCTCAGGCAGGGTCTTTGCGGCCACGGTCTTGAAGAATTTGTCTTCGGAAGTCATTTTTTTCCAACCTTTCACTCTACTGTTATCATGCAATTGGCGTCTGCGCGGGCGAATTACCCGTGCGACGTATTGCATGAGGGGTGTTCATAGAGGAATCGCCGGTTGTATATAAAGTCTTTCTCAAGAGAACCTCTCACGCACAACCAACGCCACTTGTTCAAATAGCTATCATCGGTCGCCGCAATCCATCGGGTGCCTTGTATATCTCGGCTGTTTTGGGCGCACGGTTAAGCTTCGGTTCTCAGATTTGGGAAACAGGCAAGTCATCGGATTTTTGCTCCCGGCAATTTTCAGCCGATGGACAGGAGGTTTTCGGTCGGATGTCCGATAAACAAGGCGTTCCTGGAAAAGTTTTTGGGCAGGAACGTATAGGGCGAGCTGGCTCATAAGTGCTTGTGATGAAATGACAGACTTGATATTCTATCGGAAATGACGATACGAACAATTTGGAGGTACTGTGAGTGGTTATTCGAGCGTTGATTTTGTGTTTTGGTGTTTGTTTGGCGTCTTGCCGCAATTCATCAGAGAATATGGCAAGGGAAGCCAGGAAGGGTGGGCGGCAGGCGAAGTCGGAACAAGCGCAGATTTGCCAAGAGATGCCGGCGGGCGAGGTCAGCCTGTTCGACGGCAGGAATCTCGGACAGTGGAAGATTACGGATTTCGGCGGCCAGGGAAAAGTCTATGTCAAAGACGAAAGCATTATGCTGGAGTCCGGCAACAACCTGACCGGTGTGACGTGGGCCGGTCCGGTGGTGCGTATGAATTATGAAATCAATCTGGATGCGATGCGGGTGGATGGGGACGACTTTTTCTGCGGCCTGACTTTCCCGGTCGGCAATTCCTGCGTAACGTTCGTTGTCGGCGGCTGGGGCGGGTCCGTCTGCGGAATTTCGAGCGTCGATTACTATGACGCCTCCGATAATGAAACCACGACAAAAAGGTATTTTGATAATAAGCGCTGGTATCACGTCCGGGTCCGCGTCACCGACGGCAGGATTCAGTGCTGGATCGATGACGAGCAATATGTTGATCTGGAAACCGCCGGCAAGAACCTTGATGTCCGCATAGAAGTCACGGATTCCAAGCCTTTAGGCATCGCGTCGTGGCGGACCGCGGCGGCCATCAAAAACATCCGGCTGACCAGGCTGCCGGACGCCGCCGCTTTGACGAGCAGTCCACAGCGATAAAGGCTCCGGGCACGCAAGAAAATGCAGGTTGGGACATTGGCCGATATCCCGCACATTCTCGAACGGTCCACATAAAGGCTTCCGGTTGCATAAAGAACCCTTCTAAATACGTCATAGACGTAAGTCCGCACACCCGGGAATGTGAAACCGGAAATTCTGGGCGTAGCTGCTTCAGGAAATACTTGTCAAGGACGCCACACGATATTCAAATGTATTAGGAGTAACCAGATGCAAACGAGAAAAGCAATGTTGATTATGGTTTGTTTATTGGGTGCGGGCTTGCTGTCGGCCCGGCCGTTGCAGGCGCAAGGCGATGCAAGCTCAACGGTGCCGGATATGGTTAAGATCAGGCCGGGGACATTCACTATGGGGGCGGATCTGTCTGCCGACTATATCACGGCGGAGAAGGGTATCTTCATCCAGGATGAATTCCCGACGCGGCAGGTGACCGTCACTTATGGTTTCGAGATGTCGAAGTACGAAATCACCAACGCCCAGTACGAAAAGTACGACGCGGGTCACTCGGCATTGCGCGGAAAAGCCGACGGCATCTCCGCCGATGACAATGAAGCCGTGGTTTATGTCACCTGGCACGATGCTATGGGGTATTGCCGGTGGCTTTCGTCGCGTGATGCTCAATACGATTACCGGCTGCCGACCGAGGCCGAGTGGGAATACGCCTGTCGCGCGGGAACGAGGACGCCCTACAACGACGGTGTGAGCGGAGATATCTACTCGTTGAATCCTCTTGGACCTTTGGCGAAGCGGCAGCGGATTATCACCGAGTGGTTTGTCACACGCGGCAATCGTCCGACCGCGGACATCGCCTGGTCGTCTCCGGAGGACGTGGACCTGACGGTCGGGCAGGACGGACCGAATGCCTGGGGTTTGTATGACATGCACGGCGGCGTGCAGGAGTGGACGCTCGACTGGTACGGCCCGTATGTGGCGTCCGACACGGTTGACCCCGTTGGTTATGCCGAGGGCTCGTCAAAGGTCGTGCGAGGCGGCTGCCATAGCGTTCATATACAAACACTGCGTTCGGCGAACCGGTCCTCCTCCAACAGAACCGACAAACATTTCCTGATGGGCTTCCGAGTTGTGCGCGTTCCGAAGGGGCAAGCCCTGCCGAAGCCGCAGCTCAAGCAACCCGTAATGCAATGGGCCAAGAATGTTTCACAGAAGCCACACAAATGGAAATCTGATGGCACCAAACCCCATTTCAAACTCGTTTCTCTTTACGACGTGAAAAACGAGTACGGTAGCGCTGAAATGGCCGAGCAATTAAGAATCCCGATTTACAACCATAACCATTCTCCTGCCATTACGTGGTCAGAGAACGGCGATGTGCTGCTTGCGTGGTTCACCGGCGAAAGTGAAAAAGACCAGGCCTTGACGATTCCTGCCCTTCGAGGCCGTCGTCAGCCGTCCGGAGAACTCATCTGGGATACCGAGGTGGCGGAATTCTACAAAGAGGCCGATAGGAACATGCACGGCACCCAACTGTGGAACAACGCCGTGAGGATTGCGAATGGTTTCAAGGAGCCGTTCACCCTATATCTGGTAAACGGCATTTGTACGGACGGCAAGTGGTCCAAGCTGGCGATGTCGTTCCGCAAGAGCACCGACAATGGCGTCACCTGGACCGAACCGGTCATCATGAAGGGCGATACCGATGCCTTCCATCTGGACTCCGACCGCAACCAGCCGCAGGGCAATGCCCTTACCGCTTCCGACGGCGCCTTAATTTCGTTTTCGGATGGGGCGGCGATTGGCGGCCGCGGCTCATCGGTGAACTGGAGTGGTGACGGGGGAAAGACCTGGTCGATGCGTACCATCGAAGATGGGCCTCCCGGAAATCATGTGGGCGGCGTGGAGCTGAAGGATGGCCGGATTATGACCTTTTCGAGGGATAAGGGCAGAATGTTCGGCAGTCTGCCCAAGAGCCTGTCGAGCGACCAGGGCAAGACGTGGAGCTTCAGTAAGACAGAGTTTCCGGGGATTTCAACGGTCCAGCGACTGGCCCTGTTGCGGCTGGAGTATTCCAATCCGGCACTGGACCCCGATGGATTGGGGCGCAAGCCCATCCTGCTGATAAGCATGGCGTCCGACGGCATGAAAGGCAAGGATGCGAACGGAAACGAAACGACGATATTTGGAACCTACGCGGCCGTTTCGTGGGATGAGGGCAAGACCTGGCCTGTCAGGCGGGTGATGAGCGACGTCAGGAGCGGCAGCAAAGACTACGTGGGTGCGCCCTGGAACAGGGCTTTCACGCTGGACGCGACACATGGTCAGAACAAATCCTATTGGGCGGCAACCCATACACCCGACGGTGTTGTATATCTGACGGATGGCAGGTTGGTCTATGCCTTCAATCTCGCATGGTTGAAGGGCGGTCAGGGGCAGGATGTTTAAGGAGATATGGAAATGCAGATAGGGCGAGAAGGTCTTTTGCGGACAAGGATTTTTGCGCTGGGGCTGCTGATTGCAACAGCGGCGTGTGGCGCCGAGTTCTACGTGGCGACTAACGGCCGTGACACAAATCCGGGCACGAGGGAAAAACCGTTCGCAACTCTGGCGAGGGCGCAGCAGGCGGTACGCGAGCTGGACAAGAAGTCGGCGGGACGCGTGAGTGTTTTTGTTCGCGAGGGTACGTATTATCTGAAGGGGCCGCTTACCTTCGGTCCGGGGGATGGGGACACGGTGGAGCGACCGGTCAGGTATGCGGCTTACGAGAATGAAGTTGTGACGTTGAGCGGGGGCCGAAGGCTGGACTGCAAATGGACGCGGCACAAGGGACGAATTATGAAATGTGAGCTGCCGGATGTGAAGCAGGGCAGGCGGGGTTTTGGACAGCTCTTCGTCAACGGCAGGCGGCAGCACCGTGCCCGCTTTCCGAATTATGATGATTCGCGGCCGGGCCAAAGCGGGTATATCCGGCCGGAGGGCAAAATCCCGGAGAATGTTCGTGATCCCAATCCGGACGAGAACGAGGACATGACGCATAATAATGTTCCGCCGAGGGGGATTGTTTTTGACCCGGCGACGTTTACGAAACGGCAGTGGGCGAGGCCTGAGGAAGCTGTCATCCACATCTTTCAGGCGCCGCATTGGGGCAACCTGCAGTGGACGGTCAAGGGCATTGACTATGACGAACACTACCTGTGGTTCGGCAAAGGCGGGCAGCAAATCGGCGCCACGTTTGCCCGCAACCCGACCAGGGTCGATGGCACTTCGCAGTTTTACGTCGAGAATGTTTTCGAAGAGCTTGATGCACCGGGGGAATGGTACCTGGATGCTGAGCGAGGTGTGCTGTATTACTGGCCGGCGGAAGATGTGGATTTAGACTCGGCGCTGGTGGAGGCGGCGGTGCTGGAGCAAGTGATACGGTTCGTCGGCGACCAGTACGAGCCGGTGCGCAATATCACACTTGAGGGATTTCGCATTGCGCACACGGCATCAACGTTTTTGGAGGAATACTCCATTCCTTCGGGTAGCGACTGGTCCATACACCGTGGAGGAGCGATTTTTCTCGAGGGGGCACGCAACTGCACTATCAAGGACTGCTGGTTCGATGCCGTAGGGGGCAACGGCGTCTTTATGAACAACTTCAATCGCGACAATGTGGTAACCGGCTGCAAGTTTACCGAAACCGGCGACAGCGCTATTTGCTTTGTGGGCACGCTGGAGTTTACCAACGGCACTTTCCGCAGTTTTCCGTACGAGTGCCGGGCCGTTAATAATCTTATTCACGACTGCGGCGTTTTCGGCAAGCAGATTGCAGGGGTGTATATCTCGCGTGCCAAGCGCATCACGGCATCTCACAATCTCATTTACAATATGCCTCGCGCTGGGATATGCATCGGCGACGGCACGTGGGGCGGCCACGTCATCGAGTTTAATCACATATATGACTGCGTTCGCGAGACTCAGGACCATGGTCCATTCAATTCCTGGGGGAGAGAGGGGTACTGGTGTTTGACGCAATCGCACAGCGAGCGGAGTTTTACGTGGCCGCATCCGGCCGGCGATGTAAAGATATGGGCGCAGGAACCAACGGTTGTGAGGAATAATTTTCTGCACGGCATAAGCGGTTACGAAGGCGGCTACAGGCAGGGGCTGGATTTCGATGACGGCACGTCGAACTACCACATTTACAGCAACGTCTGCAAGAATATGGCCATAAGCATTCGGGAGGGTGACTACCGCACGGTTGAGAACAACATAATTATCAAGCCGGTGGTGCCTTTCGGCATTCACGTGGGATATACCGACAACCACGACGTGATAAGACGCAATATAATCGTCACCGACGGTGACATATACTATATGAACGATGCGCCGCCGCAGCATCCATACCTGAGCGAGGTTAATAACAATCTGTTTTACCATCCGAGTCCCGGCTGGGGAGATCGGACGGTCATTACCGTCAGGCCGAGAGGCAAGGGTTTGGAAAAGTACACGCTGGGAGAGTGGCGTCAGCTTGGGTATGACAAGGACTCGGCGGTCAAGGACCCGCTCTTTGTGGACTCCGAGAATGACGACTACAGGGTACGAGAGGAATCGCCGGCGCTGAAGCTGGGGTTCAGGAATTTTGATATGAATTGGGGTCTGACGGACGATTTTCCTGAGAAATGGCTGCCATAGGGTTGTTTTTGGCATGTCGGATTCCGGGGTGAAACGGCCGTGGCAGCATTAGCCCAAGTTACGCAGTTGTGGGGAAATAGAAAATGTTTTCGGCACCAAATCAGTGATTGCCGTTTGTCACTTAGGCATATAAGTCCAAAACCTGATGTAGTGAAGACCTACGCTCTTGCATGGCTGTAGGAATATGCGACTCTTTCCTTTGTCCATGATAGAAACAGTCAAGGATGGTATATGTTCTTACGGCGATGCAAACGCCAAAAAAACGGCAAGCGGCACATACACTGGGCGCTGGTTGAATCCTATCGCACGGCCAAATCCCACATGTCCTCGCCAGAACGTGACGCCTCTTTCTTTTTTGCGAGCATCTCCCAGTCCCGGGACAAAAAGGTCGCCATAGCCCGGTGGCCGGGTTTCACCTCATCAACCACCAGGATCGCACTGCACGTCAGAGCTTGTCCCGGCCCCAGATCCAGATTCTCCCGCGTTCCAGGCTGGTAATCATCCCGGCCGCTATAGACCAGCGGCATCTCTTCTTCGGGCCAGATCAGCCGATGTGTCACCCGTCCGTTCTCCGGCATCAGCGAGCAGGAAAGAACGGGCATCTCCGCAGTGACTTCACCCCACAGGGCCACGGCCCAACGCGTACCTTCCGAATAGGTCGCACCCGGAATGGGAGTTCGACGACTGGAAAACGACCACCACGTTCCTTCATGTTGGAACCCCTTCGGCTCTTTGCCCCGGCCCCAATGGTTCCCGTTGTAACTGACCGAAGGAATCATCAGAAAGGCTGCTGTTTCGGCATGAACAAAATCCAGCGTCAGACGCGCAGACTTCAGCACTGTCTCTTGATTATTCCGTACGACACGGGTCATGCGAAACACGCCCGGCCCGAGTTTTTCGATGCGATCTTCCGTCGCGAGACTCGGCTGGCTTTCAGGAAGCAGCCGACCGACATCCTGCCCGTTCCGGCTCAGCACCCATGCAGTATCTTGTTTCTCCCAGAGATATTCATCACCCCGGGCCTCAACAATGAAAAACACACACAACGCGACCCCCAAACCCCACGATTGTAAAAGTTTCATAGGCTTGTCACTTAATTCAACGAAGACACTTTATAAAAGCCGCTCGATATCCCTTCCGTCATCGCGACCACCCAGGCAAGTTTACCCTGAGTGTAATCGAAGGGAAGCAATCTCAATCCTAACTCAAACTTCATTTCACTTCTTTTGTCATTGCCAGCGCAGCGAAGCAATCTTCCGACCATACAAATCCTGCCAATACTCAACAATCTACTCTTCTACTCTTCGCCTGAAAATCACCTCCATCTCCCAACCTGCCCCTGAAAAACGGAAATCTGACACAATAGCCTTGATTTTCGCGGCGCGCAAACGAGTTGTGTCCACCACACAGCTAAGAACTATGGCTTTGCAACAGAGAATAGATGTCAAACACATCTGACTTTGCGCACCCCTCGGATTTGGTCCAGTGTTCGTAGTCCTGCTTTACAACATGGAAAACATCAATGGCGTACTTCAGAACCATCCAAAATGACTCGTTCACTGCCATTATCACTTTTTCTCGACCATATTGTCCCACAAGCATAGACAGTCTCTTTCTGTTTTCGGCGTTTCTATCGCTTGGTGAATGGACTATTCCTGTTCCGTAAAGAAAGGCTTCAAATAACTCCCTCACACTGCACGTCTCCAAGTGAATGAAACTCGTATTTCCCCCCAGCCTTTCCTTAAATGCTTGCAAACAGAAATCCACCCACTTCTTCTTGGTGCCATTCCCACAGTGCTCATTATATATCTCACAAGTATTCCGCATTAGGGCATCTTTACTATACAACTGTCGGAAAAGAGTTAAGACCGCACACATGCTCTCCACCGTGGGGAGGTCGCACTTAACTACCGAGCCCGGATAGATTGTCATTGTAGACCTCTTTCGAGCCCAACTGCTGCCCCAAATAAGCCTCACCGCCTGTATAAAGTTGAAAAGAGTGTTTGCCTTGTTAATAGTCCATGTTTCACGCGAGTACATATCAGTTGGCCCGATCTTCACAATACCCTCAGCATTGAAAGGTACTGCATTCTTGTCGCCTGTCGCAATCTGCATCATCTCTCCCATGGATATCTCCTGGCCTCTTTCATCTTCAAAGTATTCACGATTGAGATTAACGCCCGTGAACACCCTGTAAGATTTCTCGCCACTGTTTGTCAACCGTTTCAGTTGCTCAATAGGCTTTTCCACAAACATGTGGCGAAATCGGAGCATTCTTTCATCCGCTCTGGCAGCACCAACAATAAAGGTTTCACTCACCGCGCCGATGCCTACAAGCTCTTCTTCGCGGGAGTTGTCAGAAATCGCAAGTATCTCTATGATTTCAGCCTGCTCATTTTCTGAGGCTTTTGTCCAGTCGAGTTCATAGTAACGCCGTGGAAGAGGAAACGGCCCTCTCATCTGACGGTCAAATGTTGGAATCACCCAAGACACCAGAATATCATCCACTCTCATAAGTCCTCCCTTATACCGTTCGTTCTGAAATGCGTAATACCGTCCCGCTTTATACTAACTCGCCTGTCCCCTGTATCTTCCTCCCAAGCCAAGTAGCCTCTAAGGGATAAACGAAGCCCCAATCTCTTGGCTTTAAACCAATTACATCGTTTCGTCCCGTCTGGCAACTCGATGTTAGATATCTTGCTTAAAACAGGCTTCAACTCTATATTTAATTGGGCAATCTAAATCCATTTGCTTCTCTGGAATCTGAAATACACGTAATTCAAATAGCGTGTTCTTTCTTTCTTTGCTCAGAACCAGCTTGATCACTAACCACTCCACGAATATCACAAGCTCTTTCACAAGAACATCCATTTCTTTATGCATGGAGTGCTTTGCCTCATTTATGCCCCATAGGGGCGCAGACACTTCACCGGTTGCAAGCATACTAAAATCTGAAAATTCAAGCCTGTAATTTTCTCCTGGATGTTCCTGTCTGTTTCTAAGATCGACGATATATTTCGCAATAGGCTCAAAATGATTTAAAGTATCAATGACATAGGTAGGTATACCCTCTTTCTTCGACCACTTGATAAGTTCGTCAATTTTTGGGCCAGTTATTCCGCTCTCATAAAAGATGTTGAAAATGTCTATGATTCTTTGAATTGATTGCTTTGCTTTTGTTAGAAAGAGAGTTACCTTTTCATCTAGACCGTCCATTGTTGGAAATTCAGTAAAAACGCTCCCCTTCTGACCTGACCCCAGTTTATGTACCACAGCGAATTAGAGAGTTATCCACGTTTTCTGTCGTGTATTGCCGAGGCGAAGGCGTAGCCGAAGCCGAGGCAATACACCCGGCCGCAAACTGGGCCGGCGTCCTGTAATCCAGAG
>DATKZT010000061.1:0-22900 GCA_035527845.1 Sedimentisphaerales bacterium | reverse complement strand
CTCTGGATTACAGGACGCCGGCCCAGTTTGCGGCCGGGTGTATTGCCTCGGCTTCGGCTACGCCTTCGCCTCGGCAATACACGACAGAAAACGTGGATAACTCTCTAATTCGCTGTGGTACATAAACTGGGGTCAGGTCATATATATGCATATACTTATACACTCTCTACTCTCTTCTTGCCACGTTTGAAACAAGGTGCCCATCGGGGCCGACAGCTTGCCCCTCATGGGGCTTGCCCCTCACCGGGCTTGCCTCTTCCCTTGGGGGGCGGCAAATGCCCCGAGGCCGCCTTATGGCGGGTTTACCCGCCGCTCCTTCTGCCGGGTCACGGACCACTGCTTCCCCTGCCCCGCCCCCGCGATTCACGCCTTCCATCTTGTTCCTGGACATTAGATCCCATAACCAAAAACCACGAATTGCCGCAAGAGTCAATAAGTATATATGCATATACTTATACACTCTCTACTCTCTTCTTGCCCCGTTTGAAATAACCCCCCCCGGGGCCCACTCAGCTTCACCAATGGGAGCAACTGCCCCGCGAACGAAGCCAACAAGCCGCGAGAAAGCTCGCTTTACGAGCGGCTTGTGCCAAGGCTTGCCCCACCGTTTACCTGCTACCATACGATCTGCGTGAATCTGTGAAACCTGTGCCCAAGGTATTCATGCCCACAGTATCCGTGGTCACCTATTCGTCCGCGACCAGCCCTCAGCCCCTTTGAACCTTGTGATTTCAGTAATTCGAATTCTTGCCCGCCTCAGGCGGGTGAATTTCGCATTCTTGTCCGCCGTAGGCGGATCGGCTTTGGAGCTTCGGATTTCCCGCCAACCTCAAGCCTTTTCTACGAAGCCAGGCGGGATTTTCCCTTGACTTCCAGCCCAAAATCGGGTATAATCCCCCCAAAATTGAATACTCTAAAACACTCAATCCTGAATGCGGAGCAGCTAAACAATGAAAACCCCGGCTTACCCACTATCCAAGGCAAGGCCGTCACCTTCCGGAACTGTGTTAAAATGGGCACACATCTGCTCCGTTAACCAAACCGCTCATCTCGCCAACTCAACACGATATACGCAACAATCGAGCATCGAGCATCACGAATCGAGTATCAAGAACCCTTTTTGCCTTTTCCCTCTTGCCTTTTGCCCTCTCTTCTCTATTTCTGTCGAGAATCCTCTACAAATCGCCCGCTTTTTGTACAAACGAACCCAATTTCGAAAACAGCCAAAATCATCGCAACCCCATTCCCCACAACATGTTACGAAAAAACAGCCCCTTTGGCAGGACCCGAAAACGAACCCAAACGAACCCAAAGCAAACCCAGTTTTTCGCCCGTCAGGGGCCCCCAAAGCCAAAACGAACCCAAACAAACCCAAAACGAACCCAATTTCCCAAAAACCCAAAAATCAACGCAACATCTTTTCTCACAAAGGGTTACCCCAATGAGACCCCCTTGGCACTCGGAAAAACGAACCCAATCAAAACTACACAAATCCGCCTCCCTACCAAACGGACCGGCGGGTAAACCCGCCAAAAGAATGGCGGGTAAATGTTGGAGTATGGATTCCTCGTTGCGCAACAATGGCAAAAAAGCGAGATTGCGAGGGAACGGTTCTTTTGATAGATTCGCTGGCGCTGCTCGGAATAACCCAAAAGTCTTGTGGTGGGATGTATCGCACCCAACGACTGGCAGAGCACACTTTGAAAATTAAAGCGAGAGGGTATTATGGTGAACATCTTTCGGCCTGAGACGGACAAAGACCTTGAGCATGTAAAGTCGCTTTTCTGCGAATACGCTGATTCCCTCGGATTCGATTTATGTTTCCAGAATTTCGGCGAGGAGTTGGCCGGTCTGCCCGGTGATTATGCGCCGCCGGAGGGCTGTTTACTCCTTGCGACCCACAAGGGACAGGTTGCAGGATGTGTCGCGCTGAGAAAGCTAACTGAGGGCCTATGTGAGATGAAAAGGCTGTACGTCAAGCCGGAGTTTCGCCGACTGAAAATCGGCAGACGGCTGGCGGAAGCCATAATCGACAGCGCCCGAAGAATCGGCTACTCTCGAATGCGCCTCGATACAGTCCCCTCAATGGAGGCCGCCAGAGCGCTGTATATTTCTTTGGGCTTCGAACAAATCAGCCCCTACCGCTATAACCCGATAGAAGGCGCGGTATTTATGGAACTGGAGCTAACATGAATCGGCATATTTTACGATTGCGGGGCTATGGGTCATGCGGGAGTTACGTGCTCCGGAATTGGCAAGGCCTTGGCAGAGCCTGTAGTCGAACAGGACCTGCCGTGAGTCTAATTACAGGGCTGTGTGCGACGGACCCGTTCAAGGGCTTTGATTTTGCCCCGGCGGATGGTATAATATACAAGTTGTTTCTCAACTGTTTGCCATGACTTTTTGGAGACCGGAAAATGAGGCGCATAGCAATTCGGGCGGGCTTCGTTTTGTGTCGTGCTGTGAAGTGGAGCGCCCCTGCAATAGTCCTGGTGGTCTTTACGGCCGTTTCTCTCGCTCAGTACAAGACTCGCAGCTTGCCGCACAAAGTGCTTCAGCTTACAGAGCCAAAGCTGACGGGACCGGTCAGCTTCGAACAGGTTCTGGCCAAACGGAGGCCTGTGCTGAGATTCGCGGATCAGCCGGTCAGCCTTTCGCAGATAGGCCAGCTCGCCTGGGCCGGTCAGGGAATAATTGACCCTGCGACAGGTTTGCGAACCGCACCATCTCCCGGGGCGGTCTATCCAATGGAGCTGTATTTCGCTACTAAAGACGGCGTATTCGTTTACAACCCGGAGAACCACACGCTGGAACAGGTTTTCAATGAGGATGTGCGTCGCCGGCTGGCTGCGGTCAGCTCTCGGCCGGAGGCGGTGAATGAGGCCGGCTGTGATATTATTATTGCCGGCTCTGTAAGAAAGGCCGCGGTGCAATACGCCAAGCAGGCCAGGAAGTATCTATTATTGGAAGCCGGTCATATTGCCCAGAATATCCTGCTTCAAGCGGTGAGCCTGGATCTGGGTTCGGTACCGGTGGGCGATTTTGACATACGCGAAATCACGTCGCTTTGCCGCCTTCCCAAAGGCTCTGAGCCGGTTTACATGATCTGCGTGGGTTATCCGGCGGCTGAGCCGATAGAAGGAGCCCAAGCAGAGCCGACGGCCCCAAGAAAAGCGGTTTTCATTGTTGCCGGCGCCAATTTTCGCGATGAGGAACTTTTCGAAACGCGACTTGTTCTCGAAAATGCCGGGGTGGAAACGGTCATCGCAAGCTCAAGGATCGGACCTGTGATGGGGATGCTTGGCGGCACAGCGGAGGCAATGGTTCTCATGGGCCAATTGGCCGTAGATGACTTTGACGCAATAATCTTTGTAGGCGGGCCGGGGGCGGCAGAATACATCGACAGCCCGGTCGCGCTGGGCATCGCGCGGGAGGCCGCGGACAAGGGAAAGGTTCTCGCCGCCATCTGTATTGCCCCCACGGTTCTGGCCAACGCGGGTGTTCTCAAAGGCATCAAAGCTACAAGCCTTCCTTCGGAACGAATCAAGCTGCAATTGGCCGGAGCCGAATACACCGGGGCCCCTGTCGAGCGGGATGGACCCATCATAACCGCCAGCGACCCCAAGGCCGCCGGGCTTTTCGGCCAGGCTGTTGTTGACGCACTCTTCGGCAGATAGACAGGGTGGGCCGTGGATGCGTGGGGGTCGCAAGAAGTCTCGGACATAACAGGGGCAGACGCATCCGAGGTTGTTTTCTACCCCCTGGTTCCACTTGAGGCGCACCCGTTCGTAATGGGCAGCGTCCTATCCTTGCCGAATGTCTTGGGTCTTATATTGACGCCGGGCGGCGGGGGCTCGCGCTTGATTCGGTCGTCATCCAGGGAATGGGTTTTTTTGCCGCAGGTCTTGGGGCGGACGGCCGCAAATCGCCGGCTCTGGAAACGCAGGCACATCCGGGCTGGATTCAAGAGCCTCTTTGCAAAAGCGGCCCATCTTTCGCGCGTTACCCGCCGAGTTCGCCAACGACTGCATTTACTTGTGCCGATCCCGCGCAATCACGGACCACATCAGCCTGCCCGGCCGCTTCACCGAATAGCCCCCGTGAATTTGCCGGCAAGAATCAACGGAGAGGGCGGGATTCGAACCCGCGGTACCCAAAGGGCACACCGGTTTTCGAAACCGGCTCGATCAGCCACTCCGACACCTCTCCGTCATTAGTCGATAGTCGTTAGTTGCCGGTATTTAGAGCCTATCCGAATTACCCCTGTAAGCCAGAGACTCGTTGTCATTCTGAGCGCAGCGAAGAATCTCAAGCCAACAGATGGGCTCTTTTCCCGTTTGCCGGCCAGATGTTTCGCTTCGCTCAACATGACAAGTGCATATAGGTTATCAGGATAGGCTCTTAGTCTCAATCTTTTTCGGCGTTCGACGTTTTCCCAGTTTATATCAACAGAAGACTGGTTTCGCAAGAAGATTAGGGTGTTGCGTTTCGGCTGCGGCGGGCGGCGTTTGTTATTACAGAGAATTGGGCCTGCCCCCGTTGCATTCGGTCGAGATATGGGGTATTGTGCCGGGCAAAATGGGGCCTATTATTGGAATACAGCAAATTAAAAGGAAGTGAGCTGCTATGCATAGAAAGGCAATGCTTCGGATGAACAGGTTCACAGGCTGGATATTGGTTGGCTTGATGTACCTTCTGAGCGGGGTGGCCTTCGGCCAGAGCCATCACGTGTGGGAAAAAGTGGAAATTACGCTCCGTGCTCGGAAATCGTATGAGAATCCTTATAAAGAGGTGGAGGTTTGGGTGGACCTCGAAGGGCCGGGATTCGAGAAGCGCTGTTATGGATTCTGGGATGGTGACAACCTGTTTCGCGTGCGGGTTTTGGCGACGGCGCCGGGGACATGGCGGTGGCAAAGCGGGTCCAATCAGAAGGATGCAGGGCTGAACGGCAAGAGCGGAGAACTTAGTGCCAACGGCTGGTCGGAGGCGGAGAAACAGGCAAATCCGTGTCGGCGTGGGATGATAAGGGCATCGGCCAACGGTCATGCCTTCGAGTATGCGGACGGGACGCCATTTTTCCTTTTGGGTGACACGTGGTGGTCGGCGGGGACATTCCGGTATCCGTGGTACGATGACGACAAAGAGCGCCCGATGGAACGGGGCGCGGGTTTCAAGGATTATGTGAGGTTTCGGCGCAAGCAGGGATTCAACTGCATTGCGATGATTGCGGCGTTTCCCAACTGGGCCAACGACGATAAGCCGCCGAAGCTAAACACCGAAGACGGCACGGAGCTGCGCTCGGCGTGGCCGCAGGCGGGCACCGACAGTGCAAAAGAGATGACCGATGAACTGGGCAATCGCGCGATGCTTTTTCCGGGGAAGGCGCCGGGTTATGAGAAGTATTTTCCGGATGTTGAGCGGCTGAATCCGGCGTATTTTCAGAGTCTCGATAAGAAGATGGATTACCTGAACGCCCACGGGTTTGTTCCGTTCATCGAGGTGACGCGGCGTGACATCGGGCCGGCGTGGCACAAGTATTATCCCTGGCCGGACTCTTACACCCGGTACATTCAGTATATCTGGAGCCGGTATCAGGCGAACATCTGTTTGTTTAGCCCGATTCATTTCGACTCGCGCAGCAGCCTTGCGGCCGAGCACTGGAATGCGGCGGCCAATGCGGTTATCGATAAGTACGGACATCCGCCCTTCGGGACATTGGCGGGGTGCAATCCGGCGGGCTCATCGCTGGAGTCCTTCGACCACAGAACAAACGCGAAGTGGATAACGTTTCATCAGATAGGCAATTCGCATCGGCACACGAGCTTCGAGTTGATGACGGAGATTTTCCACGCGGCCCCGGCGCTTCCGGGGATTAACGGCGAGCCCTATTATGCGGGGATGCACGGTGCGCCGGGCGGCTCGGATGAATCGGGGCTGAATTGCCGCTCGCATGCGTACGGCAGCGTGCTGTCGGGCGGGTATGGCGGCCATATATACGGCGCAGGCGACCGGGCGCCCAAGGGCGGTGCGATGTGGGCCGGAGAAGTGGAAGAGGTTGACAAGCCGCATATCTGGGACGCGATAAAGTGGCCCTCGGGCGACCAGATGCGTCACCTGAAGACTTTTGTCCTGTCGGAGGGAGGCAAGTACCAGCAGTTGGCGCCCCAGGTGGAGCTTGTCTCGCCGAATAAGTCCGAGGCCGAGGGACACTCAGGCTGGGACGGCTGTGTCGGATGGGCGTACTGTTCGCGCACGGCGAAGAAGGATTTGTTCCTGCTGTACTTTGAGAAGTATTGTCACAGGGCTGTGCTTTCGGGTGCTGCTCCCGGCGGCAAGTACGACGCTCAGTGGTTTGACCCGCGCAGGGGTGTGTGGATTGATGCGGACGACGACGGGATGCTGACTGCCGATGCCGAAGGCAAAATTGCGCTGCCGAAATTTCTCGTCGAACGGGAGATTTCAGACACCGATTGGGGCTTGAAACTCACCACGGTCGCTCCTTAATGTGGGAAAAGCGCACCGGTCGGGACTTGCAGCTGACGGCGCTGTTTGGAGAGAGCCTCGATGTTTTCAGTCTCTCGCCGACTCGGCGCTGTACAGCCAGTCTTTTGTCAGGGCGGAGACCTTGAGCCGGTTCAGGCCGCCGACCTGCCTGTCGCCGGCACAATAGGCTAAGAGCACCTTATCGTCTGCGAAGCTCATCGAGGTATAACAGAACCAGCCGTTCGGGTCGGCTTCAATGACCCGCGACGGGCCCCAGGTCCGGCCGTCGTCTTTGCTCAGAGCAATACACAGCGGCGTCCGTTTGCCTTCCGTGAAGGGATGCCGGCCCGAATGGTCGTTCCACACACAAACCAAATCGCCCGTCCACGGAACGCGCTCAATCGTTGCAGGACTGCACGGTGAGATCAGACTCGTCGGCTCCGGCTTCGACCAGCTTGCGCCGCCGTCATGGGAGTAGCATCCTTACTGGCTGCCGTGCGTGGTTCGCATGAACATCCACAGTCTGCCGTCCTTCAGCTCGACCACTCCGGGCTCCTGCAAAGTCAGCTTGCGCTGTGAAACAGGTGTCACGGGCACATCTGCGCGCCGCCACGTTCGGCCGGAGTCATCGGAATAATACACCATCGGGATACCTTTGCCCGTGAACTCCGTGACCAATGTCCCGGTCTCGTCAAAGCCCGTGTGCAAGGCCGCCGGCACAATCAGACGGCCCGTCGCCGACTCAAGCACCCGGTCATTGTTTACCACGTGATAACCTTCGAGAGTTGTCACGCGCACCGGTGCGCTAAGCGTTTCGAATTCATCCGCAGACCGCCGGACATAGGCGCTGCACGACCGCAATCTCTCATCTTTGCGCAGATAAAACAGGAGCAGCTCGCCGCTTTTTTTCAGCCGCACTATACTGACCGACATTACGTTGCACTTGCCCTCGTTGGGCAGCAGGATGCGGTCGCTGGACCACGTTCTGCCATTGTCATCGGAGGTTCGCATTGCCAAATCCGCGCCCGAATGGTCCTTCGTCCCCCCCTTGAAACGCGTATAAACGAGGCACAGCCGTCCGTCTCTAAGCTGGATGATGTCTCCCTCGGAATTTCTCGGCTGCTCGGCTGTCGGCTCAATAACCAGAAGGGTCTGGCGCCCCGCCTCGGCGCCGACGCCCGATGTTGCCGCAATCTCGCGCAGCGGCGCTACTCTTATTACGCCCTTGTCCAGCACATAGCCGTAACCATTGGCCATCAGAATATGCCGCAGGGCTTCTCCCAGCGGAACATCGGTTAATCTGGCCGTAACGGCCCCGGTAACCTTCGGACTCTGGACAATGTCCACATCCGCCTGCTCTGCAAATATCCGTATAACGTCGTCGAGGGGCATGTCCCTAAAATCAACGCTGATTTTTTTTTGCATCCGCCGCTCAACCTCCGTTTGTTCTCCTGGCTCCTTCGCCCCAGCCGCGCTAACGACGCCCGACATTACTGCAATATCCTCCAAGGTCGCTACCGTCAGTACATGCGTGCCCGTGACGCAGCCGTAACCATGGGGCTGCAAAATCTGCCGCAGCGCTTCTCCCACCGGAACATCGCTTAGCCTGGCCGTAACGGCGCCGGTAACCTTCGGACTCTTTACAACGTCCATATCCGCCTGCTGTGCAATTATCCGTATCACATCGTCGACAGGCATGTTCTTGAAATCAACGCTGATTCGTTTCTGCAACTGCCGCTCGAGATCTGTCTGATCCTCTTCATCTGCGCCATCGCAGATAGCCAAGGCCATAACAACCGCCGCCAACAGCGCCGCCATTCTCAACCCGCCGCGTTTTCCAAGAAAAGCATACATAATAATCCCTTTCCCGAAGTCGCCTTACTCAGCCGCTGCATCACAGTGCCGGGCCTTTGCCCAGCGCGTCCACTATACCAGTTCAGCATGCATTGTGGCATAACGCAGGCCGTGAGCAAAGTAAAAAGAATGTAAAAAACATCGGGGCGGCCGGCGGCGGTACAGATGGTCAAAAAGCATAATTCAGAGCTTCGCCGCAGGCAGCCCGCTTTATTTTCACTGCCGAAGGATGCCCACTCAAACCTTGATAGAAGACGTCGGGGGCTCCGACTTCCGGCAATGAATCTGCGACCGTTTGACCTTCATCAAAGTTGAGGAATTTCCGCTCGGCGGCGTTGTGGGCAAATGCTCGGCGATGACCTGCGCAACGGTTTGACAGGCCCGGCCGGCGGGAATACGGGCACGGTAGTTGGCAAAGTTTTCGTCACCTTCGTCGGAAAGTATAACGCTCGAAACGAGGCACTGAGGCATCGCATATAAGCCTTCAATCCACACGTCTTCCGGCAAGTCTTTCTCGACCCTCAAATATCCAAAGCATCCAAAGCGCGTGTTTTTCCTTCTCGGAAAGACCTACGATCGATCGACCCTCGAGCAAGGCCTTCTGCCGGGAAGCGGTGAAACGCGAGTCAATAATCTCCCTGAGTATGCCGATGATCTCGGCGTCCTCCGCAGGCGTTGCAGGGCGGGCTCCTTTGTGAGTGGGGTGTTCGGCGCCGATGAATAACTTAAGCGGAGTAGAAGTCTCTAACCGGGCATCGAAGCAGACTACAAGCGTCTTGTCGGACGCGTCACGAAGGTAGACGTAGGTGGTGCCGCCATCTGCAAACTTCTCCATCTTAATGATGCGCACAGGGGCTTTTAGAGATGTGACCGGATGGACCTTATTGCGACAGGCAGGCAGCACCAGAGCAATCCCTGTCAGCGCTGCGCCAATGAAGTAATGTTTAGCTGCCATGGATACTCCCAATATCTTCTGCGGAAATTCGCACCTGCTGCCGGTTCTGTTTACGGTTATTCTGGTCAGTCTTGATAACATACAGGGACACCTTGAAAACCCGTTCGACCTGGTCGGTGAAGATGACGTGGCGATCAATGCCGAGAAGTTCGTTTCCCGGCTGGAAAGCTGAGTCCGGCCGCCTGGGGGATCGTTGCCAGTTCGAATACGAGGCTACTACCAAGGTCGGTCTATTGCTTTGCAGCATTTTGTTTTGCCCTTATGGTGGCGATGATGCCGCTGGCTACCATAGCAACGAGGAATGCGGTGACCCAGAAATAGGCGTAATTGAAGGGGGCGTTGAACATAATCACCAGCCCGGGCACGAGAATAATGACTATTGCCACCCACATAACCACGAGCTGCGCTAATACCGCGCTCGGCAATGACGGTCCGGCAGTCATCTGGGAAGAGGCACCTGGCAGAGGGATTGCCATAATCCTCTCTTCGCATTTGACGCATTTTACTGTTGTACGAACATCTCTTTTCAGGACATCCTGAACAGCGCCGCATTCGGGGCACTTAATGGTTACCTTGTCGCTTTCCATAATGATTCCCCTTTATTGAGATGTCAGAGGTTCGTAGAATTTTTCTGGTTTTGGTCCGAGGGTGTTTGTGAGGGTTCCGAGCTTGTCGATAGCGGCATCGATTCGGTCGCCGGGTTCGAGGTACTCGCCTGTAGCCAGGGCGACGCCGGCGGGTGTGCCGGTTGCGATGATGTCACCGGGCTCGAGTGTCATCAGGCAGCTGAGGAATGAGACGATATCGGGCACGCGGTAAATCATCTGGTCGGTGTTGGCGTTCTGGCGGACCTTGCCGTTGACCTTGAGGGTCAAGTTCAGATTGTGGACATCCTCGACTTCGTCGGCGGTGAGGAGGTAGGGCCCGATGGGGCAGAAGCCGTCGGCCCATTTGCCGTTCAGCCAGTCGTAGAATTCGTCCCAGGGACGTTCGGTGCGATTGGCCTTGAAGGTGGCGCTTCGGGCGGATATGTCGTTGGCGATGGTGTAGCCGGCGACGTAATCGAGGGCGTCTTCGACAGTCACGCACTTTGCGGTTTTTCCGATGACGACGGCGAGCTCGACCTCGTAATCGATGGTCTTGCTGTAAGCCGGCCAGGGGATTTGGTCATCCGGCCCTATCACCGCGGTTGAGGGCATGATGAACGGTCTTGGGGTGGTGGTCCGGCGCGGCGAATCGGACATTCCGATTTTTCCGGCGACCTCTTTTACATGTTTGGAGTAGTTGCCCGCCAGTGCGAGGATTTTGCCGGGTCGGGGGATGGGTGCGAGGAGCCTGACGGCATCCAAAGGCGTGATTGCATCGGCAGAGGCGGCCAATTCGGCGATTTTTTCGAGGCATTCCGGCCCTCTCTGGAGGATTTCAATGACGTTGCGAGGCGGATTGGGGCCGGGCCAGACGGACGGAATGTCAATCAGTCCGGCGTCGGTCAATATCGCGGAGGAGACTGACTGATTTCTCGAATATGTCACTAATTTCATTTGTCTATCCTTATCTTCTTGCGGTGCGACGATATTGCCCGGATAATGTACCAGAAAGTGCCTCGATTTGCAGCAAAAACCTCTGAACCTTAATGTGAGTCTGTCGCGGCGAGCGGACATGGCAGTGAAGGAAAAAAGATACATTGGCGGATGAAACGGTTTTAAGAAAGAGTCTGGTGCCGGGCATGGCGGGATGTTCAAAACTTGCAGGATTTGGGGCGGGATTGCCGACAAAACTAATAGGAACGCCGGGTTTTTGCTTTTCAAGAGGTGTTTTGATTTATGGCTTCAATGTTGGAGTTTTGAGGCGGCTTTTGTGGTGGAGAAGTCAGATTTGGGGATTCTTACGATGACCTTAAAGGAATTCTGGTCGAAGACGGGCGAGTGGTTTCACGGTCAGGGTGCGGGCAAATCCGAGAAATTCGAGCCGCAGGTGGATACGGAGGGTCTAATCAGCCTGGACGCGGACTCTGAACAGGCGGACGAGGACGAGGCATCGCCGGCCGGCGCGCAGGCGCCGCAAAATCATCGGGTAGTGGTCAATGCGGTCGAACCGGTGAAGAAGCCCGAGCCCATCGAGAAGCTGCAGGAGGGATTCAGTCAACTGGTTGAGCAGCTAAAGGGTATTAATAAGCATTTGAATCAGCAGGTCGGCCAGCATGAGCAGTTGATGAGCCAGCTGGAGCGGCTGCCGAGATTTCTCGAGGGCTTTCCGGCGGTGGTCGAGAACCAGCGGAAGATGACGCAGGAGCTTCTGGAGCAGGTCAAGTCGGCGATGGCCAGGAACCAGCACTTCGCGGACGTGGTGGCAAAGATTCCGGCGGAGACGGGCAAGCAGACCGATGCGCTGGTGGATATCAATCATCAATTAGCGGCGGCTGCCGACACCGACGTGCAGATGGCCGAGGGCCTCAACAAGTTCAACGAGACTCTGGACAAGCTCAACCAGAGCACGCAGGGACAGACAAGCAGCATCGCCCAGATGAGCAAGACGTTTGCGACGAGCGACCGATATCTGAAGTATCTTGTGAGCAAGCAGAACCGGCGGGTGGCCTGGCTGTTCGTCACGGCCATCGGCGTGTGCGTCTTAGTGGTTCTGATTCTCGTCGGTATCATCATTTACCTGAAGCAGTCCGGCTGATTTCTCTTGCCGTATTGTCTGGGCCGCTCGCCGAAATGGCTGGTCCCCCATTTCTATTTCCGCAGGAACGGCGATTACTGTTTTGACATGGTTATGACAACAGGGTCCAGGATTTGCTGTGTGTTGAATTCCTTTCGAGATTTCATATTGACCTGTTGTTTGACCGGTGTATACGCGGGATATTGGACGTGCAGGGCATATTCGCCGGGCTCGCCCTGCAATGACTTTCCCACATCCGTATCAAAATGTGGGTTGATTAGCCTGCCGGGCTTTTCGAGCCAGACATCGGCGCCGGCGAGGGGCTGGCCGTCTTCAGCGACCACGACTACGACCATATAGCCGTCACTTCTCTGCTCTCTGTCACCGCTAAGGTCAATATCCACGGTTTTGCTCTGCCCGGCACTCAAGGTAATCTCACTGAGCATGGCGGTTCTGCTGTGGCCTCTTGCCACGAGGTATCTGCCTGCGGGAAGGTTTTCGACCCTGAAGCTGCCATCGGGAGCGGGTTTTACGAAGACAGCCAAGTCGTGGTCGGGGGCCCTCAATGTCATCTCGGGCGGGCCGTCATCGCTCTGGGGGAATTTGACTGTTCCGGCCAGCGCGGCAGAGCCGGACGGGATGCGCAGGGAGAGACTGTAACTTTCGTGTCCCTGCTCGACTTGAAAGTGCTTGTGAATCCATCGCTGACCCTGGCAGTTGGCGACGGCCTCATAGTCTCCGGGAGGGATGTTGGAAAATGTGTAAGGGTCCCTGGTTTGGGAGCGTTCGGCGAGGCGGCCGACTTTGCCGGCCCAGGGCGAGCCTAATTCGGGATTGTACTTTTGTACATAAATCTGCCACTCGGCAATGGGGTGGGCAGGGTCTTCGCCGGTCAGGTTGATGGTGACATCGGCCAAGTGAGCATCGAAGTCACCGAGGTCTGCGCTGACTCCGGCTTCGAATTCAAATCTGTCCATTTCGGCCCATCTCTGGAAACCTGTCATGCCGGGGATTTCATAGTAGAGGAATCGGCGACCGGTGGGTATTCCGTAGAAGGTGAACCGGCCGTTGGGGTCGGTGAGGGCATAGGCGGTAAAGGCGGTTTCGTAGCCGGCGGTGTTGCCCATTATTGCAAGTTTGGTATCTGCAAGGGGTAGGCCATGCTGAAGGAGGCGTCCTGTGGCGGCGGATTCGCCGCCGAAGTCGAGGCGCAGGGTCCAGCCGTTTATGGGCACAACGCCAGCGCAGACGGTTCCGAGCTGCTGGTCGGGCTCTTGCTTGAATCCGAAACAAAGCTTCTCAGGCAAGGCGGTTATGTGATAGAAACCATTATTATCGGTAACGACAGACACCAATCTTGCCCTGTTTTCTTTCCAGTAGCTGTACTGGCTCTTATCGATAAAGCACAAGGTGACATCAGGAACAGGCCTGCCCTGTTCATCGTACACGTATCCTTCGATAGCGCCGCCCTTTTTCAGCACAATTTCCACGTCGGTGACGTAGTCCTCCTCGACGTCGATGAGTCTTATTTCCGGTGCGTAGTTGGGATGTCTTATGACGAACCATCGCCAGTGGCTGTCCTGCGGGACATCGTCAAGAACGAATGCGCCGTTAGCATCGGTAGCTGTAATGTACTTGGCCTCGGGGGATTCATCGCGGGAGCGGGCATAGCGATGGTTTATTGTTGCGCCCATTATGGGCTTTCCGGCTTCATCGACAACGGTTCCTTCTATGGCGGCGGCTATGCCCAGCTCGATGACGACCGGTTCATTTGTGTCGGGTGTAATGGGGGCACTGGTCCTGGGGGCAAATCCTTCGGCTGTGATTTGCACCTTATGGGCTTTGTTGGCAGTCGCGCTCAGTTGGAATGCGCCGTTGGGGTCGGTTACATGCAGCAGGTCTTCCTGGCCAAGTATTGCCACCTGGAAGTTTGTAACGGGTCGGCCGGTGTTCTTGTCCACAACCCGTCCGTGGAGCCGGCCTGTCTTTACCAGTGGTATCTCAAAGACGAGCCCTTCGCTGGGGGCCTGTATATTCCTAAATTCTCTCCGTTCGGCATCGCCGGTCATAATACTAAAGTCGATGGTATATAATCCGGGGACGAGGTTATCGATTTTGAAGTTCTTCCGGCCTTTTTTCAGGAAGGTACTGCCGAAATTGCGGTTTTGGTCTCGGGCATGAATCCACATGCTGCAACCGGCTTCGCTGCCGAGAAATTCTATGGTTCCGGAAATGCTGACCCTGGCGTGGGGTGAGGGCTTGGGGATATTGAGCTCAAGCAAGCCGCTCTCGGGGGGCAGATTGACATCGGTGGACCACAATCCTGACGAACCGTCTTCGTGAGGGATGCTGATACTTACGAGGTGGATTCCCGATATGATGTGGGGGAGAGTAAACTGACCTTCCCCGCTGATTTTTTGGCCCAGCTTGTGACGGGTGCAGTGGAACCAGGCGGGTTCGGCCTGGACTTGCCATCCGGAGGCGGGCAGGCCATCGGAGCAGAGGGCAAGACCTTCGACCTCGATGCCTTTGCGCATCTGGAATTCGAGTGATTCGACCCGATTGGGATCGGTTAGCACAATTCTTTGTCCGGCAAGGGCAAAGTGGTTATGGAAGGCGATAATCAAATATTCGGCGGGCCTGAGACCACCGAGGACGGCACTTCCCTGCTCATCCGTGCGCATCTTATCTTTTGGCCCTCGGCCCATTTCATCGGCGGTGTAGGCGGCGAAAAAGCCAACACCCTTTACGGGGTTTGCCTGCTCGTCAATGGCTTTGATGTTTATTTTGCAGCCTCTTACCAGCTCAAAATGCTTGACGATTTGTGCGTTTTTGCGCAGGAGTACAGACTCGCGCGGACCTTTCCATTCTTCAGGCGTTATATATTCATTTGTCTGGAGCGTGATGCTATAGGGGCCGTCGTTTTCAATGCCTGCAAAATAATACATTCCGTTGGCGTCGGATGTTGCGGTGTGTCCGGAGATGCGGACCTCGACGCCCTCAATCGGCTGGTAGGTCTCTGCGTCGGTGATGAGGCCGCTGAGGACGCCTTTCGGCTCGAAGACAAATTCCTTTGTTTCAGTCTCGGCAGGCGGCGGGGGTGGCGTCGGGTCGGAATCGGCATTGTGCGGAGGAGGCGGCGGTTCAGGGGCGGTCGCGGTTCTGCTGCCAGTGGAAGTGTCGTCAGGGATTATGTTTGTCCTGGTATCAATCCTGTCGGGATGAGCGGAGGTATCCGGTTGCGCAAGGGTTGGAAGTGTATCGGCTGGTGTTGGCTTTTTGGTTTGGCTGGTCATACGGTTGTATGTAATGACGGCGGCAGCTCCGATGGTCAGGACGGCTGCTAAGGTTACTATCTTGGCGGTCAGTCCAGAGGCTGCGGCAGTGACGGCAGCGCCTGTGCCTGTTACGCCTGTTGTCGAGGCGGTTGCAGCGGCGGAGGTCTTGACGGCCATGGCGCCGATGGAGGCCACGACGGCGGCGGTAAAGGCGGCCGTGGGTCCGTTCCGCGAAAGGGTGGTCTCGACCATGGCGGCAACCTGCTCTTTGAGCATAGCGCGTCCGCGCGAGATGCGCTGTCTGGCCGCCCCCTCGGAAAGCATAAGCTGCTCGGCGACCTGCTTGAGGGATTTTTGCTCGCGGTAATACAGCACAAGCGGCTCGCGATAGTTGTCCGGAATCTGCCTGAGCGCCTCTCTCATAACCGCCTGCTGCTCGCGGTTGATAGCGATTTCTGCCGGTTCGAAGTGGTCAGACAGTTCAGGAGCGACTTTTTCTATTGGGGCGGCGTGGCTGATGATGTCCCGCTCTTGGCTCCTGAAGTAATTGCGGATGATGCTGCGGGCGATGCTGCACAGCCAGGTCCTGAAACTGGCCAGATCCCTTAATTGAGCGAGGTTCTTCCAGGCGTTGACGAAGGCCTGTTGCGCCAGCTCTTCACTTTTGTCGAGGTCGCCTGTGGCGCTATAGGTAATAGCGCAAATCAAAGACTGATATTTCCTGACGATGGCCTCGAAGGCCTCGCTGCTGCCGTTGAGGCTGGCCTGCAATAATTCGATTTCACTTGTCATTTGCCTTGCCATAGCTTCTCTACCTCATCAATGTGATTCTACTGTCTCACCATAAAAGAAACCAGAGATTGCAGGATGTGACAGGAATTCTGTGAAATTATCCGGAGGTTTTTTGTTTTTCGAGGCGGGCAGCTCTTTCGGGGGCTTTTGTGGGCCTCCGATGCAATTATGGCGGCTTCGACGGGGCAGTTCGGGCCTGCCTGAAGAGGGACAAAGCTATGCGATTCGACTGCAATCTTATTGCTTTTTTGAATAAATAATGGAACAGACCTATTGTCACTCCTGCGCAAGCAGGAGTCCAGAAAACGTTGATAAAACGGCTGGATTCCCGCTTTCGCGGGAATGACAACTTTGCCTTGTGTGTACCGGAATGTTCCATTCAATATTCAAGGATCAATAGTATTTTTTGTTGACGTGGAGAGAATTGTATGGTAGAAGATTTTCGATCGCTCTTTGAAAAAGCTAATAGTCTGACAGCAGGTCCTGGGGCGTTTCGCTTTGGGATATTCAAACGGGAACACGGTTGAAATCCGTGACGGTCGCGCCGCTGTGGGCGTCCGTTCCGACGAAGGTCGGAAATCCGCGAAACATTTATCCACTGTCCGGCACCAGTCTTTTGTTCAAGGACCACATGGTACCTCATGATGTAGTAGAGATTGGTGTGGGATGGGAAGGAGTTTCGCGGTAGGGCGCGAGTCAGAAAACCTGCCTGTGGTCAGTTACCCATATACGGGGTCCCCCTTTTCCGAGGAATTGGAAAAGGGGGACCCGTGTTCTCGCGATTTGGGACACGGTAGGGAGTTTGCGTTCGGTCGAGTGTGTCGGAAGCAGCGGGCCGAGCGAAGCTTTGAGTTGACGGCGTTGATAGACCGCCGTTCCTTTCGCGGGAACGGCGGTTTTTTTATTGGCTCGGCGCGTCCTCGCGATAAGGACGCGGCAGTGTGAAAGGAGGTTAGTCGAGCGTGCAGCGGACAGCGTTTGGCGTACAGTTTTGTGTTTTCATCCGCTGACTCAATGGCTGAACAGGAACAAGAAAAGGAAAAAAGGTTTCTCAGAAGGAAATGATAATTTTTTTGAATTCGGAGGAATAGGGACAATGGCTTCGAGGAGATTGATGAGTCTGGTTATTGTGTTTTCAATCGGCGCAGGCGCCGACGCGGTGACATATAGCGGCGGCGCAGAGTATACTGCGGGCAGTGGAGACAATGAGGCGACCATCGCGGTTGACTTTGACCTTGGGAATTACTTCTTGTTCACATACCGCTGGGACGGTGACGCGACGGGCTGGGACGCACTTAGTGCCATCGAACTGGCCGGCGCGCTGGTTGTCGAGGCGACGGATTTCGGCGAGTGGGGGATGTTCGTTGATGATTTGGACTATCCGGACGGACTGGAATACGACTACGGCGAGGGGATTAACACCGGATGGGCGTACTGTGTCGGGGACAATGAGAGCTGGTCGCTGAGCCCGCAAGGCGTTTCCTTCTATTTTCTGAGCGACGGAGAATGGAACAGTTGGGTTTGGACGAACTACGACGAATCCTGGATGCCGGTGCGTGGTCCCGGTGAGCAGCCGATTCCTGAGCCGGGGACATTAGCACTGCTTGGGCTTGGGATGTTCGTGTTACGTAAAAGGCTGAAGTGGTAAGAAGGTTACAGCGGGGGCGGAGTAAATATCTTTGGCTCCGCCCCCTGTTTGATACTCAAGGAACGCCAGATAATGGTTGGCAAGAGAAACTTTTTGGGCTTCGCGGCTTTATTATTGGCGGTGCTGTCAAGTGCGGCTAAGACCTCGGACTTCGCGACGGAGGTGGTCAGTTACAGCGGGCCTTTCGGCGCCAGTCCCTATGACGACCCCTGTTCGGTGCTGGGCAAGCCCACGACCTGGGTATATGACGACTGGGACGAGCTGACCTATGCGTGCTCGCTGGTCTTTCCGGCATACCTGACCGACCCGAACGGCGATAAGGTGGTGACCACCCTCAATGAGGGCGCTGAAATCGTGGTGAAGTTCGACCATCGCGTTGCGGACGATGCAGGCAACCGGTACGGGATAGATTTTATTGTGTTCGGCAATTCGGCGTTTGCGACGCTGGATTGGGTGGAGCACGATACGGATATGGCGCAATGCCGGCTTCGCTCGCCGGCGGCAGTCAACGGCGAGGCGGTTCTGATAAGCGTCGCCCAAGCGCCGGACGGGCCGTGGTTTGGTTTTGCGGAAGGTCCTTTCGGTGACACGGCTTTCCCGACGAACGCCTTTGCGTGGGACGCAGATGTGAACGACTGGGGCGGCGAGCACGACTGGCTCAAGCCGATTGACCCGAATTTGAGCGTGAGCGACTTCGACGGTCTTTCGGCGGCCGAGGCGATTGCGCTTTATGCCGGCTCGGCGGGAGGAACCGGTTTCGACCTGAAGGACCTTGCGCCGGAGGACTATGAGGCCCTGGCGACGGATGCCAACAGCGGGCAAAAGTGGATTCAGTATATCAAGGTTGAGTATTTGCCGGGGGGCTCCTACGCGGGTGAGATTGACGGCTTTGCAGACGCAGCGGGATGCGGGGATTACCGGCATCCTTATCCGGTCGGTGACATCGACAAGAACTGCCGGGTCGACTACGGAGATTTGGACATTGTTTGCCAATACTGGCTGCGTGTGATAGCCGAGCCCAACGACCCGGCGGCAGCGGCAGACATTCATGAAGATGACGTGATAGATTTTCGCGATATGGCGGTGCTGGCGGGCAACTGGCAGGGCTGCAACTGGGAATGCGAATAGTCGGCAGAATACGATGCGAGTTTGAAAAGGCGATGCGAGAAAAGGCTTTTACACTGATAGAGCTGCTGGTGGTAATAGCGATCATTTCGCTGTTGATGGCAATTATGCTTCCGGCGCTGGCGAAGGTTCGTCAGGAGGGACAGGGGGTGATGTGCCTGAACAACCTGCGGCAGATGGCCATAGCGTCTCAGGCGTACGGTCAGAGTTACGACGACTCCTATCCCGTCGCCCAGTACCGACAAAAGATAGGGACAACCAGGTATGAGTACGGGTGGGATTTCACAACGATTACAAACCTGACGACGGCCGAGCGGAAGGTCGTGCCTGGTCTCTTGTGGCAGGGGCGAACGACAGCCCAGGTGCAGCAGTGTCCGTCTTTCGTCGGCGAATCGAATACGACAAGCGACCCATATACGGGTTATAATTACAATACGAGTTACATTGGGCATGGTGGGGGCGAGCGTGTCGGGGCCGGCTATACGGGTGACATCAGGAGTGTGGCTGGTGCGCCGGACTGGTACATGGTGGTGATGCCCGCAAAGATAAGCAGCGTGCGTCGGCCGGCCGATTGTGCCCTGTTCGGCGACGGCCAGTATCGCGGCGGTGCGAATAAATACATGCGGGCGCCCTGGGTCTGGGCGGGCGACACGGATACGAGCCTCAAGGCTGCCGGCACACAGGGCTATCGGCACGGGGGAAATACCAATGTGGCGTGGTGCGACGGCCATGTCGGTTCAACCAGGGAACTGCACACGCAGACCGTGGGAGAAGCGCAAGCGGAAATCGCCAGCCACAATGAGACAGCAGGTGTTAAGATAGGTTTCCTCTCGCCGGACAACAGCGCGTATGATCTGGAATAGATGCTCTCTGCCGGCCTGATGTGGCTGCCAACTCGGCTAAATCATTCGGCGTGCTCTGGTTTCCATTTTAACTTGGGCAGGTCCGCGGTTGGGACGGGGACTATTGACAGCTTCGAAGTTTTCGTTTTCTGCCTTGGGAGTCGTAATACAAGTAGATTTGACCCGGTCGGGCCGGCAGTATGGAAAAACTTGTTTGATGTTGGCCGGATGTGGCTCTATAATTTCGGCCGTGGACGGGACGAAAGTGAAGAAAAACATGCGGTTCTTGTTGCAGGGGTTCAATCAGCTCCTGTGGCCGGCGGCGTGCAACGTCTGCCGTGAGAGTATCTCTGAGGAACAGGGCGGTTTGTGCGAGGGATGCTGGGGCGAGCTGGCGGGCTGCACGGGCGATGATTACTGCAGGCGTTGCGGGCGAGAGGCGAGCCGATATGGTATTGTGGCGGGGGCGTGCCCGGACTGTCAGGGTAAGGAAATACACTTCGATGGAATAGCGCGAGTGGGCGTTTACGCTGAAGCGCTGCAGAAGATGGTACTGGCGTTCAAGAACGGACGGACGGAGCTGGACTCGACTTTGGGATTCCTGGCGAATTCTGCGCTTCAGGGCGGCGGGTTTTATGAGGAGGTGGATGTTTTTGTTCCGGTGCCGCTGCACTGGTCGCGCCGGCTGTTTCGAGGGTACAATCAATCACTTGTTATCGCCAAGAGGCTGAGCCATCCGAGCGCTAAAATCCATACGGACCTGGTGCGAATTCGGCGGACGAAACAGCAGCCGACGATGGCAACGCCTGCAGCGCGGGCGAGAAATGTTGCTGGCGCATTTGCGGTGCGGCGGGGACACGGACTTGCCGGCAGGAATATTTGTCTTGTCGATGATATAAAGACAACCGGCGCCACGCTGAACGAGTGCGCAAAGACGCTCAAAGAAACCGGCGCAGCAAAGGTCTATGCACTGGTATTGGCGGTAGCCGGGCAGAATATCAAGTGGACGCACGTGCTATGAAAAGTCAGCGAGAAAAACGCTTTTATCGCAAGGGGTTATAGTTTTTCGTATCTTACGACGGCGCGATAGAGGCCGTTGATACGGCTCCCATCGACTATCATCGGAGCGTAATTTTCATTTCTGGGCTGGAGCCGGACCTTTTTGTCGGACTCGAAGAAAATCCTCTTGAAGGTGGTTTCGTGGGGGGCGGCGAATCGGATGAAGCAGTCGTCGCCGTTGTGGACCTCGGAGGCGGGAGAAAAAATGACGATGTCACCTTCGCTGAACCGTGGCTCCATGGAGTCGCCGACGACTCGCACCGCAAAGGCATTGGGGTCGTGCAGGTCCGGGCATCGGACATAATCATCGGCGATGCCGACGGGGTAGTCGAGGTCGTTGAAATCGGTAGGGTATCCGGCGGCGACTTTGTTTATCACCGGCACGAGCTGTCCGGCCGAAAGTGAGGCGGCGTTGCTTTGCGTGTCGAGGGCGAAGTCGTTGAGGAGGTCATCGAGCTGGGCGGCATCCGGTTTCTTGTTGATGATACTCCTTACAAACTGCCGCCATTTTTTGTTCTCGGCTTCCGTGGATTCGTAGTGCTGGCGAACATCGGGCGGGACGCGTTCGAGGTGTGCGATGTGAAGGAGCAGGCCGGGCTCGAACTTCAGCGCCTTTTCGAGCTTTGCCAGGAGCTGGTCGCTGGGCGGGTTTTTCACCTTTCCGGTTTCGATGGTTGACAGGTAAGGCTTCGAGAAGCCTATACGGGTGCTGACCTCATCGAGGGTGAGGTTTAGCTGCTCACGTTTTTTTCTTATGATTTGCCCTAAGGACATGCCGGAGATTATACCGCCAAGACTGAGTGACGCAAGGAAAAGTTAAATAAATGCCTAACATTTTTTGATTTTTTTTGAGCTAATCGATTTCCACGAGTTCATAATCGGTGGAGCCGAGGCCGATGAACTGGGCGTGGTTCAACTGGTGGTGTGGGTTAAGTTCTTTGTTATCAATTAGTTGGGGCATTTTCTCGCCGGCATTCTTCTCGACGAGGTCGAGAGCGACTCTGTCAATGGCAACGGGGTCTGTTGAGGCGAGGATGCCGATGTCGCGGACGATTCCGGGCATGTCAGGGGTGTCAAAACAATCGCAGTCTTTGGTGATTGAGATAAGGAAATTGAAGAAGGCGGCTTTTTGCTGCTTTCCTTTGAGGACGCCGAGTGCGTGCTCGGCGATGCTTTTCTGAAAGACTTCGGTTTCCCGTCCCCAGTTGCACTTGACGGCGCCGAAGCGACAGACGGCGAGACATTCGGCGCAGGAGATGCACTTATCCTGATCGATGTGGGCCTTGACGTCGTCGAGCGTGATGGCGTCGGCGGGGCAGTGGGTGAAGCATTGGCGGCAGAGTGTGCAGTCGTCGGCGATGCTGATGGTAAGTTCCGCGTGCTGAGTCATTTTTCCTTTTTTGGATGCGCCGCCCATGCCGAGGGTCTTCAGGGTGGCGGCGGCGCAGGCGGCGGGGTGGCCGGTGAAATGGGCGACCGAAAGGATTGACTGGCAGTGGACGAGGTCGGAGGCGATAAACACTTCCTTATTGATTTCGCCGTCAATGGCCACGCTGGTTTCGGAGGTGCCGAGCAGGCCGTCGGCGACGATAAAGGGTATGCCGAGGACTTCCTTGGAGAAACCGTGCTCGGCGGCAAGTGCGGCGTGGTCGACGGCGTTATGACGTCGGCCCACATAAAGGGCGCTGGTATCGGTGAGAAAGGGTTTTGTTTTCAGTTTTAGCAGCTCCTCGACCAGACCTTTGAGACAGGGCGCCTTTATGTGCGTGGTGTTGCCTTCTTCGCCGATGTGGACCTTAACGGCGGTAAAGTCGTTCTCGCTGAAGCACTTTGCCAGGCCTGCGGCCCTGAACAGCCTGCGGGCCTTTGCGGAGATGGCTTTTTCGCCGTCATCGACCGATGCCCTGATGAAATACACTTTCGAAGTCATTGAAGAATATCCCATGCAATTCGCGATTCAACTGTCCGTTCCGGCTCCGAGCAAATGGCAGCTAAGGAACAACAGATATTATATTGGTTGGCGACGGAGGGGCAACTGCAAACCATAATCAGAGTCAGAATGGGGTGCACTTCGCGTTTGTAGGTGGATTCTTTGCCCCTATCATTGCCCCCGTTTCTTCCCGATTCGTTTTCCCCCGTTGTCATTCCTGCGAAAGCAGGAATCCAGCCCCCTCGTAAGGCCTGCACGACCATAGAAGCCCAA
>DATKZT010000060.1:0-4429 GCA_035527845.1 Sedimentisphaerales bacterium | reverse complement strand
GAGGGGGAGCTTTGCGCTCCAGGCGTATCGGCGGAGCTGGTAGGCGGGGTGGGGGTCGCCTTTTATGTCGAGTGAGGGTTTTTTTGCTTCGAGGAAGAATTTTCGCGTGCCGCCGATTCGGAAGCAATAATCGGGGGCCTTTGTTGCGCCGCCGATTTTGATTGCGTCTTCGTGTATGACGTCTTTGTAGGCGGGTGCGTAGCCGTTTTTGTTTGTGACGTCCCAGCCGAGGGCCTCGAAGAGCGGGTCGATGAATTCGCGTCGGACCTGGGCCTCGTTGTAGGACTGGTTTGTGTAGGCTGCAATGTTGCGGTCGAAGGTTTCGACGAGGTCAACGATTGTGGGCGGAACGTCGGGCATTTGCTTTCTCCACAATTCTCGGCGGGTGCAAGACTCCCGCGACGGGGAAAATTGTAGCCTTTGGGGGTGGGGATTTGCAAGAGAAATTTTTTCGCCTGGTGGATAGAAGAGGATAAGGGTATCGGGATATCAGTGTATCCCACCAAATCCATCTGCGGCAGACAGGGGTCGGTGGTAAGCCACTGATTTGCCAGCGTGTTAACGTCATTCCACTCGTAACCGTTGAGCCATTGTTGTCCTACATGGCGAAGGTCGTTGAAATCCACCGCACCGCTCCAGTCAAGATCAGCCCCGTTACACCAAGAAGCCTGTGAACATCCACACATCCAATACGAGCCCAATATGGCATAGTCCAGAAAGTTCACAATTCCATCGTTATTTAGATCGGGGTCTGGTTCCAGCTGAGTCGTCAAGCTCCAGATTACGCCGGTGGTTGTACCGTCAGCATTAACCTCGTCGATACGCCAGTAGAAGGTTGTATTGTTGTCCAGCGTGCCCGGATCGTAGGTGGTAGTCGTCTGGTTACGTAGGAATTCCGGTGTAATCGAACTGCCGAAGTAGACATCGTGCGATGTGGCGAGGGCGCCAGCCCTCCACGAAAGGTCAACGTTGATACCCACACCAATTGCGCCATCAGTGGGACTGGGGTTGGTAGCCCGTAATGGCGCGCAGGTGCAGATTGTGTCAACGACAATCTCGTCAATGTAGGTGGTGCAACCGGCAGGCTGAATGACGACCACCTCAGACGACGGACAGGGCTCAATCACTAAGTCGTATGTTAGGTAGCAATGCTCGCCGAAGAGGACCGGGTCCGAAATGACCATAGTGTAGTATTGTGGGTTAGTCAGCACTAAAGGCGCAGCGCCGTCTGGAGCGGCATACGTGATCTGCATCCAGATAAATTTTGTGGGTGCGTCTTGGTTGTAATTCTGGATAGTGATCCATATGTCGTCAGGGCACTCCAGCCTCCAGACGCCGCTCATGTCCAGATAAGAGCCCAGATGGACTGCCGCGTCGGAAATCAACATAACCGGTGTTCCAAGCGGGTTACAGACGTCCTGCTCCGGCGGCGGGTTCAGGCTGCTGTCACCAAACTCCCAGCGTTGGTAAGTAGTACCCTCTCCGCCACGCTCCCAAGGCGGCAGAATACGATCGTCGGCCCAAAGAGTGCCAAAGCTCGGTAAAAGGCACAGTGTCAGAGAAGCAATCGCCACCCTTGTCATGATCTCGCATCCTTCTAATAAACAGTTAAATGCCTTCTCCTTTCCACTCTCGCATTTCAGTCGAATTCGTGCGACCAACAAACATCAGCCTTCACCTCGTGGTTCAAGGGGTAGCGAGATTGGAACGGCTTCTTAGCACCTCTTCCGCTATATTGTGCTCTTTATGCCAAGATTTCCCGTTTGTACGCCTTAATAACATCGCTACGTCTCCTTACCTCTATAAGTTATCAAGGCCCCTCAGGATTCAAGTGTTTTCGGCGATATCTTACCGACAGCAATGCTGTGGGCTAACAGGCCAAAGGGTTTGTGTGGCGGCTATGGGGCGGCTGCGGGCGCGGGGAGGTTGTGGTCGGACGGTTTAAGGCCCTTTTTGTGCTTGCCGACGCCGATAGGGTTCGGGTCATAGCTGCCGATCAAATCGACGTTGCTTTTGGCGGGAATCTTCTGTTCCATACCCATGCACCAATAACAGGCGTTGACGAGCAGACGTCGGAATCCTTCGCTTTTGAGGTCGCCGCCGTGTCCCATAGTAGTGGTGAAGACGCGAGCGGGTTTTCCGCTGGCGCCGGTATAAGTCTTCGTCCAGGCGACGGGAACGAGTTCCTTATCGGGATTGGGTTTGTCGTCGGGATTCATTCCGAGCAGGACCTGTCCCATTATGAGCGGCTTACAGTCGCCGGCGAGGGTGGTAATTCCATAGACGTCGGAAGGTCCCCAGATGTCTTCTGTGCCTTTTACGATGGGGTGGTTCTCCATACCTTTTGCAATAAGGCCTCTGGTGCTTTCCTTCTGGTGCGCACCGTAGTGGCTGATCCAGGTTTCTCCGAGGACCTGTCTGCCGTATCCGCCGTCGAATTGTTTGTCTTTGAAGCTGTATTTTGCGTATGGGCTGTCGGGGTGCTGCTTGTATCTGAAGGCGTGTGTGGAAGTTCTGAGGCCGATGATGGGCCTGCCGGAGTCGGTGTAATCGATGATGAGTTTCATCTGGTCATCGGGGAGTTCGCGAAAGCGGGTGAAAAGGACCATGAGGTCGGCTTTCTTGAGGGCTTCGAGACCGGGGATGTTATCGACAGTTTGGGGGTCAATCTCTCCGGTTTCCTTGTTGACGGCAAAAAGGACGGTGCATTTGAAGCCGTGGTGGACGGCGAGAATCTTGGCGAGCTGCGGCATGGAATCTTCGGAGCGATATTCCTCATCGCCGGTGACGAAGACGATGTGCTTTCCCTTGCCTGTGCCGTCGGCGCCCCGGAGGACGAGCCAGGGGTCGTCGGCAGCCGCCCCGCGGCACGAGAAGGAGAACAGGGCTGTCAACAGGAGTGTGCAAAGCTGAATGTGATGTCTTTTCTTTTCCACTTTTGTACCCTTTCATTTCAGTCAACCAACGGTCTTATTCGACGTGCGGCCGGATGCATTACGTTACCAAAGTCGGGCTTGATTCTCAAGGATGTTTTTTGCGCGGGCGCCGTTCGGTTCTCATTGTTCGGCAGTCGGATTCAAAATTGCAGTCTCTTGGCTCGGATGCAAAGTGTAAAAAAGCAAAGGGTAAATCAGGGCCGTTCCGGTGGGCCTATTCTGTTGGGTCCGGATGTTGGCCTTTCACTTTGGGTTTTGCATTTTCTTTGCGGCGTTTTTGGCGAAGTAGGTAATGATGATATCTGCGCCGGCACGTTTGATGGCGGTGAGGGTTTCGAGCATAGCGGCATGTCTGTCGAGCAGGCCGGCGTCGGCCGCACAGTTTACCATCATATATTCGCCGGAGACGCTATAGGCGGCAATGGGACAATCGAAGCGGTGGCTGGCGCGATAGATGATGTCGAGATAAGGCAAAGCGGGCTTTACCATGACGATGTCAGCGCCTTCTTCGACGTCGAGGGCGATTTCGGCGAGGGCCTGTCGGGCGTCGGCAGGGTCCATCTGGTATGTCTTTCGGTCGGCGAGCGCCGTGCCGGCGAAGTCCGGCGAGGGGGCGGATTCTGCGGCGTCGCGGAAGGGGCCGTAGAAGGCGGAGGCAAACTTGGCGGCGTAGGACATGATGGCGACATCGTGAAAGTTGTTCTGTTCGAGGGCCTCGCGGATGTAGCGGACTCTGCCATCCATCATGTCACTTGGCGCGACGATGTCGGCGCCGGCCTGGGCATGGGAGAGGGCCATTTTGGCGAGCAGCTCACAGGTGGCGTCGTTGTCGAGCTTGCCGTTTTTTATGACGCCGCAGTGGCCGTGGTCGGTATACTCGCAGAGGCAAACGTCGGTGACAACCAGCAGGTTCGGGACAGCGTTTTTGATTTCTTTGACGGCGAGCTGGACGACGCCGGTTTCGGACCAGGCCTGCAAGCCTTTCGGGTCCTTTTTCGCGGGCAGGCCGAAGAGGAGCACGGCGGGGATGCCCAGGGCGGCGACCTCTCTGGCCTCGGCGGCGATGGTGTCGGGCGAAAAGTGGAAGCAGCCGGTCAGCGACTTGATTGGCTTCTTGATCCCTTCGCCTTCGCGGATAAAGAGCGGATAGACCAGGTCATCGACGGCGACGGTGGTTTCGCGGACGAGGCGGCGCATACTTTCACTGCTTCGGAGCCTTCTCATTCTGATTTTAGGAAAAGCCATAACAAAGCCCCTCAATAAGAATCAAAGGTCAAAACTTAAAAAACGAGAGCGCATTTATAAGTATAATGGGTGGGGGCGTGGAATTTCAATGGTTCTTATTTGCTTTCTTGTGTCTGACCATATATTCTGGTGGTCATGCGGATGGTTTCTTCTGGGCATTCCAGTATTGTCTCCAAAGGCCGCTGGAGCGGACGGATGCAAGGGCCATCAGGCCCTCGGCATTCGGCTTATCCCATCGCATACCGGGC
>DATKZT010000059.1:0-12522 GCA_035527845.1 Sedimentisphaerales bacterium | reverse complement strand
CAACATGAACGATGCCATCATATTGAGCTTCGCAGTACACAATGGTATGTCAAGACCGAGCCCACGTTCTCTGACGTCATCGCCACAGTACGACGGCTGTTTTGGCAAGAAAGCATTTTTGCAAAGGCTTCTGATCATAACGGTTTTAATAAACTACCATCCAAATTAAGGAATATGCTGCTGGATTATCTCAGCCTGGCAGCGTGACTACATCAAATGGCAAAAGTCGTACTTAGAGACGATGACAAAGCTGCTGCCGCAGATACCGGAAAAATGGATTATCGAGCAGGGCGGCGCCGAAGGCGGGATCCTGATGAAGCTGGATCTTACCGATCAGAAGTGAGAAGGCCAAATGCAAGATTTCGAGGAAGCCATGGGTATTGAAAATTCGACAAAAGAAAGAAGCGTGGCCGTTACGGCCGTGGAGCTGCTTGTCGTCCTAATCATCGTATTGCTGGCGTTTTCGCTCTACGTGGTGGACCAGACCGAGCAGGCGGTTGTCACCCAGTTCGGGAAGCCGGTCAGGGTTATCATTAACCCTATAGAGGGCAGAAAGAAAGAGCAGATTCTGAACGACCTCAAGGCCAAATACGCCAAGGAGCGTATTGCGGTGGGCGAAGGTGCGGGTCTGCGGCTCAAGATTCCTTTCATACAGAACGTGAGGAAATTCGAGAGGCGGCTGCTGCGATGGAACGGCTTTCCGGAGCAAATTCCGACCAAAGACAAAAAATATATCTGGGTGGACAGCACGGCCCGATGGTATATCGAGGACCCGCTGCTGTTCCTGCGGTCGGTGGGAACGGAGGAGCAGGCGCACGCCAGGCTCGATGACATTATTGACGCGACCGCCAGAAACTCCATTACCAAGCGAGACCTGCTCGAGGTGGTCCGCACGGACAACCGCGAGATGCGGGTAGCGGAAGAGGAGCTGCAGGATACCGCAAGAGTCGGCCGGGTCACGGAGGGCAGGCCGAAGATAGTCGCCGAAATAACGGAGGCCTCCAGACAGGCCTGTGAGGAGTACGGCATCGGCATCCACGAGGAAGGTGTGCTGATTAAGGGCCTTACTTACGTGCAGAGCGTCAAAGAGAAGGTCGAAGACAGAATGATTGAGGAGAGACTGCGGATTGCCAAAAAATACATGTCGGAAGGCGAAGGCGAGTATGAGAAGATTATGGGCGACAAGGAGCGGGAGGTTAAGATAATTCTCTCCGAGGCATACCGCACGGCGCGGGAGATCGAAGGCGCCGCCGACGCCAAGGCCACCGAAATTTACGCCAAGAGCTTCGGCAAAGACCCCGACTTCTATCGCTACTGGCGAACGCTCGAACTCTATGAGGGATACATAGGCGGAGAAAAAACCAAGCTCATCCTGGGCACCGACAATCCCCTGCTCGAAATAATAAAAGGCAACATAACTCCCGAAAAAGCCCCGGCAGAATAGAGGTGATCCCGGGACACAGCCGGGCTGTTCATAGATGGTGCGACTGCGATATCGCCGGGGCCACTCAAGTCACTGCAAAGCGCCACCGAAGGCTGCCCCGAGGCAACCGAAGGGGAAGCAGTCTTTACCGCTAAAAGTCGAGGGCCTCACAAGATACTGTAACAGCGCGAACCAACTGAGATTCAGTATTGTGTCATGGACAAAGAAGTCTTCGTAGTCCTTTTGATTAATCAAAAGGACTACGAGCCTGCCTGCCGTCTATCACTTGCCGCCCGCCACTTACCACTTGCAGATTATTGATTACGATTTACCAGTGTCCAATAGACGGGGAGGTCATCCCCTTGGTGACGAGTCATTCTTTGACACTCAGCATTTGGCGGCGGCGAGAAAGGCGTTGATGTTTTCGGTGGGGACGGCTGGTGGCAGGCCGCCTCCGGCCGAGAGGATGATTCGGGTCCTGTCGGTGACGGAATCAATGGCGGCCCTGACGCTTTTTCGAACATCCTGGGGCGTGCCGGCAGCGAGGACATCACGCGGAGGAATGTTACCCAATAGCGTGACAGCATTGTTCGTCAATTCCTTCATCTGGGCCAGGCTGTGCTCGAAGCTGAAATTAAAAAGGTTGACGCCGATTTCGCCAAGATATGGCGCGCAAACTAATCCTGCCGCGTCGTTGTGAAAGAATTTGACGGCGACATCAAGCGACTGAAATATGCGCGTTAGATAAGGCAGTGACGTATGCTTGAAATCCTCCGGGCCCAAAAAGCCCACAATGTCATCGAGAATGAATATCCCGTCAATGGTGGGGAAAGTCTCGGCCTGTAAGCTGAGCCAGTCGATGATGAAGTCGGTTGTTGTTTCAAGGAGCCTGTGAATTTGGTTGGGATTTGTGCGAACAGCCGTCAGGAATTCGGTGGCGCCGAGCAGGAACGAAGCGATATTCAACGGCCCGCGGGATACGGCGAACTTGATCAAGTGCCCTGCCCGCTCGATGTGCGATTGGTTGAGTTTCAGGCGATTGAGCACCAGGGGCAATAGGCCGTCTGTTTTGGGATTGGGCTTTGCAAGCGAGGCGACATCTTTAATATCGGCGAGAATCTTTGCCGGGTGAGGCGGCTCGTTTTGCGTCCACGAGCAGTTGCAGCCGAAGGCCGACGGCTCGGTGCACATGCCGAACTCGGCCCAGAAGCCCGGCAGAAATATACAATCGGGGAACTCGCGCACGGCCTTGAGGTTGGCTTCGAGCCAGACCTCGTCATTGGAGAAATAGTCGATGGTTTTCACGCCGGTCCAGCCGGGAAGCCAGGGACTGTCAATGATAAAACCGACGGGCAGCGGGTCGAGGAGCCGGCCGTTTATTACTGCAACGAGGTTTTCCCATTGTTCGCCGGTCATGTCTGTCTTCTCGCGCAGCGGACAAAGTGCACAATCAGCGCCAGCACAACGAAGCCGACGAACAGTGAAATGCCCAGCCACCGCAGCTTGGACCACAGGCTCCATATACTGCCGAAGGCGGCCAGGCCTGCCGCGACCGCCATGAGGGTATTCCACGCAGCGCGTTTTCCTCCGCGGGGCATGTTGCCTGCGAGCAGGCTCTTCTGGTTCATCAGCAGATAGAACGTCAGGTACGCAATGGGCAGCAGGACCATAGCGAACATCGAGGTGGGTATTGCGAGCCAGAACTGTGCTTTGCCGCCGGTCCAGATGAAGGGGCCGAGGACGCCGATACAGGGCATCAAAGCGGCCAGGCGGTGCGCCCGGCCTTTGGGCTCGATGCCGATCATTTCGCAAACGACGAAGCCGTTAATCAGCATCAGGACGATGATGCTGGAGACTCCCATGCCGATGACGCCGATGCCGAATACGTAATGCGCGAAGATGTCACCTGTCAGCGGCGACAGTGACTGGGCGAGGTTGAAGGCGTCGCGATTGACGAGCATGGCCGCCATTTTCTTATCGGCGGCGGGCAGGGCATCAATGCGCTCGGCCTTTTCCTGTTCGGAGAGGTTGGCAAAAGCCTCCGCGCCCAGCTCGTATTTCAGACGCACCGTGGCGAGTTTTCTATATCCTGCGACGAGATTCTTTGGCGGCTGGGTAGCCACCACAATGAGGTGCGAATCAGCGACCACGCCGGGAACGGGACGGGTATGAAACTGGGCGGCCGAGGCGATGACAACGCAGCCGGTCGCCAACATGAAGGGCACGAACAATCCGGTGGCCAGGTCGAAAATCGCAAGGCCGCGAAAGCTTCTGTCCCACCGGCGTCGCAGCATCGAGTACGGCAGGAGAAAGGTCATATTTATGCCGACAGCGGCCGAGACTGCTGTCACCATTACGTCACGCTGCTGGCCGACGATAGTATCGATCCAGAACTGGCGAAACCTCGCATCAACCTCGGCGATGAAAGGCGCGAAGGTCTTGGCGGGTGAAGTCAACAGACCCAAATCAGGGACGAGCCCGCGCAGGACCGCGCCCCAATGCAGGCCTTCTTTTGCGAAGCTCAGCCTGATGACGACACCGAAAAAGCAAACCACCACCACGCCGACCATAATCTTAAGGATTGCCTCGAACAGCTTGATTCCCCGGCTGCCCGTGTCATAGAACCATACCACCACTATGCATATCAGGCAGATGGTCCCGCACACCACAAGCTTGCCGACGGCCTCCGGCATCGCGCCCGCCCCGACCAGCCCCGGCAGCAGGTTCTGTCTGGTGGCCGCGGTCGCCAGCGCGAATTGCGGCAGGGCCCATACGAGATTCGCCAACAATGTTGCGATTGCCCAGCCCCAGCCCAAAACGGGATTGACGTGGTGGTTGATTGCCCGAAACGGCCGCTCCCCCGTCGAAAGGGTGACATAGCTGATGGCGCTGAGCATGACAATGCCCAATATCATCGCTAATGGCTGGAGCCAGAGGAGGCTAAAACCTGCCAGGACGCCGAGATACAAGCTGCCCGCCAGCGAGCCGCCGCCGAGAGTGATGGCGCTTTGGAGCCAGCCCGGACCGGAAAGCCGCAGAAAGGCACCGAGCGTGGCCAGCCGTCCTTTCTCTCTGGCCGCTGTTAAGAGCCTGCGGTCTCTCTCGAGACCGGCGTTGTTCGTAAGACTTGCTCGTTCGGTACTTTTATCAGGCATTATTTAGCCTCCCCTCGGCGGTTAAGCCGGTGACACTCCAACGAACTAAAACGCCTTTACGGGTACTTCGGCGCCGGCTTTTTCGGCTGAAACGTACGCGCTGTATATGGTCGAGATGCAATCGGCGGCCAGCCGGCTGTTGCCTTCGAGCGGCTCGTCATAGGCGATGGTTCGATAGAAGGCCTCCATTTCCTGCGGGTAGCCGGTGAACCAGTCCTCATCGGGCGAAGGCGAGGACCAGCCCTGCTTGGTGCCGATTTTTTCCACGACGTAGATGTCCCTGAAATTCTCATCGACGGGGTTGTAAGTCTGCATTGCGGTGTTCGGGTTGATGTTGCAGATGGTGCGGTGGTTGTTCGCGGCGACCTCGATCCAGTTATGTATCCCACCCAGCAGAATATCCGAGGCGAAGATGTCCGCTATGGCGCCGTCCTCGAAGGTGACGTGCATGATGGAAAAGTCGTCGATGTCGAAGTAGTTGGCGCGGATGTGTCCCTCGTCGCGAAAGTTCTTCATCCGCGTAATCGCATGAATCCGCGATGAAACCGTTTTCGGGCGGATGGGTTTGCCGTTCCGCGCATTTCCTTCAACGCGTTTGAAGTGAAGGGCCGCGGTCAGGGGGTGACATCCCTTGCTGAGCATGACCCCCCCGCCGGAGAATTTCCAGTACCCGTATGTGCTTGCGTGCGAGCCGCTGTGCGCCTCTTCGCCGTGCATCCACAGTATCTGAGCGCCGGTTTTTTCGATAATTTCCCGCTCCTTCTGAACCGACGGCGCATACACCCAGTTCTCTGCGTACAGAATTTTGCCCTCGCTTTTTTCTTCGGCCGAGAGCATCCGTTCGATACTGGCCAGGGCATGGTCGAGCGCCTTTTGTTTCGGGAAGTTCTCACCGTTGAAATCCTCCGAGCCGTCACCGAAAAAGCCGGTCAGGGGCTTTTCAACAATCGCGAACTTGTCCTGCTCCAGTGCGGCTATGGCAATCGGCTCGTGAGAAACCGGCGGCGTGCAGACGTGAACCACATCGACCGCTTCAATAGCAGCTTCGAGGCTGCCAAACGCCTTGATGCCGCGCTCGCCGGCGTAGTCCCGGCCTTTTTCCTTGTCGGTGTCGAATACGCCGACAACCTCGCCTGCCGCGCCATAGACCTTGTTTACAGCCTCGAAGTGAAACTTCGCCGAAAAACCCGCCCCGATTATCGCACTGCGAACCGTCTTCTTACCCATAAAAGAACTCCTTCATTTCCAGTAGGCTCTGTCAGGCTGTCCTGTTTCATTTGCCTGATTGTACGGATTTTCATCATAAACTCCAGAGGTTTGTCAAGGCAGGGTCTGTGGCAAGCGGGCAGGCTTGCGGGGCGTTTTTTGCCGCGGCGGAGGCGAGCCCGGTGGATATGAGGAGGCTGCGTTGGTTTTTTACAAAAGATTTACCAAAAAGGTTGTTACATTTTGCAGGGTTTGGCGTCTTTATAAGTAGGAGCAACGTTGCAGATATTGTCCAGAAGGGACCGTTTCATGGATTACGAGGAGTTTGTCGAGATGGGCGGGCGAGCGAGGCGGGAGACTGAGGATTTCATAAACTCGTATATCCATGATCAAAGGAAGCGATGGCCCATAGTCTGCCGTTCCGAGCGGATCCCGGAAGATGCGGTCCAAAGTGCAGCGTTCGGGGCGTGTTCGGCAAGGTTACCGTGCCCATTATCAGTCCGGCCAGAGGTGACGGGCCCGGGGAGGGACGGGTAATGCCGGCAGGTGAACAGTTGGGCGTGAAAGCCGGCTGAGGCTAACGGTGTTTTCGGCCGAGGGCAAGCGCACCCGCAGTGTGCGGTAATGTGTGAGAAGAGCAAGGGGGAGTATAGTCATTAGCGACAGGCAAACAAGTATTGCGGGTTGGATTACAGGATCCATGGGCTGCGCATGGGGCGCCAGAGGAGGCGGCTGGCGTGGTCGTCGTTGATGAAGCTTTCTTTTTGGGGGTCCCAATTTAATTTTCGGCCGAGCAGCATTGCGATATAGCCGAGGACGCACACGGTGCAGGAGCGGTGGCCTATCTCAACGGGGGCGACCGTTTCACGCCGGGTTCTGATGCAATTTAGGAAATTGGCCTTGTGGTTATCGCTCCTATAGAGGCGGATTTCGTCGGGGCCGATTACAGAGGTCAGCAGCGACTTCGGGTGGGCGTCGATGACTTTGCGTTTGACGTACACCCAGCCTTCGCTGCCCTCAAAAAGAACGCCCTGCATGTTGGTCTTGTTGTCGGCGCAGATGACCTTCACGCCGTCGGCGTAGGTGTACTCGATGCGAAAGTCACCATGCACGTTCCAGAGCCCGTCCTTGGGATAATCGGCCCAGCCTTCAATCTCCACCGGGCCGCTATATTCGGCGCCCATTCCCCAGTGCGCAATATCAATATGATGTGCGCCCCAGCCTGTAATCATCCCGCAGCAGTAATCGCTGATGCGCAGCCATCCCGGCCGGCCGTAGCCATCCTGCGGATGCACGCGCTCTTGTGTGTAATCGGCCCACGGCGTGGGCCCCAGCCACATATCGTAATCGAGGTTCTTCGGAACGGGCATCGTCGGCTGCGGAACCGTGCCCGGGTCCGTCGGCAGGCCCACTTTCACCGTGTGCAGCTTGCCGATGCGGCCGTTACGGACCAGCTCGCAGGCAAAGCGGAACCTGGGGTCGGAGCGTTGCTGACTGCCCACCTGCAGCACCCGGCCGTACCGGCGGACCGTGTCGCTCAGGACGCGGCCTTCCGGGATGGTCAGCGTCAGCGGCTTTTCGATAAATATGTCTTTGCCTGCCTTGGCCGCGGCGATGGCGGGCAGAGCGTGCCAGTGGTCGGGCGTGCAGATCAGCACCGCGTCAATATCGTCATGTGCAATAAGCCGCCTGAAATCACTGTACGCCAGGCAGCCTTTGTAAGCGCCGCTGCGGCTTCTGTCGGCATAATATTCCTCAACGATTTGTTTTGCATTATTGGCCCTGTTGGCGTCAACGTCGCAGACGGCGACAACCTGCGCCTCGTCGAAGGCCATAACGGTGCGCATGTCACCGAGGCCCATTCGGCCGACGCCGATGCAGCCGATAGTGATTCTGCCGCTCGGCGAACTTGCCGACAATACAGAGCCTGGCACGAACATCGGTATTGCAAAGGCCGCTGAGCCTTTCAGAAAGTCCCGCCGGGTCACCATGTTGACAATTTTGTCTCTTGCTGTTTCCATCTTCCCTGTCAATATCACCACAGGTCTTTCCAATTTGATAACACCTGCGAATAAATATAATAACACGCACTTACCGTGGATACTACTATGGCGATAAGCATCGCAATATTCCAGAGGAAGGCTTTTGCTCCGGTTGGTTTATCAGGCCCAAGATACCTCCTGCTGTTATTCAGGATGAAAAAGATTATGTATGCAAAGGGCAGGAACAGGCCGCAGATTGCCGAGGCGGGCACCGCGAGCCAGCTCCCCATATATTTCCAGAATATGACGCCGGTCGCCGCCGGCGCCGGCAGCAGACATGCCAGGCGATACCGCCATCCGCCCGGCTCGATGCCGAACATCTCACACACTGCAAAGCCCGACATGAGCATGTGCACCGTGATAGTGCTCAGCGTCATTCCGAGAATTCCCAGCCCGAACACGATACGCGCCAGAAATACATTAAGCCCCGCCGACTCGAACATAGATGCCGCTTTTACGGGCGAAAGGGCCGTGGCTCCCAGTGCGAATATCTGTGGATTGTAGATCGTCGCTCCGGCGGCGATAATCACCAGCGATGTCACTATGGAAAACGGCAGGAATGTCCCCGTGATAAGGTCGAACCATGAGAGCCCCCGATGCTGCTTGCCCCATCCTCTGGCCAGGAGGCTGTACGATATAAGGAAAGTGGAGTTGATGCCGACGGCGGCGCCGAATGCACCCATCACCAGTGCGACAGTCCTTGGGTCTTTAATCGCAAGCTCGTGCGGCACGAATCCTCTGAGAACTTCGCCCCACCGGATATGTCCGGCAAAGGCCTGTCGAGCCACAACGAGGGCAAAGGCGATCATGATGAGCAGCACAAAGACCTTTAGCGTCCGCTCGTAGAGCTTGACGCCCTTATGTCCCCTGCCGTAGCTCCAGGTGACGGCGGTGGAAATAACCAGGAACACCACGCCGATTCCAACCAGAACGATTGTGCGAGCGGCCGGCGCAGGCTGCCAGCCGGTACATGCTCTAATCATGTCCTCGGTCATACCTGCCGCCAGCGCGTACTGGGCGAAATGCCAGATCACGGTGACGGCAAGCGCACCGAACGCCCAGGCCCATGCCACCGCCGGACTAAGGATGCGCTTCATCATGGGAAAGGGTCTTTGACCGGTGGAGAGTGTCTGTTGCGAGACGGCCGCGAGCATTACAATGCCGATGAGCATGGCCAGAGGCTGTACCCAGAGCAGCTTGTATCGCAGATAAGCGCCGGCGAAAAGCGAGGCCATCGCGCTTCCGCCGCCTAATGTCAAGGCGCTCTGAAGCCAGCCGGGCCCCGTCAGCAGAAAATAGCCCCGCCAGCGTTTGAGGAAACCTTTGCTCTGGAGCTCGGCCAGTTTGGCGTTCTCTTCTATCAGGGCTTGAGGGTCCGATGCCGTGAACATCGGCAGGCCCTTCGGGAGGCCGGAACGGACCGAATGGGTGGGCTCTTTTTCAGGCATCAGGGCATCCTGCTCAACTCTAATCCTTTAACTGCTGCACATTGATTTCGGGCGGCTCGGCGTAGTCGTTCCACAGCCGCTCGATATCCGCGACGACAGGCTTTCCTTCGTGGACGCAGAAGCGATATCGAAAGACGTAATCCTTGCCCGGTTCCATAATCCAGTCACCGAGTCGAGAGGGTGCGAAGCCAAGAAACACGTAGTCATTTTTTCCCGACCATATACGCATAGGTTCGGGGTGCCGAAAATTCCGCGGGTTGCTGAAAATCGTCACGCCCGTCCACTTGTCGGGGGCCGCCCCGTATATATCACACCAGCGGGCCCTTGTTCCATCGCAGTCTTGGCGCGTCTTGCCCTCTGAGCTCAGATAGTTGCAGTTGCCGCCTTTCCATTTGCGTGTCGCCCTGAAACCGAGGCCCCCATAGTGATACTCGCACTGTCGAAGCGGGCTATCCGTTGCGCAGCGCTGCGTTGAAACGAAGTCCCAGAGCCAATATCCCTTTTGGGGCCCGCCAATATTGTAAACGCGAACGTCCAGGTTTTCGTTGAGCGCGACCTTCTCGCCGTTCGGCGCGGTAAGGTCAACGTGCTCCTGCCGCGCTTGGAAACCCCCGTAAACCGGACCGCTTGTCTGTGAAACGAATTCCTTGAAACGAACAGTTCCCTTGCCTGCCCCAAGGTTCCAGAAGTCTATTTCTCGGCCCTCGAATTCCGTCTTCGTCCACGGCATCCAGATTCCCATGTGGTGGACGTGGTCCGGCGGGTGAATATCGGTCAGGATTTCACCTGTCGGCGACCAAAGCGGATGAATAAAGCCGCTACGGGTATAAAGCGGGTTCCCACCTTCCGGCGGCGCCGTGGGTACATGATTGTATTGCAGCACGCCCCGCCCCCCGCACTGGATTTGCAGTGCCCCTTCATCGTCTATTGTCCCGACGCCTGAGCTTTCTGTCACCGCAATATGATTTTCTTTATTTGGCGTCAGCTCGACATAAACACCCCGCCGCAACTGATGGCCCGTCCGCATCTCCCGGCTGCCGGATGTCATATTGTGAACGAGGTAACGTTTACCATCTTCGCCGACAAACCATTCGGAGAACTGATTGATTCGGGGCCAGTCGAGGGGCATCTTCATATTCGTCTTATGCCGTGGCGCGTCGAAAAGTATTTCCCCTTTCCACGGTTTTTCAGCGACCAACGTTATCTTGAGACTGTCACCGGCCTGCACCGCGCCGAAGACGACATCCTCTCGCCATGGACGGATGGTGACGCCGGCGGTCTTCCACAAGCAGTACATAATCGTGGTCCGCGCGAAGTTGCCGTCTCCGTGCCAGCCTTCGATCACGCCGTCGTCCTGCTGCTTGCCCCACATTATCTTTGTCTCGCTGTCAATCCATTCGGCGGCAGAAGGGACCGGCTCGCGATTATACAGGTTAATCGCGCTCTCGATGGAATCGGCAAAACCATCCGCGCTGTAATTGCCTTCCCACCGGTAGTTTCTGTAATGTTCATTGAGGCTCCCGAGGGCTTTCAAGACAGCCTGGCGATAAGGCTCGGTCTTGTCTATCAGATACACCGTGTAGAACCCATTGAGGTCGTAGCCCCATGTGTCGGCTGCACGCTCATCGTGTTCGCCCGTCTGCGGATTGATGGTGTTGTAAAAGAGGCCGTGCTCGTTTCGGCCTATTTCGAGGATGCGGTCGAGCATTTCATGAATGGGCTCCTGATAGGCTTGTTTCTTTTCGGGCATCGCAAAATGCACCGTCGCGTACAACTCACACAGACCGGATATGACTTCGCAGCCGTGGTCGCGTAATCGGAGTTTGGTCTCATCTCGCGTTGGATGATGCTTATCGAGCAGGTAATAGTCGCCGAGCCGGATTGCCCAGTCGAGGTATTTCTTTTCGCCGGTCATCCAGTATATGCGGGAAAGCGCCTGCAGCATTTCGCCGTTGATCTCGTGGCTTTCGGAGACAATTTTTCCAAAAGGCGTATCGACCGGCGCATTTTCCCATATATCATCGACGATGGCGACCATCCTTTGCGACCACGGGCTCTCACCCAGCCACTCGGTCAGCGGCAGCAGGCCGTCCTTTACGTATTCCGACGAGCCGAAAATAATCCCGGCCATATTGATTTCTTCGTCTCTGAAGCCCTGTTTGGAAAAGGAATAGGCGTCGGGCATCGCCCCGATGCGAGAAGTGAGCCTGGTCTCCGTGCGGAGTATGTCGAGCATGCGACCGTCGAAAAGCGGACGGTCGATGATAGCGGCGGTGAGCACCATAAAGGGATAATTGTCGGCGCCGGCATCCTGCGGATTCCAGAAGTCACGCCGGTCTTCTTTAAGGCCCTTCGGAATCAGGCCCGTTTTCGGGTCTGCGTGCTTGAGCCAGCCTTCCACGTACCCATGGCAGCGCCTGAATCCCTCGTTGGCCAGTTTCCCGTTTTCCCGGGCCCGCCTGAAACCCGCGTCATCGCCGGCCTTTTTCCGCGAGAGTTGATACGTGCGCTGCGCCCCCGCAGGCGTTGTCCCCGAGAGAATCCACCACAGCCTTGGCGGACTACTTGCCTCTACCTGACAGGGAACCTCAATACGCTTTGAGTCTTTGACCTCCTCCAGTTGAAATTCTGCATCGCTGCCCTGCGGTAAAATCTTATCAAGCACTACCGACACCGGAGTATCTATGCGTGTGTGCCAGCCGGCTTGTACAACGAGTTTTGCCGCGGGCTCGCAGACGGCATCAGATGAAAGCCCCGCTGAAACCGAAAACAACAACACCATTGACGAGAGCCGCGTTCTCAACGGGGGAAAATCCACGCGAGATGTGCAACAATAGCAGCCACGAACAGCCGTTCTCATTTTTCACCCCTTCCTTTACCTTCCAGTGCCAACTCGTCATCAATCAGCTTGTCGTTCAATGGCCCGTATAATACCCCAACCGCTCCGCGGTGTCCAGCCCATTTTGCCCACATTCATTGGTCGAGCCCCTTTCCACTTGCCTTTGGCTACAATACCCGCCATAATAGCAGCGACATACGCGGGACAGTGGGTCTGCCCCAGCACGGTATAATGTAAGCAGCATCAAGGTCTGAGCGATATGTTGCAATGACCTGACCCCAGTTTATGTACCACAGCGAATTAGAGAGTTATCCACGTTTTCTGTCGTGTATTGCCGAGGCGAAGGCGTAGCCGAAGCCGAGGCAATACACCCGGCTGCAAACTGGGCCGGCGTCCTGTAATCCAGAGA